>NZ_JARAKC010000002.1:0-744530 GCF_049887195.1 Mesorhizobium abyssinicae
GTCGCGGAGCGGACCGAGACCAGCCATGGCCGCGACGAGTGGCGGCAGGCAGAGGTCGTGGCCGCTGCCGAGCCGCTGATGCCTGGCCATAAAGCCTTCATCCGCATCTCCAGCCGGCGCGATCAGGGCGAACCGCTGACGCGCCTGTTCATGGCCTCGACACTGCTGTCGCCACAGCAAGCCCTCGACCTCTCAAGGGCGCATTGGCAGATCGAGAACGGGCTGCATTGGGTGCTCGACGTTCATCTGGGCGAAGATCAATCCCGAGCCCGCAAGGACCATGCTCCGGCCAACACCGCAATCCTCACCCGCATCGCCAGAAACGTCCTCCAGGCAGCCGATGCCGACAAAGTCCCCATCAGCCACCGCATCAAGAAATGCGCGTGGAACGACGACTATCTCATCCAGGCGCTAACCCATATGCGATAGCCCTGCCCACAAAGGGGGGAGATCAGCAGTTTCGGCCTCGGCGCCATCAATTCTTCTTTCCAGCTTTCGTGCCCGGCGGCTTTAAGCGCCTACTGATTGATCTCGGGCTCAACGAGCTTTGCCAGGTTGCGGAGCGACTCCTGCCAGCCGAGATAGCAGGCCTCGACCGGGATGGCGTCCGGGATGCCGGCCTGCGTGATATCGAGATCGGTGCCGCACGATACCTTCTTCAGGATCACGGTGACCTGGATCTCGCCCGGAAGGTTGGGATCGTCGAACCTGTCGGTGTAGCGCAGGCGCTCGCCCGGAACGAGTTCGAGATACTCGCCGCCGAAAGAATGACTGTCGCCCGTCGTGAAGTTGCGGAAGGACATTTTGAACGTGCCGCCGACCTTTGCGTCGAAGCTGTGCACCGTGCAGGTGAAACTGTTCGGCGGAAGCCATTTCGCCAGCGCGTCCGCTTCCGTGAATGCGCGGTAGACCTTCTCCGGCTTGGTCGCCAGAACGCGGTGCAAACGTACGGTGCTCGGCATATCGAATGTCCTTTCTGATTGCTGTCCGATGCCCCAAGGACGGGCGGGGCCCG
Organism: Mesorhizobium abyssinicae; assembly: GCF_049887195.1. Classification (NCBI taxonomy): domain Bacteria; kingdom Pseudomonadati; phylum Pseudomonadota; class Alphaproteobacteria; order Hyphomicrobiales; family Phyllobacteriaceae; genus Mesorhizobium; species Mesorhizobium abyssinicae. The sequence continues at coordinate 1,016 of NZ_JARAKC010000002.1, forward strand.
GCCAGTCCGACACAGGCTATCAGATTTTTTGAGGCGCGGGCCGCAGCCACCCTATGCGGGCGGGATCGGCTTGGGTTTTGCGCGATTGCGGACGGGAACCGCCTCACGCCTTTCCTGGAATTGCGCCGGGCTTGACCACGGTGGCGAGCACGATCCCGGCGACAATGAAGGCCGCGCCAACGAGATCGTAGTCATGCAGGCTCTCGCCGAGCAGCAGGTAGGCGAGTATGGCGACGAACACGGTTTGCAGGTAGAGCAGCATGCTCGCCCTGCTCGCGCCGAGCGTTTCCACGCTTCGGTTGTAGAGATAGTACATCAAGGCGCCGCCCGGGCCCGCCAGATAGGCAAGTGCCAGCAAGCCGTCGCCATTCATGGCGGAGCGTTCGTCGTTGAACAATTCCCACAAATGGAAAGGCAAGGCGACCAGCGCGCCTGCCCCCAACAGGAGCACGACCAACGGCAGGAGCTCGATGCCGAATTTGGCGCGCCGCACGAGCACGGTGTAGAGGGCCCAGCAGAACGCGCTGCCGACGATCCACAATTCGCCGGGGCTGAAGCTCAGGCGAAGCAGCGCCGTCAGGTCGCCATGCGCGACGATCACCAGCATCCCGGCAAGGGCGGCCAGCGCGCCAAGCGACTTCCAAAGCCCGAGCGGCTCGCCAAGCACGAAACGGGCGAGCACCATCGTCATGACTGGCGACAGCGCCATGATGATGCCTGCGGTGCTGGCATCGGTCTCGTTGAGGCCGCGATAGATCATGCCCTGGCAGAGCGTGAGGCCGATGGCGCCGACGGCGACGATCTCCAGCGACCGCGCCCGCAGCAGCGTTATCATCGCGCCGTGGTGGCGATGCACGATCGGCAGCAGGATGGCGCAGGCGAGCGTCAGCCGCCAGAAGCAGAGCCCCCAGGGCGGCATTTCCGGCGCCACCCATTTGGCCGCGATATAGACGCCAGCCGACAGAAGCCAGCACAGCACGGCGGCCGGATAGCCGGTAAAGGATGACAAGGTCGGGGAGGATCCGGTCAGGGAGGATATGGTCCCGACCGCAGGTTGCTCCCCCGGATGCGATATCGGCACTGCCTGCATGTCGTGCCCCCTTCCACGAACGTCCGACCAAGGACGCGGCAGCAATATATCTCAATCTTGGGATGTTACATATGTCCGAGCATCGACGGCGATCGCGGAGATGCTTCTCTCACATGAAGTCCAGACTTCAAATGCGGGGAAGCACCTGGCGAATTTCCACGGGAACGCGAGGCTTGCCGGAGGCGTTGCACATCCTTGCGGGGTGCGGCGGTTACCGGAGAATACGACATGGAAGGGTTCAGGCCTGAAGACAGCTTTCGCGGCGACGTTGCGAAGCGCTACGACGATGAGCTGCGCGGCGACGAGGATGAGACCGTTCAATTCCTGAAGGAGATCGCGGGTGAACGCGACTGCCTGGAGCTTGCGGTCGGCACAGGACGGATCGCCCTGCCGCTGGCAGCCGTCGGCCTGAGGGTCGACGGCATCGAACTTTCGCCCGACATGATCGAGGTACTGCGGGAGAAGCCGGGCGGATCGGAGATCGAGGTCGTCAATGGCGACATGACGGCGGTCGACATGGGTCGCCGCTACGGCGTCGTATATCTGGTGTTCAATTCGATCGGCAACGTGATCACCCAGGACGGTCAGGTCAAGTGCTTCGAGAATGCGGCCCGGCACCTTGATGAGGATGGCGTTTTCCTGCTCGAATGCCGGGTCCCCACGGCGCCGAAGCGGGACGACGGCGGCTTCGTCGAAGTCTCACATCCCGGCACCGGATCGGTCCACATCGCGGCGTGCAGATATGATCCGGTCAGTCAGGTGCTCGACCTGTCACACATCGATATCGGCAATGATATGGTCCGCATGGTTCCGCTCAGGCTGCGGCTGGCCTATCCGCCCGAATTCGACCTGATGGCGAGATGCGCCGGGCTGAAGCTCGAGCAGCGATATGGCGGCTGGAAGCGCGAACCGTTTGACGCCCGCAGCTGGCGCCACATCAGCGTCTACCGGAAGAGATAGCCCGCAGGCGGCAGAGCCGGCATCGACACCGGCCTGGTCGAGATCAGTGCGATGCGCCGCTGGACGGGTGCAAAAGTTCCCAGGTCAAACCAATCCGGCCATGGAACTGCGATGCAAATCGTTCGGCTTCGACGTTCTCCAGGCCATCGTCGACGAGAGCCTCGATGCTTCGCCGCATCAAGGCGAGCTGCATCGCCCGCGCGTGCGCGGCGTCCGTCTCCCGCATGATTTCCGTGACATGGTAGGCGACGACCGGCTGGCCGAGACAGGACAGAAGCGCGCTGGCGTCGGCTGTCGCTGCACTGACTGCTTCTTCGATCTGCATTTGGCGCTCCTCATCAACGCTGATGATGGCGCCTCCCCGGGAGACAACGGTGTTCCGCTGCTTTTCTAGTTCCTCATCTCGCGCACCGACAAAGTGACAGTCGCGCTTGAGGGGCAATCGCTCTCTTGTTCGCTACCAAAACAGTATGCTCCAACATCCAATTAAAGGCGACCGGATAGTTAATCGATGGTTAACAAGGGCGGTCACATCTTAAGCGTTTCTTAGACGAGACGGCGCGGACCAGCGCCGCGCCTTCCTGTCTGGGCCGGTTAGCCGTGGCCGACCGCTCGCAGCCAGATTTAGGCGGCGTGCCTGGAACCAATGAGGAGCGAGACTGTTCAGCAGTAACCTTGATACGACGCTGACGAGCCCGGTCCGGCCGGGCAAGCGGCGATCATGAGGAGTTCTCATCATGAACATTTCGTCCGGAATTCGTTCAGTCGCGGTTGCCGTCATCGCCGCCGGGGCAGTCAGCGTCGCCAGCGTCGCGCATGCCGACAACGGCACGATCCGCTTCGCCATCTACAAGGCGGCCTTCTTCATCGGCGGTGCCGGAGGCGAAGGCACCCTCACCTTCCATGGTCGCCGTTATCCCATCTCGGTCGGCGCTGTCTCGGGCGGCCTCGCCTTCGGGGCTTCCAAGACCTATTTCCACGGCACCGTGCGCCACATTCGCCGCGCCCGGGACGTGACCGGAGTCTACGGTGCGGCAGGCGGTGGCGGGGCGCTCGGCAAAGGCGCCCAGGTCATCGTCATGACCAATGACAGGGGCGCCCAACTCGAACTCTCAGGCAAGCAGGTCGGCCTGCAAATCAATGCCGATCTCAGCGGCATGAGCATCGCGCTGAAGTAAGGGCCGTCTGCCGCCGCCGCGGGTCTTGCCAGATCAGCGACAGCACGCCATGTGGGCCGCAGAACCGCCGGCATGATCTTGCCGCGCCGTTTCTGCCGCCCCTACCCCATCGCCTGGCGGATGGTTTTGGCGAGGCGCGCCAGGAAGGCCGGCCTCGAGGCGGCGTCGAGCTTCCAGGACAGCACGGCGAGCGCCATCTTTCCGGGCAGCATGCCGACGGACAGGAACCAGGCGGCGAGCATGGCTCGGCGCCTGAGCGAGGCCGTCATTTCGAGGCTGGCGACGGCGCCGTGCGCGGCAAGCGCCAGTTTGGAATCATTGGCCACCGGGTGCCGGTCCCTGTCGGCGCAGAGCGAGGCCAGCCGCTCCTCCAGATGAAGCGTATCGTGAAGGACGGTCTCGGACGGCTCGACCGCCAGGCCGACGCCGGAGACCTGGCCGGACAGCGCCGCCATGCGGTGGAAATCATGCGCCACCCGCCAGCGCGCCCGCTCGGCAAGCTTGGCGCCGAAGACGGAATGGTTGGCGCCGTGGATGCGGTAGGCGCCGACGCATTCCTCGATCGACTGTACCTGGCCGTAGAGCGGGGCCAGCGTCGCCAGATAGCCATCGGCGCCCTGGCGGAAATCGGCTTCGGGAATCGGCATGATGGTCTCCAGCGTCGAGCGGTCGAAGGCGAGCCCGCTGGTCACCGTCGTCTGGTAGCGCCCCTTGTGCAGCAGCTTCGGCACCACGTCGCCGTCGTCGAAGGGAAGTTCCGGCGGCGGGAAGACATCCTTGACGTGCTGTTCTTCGTCGACGATGTGCAGCCGCGACTGCACTTGGGCGGTCGCCGGATCCCAGGCGTCGACGATCCTGGAGACGGCGTCAGGGTAGAGATAGTCGTCGGCGTCGAGGAACAGCACGATCCTGCCCGAGCTTGCCGCAAAGCCGGTGTTGAAGGCGGCGGCATGGCCGCCATTCCTTGGCCGCAGGCAGGCGCGAATGGAGTCGCCATAGGATTCTATGACCGCCGCCGAACCGTCGCTCGATCTGTCGTCGACGACGATGACCTCGACATCGTCATGGTCCTGGCCGAGCGCGCTGTCGACGCTGCGTTCCAGGAAGCGCGCGTAGTTGTAGTTCGGGATGATGATGGACACCGGAATCCGGCTGGGCATCGGATGCATCGCGTTTGACCTCGCGTCTTGCTTTGGTTTCAGCGGAACCCGCAGGAACAGGCCTCTAGCCCCACGAGTTTCCCGGGGGCAAAGCTTGCGCTTGCCCGGGGAGACGGGTTGCGTTGCGACGTCAGCTGAGCGGCCGCGATTGCCTTCGAGGGTCATCCGCCGCAGACATCGGCATGCGGCGCGAGGCGGTCGGGGATCCGGTCAGGCCGGCATGGCATGGCGGCCGGCCTCGACGGGAATTGTCCGTCATTCGATTTGGGACGGTCCGTCGCGCGCCCCGAAGGCATGGCCGGAGTGTGACCGCGAAATGCGGCCGCAACAAGCCCCGCGCGTCAATTGCGCCCGCCTTTCCGGCTGGAGCGGCGCGGCTCCAGTATTTGACTTACACAATTCCGGACGGAAAACCGCTACGCACTTTTCCTGGTATTGCTTCTAGAACTGATAGATGGCCGTCAGTCGCACTGTCTGGTTGGACATGTCGACCTTTGTGCCGGGGCTGACGAAGGAGTTGGTGGTGATGTCGCCGATGGTGCCACCGAAGCCGGCGCCGCCGACGGCGATGTCCAGCGACTTGTACTTGTCGTAGAGATATTCGCCGCGCAGTCGCAGGTTCTCGCTCACCTTCATCTCCAGGCCGCCGCCGATCGAGGCACCGTAGACGGTCTCGGCCATGTTGGATCTAAGCACGGTGGCGGCGCCAAGCAGCGGCGAGCTCGGCGAGTTGGCGACGAAGCCGAAGGCGCCGGCGCCGATCTGGTCGGGGCTCCTGCCAATGGCCAGGCCACCCGAAACGAACGCCATCAGGGCGGGCGTGACCTCATAGCCCGCCTTCAGCCTGACATGGCCGAGCGACTTGACGTCGGAGAAGATCAGCTGGGTGCCGATACATTCGGCATGGCCCGAGCCGAGCTGCTGGAAATTGATGAGCTGCGTCAGGCAGGCCGGGCCACCGGGGCCCCTCGGGTGATCGAAGACGTTGTTCAGCTCGACGTCGCCCTCGGCGCCGAAGATGAAACGCCCGAACTGGTGCTGGTACCCGGCGAGAAGATGGCCGCCGGTCGAATCGCCCTCGAATTCGTTGGACGGCTCGACCCGCAGCGAGCCCTGTGTGACGTTGTTGGTCATGTTGAGGAAGTTGGTGGCGTCGGGGAAACCCACCTTGTGGCGGCTCATCGAGAGGCCGCCGCCGAAATAGGCGCCCGACCAGTCGCTCTTCAGATAGTCGGGCTGCTCGGCCGGATCGTCGGTTTCCGAGAAGGAATAGATGGCCGCCAGACGCACCGTGTGGCTGGAATAGTCGACGCGGTTGCCGGGACTGGTGAAGGAGTTGGTGGTCAGCTCGCCGATGGTTCCGCCGAAGCCGGCACCGCCGACGGCGATGTCGTGCCCTTTGTACTTGTCGTACATATATTCGCCGCGCAGCCGGAAGCCGTGCCCGACCTTGACTGTAGGCCGCCGCCGATGGTCCAGCCATAGATGGTCTCGGCCATGTTGGACCTCTGGACGGTGGCGGCACCGATCAGCGGCGTGCTCGGCGGAGAGGCCATCATGCCGCCGGCGCTGGCGCCGATCGTCTCCGGGCTCTTGCCGATGGCGAGGCCGCCGGCGACGAAACCGAGCAGGCTCGGCGTGATCTCGACGCCGGCGATGCCGCGCACATGGCCGAGCGTCTTGACGTCGTCGAAGAAGGTCGAGAGACCCACGCAGCCGAAATGGCCGGTGGTGAAGACGGGCTCATTGGCACAGGCCGGGATGCCTGGCGTGCGACCGTCCGAGAAGCTGGACCCGATCTCGTAATCGGCCTCGGCACCGAACACGAAGCGGTCCTTCTGGAAGAGATAACCGCCCAGCACATGCCCGTCGACCGTATTGCCCTCATGGGAGAGATCGGGGGTCTTCTCGAAATGCCTGATGCCCGGCGCGGTGGTGTCGTCCATGATCACCCGGTCCATGCCGTTCGGAAAGTCGACCTTGTGCTTGCGGAAGGACGCGCCGCCGCCGACATAGAAACCCGACCAGTCGCTGGCCATGGCTGGAAGCGCCACGCTCGCGAGGCAAGCAGCAGCAAACGCGGCTTTCGCCGACGATACGAAATGCATGAGATCCCCCCGGACCAATATTAAAGGTAGCTAATATCGGAGTAGCTGATATCACGTATTCGTGAACAGACGTATGGCCGAAATGCAACAGGCCATTGCATTTTGCGCGTCAAAAGGTTGCTTCCGGTTGCATCAGGATCACTACGGCCAGCCTCATGGCAGCGCTCTGCGCAGGCCTCAGCCTTCCATATGACAGACCTGCTCATCGTCATGTCCGCGTTCTGCTGATCGGCCCTTGACCGCTTCAGCACTTCAGCCGAGCGTGGACGAGCATCCCACCCGAGCGAGCACCCGATGGATTCGAAGACACTGCTGACCCGCATGATCCGCGCCGGCTCCGGCGAGGTGCCCGCCGATCTGGTGGTCCGCAACGTGCGGCTGCTCGATGTCGTCACCGGCACGGTGAGCGAAACCGATATCGCCATCGTCGCCGACCGCATCGTCGGCACCCATGCGCGCTATCAGGCGGCCGAGGAAATCGACGGTCGCGGCCGCTTCGCCGTGCCCGGTTTCATCGACACGCATCTCCACATCGAATCCTCGCTGGTCAGCCCGCTCGAATTCGACCGCTGCGTGCTGCCGCATGGCGTCACCACCGTGCTTTGCGACCCGCATGAGATCGCCAATGTGCTGGGAGTCGAAGGCATCCGCTATTTCCTCGACTGCGCAGAGCGGACCATCCTCGACGTGCGCGTCAACCTGTCGTCCTGCGTGCCGTCGACGACGTTCGAGACCTCGGGCGCGCGGCTGGAAGCGGAGGATCTCATTCCCTTCCGTTCCCACCCCAAGGTGGTCGGGCTTGCCGAGGTGATGAATTTTCCCGGCGTGCTCGCCGGCGACGAAGGCATGATCGCCAAGCTCGACGCCTTTTCCGACGGCCATATAGACGGCCACGCGCCGCTGCTCAGGGGCCAGCGGCTCAACGGCTATCTGGCGGCGCGCATCCGCACCGACCACGAGACCACGACCGCCGCCGAGGCGCGCGAAAAACTCGCCAAGGGGATGGCGATCCTGATCCGCGAGGGCTCGGCCTCCAAGGACCTTGACGCGCTGGCCGAGATCCTCGACGCCGACACGTCGAGCTTCGTCGCGCTCTGCACCGACGACCGCAATCCGCTCGACATAGCCGAGGAGGGCCATCTCGATTCCTCGATCCGGCGGCTGATCGCCAAGGGCCGGCCGCTGCATCACGTCTACCGCGCCGCCAGCCATTCGGCTGCCCGCATCTTCGGTCTCACCGACCGCGGCCTGGTGGCACCCGGCTGGCGGGCCGACATCGCGTTGCTCGACGACCTCGAGGACTGCCGCGTCAGCGACGTCATCGCGGGCGGCCGGCTGGTGAGCCCGGCGCTGTTCGAGACGCGGCGGACGGTGGCGCCGGTCGGCCTCGGCTCGGTGAAGGCGAGGCCGGTCACGGCGGACGCCTTCCGTGTCGAGGCCAGGGCCGGCCGCAACCAGACGCCGGTGATCGCGATCAAGCCCGGCCTCATCATCACCTTCCGCGAGGACGCCGCCCTGCCCGTCCTCGACCAGTCCCTGCAGGCCGATCCCAAAGCCGACATCCTCAAGGCCGCCGTGGTCGAGCGGCACGGCAGGAACGGCAATATCGGCAAGGGTTTTGTGCGAGGTATCGGCCTCAAGCGCGGCGCCATCGCCTCCTCGATCGGCCATGACTGCCACAACATCACCGTGGTCGGCGCCACCGACGCCGACATGGCGGTGGCGGTCAACCGGCTTATCGCGATGGGCGGCGGCATGGCGGTGGCCGACAATGGCGTCATCACCGCCGAGCTGGCGCTGCCGCTGGCCGGGCTTATGAGCCTCGACTCCTTCGAGACTGTCACCCATGCACTGCACCAGTTGCGCGAGGCCACACGCGCGATCGGCTGCACGATCCCTGAGCCGTTCCTGCAGGTGGCGTTCCTGGCGCTGCCGGTCATCCCGCATCTCAAGCTGACCGACATGGGCCTGTTCGACGTCGACAGGTTCGGCTTCGTCGAGTGAGATTATCGTCGACCGGCGAACCTTACCTCAATCGTTCACTTCGCCGGCCGCCGTGATCACCTCCGAGACGATTTCCAACACATTGCCGTCCGTCGTGCGGTGGTTGACGAAGCACGCCCTGAGCGCGAACTGGTCGCGGACCGTCGCGTTCGACAGATAGACGCGACCGCGGGCATTCACGCGTCTCAGGATCGCCCTGTTGTCCTTGGCGCGATGGCGGAAACAGACCGCGCTGAGCGCCACCGGCGCCAGAAGCTCCAGCTCCGGATGCGCCTCGACCGCCTCCGCCAGCAGCCTTGCATGGCGCAGGTCCTCGGCGATCGCGTCGCGAAAGGCGCGGCGCCCGTGATATTGCAGCGACAGCCAAAGCTTCAGTGCGCGGAAACGCCGCGACAGCTCGAACGATTCCTCGAAGAAGGCGAAACCTTCCGTCGGATCCTGACTCAGCAGGCCGACATAGTCGTCGCTGTGCGAAAACGTCTTGCGCGCGATGTCCGGGTGGCGATGCAGCAGGCAACCGCAGTCGAGCGGCTGATAGAGCCATTTGTGCGCGTCGAGCGAAAGCGAATCCGCCAGCGCCAGCGAATTGAGCCGCTCCGGCAGGGCCAGGGCGGCCAGTACGCCATATGCGCCGTCGACATGCAGCCATAGGTCCTCGCGCCCGGCGACGTCGGCGATCTCGGGCAGCGGATCGATGGCGCCGGAGACGATGGTGCCGACCGTGGCGACAATCGCGATCGGGTTTCGTCCGGCCGCGCGATCGGCGGCGATGGCTGCCTGGAGGGCATCTGGCCGCATCCGGAACTGATCGTCGACGGCGACCAGCCGCAGGTTGGACCTGCCGATGCCGAGCAGCGCCACCGCCTTGGGAATGGACATGTGCACCTGCTCGGACGCATAGATGACACCGCCGCGCACTCCCGTTTCGTTGGCCGGCAGCTTTGCTTCACGCGCCATCGCCAGCGCCATCAGGTTTGCCGCCGAGCCGCCGCCGCAAAGGCTGCCTGTGAACCCGGCGCAGCCGACCGCCTGCGCCAGCCACCCGACGACGGCGTGCTCGATCGACGTCGCCGCCGGAGCCGATCGCCACGAGGTGACGTTCTGATTGAGCACCGCCGCCAGCAATTCCCCTACCGCGCCCACCGGCTCGCCCGAACCGAGCACGTAGGCGAAGAACCTGCCGGTCGATGGTCGCGCATGCGCAGCGATCAGCTTGAAGTCGTGCAGGACATCCCCACCCCTGCCCTCCTCGGCCCAGGGCCGCGAGAAGAGCTCCGTCGTCTCTTTGCCGCTGGTCGACGGATAGGCCGGACGGTCGTCGAGCGAGGCCCAGTAGGTCCGGGCGAGGTCCATCGCCTCGTCCGCCAGCCGCGACAAGTCCTGGTTGGAGATTTCGAGCGCCTTCATAGGCCTGCCCCCTGCATGCGAAACCACTGAGTTGATTAGCACGAAACCGGCATCGTCACCGGCAAGGGTTTTCCGTCAGACCGGCAGCGGCGGATCCGCCGGCTCGACAGGATCATGGCCGGCAGCCGAGCGTATTTCGGTCAGCGACCAGACCTGCCGCCCATCGCGGAAGTTCGCGGGATCGAGCCAGGCCTCGAAGGCGGCGCGGCGGGCCGGCCATTCGCTGGAAAGCATCGAATACATGCAGATGTCGCGCGGCTCGCCCTTCAGGAACAGGCCCTCGCGCAGCATGCCTTCATAGACGAAGCCGAGACGGTCTGCCGCCCTGCGCGAGCGCTGGTTGGTCGAGGTGCAGGTCCATTCCAGCCGCCGGTAGCCGAGATCGTCGAAGACGTGGCGCAGGATGAGATAGAGCGCCTCGGTGGCGAGCCGGGTGCGCTGCAGCGGCGGCGTGTAGAGTACGTAGCCAAGCTCGACGACATGATGCGCGGGCCTTGCCTCCATCAGGCAGAGCCAGCCGAGTGGCCCGCCGTCGGGACCGTCGACGGCGAAGAAGGCGCGCTTCGGATCCGCCACCAGGGCGGCGACATGTTCGGCGAAGGCCCGCTCGGTGGCGAACGGCCCCACCTTCATGTCGATCCAGGTGGCCTGCGTGTGCTCGTCATGCGAGAGCGGATAGAGCCTTGCCGCGTCGCGCGCGGCGTCGAGCGGCCGCAGCCGCCCCCAGCGGCCGACAAGCTCGATTGCCGAGGGAACCGGCGCATCACCCGGTTCAATGTCGTCCGGCTTCAGTTTGGATGCCATCATCGCGCGCCCTTGGTCAGTTCCAGTACCGGAACATCCTACCCATTCTGTTCGGCATCACGAATATCTCCTCCGCATGGGAAAAGCCGGCTTCGCGCCCCATGCCGAGCCATCTCGCTGCGGTTTCCGGGAAATCGGCCAGAAGCATGTGCCGTTCCATGGCGGCGAACTCCTCGTCGGAGACGGCCGACCATTCATCGCGCAGCAAGGAAAAGCGCGCGAGCCAGGCAGCGCGATCCTCTCCCTCGAACAAAGCGGGCTCCCATATGACGAACAGGCCCATCCCTCCCAGGGCCCTGCGGACGTTGCGCATCAGCCGGGCCTTGCCCTCGCTCGACAAGTGGTGCAGCGACATGCCGATCCAGATCACGTCGACGGGTTCCGACCACTTCGCCATCGCATGCACGAAATCGCTGCAGCGCAGCTCAACGGGGCAAGGCAGGACATCGAGCTCTCGCGCCGCAAGCCGCAGCGATGCTTCGGACAAATCGATGCCGACATAATTGCCGATCGTGGTCGTCCTCAACGTCGCGGCCGAGGCGCCGGCATCGCCGCAGGCAATGTCGAGAAACCGGAACGACGCAGGCGCAAGCTCCGTGAGCACGTCGCGCAGCAGGCGATAGACCTCGCGATGGAACATCAGGTTCGCCGCCACGATCCTGCGGTAGGTCTCGAGCTCCTGGTTGAACATATTTTGGGAGCCTGTTGCCTCGCTCCCTGTCGTCACCGGCATGCCTTCGCTCGATGTCATGACGCCCTCCATGGAAGGTCGATGGGATGCCGCTAGGGGACGGCACCGGCTGCGTGGAGATGCAAGGCGCGGAAGACCGCCGTGTGGCCAGGGGTCGCTATGCCGAACTTGATGCCCAGCTCGTGCATCCGCCCGGACAGCCAGGCGACCTCGATCGGTTTCCCTCTTTCGAGATCGTTGGCCATCGACGATTTCACATGCGGGGGGAATGCGGACCATCTGGTCGTGACGCGTCCTTCGAACCCCTCGGCCAGCGGATGGCCGGCCGCCGCGGCAATCGCTATTCCCTCATCGCGCAGCTGTTCGATGAAGATACGCGCCTCGGGGTCGTCGAGGATCGGACCGATCCCCGAGCGCATCAGCGACGTTCCGCCGGAGAAGGCAGCCAATGTCACGAACTTCTCCCACAGCACATTGTCGATGTCGGCAACCGGCTTCAGCTCCAGCCCGATAGCGCGATCGCATAGCGCCTGAAGATCCTTGATGAGAGGATCGCCATGCCCGCCGACGAGAATGTGAGGCAGCCCGCCGGCGTGGACGACTTCTCCCGGCTGCTTGATGAAGCCGGATAGATAGGTGGCGCCACCAATGACGCTGTCGCCGGGAATATGGCGGCGGAGAATGCCGACGCTGTCGATGCCGTTCTGCAGCGTCACGACGCGCGTTTTCCCGCTGACGAGCGGTCCGAGCGCGCCGGCGGCCTTCTCGCTGTCGTAGAGCTTGACCGCGAAGATCACGAGATCGACGGGACCGATATCGGCCGGCGCGTCGCTCGCGCACACATCGGCCAGAAAGATGTTGCCGATGTCGCTTTGAATCCGCAGGCCGCCCTCGCGCATTGCCTGCAAGTGGGCACCGCGAGCAATGAAGCTGACGTCGCCTCCCGCCTCGGCGAGCCTGGCGCCGACATAGCCGCCGATGCCGCCCGCTCCTATCATTGCGATCCGCAGGCCGTCCCCTCGACGGCAACCGCCGCCACTGGCCGCGCGAAGCTGCAAATGCTTGCATCGGCGCGATCAATATTAGCATTTCCTTGAGGACCCAGCCAGCCGGACCGGGCGGATGTCCGGCGGCAAGCAGATCGCACCGAGCCATCCGGCGCGGCCAACGGTGAGTGATACCGGCCCACGGGACGTAATTGCACCCAAAAGAAGTCAGGACATGCGCTTGAAAGCCCCAACTCGCGGGGCATATGAAAGATATAGAGAAGTATATGACTCGCTTCCGGGGGGTAGCGGTGGCGCGCAATCAGGTATCGGACAACAAGCGGCTTTCGGCCTTCGACCTCGACCTTCTGCGCGAGGCTTTCCAGAAATCGGCCCGTGAGCATGGCGTCACGGCGGCCGATTGGGCCGAACATGCCAAGCTGTTCATCGAGCGAACGGCACAAAGCGAACCCGGCAAGGAATTCACTGGGCGAAGCACCCCGCCATAATGGCCGGCGCAGCTTGGGGCTTGGGCTTCGGGGGGCAAGCCGCACCGGCCACTGCGGGTTCGGGTGTCGCACGCCCGCCGCGCCACGGACCCTACAAACATATTAGCAATCACTCAATTAAGCCTGAGTGCGTAGCCCACGAAGGGATGAGCCGGCATGCCAGCCATCGGCCCGTCTCGTCCATTTGACGGACGTCACCTCCCAGGGCTTCCCGAACCGTTTCGCCAGCGCCCGGGGCGGAAGCTGAAGCAGCCCGGAGTGACCGCATTGCGTCGCACCAAGAGACTGCACGATGCCAACGGTCGCTCCCGCGTGGCCCACACCAAGGTCGATGTCGCAAACGCCGGACTAAGTCTATAGTCTTCGCAGCCAGGGGAGAGGTGTGCGATTGTTCGGGACTTTCTTGGGGGGATTTTTGCGGCGATGGGGCAGGTTGTCGCTGGCGCTGCAGTTCTTCATTGCCAGCGGCGTCGGGTTGCTGGCCGCGATGCTGCTGGTCGGGCTTTGGGTGACTTCGCAGATCCGGGACGGCGTCATGCGCAATTCCGCCGCCACCACGGCGCTCTATGTCGACAGCGTGATCGCGCCGCTCTTGCCCGACATGCGCAAGAGCCGCGAGCTCAGCGACACCGTCAAGCGGGCGCTGGACGAGACGCTGGGCCAGGGCGCGCTCGGCAAGCGGCTGGTCTCGTTCAAGCTTTGGCGGCGCGACGGCATGATCCTCTATGCCGACGACGCCGAGCTGATCGGCAAGACCTTCCCGCCCAACCACAACCTGATTTCGGCTTTCGCGGGCAATGTCATGGCCGAATACAACGACCTCGACGACGACCCGGAAGCCGGTGAGGAGAAAACGGTGAACGCGCCGCTGTTCGAGATCTACAATCCGGTGCGCGAACCCTGGTCGGGCGAAGTCGTCGCCGTGTCGGAGTTCTACGAGATCGCCGACGACTTCCAGGAAACGCTGAACGCGGCGCTGTGGTCGACCTGGCTGGTGGTGGCTGGCGCCACGGCGGCGGCATTGGCGCTGTTGTCCGGAATCGTCTTTCGCGGCAGCCGCACCATCGAGACGCAACGCACCGCACTCGAGGCGAAGGTGACGGAATTGCAGTCGGCGCTGTCGCAGAACTCATCGCTGCGCCAGCGCGTGCAGCGGGCCTCGCGCCGCGCCACCGCCATCAATGAACGCTATCTCAGGCGCATCGGCGCCGACTTGCATGACGGGCCGGCGCAGCTTGTGGCGCTGGCCGCGCTCAGGATGGACAGCCCGCTGCTGCTCGATCCAGCCGCCTCGAGCGAATTGCGCGAGGCCGAGATATCGGGCATCCACAAGACGCTCGGCGAAGCGATGCGCGAGATACGCGGCATCTGCAACGGCCTGGTTCTGCCGCAGATCGAGACGCAGGCCGTAGTCGACATCCTGACGCTGGCGGTGAAGGAACACGAGCGGCGCACGAGCAGCAAGGTGGCGCTGACGCTTCCCGGCCGCCTGCCGGAACTCGGCACTTCCGAGAAGATCAGCATTTACCGTTTCGTACAGGAAGGGTTGAATAATGCGTGGCGGCATGGAAAGGGCAAGGATCAGGCGGTGCGGGCCGGCATGAAAGGCGGCAGGCTGATGGTGGAGGTGATGGACGGTGGTCCTGGCTTCGATCCCAGCAGGAGCGAGGGGCTCGGGCTCGCGGGCCTGAGGGAACGCATCGAAAGCATCGGCGGACAGTTCGAAACACTGTCCGGCCCGCAAGGCACGCGATTGGTGATCACACTATCTGTCGAGGAGCAGCCGTGACCGCAACCATCCGTATCGCCATTGTCGACGACCATCCGCTGTTTCGCGAGGGCGTGGCGCGCAGCCTCGGCGAGATCGGCGGCTTCGCGGTGGTCGGCGAAGGCGCCAGCGCCGACGACGCCGAAAGGCTGGTGCAGACGACCGCACCCGACATCCTCCTGCTCGACATCAGCATGCCGGGCGGCGGGCTCAACGCCGCGGCTCGGATCCTGTCCGGCCACCCCGGGCAGAAAATCGTCATGCTGACAGTGTCGGAAACCAATGCCGATGTCGCCCAGGCACTCAACACCGGCGTGCGCGGCTATGTGCTGAAGGGCGTCGGCTCCAAGACGCTGGCCGAAATACTCGGCGAGGTCGCGGCTGGCCAGAGCTATGTCTCGCCGACGCTGTCGGCAAGACTGCTGTCGGACCTTTTGCAGCCGGCGAGCCGCAAGCCCGACCCGCTCAGCCAGCTCACCGGCCGCGAGGCGGAGATCCTGCGTCTGGTGGCGGAGGGCCTCAGCAACAAGGAGGTCGCCGCCAGGCTGTCATTGCAGGAAAAGACGGTCAAACATCACATGACCAGGGTGCTGGCCAAGCTCAACGTGCGCAACCGCACGGAGGCGGCGCTACTGATGCATGAGGCGAAGGAGAAGAATTAGATTAGTGAATGGTGAATGGATAGGCGCCAACACTATTCACCATTCATCCATTCACTATCTATTCACAAAAGTCACCCCCGTCCTCAGGACGGGGGTGCGTGAGGGACAGAAAGGGGGTAGCTCCCTGCCCTCACAAGCCCAGCAGGCGCGCCAGATCCTCGGGCGTCGCCTGGCGCTCGACGATGGTTCGGCCAAGAGCATCCTCCATCTCGAAACGGCCGTTCCGGATTTCTTCCTTCATGCCGTCGGGATGGACGACCTTGATTGTGTCGCCATCGATTTCGACCTTGTCTCCGGTCGCCGCGTTGACGTGGCTGTTGTGGCTGGCGCTGTTGCCGCGGTTGCCGTTGTTGTTGCCTGAGTTGTTGTTACCGCTGTTATTGTTGCTGTTGCCGCCGCCGGAGCTTGAATTGCCGCCGCCGTTGCCGTTGCCGCCACCGTTCCCATTGCCGCCATTGCCGTTGCCGGCATCGGCATAGGCCAATGCAGGAACGATCCTGGCGGCGCCATAGAGCTTGACGTGGCAAGGCGCGATCGTCAGCGCCAGCACCGTCGAGGCCCCCAGGACAAGCCGGCTCAGCCGGTTCAAGGACAGTGTGAGCATCTCCTCTCCCTGCCGGTCTTCTCTCCGGTCTGGCAGACCGCGGCCGGCATGATTGAGAAGAGGAGAGCATCCATGCATGGGCACGCGCGCGAAAGCGGCCCACGACCCTTGCCCTGCCGGTTCGGACCTTTTTTTGCGCCTCTGCCGGACCTATGTCGCAATGCCGGCGCAATGCGACCCGCGCGACGAACGGCAACGCCAGGACGCGGCAAGGTTGCGGCGCGTTAACCAAACCTCTTGGAAAGCGCAACGCAATTCTCTAAGACTATAGCGCGCGTGAAAAATGCCGGGACCGCGCCAACGAGCCGCGATGCGCCAAGGGTTGCCCTGCGGGAATGCAAGGCGGACCCCAAAAAAATACCCCCGCCAGAAGGCGGGGGCAAGGTGAGCAGCGAAAGTCCTGTCAACCGATGATCAAGGACTGAAGAGACGAAGCAAAAGGTGGCAACCTGATTTTGCAGCGCTGACCTTCGGTCCCGAAACGATCACTTCCAGATAGAACCTCGCTCTCACAAACCGTTCAAAAACTCTTCAGCCGCGCCACATCGGCAGCGGTTGCCCTTCTATCGACGATGGTGCGCCCGAGCGCGTCCTCCATCCTGAAGCGGCCGTTTTCGATTTCTTCCGTCATTCCGTTGGGGTGCGTGACCCTGATGCTCTTGCCGTCGACTTCGACCTTGTCGCCGGTTACGGCGTTGACATGATCGACAGTGGCATTCTCGCCGGTGCCTTTGCTGTTACCCTTGCCGTTGCCGCCGGCGTTGCTGTTGCCGCTGTTTCCGTTGCTGCTGCCGCCGCCGCTGTTACCGTTCCCGTTGCCGCCGCTATTGCCGCCGCCGTTGCCGTTGCCGCCGCCATTGCCATTGCCGCCCTTGCCGGCTTGGGCCTTGGAAGCGACGGGACCGTCGATCGAGAGATGAAAAGGTGCGATAGTCAACGCCAGCGCCGCCAGCGCCCGCAAGACCAGCCTGCAGCCCATGCGCGGTACGCGCATCCCATTCTCCCCATGCCGGTCAACCGGCCCGAACCCAGCCGAAACCCCAACGGCATTGTCGATGCGAAAACATTCACAAATCGCAACGCCTTGCGGAAGTGGCCCACGACCCATGTCTTGACGATTCGGACTTTTGCACAAACGACGTCAGACCAAAGTCCTAGTTCAACCTCGGGATGTAGTCCTGCGAAGGCTCCCGCAAGCCGCAACGCCGCACCAACCCGGAACCGGCGATCGACGAGTCAGGCACTCCGTTCGGCAACCATCGACCGTTGCCGGCGCTAGCGACCACCGGGCATCCGGCAGCGAATAAAGCCGGGCGACACCGACCTGGCCGAAATCGCCGGAGAGCTAGCCGCCGGCGGCGTGACCGCCTGAAAGCCATCGAGGCAAGGCTGCGTGCCGAGCATTTCAGCCAGAGGCAGATCCGCGACCCGAGCCTTGAACACCAGCAACCTTGCTGGCAAAAGTAGACATAAAAACAACTGCTTAATTGCAACTGCTGAAGCAACTAAAGCGCAAGGCTGACTTGGCCAGCCGGGCAAGGCGAGCCGGAAGTTGACAGGCTCGATTGGTCTGGCAAACTCGCCCGACAATTTTTGGAGGGTGGGATGAGCAAGAAACCCTACGCAAAGCCCGAGCTCGTCAAGAAGGACAAGCTCTCGCAGGTCACCGCGGTCAATGGCGGTTCCGTGATCATCAACGGGGCCGGCTGACAAAGCCAGCAACAAGCCGATTTCTAGGCTGGCGACGGCACCGGCGGCCTTGCCGTGATCGCCGTGCCGAAAGCGGCGAGGATTACAGCCGCTATGCCCGCGCATTGCAGCGCCGTCAGCCGTTCGTGCAAGAAAAGGAAGCCAATCAGCGCGCCCAGCGCCGGCTCCAGGCACGCCATCATGCCATAGACCCTGGCCGGTATCCTGGTCAGCGCCATCATCTCCAGCCAGAACGGCAGCGCGCAAGAGAGCAGACCGACTATGACGGCCAGCGCCAGCACATGCGGCTCGGCGATCTTGGGTACGATGTCGGTTAGGCCGAAGGGCAGCGACAGGGCGGCGGCGATCGCCATGCCCCAGGCCGTGGTGCGGCCGCCGAGCTCGGCGCCGGCCTTCTGCGCGAAGACGATGTAAAGCGCCCAGCACCCGCCGGCGGCAAGTGCCAGCAGCACGCCTATCGGATCGAGCGCCTGGCGCACATCGGCGAAGGGTGACAGAAGCACGACACCGGCCAGCGCCAGCGCCACCCAGGCCAGATCCCTTGCCCGGTGCGACGTCAGCGTCGCGACCAGCAGCGGGCCAGTGAATTCGAGCGCCACGCAGATACCGAGGGGGATCCTGGTGAGCGCGGCATAGAAGAGAAGGTTCATGAAGCAGAGCGTGACGCCATAGGCGATGAGCCAGGGCAGCACCGCGCGGGAGGGCCTTACCCGCCAGGGCCTGAGCACCATCGCCAGCATCAGCGCGCCGGCGACGAGCCTCAACGTCGTCGTGCCCTGGGCGCCGACGACCGGAAACAGGCCCTTGGCGAAGGCAGCGCCCACCTGAACCGACAGCATGGCCGCCAGCAGCCCGAGGACGGGCAAGGCGCCGGCTTCGGCTCCCGTTTTGGTGATTGGCGCCGACGTCACGGTTCTCCCCTGCCTCTTGAGCGATGTGTCGGAGATAGGGTCAAAAGGCCTGCCTGTCGTGAGGCACGGACGCATGGTTGATGGGGCAGGATGCCGATCCCCGCCAGCGCTGCTAGGCCGCGCCCGATCTGCTCTTGGCCGCGCCCTCTGCACGTTGCTCGATGGCTTCAAGCTTGGCGGAGATCTCTTCCCGCGAACCGTGCTCGAGGCCGACGACGTCGTTTCTCGCGGCATCCAGCGCCACGATGATTTCGTTGAGCTTGGCCTGCATGGCCGAGGTGTCACGGTAGTTCTGGATCAGCACGACCCCGGTCAAGGCAATGGCCGAAATCGAGAGGATGTAGGTCCCGACCGTCGAGCTCGCCACAAGGGCGCATGAAAGGGCGGCGGCCAGCATGACATAGAAGCCCGGCGGCTTCGAAAAGAACTCGGCAAGAAAATAGAGCGGCCGCTCCATGATTGTGTCTCCCATTGTTGCCTTCAATGCCGCAAAGGCAGTTCGGTTGCCTCGGGAACAAAATGGCAGACGGCAGATTGAGGATCAGGCCGGCTGCTTTGCCGGCGTGCCAGGGCGTTCATGTCGATGATCTGGGCTTTGCTGAAAGAGAGCGCGACCGGCTTCGTCAACGACAATGCCTTGAGCCGGGGCGCCGCGCTCGCCTTCTATGCCGCGACCTCGCTGGCGCCGATCCTGCTGATCGTGGTGGCAATCTCAGGGATCGCGATCGGGCACCAGGCGGCGGAACTCGCGCTGTCGGCGCAAATCTCCGGGCTGATGGGCTCACAGAGCGCGGAGCTTTTCCGCGCCACACTGGAGTCGGCGTCGAACCAGACAAGCGGAACATGGGCCGCACTGGCTGGACTGGTGACGCTGATCGCCACTGCATCCGGGGTTTTCGGTGAGATGCAGCTTGCGCTTAACACGATATGGAAAGTCCCGCCGACCGACACGTCCCTGTCGAGGATGGTAAGGGCGCGCGCCGCGAGCCTCGGGCTGGTTGGCGCGTTGGGCTTTCTTTTGCTGGTCTCCCTGATCGCCAGCGCGGCGATCTCGGCGTTGGCGGCGATGCTGAACGCGTATCTTCCATTTGGCGAGACGATAGCCAGCGTGCTCAACACGGTCCTGTCGTTCATTTTGACGGCGGTGCTGTTTGCGGCGATCTACAAGGTCTTGCCGGACAGGTCACTGGCGTGGCGCGATGTCGGCCTGGGCGCACTGGTGACGGCGGCGCTCTTCACGGTCGGCAAATCGGCGATCGGATGGTACCTGGGCGCCAGCACGATCGCCTCATCCTACGGCGCCGCCGGCGGCCTCATCGTCACGCTGCTGTGGGTCTATTATTCCTCGCAGATCTTCCTGTTCGGCGCCGAGCTGACGCGCGCCTATTCGATCCGCCGCGGGACGAGACCGGACTTGGGCCCGGTCGTAGCGCAGGCCGTGGCCGCTGAAAAGGCGGTTGCCGTCGCCGAACCCGAGCAGCCATCTCGCGGCATCACCTGGGTCTCAATCCTGATTTCGGCCTGCGCCGGCTCGATAGTCGCGCTCATGCTCGACCGGGACCGCCGGGCTGATCAATGAACGCGCCGCCAATTCTGTCTCATTGCGAAGGCCGTGCTGAAAGAGGCAAACGGCAGCCGCCGCCTCGCCTCCGTTCTGCGCGACAACATTTGTTATAGCTCGCTCGGCGGCATGCTCGTAGCTTCGGTTCGCACCATATCTTGCTGCGTTGCACAACGTCGCACTGCCCTTGACCCATTCGCCAAGGCAACCATCCGGAAATTATGATCAAATATCAAACAAGCACTCGCACAAGTTGCGCGCAACTTACTCAGAACTAAACCTTGAATACTTATAGACGAAACAGAACAAGCGTCGGATTTCAGCACGTCTCCCGACGCACTGGCGCGCGCAATTGGCAAAAAAAGGCGAAATATGGGCGAATCTGTGCCTTTTGTCGGGTCCGAGATCACAGTTTTATTTCAACACGGTAAACATTTTGTGTTGCGGCGCAGCATTCCGTGCTACATTCGTTAGCAGTTGCGAATGTGCCGTGGAGGAGCTGAGCAGTTGGGCCTTCTGCTGACCGGCATTGATTTCTATCCAGCCTTAGCGGATGACGTCGGCGGAAGCCGCTGATGGCGAACGCGCGCGACATACAGCTCGATGCGCTGCGCGCCGTCGCCGTGACGATGGTGCTCTATGCGCATTTCCTGGCGCCCGGCGGGACGTCCTTCCTCGGCCATCTCGGCGTCCGGCTGTTCTTCGTTCTCTCCGGCTTCCTGATCACGCGGCTGCTGCTCGAAGCGCGCAATGACGCCGCGTTCGAGGCCGGGCCGGCGCTGCGGGCCTTCTACATCCGCCGCATGCTGCGAATCTTCCCGCCCTATTTCGCGGTGCTCGGCCTCGTCTGGCTGGTTAACCCGGACCAATCGTCGAGGGGATCGCTGGTCTGGCATGCGCTTTACCTCTCCAATTTCTGGTACGCGCTGCACAATGAATGGAGCCCTTGGGTCCTCTCCCATCTCTGGAGCCTGAGCATAGAGGAACAGTTCTATCTTGCTTGGCCACTGATTGTCTTGCTGGCGCCACCCCGGCGCCTCGGGTCGATCTGCATTGGCGTCATTCTGTTATCTCTGTCGTTTCGCTTCTATTGGCCGATCGTCGGCACCCCTGGCCCTGCACGCGACCTGCTTCCGCCGGCGTCGATGGATGCGTTGGCATCGGGTGCGCTGCTCGCCGCTTGGCGATCCAGAGCCGCCGACTTGCCGAAGTGGCTGCGGCTTGGCTGGCCGGCGCTCGCGGCCGCGTTTTTCGTCTTGCAGTGGTTTGGTCCGGTGCCGGAAAATCCCGTGCAGGAATGGGGCCGCTGGTTGCTCCTGGAAGTCTTGCCTCTCGCGCCGCTTTTAATGGTCGTTGCAAGCTGTTCGTCCGGCGTTGGCGGTTATCGGGGACGGCTTCTCGACCTTTCACCGCTGCAGGCCCTCGGCCGGATCAGCTACGGTGTTTATCTGTACCACAACATAGTCTTGGCGCTTGCCGTCATGTTTCAGCCCTGGATCCCCCTCAATGTCTCAGAACAGGGGCCGGGGCGGTTCCTGGTCGTGGGAACGGCTACTGTCATCGTGGCTTCAATGTCGTGGATGGTTTTCGAAAAGCCGCTCAATGGCCTCAAGCGGCATTTTCCCTATGTCGCGCGCGGGCGCAGCGCGGCGTGGTCCGGACGGCCGGCGGGCGGCCCTGTGCCGTCGCTGCAGCGAACGGATGCCAGACAATGACCGCCGCGCCGCTCGTTTCCGTGCTTTTGCCGGTCTACAATGCCGGGCCCTATCTCGCTGCCGCGATCGGCTCCATCCTGCGGCAGGACTATGTGCGCCTCGAAGTGATCGCGATCGACGACGGCTCGAGCGACAATTCGCTGGAAATCCTCGAACGCCACCGCAAGGCCGACAGCCGCGTCACCCTGATCTCGCGCGAAAACCGCGGCCTCGTCGCCACCCTCAACGAGGGGCTGAAGCTCGCCCAGGGCGAGTTGGTGGCGCGCATGGACGCCGACGACATCGCCTATCCGTGGCGCCTGTCGCGCCAGGTGGCGCTGTTCGCCGACCGGCCCGAGCTCGGATTCTGCGGCGCTGGCATAGACATGCTTCAGCACCGCCGCATCAAGAGCGGCGAGCTCGATCCGGTGTTCAAGATCGGCCGCATCCCAATCCTGTCGCAGTTCTTCACCATCTTCATGCACCCGACCGTGGTCTACAACCGCGAGGTCATCGGCGAAGACAGCCTGTATTACGATCCCGGCTACCGGCACGCCGAGGATTTCGACCTGTTCCGACGGCTGGCCGCCCGCTATCCGGCGGCGATGATGCCGGAGAATCTGCTCGTCTACCGCATCCATCCGGGCAGCGTGACCAGCCGGCATGCCAAGGAGATGCGCCGCACGCATCTCAGGATCGTGGCCGAAAACCTCGAACGCGAAGGCCTGGCAGAAGCGACGCGGGACCTTCGCGACATCGGCGAGGACGTCTCGTTCGACACGGTCGCCCGCGCGGCCCGGTTCATCGTCGCGCTGGAGCAGCGGATCGCCACGCTGCCGGACGAGACGCGGCCAAGCTTCGCCGCCGGCGCGCTCAACCTGTTCTATTTCCTCTACCAGCTCGTCGGCGACGAGAATAAGCCGCCGCTGACGCATGAACTCTTGACGCGGACGGCGAAGTGGGACGCCATCCGCCGCCGCGAGAAATACGCGCTCAGCCCCGGGCACTGGGCTCCCTGGCTCAGCCTCGCCTCGATCACCGCCGGCAAGAAGGCCGACTGGCTGGCCTACTATCTCAAGACCAGGCCGGAAGCCGAAGTGCTCAAACCGTATCGGGTGGGGGCATGAGCGCGTCACTAAAACTGCCAATCTCTCCGGCGCTGGCGATTGGCGAAAGCCGGTGTGACGGCCAATCTCCCCCCTTGCGGGGGAGATGCCCGGCAGGGCAGAGGGGGGTGCTGTCCCGCCGGCGTGTCAGCCATGGGCTTTCGCGGCGCAAGCCTGATCTTCGGTTGGAAAAAGCCAACGTCGAAGACCAGCGTTCCTTCCCACCCCCCTCTGGCCTGCCGGCCATCTCCCCCGCAAGGGGGGAGATCGGCGGCTTCGCCGTCGGCGCCCTCTTTACGATCGGCAACCATGACCACCCTGCGGGGGGCGCGGCATGAACCAACGACTGCCCCCGCCCGCCCCTGCCCGCCATCGGCCGGAGGTTTCCTTCGTCGTCTGCACGCGCGACCGCGTCGACGTGCTGGAGGCCTGCATCGCCTCGATCCAGGCGGCCTGCCTGGCTTATTCGGCCTTTCCGGCCGAGCTGGTGGTGGTCGACAATGGCTCGCGCGACGGCACGCCGGAACGCCTGGCCTCGATCGCCGAGAAATCGCAGGTGCCCATCACCGCCCTCTCCGAGCCACGGCCCGGGCTGGCGGCGGCGCGCAATGCCGGACTGGCGCGGGCGCGCGGCCGCGTGCTGGTGTTCGTCGACGACGACTGCAAGCTCGAGCGGACCTATCTCCGCGACCTGCAGCAGCATTATGCGAGCGGCGAGAAGTGGCTGATCCGCGGTGGCCGTGTCGAGCTCGGCGACGCGCGCGACCTCCCCTTCACCATCAAGCGCTGCGAGCAGCGCCAGCGGCTGACGCCGGCCGTCCATCCGGGCGGCTTCGTGCTCGGCTGCAACATGACCATGCACCGCGACGTCGCCGCCCGCATCGGCCCCTTCGACGAGCGCTTCGGCGCCGGCGGCGCGCTGCGCTCGGCCGAGGACACCGACTATCTGGTGCGGGCAATGCTGCTCGGCATGCCGGTCGAATATGTGCCTGACATGACAATTTTCCACCATCACGGCCGGCGCGACCGCAAGGCGATCGACCGGCTGCACCGCGACTATCATTTCGGCAATGGTGCGCTCTGCCTGAAGCATATCCGCCGCGCGCCCTGGCTGCTCAGGCATTTCTACTGGGCGGTGCGCGCGGCGCTGCGCGAGCTTGTCGGCGGCCCAAGGTTCGATCCCGAGCTCAGGCTGTCGCACTGGCCCGTCGTCGCCATGAACCTGGCGGGGGCGGCGAAATTCGCGCTGCTTGTCATCACCAGGCGGCCGGCCCCCGAACCGCTGCGGCGCGCCGAGCCCGGCGAAGCCGAGGCCAGGGCGCGATGATCCGGCCGTTGCCACCGGCGCTCTCGATCCTGCGGCGCGCGCTCGGCGGCGGGCTGCGGCGCCTGCTGCCGATCGTGGTGCTGCTCGGGCTTGCCGGCGCCGCGCTGGAGGGCCTCGGCATCGGCCTGATCATCCCGCTGCTCGGCATCATCATGGGTCATGGCGACGCTTCCGGCATGGGCGGTCTCTCCGCCCTGCTGCAGAAGGTCGGCGCCGGTCTCGGCGAGCGCGAGCGGCTGATCGCCATCTCGGCGGCGATCCTCGGCTCGATCCTGCTCAAGAACCTGCTCGGCTTCGCCAATACGGTGCTGACCGCCCACATCTACGGCAAGGCGAGTTTTTCCATCCGCAGCGCGCTGTCGGAACAGCTCTTGAGGGTCGGCTATCCCTTCTTCCTGCGCGAGAGCCCGGGCCGACTGCTCAACATCATCTCCAATGAATCCTGGCGCGCCTCCGACGCCATCCAGGCGCTGCTCGGCTCGATCGTCAGCGCCTCGGCGGCGATCATCCTGCTCGCCTTCCTGCTGCTTCTGTCCTGGAAGATGACGCTGCTGGTGACTTTGGGGCTGGCCCTTGTCCAGGTGGCGCATGCGATGCTGTCAGCCCATCTCAAGGCGCCGAGCCGCAGCGTCGCCTCGCGCAACAGCGCGCTCGCTTCGCGGATGCTGCATCTGGTGCATGCCGGGCGCCTCATCCGCATCTTCGGTCAGGAGGCGCGCGAGAAGGCGGCGTTCGACTGGGCCTCCGACGGCGTGCGCCATGCCGCCTTCGTGCTTTCGACCCGCCAGGGCGCGCTGCCGCCGCTGACCGAGGTTCTGCATGCCATGCTGTTCCTGGCGACGGTGATCGGCGCCTGGCTGGCCGATGTCAGCTTCCCGCTGACCGCCGCCTTCCTCATCCTGCTCTACCGGCTGCAGCCGCATATGCGGGCGCTGCAGATGTCGTGGAGCCAGCTGCAGGGGCTCTCCGGATCGCTGGAAGAGGTGACCTGGTTGCTCGACCCCACCGGCAAGCCGGCGCCGCCGCAGGGCAGCCTGCCGTTTCCGGGGCTCAAGGAACGCATCGCTTTCGAGGGCGTCAGTTTCACCTATGCCAGCGAGGAGCAGCGCGCGGCGGTGCTGCATGCCGCTACCTTCGACATCCGGGCGGGCCGTTCAACGGCGCTGATCGGCCGCTCCGGCGCCGGCAAGACGACGATCGTCAATCTTCTGTGCCGCTTCGTCGAGCCGGACGGCGGCGAAATCCTCATCGACGGCGCGCCGCTTGGCGAGATCGATCCGTCCGACTGGCGGCGCCACATCGCTCTGGCCAGCCAGGAGCTGGAGCTGGTCGACGGCACGATCCTCGACAACATCACCTATGGCCATGACACCGCGTCAGTGGAAGACGCCGAGCGCGCCGCGCGGCTCGCCGAGGCGCATGAGTTCATCGAGCGCCTGCCGCAGGGCTACGCCACCGTCGCCGGCTACCGCGGCGTCAACCTGTCGGCCGGGCAGCGGCAGCGCATCGCGCTGGCGCGCGCGCTGGTGCGCGACCCCGACATACTAATCCTCGACGAGGCCACCAACGCGGTCGACGGGCTGTCGGAAGCGGCGATCGTCGAAACGCTGAAATCGCGCGCCGGACGGCGCACGACGCTGGTCATCAGCCACCATCACTCAACGATCTCGTTCTGCGACGACGTGGTGATCCTCGACCATGGCAGGGTGAAGAAGCAGGCGCCGTTCGCCACGCTGGCCGCGCTCAGCATGGACGAGCTTTACCAGCCGGAGTGAGGGCGACGCTGAAACTGCCAATCTCTCCCCCGCGGGGAGATCGGCAGCTCTGCGGTTTTCGCCAATCCTAAGAGGCGTGCAGCCGGCGGCGCGCGCGGCGGCGGTGGGTGGGGTGCGCGGGGTCGGCGACCACGCCGGCTATCTCGACGACATTGTCCTCGCGGGTCCTGGCGGCGGTCACCCGGTGCAGGCGCTCAAAGGGTAAGAGCTCCTTGATGCGGGCATTGAGCGTCGCGACCTCGGCGCGCAGGTCCTCGCATTCCTGCTTCTGGATATCGAGCTCGATCTGCTCGGAGGCCTGCTGCAGCGATAGCTGCGAGAGATTGGCGTTGACGGCCGAGAGGTTCATCTTGTCGCTTTCGCTTTCGCTCCTCAGCACGGCCAGCTTCTCGTCGGCGATCTGCTTTTCGGCGAGTGCGTCGCTGGCCTGCGCCTTGAGCCTGGCGATCTCGCTTGCCGCCTCGCCGTTCTCGTTCGCGGCACGCTCCAGCCGCGCCTGCAGGTCCTGGATCTCAGAACGCAGGCCGCGCATCTCGGCCTGGCCGCGGGCAAGCTCGGCCTCGCGATCGGCCTCGGTGAGGCTGGTCGCCTCTGCCGATTCCTGGAGCCTCGCCTGGGCGCTCTCCAGCGCCTTCTGCAGCCGCGCCTCCTCCTTCTCGCTCCTGCCGAGCGCGGCGGCCAGATCGGTGATCCGCGCCATGTCGGTGGCGTGCATGGCCGCGACCTCGTCCATCTTGTGGCGCGCCTCGGCTTCGCGCTTCTGCGACTGGTCGAGGTCGACCGCCAGGCTGACCTGCTTTTCGCGCAGCATCTTGCTCTCGCTGGCGCTTCGGTTGGCCTCGACGGCTTTCGCCGAAAGCTGCTTGGCGATGTCGCCGAACTCGGCCTCGCGCCTGGCGCCGGCATTGGCCGCCTCGACGAGCTCGAGCCTCGCCGCGGCGAGCGCGGCGCGCAGCGCCTCGCGCTCCTGCACCAGGCTCGCCTCGCGCTGCTGCAGCGCCTCGAACGCGCCGTCGCGCTCGCGCTGCTTGCGCGCCGCCTCGACCAGTTGCTCCGACAGCGCCCGCTGCTCGCCGGAAAGCCCGGCATTGGTAAGTTCCATCTCGTTGGCGCGCAGGATGTCGCCATGCAGGATGCCGAGGAACTCGCGCGTCAAATGCTGCGAGGTGGCGATCTCCGAGAGCTTGCCGCTGATTTCCTCCAGGTGCCCCTGCGCATCGCGGAACAGCCCATCAAGGGCGCCAAGCGCGGCAAGCCTGGTCTGCGTGTGCGGGGTCAGGCGCTGTGGATTCTCGCCCGCTTGCACTTCGGCCTCCGGCCCTGGAGCGTCCTCTTCCGGCACGGAATCCGGCCCCGCGGCGCTGACCTCCTCCGACGATTCTTCGTCGAGGCACGCATCGAATGCTTCCGCCAAATCCGTCTGGAGCTCCTCGAAAGCTCTGTCCACCTCATCGGCACGCTTGATAAGTTTCTTGAAGTTCATGACCGAACACCTCCAACTCAAACGCACTTCGGATAATTAACGATTAGCTAATATGGGCTTCTACATCCCTCGCTTCCGCTAGGGAAGTCCCCCGATAGGACTAGCGCGCACGGCAAGAACGGCGCGACAGCGCCCGCCCGTGGCCTGCCGGACATCGCCCTCGAGGGGGAATCCGGCTGTCATGCCTGCCTGTCGCCAATTCATCGTTTGAGGAGTGAGTTGCTCGAAGTTTGAGGAGTGAGTTGCTCGAAAAGCTTCGATCTAGGGCGCAGGGGCCGGCCGACCAGAGGGGGGTGCGAAGGATCGCAGGAACCACTGGGGAGGCTCCGGTTCCTCGCCCCCACGAAGGCGGGGGAGAGGTGGCTCGGCGAAGCCGAGACGGAGAGGGGAGATGCGCCGGCCTTGAAATCGATCAGAGGGAACCCGCCGGCGTCGCAGGCCCCCTCTCCGGCCGCTGCGCGGCCACCTCTCCCCCGCCTCTGGCGGGGGAGAGGTAAAGCACCTGCTACCCCGCCAGCGCCAGCGGCGTGGCGCTCTTGTTGGGGATCTGGATATCGATTTCCAGCGTCGACATGGTCTTGCCGCGCTCCATCGAGACCTGGAGGTAATCCTGATCGATCTGCACATGCTTGGCGATCACCGCCATGATCTCCTCGCGCAGAATGGAGACCAGATCGGGCTGGCCGCGGCTCTGGCGCTCGTAGGCGAGCAGCAGCTGCAGCCGCTCGCGCGCCACCGGCGCGCTGGTGCGCCGCTTGAAGAGGTCGAGAATGTTCATGCCGCCCTCCTTCCGAGCAGACGGTTGAGCAGGCCCTTGCGCTCGAAGGGCACGACCACCGGCAGGTCTTCGCCTTCCAGTCGCCTTGCGGCGTCGATATAGGCCTTGGCGGCGACGTTGGCCGGATCGGCCAATGTCACCGGCGAGCCGAGGTTCGAGGCCCTCAGCACATCCTGGCTTTCGGGGATGATGCCGAGCAGCGGCGTCGACAGGATCTCCAGCACGTCGTTGATCGACAGCATCTCGCCGCGCGCAGCGCGCGCCGCGTCATAGCGCGTCACCAGCACGTGCTTGGCGATCGCCTCGCCCTGCTCGGCCTTCATGGTGCGGGCGTCGAGCAGGCCGATGATGCGGTCGGAATCGCGCACCGAGCTGACTTCCGGGTTGGTGACGATGACCGCCTCGTCGGCGAAGCGCATGGCGAGCTGGGCGCCGCGCTCGATGCCGGCCGGGCTGTCGCAGAAGACATAGTCGAACACCGAGCGCAGCCGCTCGATCACCTCGCCGACGCCCTCCTCGGTCAGCGCATCCTTGTCGCGCGTCTGCGAGGCCGGCAGCAGGAACAGCGTCTCGACCCGCTTGTCGCGGATCAGCGCCTGCGAGAGCTTCGCCGTGCCCTGGATGACGTTGACGAGGTCGAACACGACGCGCCGCTCGGCGCCCATGATCAGGTCGAGGTTTCTCAGGCCCACGTCGAAATCGACCAGCGCCACCTTCTTGCCGGTCTTGGCGACCGCGGCGCCCAGCGCCGCCGTCGACGTCGTCTTGCCGACGCCTCCCTTGCCTGAGGTGACCACCACTACCTTGCCCATGAAATGCCTCCGTTTGGCGATTGTTGTTTCGGCCGTGCCAGGCACGGTGTTGCAGGACCATCGCACGCGAAACCGGTCCCAGGCTTACGATTGCGCCGCCCCAGATCGGCCGGGGTCAGCCGAGCGGCACCACACACAGCACGTCGTTCTCGAGGAAGGCCTGCACCGCCTTGCCGCGCGAAACCTTCTCCATCTCCTCGGCGGTGGTGTACCAGCCGTCGACCGAGATCAGTTCGGC
This sequence comes from Mesorhizobium abyssinicae, assembly GCF_049887195.1. NCBI lineage: Bacteria > Pseudomonadati > Pseudomonadota > Alphaproteobacteria > Hyphomicrobiales > Phyllobacteriaceae > Mesorhizobium > Mesorhizobium abyssinicae. The sequence goes on from NZ_JARAKC010000002.1 coordinate 30,342, forward strand.
CTCGTTCCTGCGGCAGAAGACGCGCGCCGCAATGTTGCCGAGCGCGCCGGCGGAAGCGCGGCCGCGCAGCGTGCCGTAGACATGGATGGAGCCGGCGGCGACGATCTCGGAGCCGGACGCGACCGAGCCGAGAACGATGACATCGCCATGCGCATGGAAGATCGACTGGCCGGAGCGGATCGGCGTGCGCACCATCAGCGTGTCGCCGCCCGGCAGCGCGGGCTTCGCCGGCGCCTTGCCGTCCTCCGGCTTTTGCTCGTCAGCCTTGCCCTCTTCCGCCTTCTTGCGGCCGGGATGCAAGAGCAATCCGTCGCTGGTCGCCTCCTTGGCGCCGATCAGCTTCGGCGGCAGGTGCGAGCCAAGCTCGGCACCGCCATCCATCTCGATGGCATAGACGCGAATGCCGCGCTGGCCGAGCACGCCGACCAGCGAATCGATCGCCGCGACATCGGGCTTCAAGGTGTTGAGATCGAGCACCACCGGCCGCCCGGCAAAATAGCCCGGCGAGTTGCCGATCCAGCGGTCCAGGCTCTCCAGCCAGACATCCAGAGGCGCTTCGGGGGTGAGCGTGAAAGCGACGAAAGAACGGGCGCGAAAACGGATGGATTTGGTCTCGACGGGGGCTGCGAAGGTCACGGGAAGCGATTCCTTACTGATAGGTAAACGCTAGGGGCCGAATGGTTAACGAATGGTTAATTTTGGGGGTAAGGACCGTTAAGAGATGGCTTGGCTAACCTTTTGTGGCGGGGCGGCCACACGGGCGTCTGCGCGGCGGCGCCTGATCAAAATCATAAGATCGACGGACGCAAATTCGGTCCATATGCTGGGCGCAGCGCGACGGCGCGCGGCCAGGCTCGGCTTGGACACGTCCTGGCAGCTTTCAGCATCTTTGACGCGGCCCGATGAACGGCTGCAGCATGTGAAGTTCCTAATATACGCAGGTATGCCGCACCGGGCACAGTCTGACCCGGCTGATTTCCACCTTTTCGGAAGGAGACGGGGCATGCGCATCAATCAGGCAGGCAGCAGGCGCGAAGGCAGCAAGTGGGCAGGCAGAGCAAGCGCAACAATTGGCGCGCTGTTGCTGGCATCCCTTGCAGGATGCATGACGTACCGGACGAGTGGCAGAGACACATTCCAGACCAGCGGCATAGACGCATGGTTGACCGCGGCCAATGCCGACGCGGTCATCAATGCGATGGCAGCGAAGGGACTGATGCCGGCAACCATCGACTGCCGCTTCGACCACACCGTTCCGGGCCAGGTGGCTTACGCCTCGAAGTTCACCTGGCAGCGCGCTCCGGCTAACACACGCTATCATTGGGAAGTCGGCGATCCGACCTACCTCGCCAGCAAGGAAGTCAAATCCAACCGTGTTGGCCTACACCGCATCGCCGCGAAAATCGTCCGCGACCCCGCCACCGGCCAAAAGGTTGCATGCTCGATCTGGACGAATTAGTCCACTACGAATGGCCGGCGGCTGCCAGGCGCCGAGCCGGCGCGAGGCGCCAGCTCGGGTGCCTCAGGCAATCAGGCCGCCTTGCGTTCCTTCAGGGCCTTCTCCAAGGCGTCCTTGATCGGCTTGGATACGTCCTCGGTAGCCTTCAGCATCAATGCCTGGAGCGCCTTGGCCTGCTCGGCGGACTTTTCGATCTGCTTCTGCAGGAAAGCGGTCTGCAGTTCGAGGAACTCGGACGGCGACTTCACGGCCACCAGTGCTTCGAGGTGCGCGAAGGAGGCCTCTGCATTGGTGCGCAGAGCGGCAATCACCTGCAGGGAGACCTCGTTGCCGGTGGTCTTGGCCATCTCGAGGGTCGACTCAACGGCCTTTTGATTCGTTTCGGCTTCTGAACTCAATTTGGAAAATACTTCCTTCGACTGCTCGACGCTCTGTTCTGCGACAGCGCGGACTTGCTCGACAGCCTTGGACGGGTCGAAGGCAGGGGATTCGACGTTTTCGATGGTTTCGGTCTTGGCGGGGAGCTTGGACATTATTTCCATCCTTTTTCCAGGGGCGGCGGCCTCAAATCAGAACCGCCCCCTTGACGTACGAAACCGTCGCAACGGATTTATGAAGCCCGCATGAATTTGGGCGAGCGGGCTGCGTCCGGCGTTGCGCAAACAGATGCCATACCGGGTGTCTAATGCCACAAAGTACAATGCCACAAAGTGATCATGTCACGTCCAAGTTGTGGACACGTCCTCTTCATGGGCGCACTCTTGGATTGCGAAACGCAGTCTAGTTTCGCCCAACGCTTCACATGCTTGAGGTGCGTCGGTGATTGTCTCACCCGCCGGATACTTTCGGTTGGGCAGAGTTTTCATTGTGTCGCATATCCGCGGTCAGGCTACGGCCTAACGCACGTTGCAGCCTGCTCCGGAATCAACTGGGAGGTAACAACATGCATAGCCTTCAACGCAGAGAACTTCTCGTTCAAGGAAGTGCGGCTCTTGTCGCAATCGCTGCTCTCCATGCCTCGCGTCGGGCTTACGCTTTTCCAGCACAGGCGGGCGAGGAAACCATTCCGTGGCTGGATCAGCCGACCGAAAATCCCGATCCGGTAGGTATCCAAAGCCAGCTTGTCTGGGAGGATCTGGATAGCTGGATAACGCCAAACGACAAGTTCTTCAGCATCTCGCATTTCAATCGACCAACGATCGATGAAAAGACGTGGTCAATGGAGATCGGAGGGCTGGTCAAGAAGCCCTTGAAGTTGACGCTCGCCGACATCAGGGCGCGACCGCGCCAGGAGGTCGTGTTCACAGTGGAATGCTCAGGCAACCACGGGTTTCCTTTTTTCACCGGCGGCATCGGCAATGCACGCTGGGCAGGGACGCCGCTCGCGCCGATCCTCGAGGAGGCCGGCGTTCTGGAGAAGGGCATCGAGGTCGTCTTCTTCGGGACTGACGAAAGCGAGATCCCGATACGCGACGTCAAGATGAAGCAGAACTTCGCGCGCAGCATGTCGCTCGCCGACGCCATGAATCCCAACAATCTGCTCTGCTATGAAATGAATGGCGTCGCGCTGCCGGCGGCCAACGGTTTCCCGCTACGGCTCATTGCTCCGGGCTGGTACGGGATCGCCAACGTCAAGTGGCTGAAGCGCATCGAGGTTCGCGACACCAGGTTCATGAGCCTTCTGATGGCCCGCGACTATGTCACCATCCGGGAGGAAGACCACAATGGCGAGACCGTATGGACCGAGAACTCGGTGGGCCGAGCGCTGCTGAAGTCGGCCCCCGCGAAGGTCACCCGGAAAGGCTCGGACTACTCGATCATCGGGGCCGCCTGGGGGGCACCCATCGATCGGGTCGAAGTGCAGATCGATCAAGAGCCTTGGGCGCCAGCGACTATCGACCACAGCGAGGAGGCCGAACACGCCTGGAAAATCTGGTCCCTGACATGGGCAAACCCCTCGCCGGGAGAACACACGGTGACTTCGCGCGCGGTCAGCGCCACGGGCCAGATCCAACCAGCAATGGATGATCCCGTGATCGCCAAAAAGCATACGTACTGGGAGAGCAATGGCCAGGTGACGCGGCACGTCAAGATCGCTTGAGGAACATCGAAGCCCACAGAGTCGGAAAGCCTGCAGGAGGCCAACGACCTGGCGAAAATGGTCATGCCGACGCAGCTGCGCGGCATGACCATTCGGGACGTCCTCTGCAGTGCATCGCGCACTCCCTCAGGCGGCGATCTGCACCTCCCTCGCTGCCTCAATCATCACGCTCGCCAGCAGCCCATAGGCTGCCTCCCAGGCCTCGCGCACCGGCGGCGTGAAGGCGTCGCCGAGGCCGGCGGCGAGCGTCTCGATCAGGGCCTGGCCGACGATCGGGTAGTGATGTTCCTCGACGCCGTAGCCGACGTGGCGCCGGGCGAGATCGCGCACGGTGGGCAGGATGGTCTCGGCGCGGTCCAGCCCGTGCACGACGAAGCCCAGCGCCGCCATCACCTTGGCGCCCTGCTTGGTCATGTCGCGCTCCGGAAACAGCGCGAGCAGACTGCCGTCGATGGCGAACAGGCGTTCATAGAACAAGGCGGCTGCGGCCACGCGGATCGGGACGACCTCGCGAAAGCTGTCCTGGACAAGGCGTATTTGGTCGGGTGTCATCGGCGTGCTCCTGGGATTGGTTAGCGGCGACTTTCCCTCCACGGCGTTTCGCAGGGATGCCGCCGCTGGCGGCGACGTGTTTCAGCGCTGTCACAATCCGGTATCAGGCAGGCTGCCGCTTTTCGCGGCGGGATCAGATGCCGTTCTTGCCCCGCTGCTCCCTGTCGCGACGGTTGAGGAGGCCGACCAGATCGTCGGCGTCTTCGACGGGCATGTCGATCAGGGGGACGCCGTCCTCGACGACCGGCAAACCGGTGAAGACGTCGACGATGTCCCACGTGCCTTCAGGTGTCTCTTCTATGCCGTAGCGTTGGGGCATGGCGCGGGTATCTAGGGCAGGCGCGAAGGGCTGGCTAGGTGCCCTTTGCCGCCTCCTCGATCAATTCCGCGACCAGGTTGCGGAACTTTGCGTCAGACTTGTCGCCTATGTTTCCGACGTCTTTCGCTACCATCCCGGGGGCCGACACGGACACCGCTCCGCTCACCTCGACACTGACTGTGAACATCCTTCTGACCGCATTTTCCGATTGCCGCTTCCTGTAGATCTCGAACCGCATCGACGGTGTCGATGCTTTGACCAAGCGATCGGATGCGGTGTCTATGTCGAAAGCCACCTCGCCAGCGACCTCGGCATTGGCCGCTTGCAACGATGCAACCACGACGTCATCCAGCCAGGCCCTCGCTTGCGCTTCAAAGTCCGCCACAGGCACATTTCGCTCCGCAGCCCTCGCATTGTCGGCGCCTCTCCCCTTCTGATTACGGGCTTCCTTTCCGCGCTCAAGAGCTTCTTTGAACTTGGACATCCCGATGCCTCCGATCTTTCAGCGTATGAGGCCGGCCCGTCAGATCGGGCACGGTCCTCCCAATAGAACGCATGTGATCAGCGCACGTTGCGTCGTCGTTTTTCCAACCCCGCGCCCACCTGCACCCATAAAGCCATGGGATTGCTTGGGGTGAACGAGAAAGGCAGACTTCGCGTGATCCGCCGCCGGGTCGACAGGACGCATGAACCCCGGGGCGGCCTGATGCCATCGCGCCGACCGGGTGAGACTGCCGGATACAACGTCGCGATGCCGGCGATCGCCGCGCAATCGGAGCTGCGAAGCCAGCGGTGCGCTTGGTAGGCAGGGACCGTTTCGAGCCCCAACCGCGCCGGCATGGTCAATGCCGCTTGCAAACATGCCCCTCGCCTTCGCGCTGCAGGTCCTTCGCCCAGCCCGGCTCGAACGGAACTAGTCGGGCGCGGCGCTCGTTAATGCCGCGGACCATGCCGGGCAAGGCAAAGTGGACATATCCGAAAATCAAATTTGACGCCGCCACAACAAGCCGCGGCTTGCTTTGGCTCAACGCGAAGGAACCAGAGATGAAAACGGCTGTTTCGACCTCTCTCACAAGACGAAGCGTCGTCGCGCTGGCGGTCGCCGCCGCATCGACGACTGTAGTGGCCACCAACAACGCGCTCGCGCAGGAGCAGGCCAAGCCTGAGAAAAGCCTGTACGAGCGACTGGGCGGCGTGTTCGCCATCGCGGCGGTGGTCGATCACTTCAGCGACGCCATCGTGAAGAACCCGATCGTCGGCCAGAAATCCAAGAATGCGCAGCTGCGGAAATGGCACACCAAGAACCTCGAACGGCTGCCCGGCCTCAAATTCATGCGCACGCTGTGGGTCTGCGACGTTTCCGGCGGCCCGCTCAAGTTCGTGGCCACCAAGCCCGGCACGACGCCGCTCGGCCTCGAGGAAGCCCATCGCGACCTGCGGATCTCGCCGGCGGAGTTCGATGAGGTCGCGGCCGAACTCGGGCGGACGCTCGATCACTTCAAGGTTCCGAAGGCCGAGAAGACCGAGGTGCTTGAAGCCTTCGCCGCACACAAGGGCGAGGTTACCGCCGGCTACGACAAACAGGGCTGAAGCCCGGCCCGCAAGGCGATGCCCAATTATGTTGTCGCCGATGGCTTGCAGAGTGCGTCGCGCGCCGTCGCCAGTTCTGCTGCGGGAAATCGCGGCTGGCTCCGCCGCTCAAGGGGTGCCTGGCCGGCCACTGCCGGCCTACGCATGGAACCCGGGTCCGCGTGCCGGCTTTATTAGCCAGAGCGCAGCAACGATATCTCGGGAGAAACCAATGGCCGACGACAAAAGCAACCGCGGCTTCCGCGACCAGAGTCTCGTCTCAGCCGACGAGGAGTACGAGGTCAGATATTTCGCCAAGCAGAACCGCATCACGCCGGATGAGGTCCGCGCGCTGATACGCGAGCACGGCAATGACCGGAAAAGGCTGGCGCGGGAGGCCAGGAAGCTGCGCGGATGACGAAACTTTCCGATCTCGGGCCGCCCAACGCCGGCACCCGGCGCGGAAATCCTCCGGGCGGATATCCGGCCTGTCATTTCTATCTCTGCCCCAGATGCGGCCAGTCGGTCGACATGCGCGACCTGCGCCAGGTGATCTGGCATCAGCGGACCGAACATGAGCGGCTGGACATTGACCGATGACCAGGCGCGGACCCGCGAGAGGCGTTGGTGTCGGCGATGAGGTTGCCATCCATGCCACCGTTCTGCGGCGGATCGACGAGGAGCGCGTAAGTGTCAGTATTCCGACCTATGAGCATCCGCATTCATTAGCCGACCGCACGGCCAGGAACGGCCAGAACATCGAGCTGATAGGGGAAGTCACGCGCATCGATGAGCAGGCCGGCAAGGTGACGGTGAACCTGCGGCCGGTCGTGACGGTCGATCTGGACCAGGTGAAGCTGGTGACGGATACGAACCGCCCCGTCCCCCGGTGGCGCGTAACGACAAACCGGACTGAAGCCGGAGCCGCGGTCATTCGGGATCGGCGTTGCCGGCGGGCACGAGACGGTGGCTGAAGCGATTGCGGATGTGGTCGTTGAAATACCGGCCCTTGGCGAAGGCGGCCCGGAATGCCGCGAACGTCTCCGGCGGAACACCCTGAAACTCATAGTGCTTGCCGCTTGCCACGAACCATACCGAGAGGATGCGGCGTTCCGGATCGTAATCGGTCTTGCGTATCGAGGTTGACGGCATGCCTGCCAATTCCTGGTCTTGCCGCTCAATGCCGCTTGAAATACTGCACCTCGCGCTCGTGCTTCTCGGCCGCCTCGCGGCTGTCGAAGGTGCCGAGGTTACGGCGGCGGCCGGTCTTTTCGTCCTTCTTGCGCGAATAGAGCCGGTACTTTCCGGATTTGAGTTTTCGGATCATCGTGTTTCTCCCGAAGAGGAAGGCCCGGCCGTGCCGGGCCCCTCTTTCAGTCCTGGTGCTCGGGCATGTCCTCGAGCTGGTCCTTCGTCCAGAAGGTGACGGCGTGGACGTCGCCGTCTTCGTTGCGCATGAAATCGAGCTGGGTGGCGGGAACGGAGACGGGCTTGGCGCCGATGCCAAGGAAGCCGCCGACGTCGATGACGACCTGGCTGCCATGCATGTGGTCGACGGAGCCGATCTTCTCGTCGTCAGGGCCGTAGATGGTCGCGCCTTCGAGGATGGCCGGGGTCAGCTCGGCATTGGTGAGCCTTACGTGGTTGGTGTGATCCATGGCGTGGTCTCCTTCGGGGTTATGAAGGATGAACCTGCGAAGGCACCAAGAGTTCCGACAGAACAGAGGACGTGGTCAGCACGGGCCAAGACGGCCCCGCCGGCCACCGGCGAAAGGCGGCTAGCGGCGCGGTTGCGGTCTCGCCACCGTCTCCGAAGGGCTCTCCGAGAGCCGGGCCGAGCGCTGCTCTCCAAGCCGCGACGACCTCTTCTTCAGTTTCGGCTCCGCTTTGGGGATCGGCGCCTTGGCGATCAGGTAGTCGGCCCGATTTGTCCGATAGTCTTCCTTGTGCACAGACGTTTTCGGCATAGACATTTTTGATCTCCTTGCAGAGATCAACGCACAGCGACGCCACCCTGTTCCCGGCTTCCTCAGCAACCCGGAGCTATTTGTTCGTGCGTAGTTGCGGGCGGAAGGCCGTCGCTCATTTTTCCTGAGTTGCAAGACGGAAAGCCGCCGCGCATTTTCCTGGAATTGCTTTCGCCAAGCGCCTATTCCGGACGAAAAACCGCCACGCACTTTTCCTGGAATTGCTTTAGAGCCGCCGTCTCGCCTTGAGGCTGCGGGCGGCGGCCTCGATCGCGGCGCGGTCGCTGCCCAGCCTGTCGATCAGCTCTTGCGCCTCGTCGCCGGTTATGCCGGTGCGCATGGCCAGTTCCTCGACCGTCAGTATGTCGGTGCTGGCGATCTTGCGGGTTTCCGGCAGGGCGTCATCGGCCGTCAGCGGCAAGGCCGCCTCGCGGTCGATTTCCGCCTCGGCCTGGCTCCAGTGCCGGTCGTGATTGCCGAACAAACGGCCCTCGCGTTCCCAGATTTCATAGGCACGCTGCCTGATCTTCTCCAGCCGATCGTCACCCATTGTCGGTTCCTCCATTTCAGCTTTTGCTCAAACGCCCGGCGCGGCCGAACGATCCCAGGAATCTACGCAATCATCGGTTGATGCCCGGATGATCCAGCATCCGAAAGCGGTAGCGCGGTGCATATGGGTATATACCTATGCGCCTGTTCTTTTCCCGGCGCGACACGCCTAGAGTCCGGCCACGGTGTGGCAACCCGGCGGAGCAACACGTGCCGCTACATAAAGCACGTGACCCTGGACTGACCCGATGAGGGCTGTGTTCGCATTCGTCACCCTGGGGCTGGCGGCGCTGGCCGCAAGCATGCTCTTCATGCTTCTTCTGCGGGCCTATCCGGCCCTCCATGGTGACCGGGGCCGGCTGCCCGGCTCGCCGCTGCCGGGGACGGCGAGCAATCGAGTGGCGGGGGTCTCGTCACGGATCGGCGAGGAATACGAGCTCACCACCAGGCAGATTTCGGCGTCGCGGGAAAAGCTGTTCTGGAACAATATCCAGATCCTCAGGCTCATAGCCGCCTATGGCATCGTCTACGTCCATCTCGAGCCTGTCTTCATCGCCATCGGCGCCGGGTCGACCATCGTCGATATGCTGCGCTTCGGAACCGACCTTTTCCTTGTCGTGTCGGGGTTCCTTTCGGCACATGTGCTCAGCCGTCCGGGCAGGACGGCGCCGGCCTATCTGCGCGACCGGGCCATTCGCATCCTGCCGCTCTACTGGCTGTTTACGCTGGCGGCCTTCTTCGCCAAGGACTGGGTGACGGGCTACGGCACGCCGACCGTGCGCGAGCTGGTGATGTCGATGCTGTTTATCCCCTATGGACCTTATCCGATCCTGCATCCGACCTGGACGCTGGTGATCATCGTCCAGTTCAGCCTGGTCATGGCCGCCTGCCTTGCGGTGAGCCGTCGCAATGCCGCTTACCTGGCCTCGGCCTTCGTCGTCCTGCTTGTGCTGCTCGGCAGGATGTTCCAGCCGGAGAACCCCGCGCTTGCGGCCTATACCGATCCGATCCTGATCGACTTCGCCTTCGGCGTCCTGATCTACAAGGCGCTTGGAGGCGAGCAGCGCTGGCCGGCGCAGGACCGCGCCGTCGGATGGGCGCTGCTGGCGCTCGGCATCGGCATGGCGGCGGTGGTGCTGAGGCCGATGTTCTGGGCGGACCTGCCACGGCTCGTCGGGCTTGGCCTGCCGGCAGCGCTGCTGCTGTTCGGTACGGTGATCCTGGAGCGGTCGGGCCATGTCGTGCGGTCGGCGTCGGTCAATTTCGTCGCCAGATGCACCTTTGCCATCTATCTATGCCACCAGTTCGTCAATGGTGCGTCCGAGAAGATCGTGTCGCTCGACCCGACCTCGCGCGTCGTTCATGTCCTCGTCCTGGTGGCCACACCCCTGCTTGTCACCATCGTCGCCGTATTCATCTTCAGCTATGTCGAAGCGCCTGTGACACGCCATCTCAAAGGCCATTTGGGCTAGCCTCGGCCTCAGATGATGATTGTCGTCGGCATTCTACTTGGCTAAGCCACCGGTCAAGTGTGAGCGGCCAGCGCATCACAGCCCAGCGCGGTTGTGAATGTGAGGTCATTTGCCGTCAGAGCGCCCAAACCCCTGGAGCCTGCATGTCCCTCCTGCCTTCCCTCCGCGCCGCCTGCCCCAACGCCACCGTCTGGGACTCCACCGAGCTCGCCTCCCGCGATCCTGGCTTCGATGCCCGCAATTTCGGCGCCACCGCGCTGGTGCGGCCGGTCGACACCGCAGGCGTCGGGGCGCTGGTCAAATTCTGCGCGGCGCGCGGCCTCAGCCTCGTCGCCCAGGGCGGGCGCACCGGCCTGACGGGGGCCGCTGCGACTGTGGAAGGCCAGATCATCTGCGACCTCGGCGGCCTGAACAGGGTTGAAGGGATCGACCCGTTCGGGCGTGTCGCGATCGTCGGAGCCGGCACGCCGCTCTCGGTGCTGCAGGAGGCGGCGGCCGCGCATGGGCTCGATCCCGGCATCGACCTTGCGGCGCGCGGCTCCTGCACCATCGGGGGCATGGTTTCCACCAATGCCGGCGGCATCATGGCCTTTCGCAACGGCACGATGCGCCATCGCGTGCTCGGCCTCGAAGCAGTGCTGCCCGACGGCAGCATATTTTCCGACCTGACGCGGGTGCTGAAGACCAGCGCCGGTTACGATCTTAAGCACCTGTTCATCGGCGCCGAAGGCACGCTCGGCATCGTCACCCGCGTCGCCCTGCGGCTCGATCCGGTGGCGGGCGCCAGCGCCACGGCGCTGGTCGGCGTGCCGGACGCGGCCAGCGCGCAGCGCATCGTGCGGCATTTCCTCGAGCGTACCCAGACGCGGCTCAACGCCGCCGAGATCCTGTGGCAGCGTTTCGCCGCCGCCATGAACCGCATGCTCGGCTTCGCGCCCGGCCAGCTGCCGCTGGACGCCCCTTGCCTGCTGGTGCTCGAGCTCGGAGCGGACAGCGTCGAGGCCGCGCGAGAAGCGCTGGAGGATGGGCTGGCGGCGATCTGGGAGGAAGCCGGCATCGTCGACGGGCTTGTCGCCAGCTCGGTCGCGCAGGCCGAGGCGATCTGGCGGCTGCGCGAGGAGACCGAGATGATCGAGCGCATGCACCATCTGCCGCCTTCCTTCGATGTGTCGGTGCCGGCGGGCGGGCTCGATACCTATGTGGCGCGCATCGAGGCCGGGTTGAAGGCAGTCGACGCGACTTATGCGCCCTACGTGTTCGGCCATCTCGCCGACGGCAATCTGCACATCTCGATCAACACAGACGGGCCGGTCCCGCACGCGCTGCACGAGGCGATCGAGGACGTGCTCTATGAAGGCTTGCAGGCAAGCGGCGGCTCGTTCTCGGCCGAGCACGGCGTCGGCCTCGACAAGCGCGACGCCTATGAGCGCCACGTCGACCCGGTCAAGCAGGCGCTGGCCAGGGCGATCAAGGAGATGATCGATCCGGCTAATGTGATGAATCCGGGGAAGATTATCGCCGGCTAGGGTGGTGGGCGTTGCGCTCTGAGAAACCGGCCCGAGGCACCCTCCTCTGGTCTGCCGACCATCTCCCCCTCAAGGGGGGAGATTACTCGCTCCATCGATTTCGCCGATCGCCAAGGAACCTGCCGGCTGTCCCATCACCAGCCGCTTCGCGGCCTCCGCTGCCGCCGTGCAGTAGTCGCGGTCGCCGTGTACGAGGATCATCACCATGGCGCCCTCGACCAGCAGGAACAGCTCTCGCGCCCGCTCGCAGGGCGACGGCACCTTCGCCTCGGCAAGCAGGCTCGCCAGCTGCCGTTCCATCAGCGCCTTGTGCTCGCGCGCCATAGAGCGCGCGGGATGGCCGTTAAGGTCGGCGAGCTCGATCGCGAGGCGAGTGAAGCCCGATCCCGCCCAGCGCGGCTTGGCCGACCATGTGGCCAGTCCCTTGAACAGCTTGTCGATCAGCTGCTCGGCGCCGCCCGACAGGTCGATGCCGTAGGTCTGGAACTCGGCGAAGGCGCGCTCGTGCTGCGAGGCGAGCACCGCCGTCAGCAGCGCGTCCTTGCTGTCGAAATGGTAGTAGAGCGTCTTCTTGGTGACGCCGGCGGCGACCGCGATCTCGTCCATGCCGACGCGGAAGAACCCCCGGCGGCGAAACAGCTTGTAGGCCGCCTGCAGTATCGCTGGTCTGGTCTGGTCGGACGATCGGGGCACGGGGCTGGGAGCGCTCGAATGTATACTCGCTAGTGAGTTTACATCGCCGGCGACGGCGCATTCAATGGGTCGGCACTATCAGCAATGGCTAATATTCGTTGGGAGACGACGATGGACAGGCTGATCAACGCGGTACCCGAACTCCAACAATCGAGTGAAGCAGCAGCGGTTGGCGACCGGGCCAGGGCGTCACCCGCGCCGGCGCCGCTCAAGGGCATGACCTGCATCGAGGACCTCAGGCAGGCTGCCCGCCGGCGCGTGCCAAAAGCCTTTTTCGACTATGTCGAGGCCGGCGCCTATTCCGAGCAGACGCTGCGCGCCAACCGCGCCGATCTCGAGCGGCTCACATTCCGCCAACGGGTGCTGGTCGATGTCGCGCAACGCGACACCGCGACGACGATGTTGGGCGAAAAAGCCGCGCTGCCGATCGCGCTGGCGCCGATCGGCTTAGGCGGCATGCAGTGGGCCGATGGCGAAATCCTCGCCTGCCGCGCCGCGCAGACCGCCGGCGTGCCTTATACGCTCGGCACGATGTCGATCTGCTCGATCGAAGACGTCGCCGAGGCGGTCGCAAAACCATTCTGGTTCCAGCTCTATGTGATGAAGGATCGCGGCTTCGTGCGCTCGCTGGTCGAGCGCGCCATCGCCGCGCGCTGCGGCGCGCTGGTGCTCACCGTCGACCTGCAGGTGCTGGGCCAACGCCACGCCGACATCAGGAACGGGCTTGCGGTGCCGCCGTCGCTGAAGCTGCGCAACATCCTCGACATGGCGGCGAGGCCGGGCTGGGCCTGGCGCATGCTCAGCGCCAGGCGCTGGACGTTCGGCAATCTCGCCGGCCATGTGAAAGGCGAGCGGGGCGTCAAGGAACTGGCCGACTGGGTGTCGCACCAGTTCGACGCGACGCTCAACTGGAGCGACGTCGAATGGATCCGGAGCATCTGGCCGGGCAAGCTCATCATCAAGGGCATCCTCGACGCCGAGGACGCACGCACCGCCAGCAAGGCCGGCGCAAGCGCCATCGTGGTGTCCAACCATGGCGGCCGCCAGTTGGACGGCGCGCCGTCGACGATCTCCAAGCTGCCGCGGATCGTCGAGGCGGTCGGCTCAGAAACCGAGGTGCTGTTCGACGGCGGCGTGCGCTCGGGCCAGGACGTGATGCGGGCACTCGCCCGCGGCGCCAGCGGCTGCCTGGTCGGACGGGCCTATATTTACGGCCTCGGCGCCGGCGGCGAGGCCGGTGTGGCGACGGCCATCGAGATCCTGCGCAAGGAGCTATCCGTCACCATGGCGCTGACCGGGACGAGAAGCGTCGACGAGATCGACGAGAGGGTTCTGGATTAGCGGGGCACCTACTCGCACTGCTGGCGCGGGCCGCCGTCGTAGGGCTGGTAGCTGTTGTCTTCCGGGCGGTAGGAGCGGTAGCGGCTGAAGCAATAGTCGATATGGTCGGCGGAAACCCCGGCTGAGGCGCCCTCGCCCGACGTGTCGTCGCCCGGCCAGCCCTGATAGGTGGTGGCGACGCCATCCATCGCGGCGGCCTTCATGGAAGTGTCCCGCACCTTGACGTAACCCTGGTCGGCGGCGCCGGCGTCGAGGTAAGGCGAGACGCAGGGGCGCTGCTCGCCGCTGTAGGACCTGTAGCTGTTGTCGTCGAGGCGATAGGAGCGGTAGCGGCTTTCGCACCATTCGACATGAGAGGCCGGCAGGTCCATCGTGGCCTCCGCGCCTTCCCCGGCTGCGGCCACCGCCTCGCCAGAAGCCTGACCGTCGTCCGCCCGCGGCTCGATCGAGGCGGTCACCTCGGGCCCGATCTCGGGCTTTGCGGCATCGGCGGGCTTGGGGTCGGCCGGAACCGGGCGGGCGGGAACGCGCTCGAGAGCCTGCTTGGCCGCGCCGACCGGCTCGGCGTTTCTGGTCCAGAGCTCGGCCACGCTTTGGCTCGGCGCGACCACGCCTACCGGTTTGGCGGCCAGCAGCCAGGTAGCGAAGGCCAGGCCACTGGCGAAGATCGAAAGGGTCAGCACGAAGCCGCCCAGAATTCCCAACAGAGGTTTCACGCCACGCTTCCTTCAGCCCCCGCTCATAAAATGCGGAGCCGTAAGGCTGGTTCCAACGGAGGAGCCAGAGGCAAGCGCTTCCAGCGAACTTACTCCCTCACCACCTCCCTGTACGCCCTCGCCTTCCCATCCTGTCCGCGGATGCGCCAGGTCTCTCCGTCACACCCCTCGATGTGGCTCGGTCCCAGCGGCACCTTGCCGCCGCCTTCGGGCAGGTCGATGACATAGGTCGGGTTGCAGATGCCGGAGAGGCGCGCTCGCAGCGCGCTCACCAGCGCCTGGCCTTCGGCGATGGTCGTGCGGCGATGCGCCATGCCGCGCGCGAGGTCGCCGTGGTGGAGGTAGTAGGGCTTGACGCCGAGCCGGTACATCAGCTCGCGGCAGAGCTCCTCCAGCACCTCGACACTGTCGTTGACGCCTTTAAGCAGGACGCTCTGGTTGAGCAGCACGTAGCCTGCCTGCCTAAGCCGGCGGCAAGCGGCTTCGGTGGCGTCGGTGATCTCGCGCGGGTGGTTGAAGTGCGTCACCACCGTCACCATCAGCCTGCCCTCCAGCGCCCCGACCAGCCCGGCGGTGATGCGCGAGGGCAGCGCGACAGGCACGCGGGTGTGGATGCGCAACAGCCGCACATGCGGGATCGCCTCGATGCGGGCGCGGATTTCGCCAAGCGCCTTGTCGGGCAGCGACAGCGGGTCGCCGCCGGTTAGGATCACCTCGCGGATCTCCGGATGGACCTCGATGTAAGCGAACGCCTCTTCGAGCGCTTCTCGGGTGTAGCCGCGGCCGATCGCGGTCAGCGACTCCTTGCGGAAGCAGAAGCGGCAATAGACCGCGCATTGATAGGTCGGGAACAAAAGCACCCGGTCGGCGTGGCGATGCGTCAGCCGCGGCACCGGGCTGTAGGCATGGTCGGCGATCGGATCGTCGAGCTCGCCTTCCGCCTCGACCAGTTCGTCCGGCGACGGGATCACCTGCGCGCGGAGCGGGTCGCTCGGATCGTTCCAGTCGATCAGCTCGAGATAGGGTTTTGGGATGCGCACCTTATGGTTCACCGCGGCTTCCTGCGCGGCCGCGCGCTCGGCGGGCGACAGCGGCAGCGCGACGAGATCGCGCACATGGCGCACGCCGGCGCGGACATCGTCCTGCCAGGCGGGATCGGCGGCGCGCTGATCGCTTGCGTTCATGTCGTTGAATTTGGCGTCTGTCGTCATCGGGGAGTTGCTCGGTAGCGGTTCGCGCGCAGCTATCGAGCGTATGGCCGGCCGGGTCAACTGCCTGTCGCTGCTGTTGGTCGATCGCCGCGATCCTTCGCGCCCCTCTCTGCCCTGCGGGCATCTTCTCAGCTTGGGGTAGATTGACAGCCTGGCTGGTGTCTCCGACCCCTGGCCCATGGTGGCCGAGTCACTCCAGGCGGATGAAAATAGCCAAACCGAAACCGGCCTATCTTTTTGAGAAAAAGAATTATTTTCACACTACGCCTTGTTCGCGGACCCACAACGCTCTATGTTGCAAGTATCGATCTTGCTTGTTGAACCTTGTTCTGGCGCAATCCGCGCTCTCGGCGATCTTCCTCTCAAAATCGATCTGGAATCGTTTGCCGCGCAGGCTGTGCGGCGAGCAGTTTATCTATGGATGATTGAAAGGATATCGTCGTGAATACTGGAACCGTGAAGTTCTTCAATGCCACCAAGGGTTTTGGCTTCATCGAGGTCGGCAACGGCCAGCCCGATGTTTTCGTGCACATCTCGGCCGTCGAGCGCGCCGGCATGCGGTCCCTCGTCGAGGGACAGAAGGTCAGCTTCGAAATCGTGAAGGACAACCGCAACGGCAAGAGTTCGGCGGAGAACCTTCAGGCCGCGTAAGGAGATTGCGCTTCTGGTCGTTGACCACGGATGTACTGGCACCGATCATCGAGGCGCATAGGAGAGGCCGGGTTTCGCCCGGCCTTTTTTCTTTTCATCATTGGAGACCGTCATATGCGACAACAGCCGGTACCCGAAGGAATATTCAAGCCGAAGCCGACTGCCATCGAAACGAAGCAGGACGCCACGACCAGGGCGGCCCGCCAGATCATCGATGGTGAAGCGGCCGAACGCGAGCGAAAGACCGAACGCTTGAGGCAGGCCAGGCTTGCCATGCAAGCTGTCGAGGCAGCCAGCCCCGCGGCCAGGTCGCCGGCGAAGAAGCGAACGGGCAGGCGCAAACAGGCGTAGGCGGTACAAGTCGGGCGCCGAAGCGTCCCTGCCCATAGGTATTTGAGCGAAATGGTATTAATCTGCGCAGGCTGGGCTTTCGGGGCAAGCCAATGGATTTCAGCGCAGGCCATGGCTACCTTCTCATCGGCGGCCTCATCCTGGTTGGCGCCGGGCTGCTGATCCTGTCGCTGATCGTCAATCTGCGCGTGGCGCACAGCGTGCGCGACGACGTGCGCCATCGTGAAAAGCTGCTGGAATATTACCGCAACATCTTTTCGCAGCTGGGCGTGATCCTGATCGGCATCGGCGTGTCGCTGTTCATCTTCTTCTTCCAGCAGAATTATCAGGACCAGCGCAGACGCGAGACGGAACTGCAGCAGGTCATGGCAAAATTGGCGGCGCGCCTTGCGCGTGGCGCGCCCGTCGTCGAAACGCTTGGCGAATTCGACGAGGTGCTGGATGAAGGCGGCGCCTATGTCAGTCCCGAGCTCGGCGGCAAGAACGCCGCGATCAGCGCCGAAGGAACCGAGCTTGGCAAGCAGGTCGCCAAGATCCAGCTCGTCGAGCGCGACGTCGATGTCCGCGACTTCGACATCCTGAACCTGTCGCGCGACTTCGAGACGTCATTCGTCGTCAACGAGCTCGATCCGACGCTGTGGTTCAACATCGTGCGCGACGAGAACGAGATCAAATACGCCACCACCCAGCTCGCCCTGGACTACAAGGACCTGCAGGATGCTATCGGCGGCGAGGCGATCGAGGCTGCTGTCGCCAATCCCGACAAGGAGCGCAAGATCAAGCATGAGATGCTCGATATCCTCTACGACGCCGACCTGCTGCGCCAGCGCAGCAGGCGATTTCTCGCCCGCGCCTGCTGGCTGTTCAGCAAGGGCAAGGGCTTTGTCGCCCTTGCCCCGGTCGACGCCATCGAGGCCGATGCAAGGTCGCAGCAGGAATGGATCGAGCGCTCGAAGCCGCTGCTGGCGCAGACGAAGTCGGGCAGCGGCGATTGCTTCAAACTGCTCCGCTACGGCCAGGCGTCGTGAGTGGACGACGGGCGGGGGCATGCTATTTTCAGTGAAGCGTCACCTGCACATGGACGCGCGAGCGAGCAGCGCCCGCCGAATGCGTGAGGAACGCCATGCGACGGCTCATCTTCTCGGCAATATGTATCGCCGCCACGACGGGCGCCAACGCGCATGACTGGTACGAAGACAAGATTGACCCGCTGACGAAATTCAAGTGCTGCGGTGGTCATGATTGCCGCGCCATACCTCAGTCCTCGGTTCGGTCAAGGACCGACGGTGGGTACACCTACCTGCCGCATGGCTTCAACATTCCGCGCGAGCGCGTCCAGGAATCCCCGGACGGCCAATACCACATCTGCGAGAATACATACGTCATAACCAATCAGCCGTATTTGCGATGCTTTTTCGCGCCTCGCGTCAAGGTCTCCTCCTTGCTGCTCCCACGTTGAAGCCAATACTACGTGTCGCAGCAAGGATCTGCATCGGCAGGCAATTGGCAACCTCCGCGTCGCATCCTCTTCGTGAGGACTCAGGATCGATGAAACAGTCCGGGACTGCACACCAGCTGCGGTCAAGCCATCGGTGCCGCGCCGCGCCGCTCGAGCGCGGTCTTGCGGATGATCTCCGCGATCTCCGGGCTGCTGCTGCACAGCATCTGGAAATCCGCCGAGTGCAGCGACAGGAGCGAGACCGCCGTTGCGGCGCTGACGGTTGCCATACGCGGTTCGCCGCTGATCAGCGCCATCTCGCCGAAGAAGGCGCCAGGGCCAAGCTCCACCGGGCTCGGCGTCGCGACGCTGACGCGCCCCTCCGCGACGAAGAACATCTGATCACCAGGCTCGCCAATGCGGCAGATCACGGCGCCCGCGGGCACCGTGCGCGGTCTCAACGCGCGCACGATCTCGATCAGCACGGCCGGGCCGAGCTTCTGAAACAACGGCACGGCGGCGACCAATCGCCAATTGCGGACGAAATCCTCGCGACGGACTTCCTGATAGAAGCCGGTGGCAAGAATGCCGGCCCAGAGCGCGAAGATACCGATGCCACTCATCATGACCAACCCGGCAAGGACGCGGCCGGCGAAGCTTTGCGGAATCTCGTCGCCGTAGCCGGTGGTGGACAGCGTAACCACCGCCCACCACATTGCCTGGGGGATGCTGCCGAACTTTTCCGGTTGGATGTCGCGCTCGATGACATAGGCCGCGAGCGCGACGCCGAACAGAACGACGCCGAAGAGCGTGGTGACGCCGATCAGATTGCGCGCTTCGTTGGCCAGCACCCTGCCCAGCACCGGGAAGAAAGTCGAGTCGCGCAGCGGTTTCAGCAACCACACAGCACAGTAGAGGCTGCGGTCGGGCGTACGGACGAGCAGAAATGCGGCGAGTGGAACCAAGACTGCGAGCACATCGATGGCGATTTCGGGCGTCCTGTTCCGCGCGTCTCCCGCCCGGCGCTTGAGCAGCGTCCCAGCCAGCTGCAGAAGATAGGCGCCCCAAATGACAGAGAGCACGGCAGCCAGGGCCAGTCTGCTGCGTCCGGACATGTCGGGTATCGTGAGCGCAGCCACCGCCAGAAGCCCAGGCGCAGCCAGCACTGCGTTGAGCGGCGCGTAAATTCTCAGGAAAGGCAGTACCGACATTTTATGCCCACGAGCCGCTACCACCCTGCAAAATAGAATGCCTTCAAGGCAAGCGCAAAGGTGCTTGCTATCGCTGCGACGTGCATCAACACGGTGAACCAACAGTCCGCGATTGCTTCGCGACCCGGCGTGAACAGGCAGGCCGACGAGGATGACCTGTCTCGGCCAATCTAGTCGCCCACCCGCCGCAGCGTGCCGAGATGATTGTCGTCGAGAAACCCGATGGTGATCGCCGATGCCTTGCCGTCGGGGCCGACGGCAAAGCTGACGCCCGTCGGCCTGTCCGGCATCTCGGCATCGGGGTAGGTCAGGAACAGGTCGCCGTCGAAATGCGTCAGGGAATAGGACCGGGCGCCGGCCGGCCCGACCTTGAGGACAAGGCTGTCTCCCGCGCTCGACACGTCCGCTTCGCCGATGAAGTCGTTGGCGTAGCGGCCGGCATAGGCGCTGGCCAGCCGGGCCGGCCTCGAGGGCGACGGTGCCGCGGCAAAGGTGGCCTTGGCCGCCTCGACCACCGGACCGAACATGCCGGAATAGATCGCGTCCCATGCCTTGACCCAATCCTTCTCGACCGAACCGTCGAAGGCGAGATCGGCGAAGCTGTCGGACAGCCCTTCGGGGACGCCGGTCGGAAAAGCGTTGGCGAGGATGACGATGCCAAGTTTCTCCTTCGGGAAGATCGTCACCAGTGTACGCGCGCCGACGCTGAAGGCGCCGGCATGGCCCCAGCTCAAACCGTGCCGGCCGAATTCGACGTTCCAGCCGAGGCCGTAGAAGGACTCGCCGCCGGCCACCGGGTTCTTGCCGCGCGTCATCAGCGGCACATGCGTCTGGTCGAGCGCGTCGGGGGCAATCAGCGTCTTGCCGGCATAGACCCCGTCGCCCAGCAGCAGGCGCACCCATTGCGCGAGATCACGCGCGGTGGAGCTGACGCCGCCGGCGGGCGCCTGCGCATCCGGATCGCGCTTGATCTTCGCGGCCCAGGCGCCATCGACCCTGACGTGGAGTGCGGCGCGGTTCACGTGCTTGACGAAATCCGCATGACGCGAGCTGGTCGAGGCCATGCCGAGCGGGCGGTAGAGTTTTTCCTCCGCGACCTCCTCCCATGACTTGCCTGTCGGCATTGCGGCGGCGACGGCCCCCTCGGTCAGCCCGAAGTTGCTGTAGGAATAGCCGGCGCGAAAGCTCGACGATGGCGGCACGAAGCGCAGGCGGCGCAGGATCTCGGCGCGGTCGTAGCCAATGTCCTCGAGATCGTCGCCGGCGGTGCCCGGTAGGCCGCTGCGGTGTGAAAACAGGTCGCGGATGGTGAGCTCGCTGGTCGGATAGGGCTCGGCAAGGCGGAAAGCCGGATCGAGATCGGCGATCTTGGAGTTCCAGGACACGGCTCCATCGCTGACCAATGCCGCGACGACGGTGGCGGAGACCGGCTTGGACAGCGATGCGATCTGGAACACCGTGTCGGCGTCGACGGATTCGGGTCTGCCGGCCTCGCGATGACCGAACCCCTTGAGGAAGATCACCTCGTCGCCATGCACGACGGCGATGGCCAGACCGGGGACGGCACCGTCCGTCACGGCGGCCTCGGCCAGCGCTTCGAGCTTTGGCAAGGAAGCGGCGATGCGCTCGGGTGAGATTGGCTCCGCCGCTGCGGCATGCGGCCAAAGCGCCATGGCCGCGACGACAGCCCAACTCCTCAAATGACAGAGATTCCGATCAAGCCGCATGCGCGCCCCTCCCTGCATTGACGGTGCGATAGTACAGGGCCGCGCGGGCGAGGCCAATCCTTGCCGTCAGTCCTATCGGAGGCGCACATACGCTCAGGCGTTGATTCCGGAACCGGCGCCAGCTTGCTGATCGACAGTGCTTTTGAGGTGTCTGGACACGGAAGCTGGCGTTCCTTCGCGCCCCCCTCTGTCCTGCCGGACAGAGGGGGCGCCGTAGAGCGCGATCATCGCTCGCTTGCTACGCCCATCGATTTCGCCACAATGACCGCCTAGGAGAAACCATCATGACCAACGCGCTGCCGCGCTACGAGGACGCCGTCGAGCGCTTCCGCATCGAGGATGAAGTCGCCCGGCTGCATGGCGATCCGGCGACCGGCATCAATGCCTATGTCGAGTGCTGCGGCCGCTACACCGGCGAAAACCGGCTGGCGCTGCGCGCCATCTCGGCGGGCGGGGAGTTGCGCGAGTTTAGCTTCGACGATCTCGCCGACATGTCGGGGCGCGCCGGCAATATGCTGAAGGCGCTTGGCGTCGGCCCCGGCGACGTCGTCGCCGGCATGCTGCCGCGCATTCCCGAGCTGGTGGCGCTGATCCTCGGCGCCTGGCGCATCGGCGCGGTCTACCAGCCGCTGTTCACCGCCTTCGGGCCGAAAGCGATCGAGCATCGCCTGAGCTACAGCAAGGCAAAGCTGGTGGTCACCAATCCGGCCAATCGCCGCAAACTCGACGAGGTGGAGAACCATCCGCCTATCGCCACCATCCTTGGCGCGGGCGAGGCCCTGCCCGCCGGCGACATCGATTTCCGCGCTGCCGTTGCCGCCGCCTCCGCCGATTGCCAGCCAGTGATGCGCAAAGGCTCGGACCTGTTCATGATGATGTCGACCTCCGGCACGACCGGCCATCCAAAGGGCGTGCCGGTGCCGCTCGGCGCCCTGCTCGCCTTCGGCGCCTATATGCGCGACGCGATCGGGCTGCGGCCCGGGGATGTGTTCTGGAACATCGCCGATCCCGGCTGGGCCTACGGGCTCTACTACGCCATCACCGGCCCCTTGCAGCTCGGCATCGCCACCACCTTCTACGAGGGCGCCTTCAACGCCAAAAGCACCTACGACATCATCGAGCGGCTGGGCGTTACCAGCCTTGCCGGCTCGCCCACCGCCTATCGCCTGCTGATGGCGGAAGGCGCCGCGGCTGCCGCTCGCGTCAAAGGTAAGCTGCGCGTGGTGAGCAGCGCCGGCGAGCCGCTCAACCCGGAAGTGATCCGCTGGTTCGATGCCAACCTCGCCGCGCCGATCCACGACCACTACGGCCAGACCGAGAACGGCATGATGGTCAACAACCATCATGGGCTGGCGCACAGCGTGCGCGCTGGCTCGGCCGGCTTCGCCATGCCGGGCTACCGCATGGTGGTTCTGGACGAGGCGGGTAACGAGCTTGGCCCGAACCAGCCGGGCATCCTCGCCGTCGACATCGCCAAATCGCCGCTGCGCTGGTTCGAAGGCTACCACCAGGCCGAAACGCCGGCGATCGCCGGCGGCTATTACCGCACCGGCGACACGGTGGAATACGAGCCGGACGGTTCGGTCTCCTTCATCGGCCGCGCCGACGACGTCATCACCTCGGCCGGCTACCGCATCGGGCCGTTCGACGTCGAGAGCGCGCTGATCGAGCACCCGGCGGTCAACGAGGCGGCGGTGGTCGGCGTGCCCGATCCGCAGCGTACCGAGATCGTCAAGGCGTTCGTCGTGCTGGCGTCGGCCTTCAAAGGCAGCGAGGCGCTGGCCGAGGAGCTTGCCCAGCATGTGAAGAAACGGCTCTCGGCGCATGCCTATCCGCGCGAGGTCGAGTTCGTCGCCGAACTGCCGAAGACGCCGAGCGGCAAGATCCAGCGGTTCCTGCTCAGGAAGGCGGAAGTGGAGAAGCGGAAGGCCGGATAAAGAATTGGCGATCCGCTGATTTCCGCCACGCAAAAGCCGCCAAGTCGGGCGAAGGCTCGCAAGGGCTTTTGATCGCTAACTTGGGGGCTATGTCATGCGGTTGATCTGGACACTTCTCTTCATGCTTGCGGGCAGCGCGGCACTCGCTGCCTCGCCGGAGGACGACTATATCGCCGCGCGTGACAAGGCGATTTCGGACATCGCAGCACAGGAAAGCGCGAACGCTGCCGTGGAAACGCTCGATGCCCAGAATACGAAGGCGATGGCCGATCTCCAGACGCGTCTTTCGGCCCTGCTGGGCCCGCTGGCGGTCAAGGATTTTCCGGCAGCCGGCACGATCAATCTGCAGAGCCTCAGCGACTCCGATATCGGTTTCGGCATGCTCGACGGGCTGAGATACACTACCAGCGACGACGGCCCGAGCCTTGTCGCGACGACGCGCGGGCTTGCCGAGCGGTGGCTCAAGTCCAGGGCCGACGAGACCGATGAGAACCTCAGGCTGCCGGCCGGCATCGACGCGGCGCTGAAGCTCGACGCCTTCTACACCCAGGCCATCGGCGCCGACGCCGCCTTCGTCAGCACGCTCGACTTTCCGCTGAAGAAACCGGAAGGCGCCGACATGGCGTTCGCGCGGCTTGGCGGCTGGACCCAGGATGTCGGGCCGATCTACGACCAGCAGGTCATCGTCACGCTGGTCAAGGGCGATCGCGTGCTGATCGCCGAGGCGCCTGCCGCGCCGCCCGTCCCGAAGATCGCGGCCTGCGATGCCTTGTGGACCGCGGCCGACGCCGCCGCCCAGAAATTCCAGGAGGCCTACCAGGCTTCGGAACTCAAGGACGAAAAGGCCTACGATGCCGCCAACGCCGCCTGGGAAAAAGGCGACGGCGACTACCGCGCCTGCATGGGCGAGCACCTGCCCGGCGACGCGGCCTTCCCTGCCCTGCTTGCCCACGCGCAGGAGCTCGCCGATCACATGGCGGGAAAGTAGGCGCGGCGCGGCTTCGGCGCCCCGCTTCCCCTTCAGCTCCTCCGGTTGCTGTGCCTGTAGCAATGGGACCAATACTGAAACTTCTGGCCCGCATGGAAGTCTAAATTTAAGCACTTTCTACTAAGTTCGACCGATGGGCCATTGTCCAGGAAAGGCATTCGGGTCGAATTGGCCAGAACGGATTTCAGCATAGGCCGCGTCAGGCAGGCCGTTTTTTCCCTCGCCAACTTGCCGGCGGCGATAGCCTTCGTCGTGCTTTTGGTCTGCGCCGTCGTTGCCGACCAGCAGAACAGGAAGGTCTCCGATCAGCTGGCGCGCGCCGATGTCCTGGCCAAGGTCAACATCATCCGGGCCAAGCTCGAGGGCAACATCAACGGCAATCTTCAGCTCACCCAGGGCCTGGTATCGGCCATCGTCACCGAGCCGTATCTGGGCCAGCAGAGATTTGCCTCGCTTGCCGGCAATCTGTTCGAGCAGAAGTCGCAGTTGCGCAACATCGCCGGCGCGCCCGACCTCATCATCTCGCTGATGTACCCGATGAAGGGCAACGAGAAGGCGATCGGGCTCGATTACCGCAAGAACGAGGCGCAACGCACGGCAGCGCTGCGGGCGCGCGACCGGCGCGAGCTGGTGTTCGCCGGCCCGGTCGATCTGGCGCAAGGCGGGCGCGGCTTCATCGGCCGCATCCCGGTCTTCGTGCCGACGGCGGGCGGTGGCGACCGCTTCTGGGGCATCATCTCGGCGGTGGTCGACGTCGACCGGCTCTACGCGGCAAGCGGCCTTACCGACCCCGCCATAGACATCGATGTGGCGCTGACCGGCAAGGACGCGCTTGGTGGCAGCGGCGAACGTTTCTTCGGCGGCGACAATGTCGTCGCCGGCAATCCGGTGACAGCCGAAGTGGAGGTGCCGTCAGGCTCGTGGCGGATTTCGGCCATTCCCAAGGGCGGCTGGCCAGCGGCGCCGAAGAATGAGCGGACCTTGCTGGCCCTCATGGCGCTCGCCGGCGTCTTGGTGGTCCTGCCGATCCTGGTGGCCGGGCGGCTGTTCGGCGAAAGGCAGAAGAACTATGCCGAGTTGCGGCGCCTGTCGGGGCGGCTGGAGCTGGCGCTGGAGGCCTCAGGCATCGGCGTCTGGGAGCACGACCTCGCCACCAACGAACTGGTGTGGGACGAGCGCGTCAACGAGATCTATGGCAAGGCCGCCGGCAGCGAGCCGCGCGGCTATGATGACTGGGCGGGAACGATCCACCCCGACGACATCGAGCGCGCTCGACGGGATTTCGACCTGGCTGCGGCGACCAGGGGCCTCTACTCCTCGCAATACCGCCTCATCCATCATGACGGCGACGTCCGCCACGTCCGCACGCGCGCCACGTTCTTCCAGGACACCGGCGGCACGCCGAAGATGATCGGCGCCGAATGGGACGTGACGAGCGACGTGCTGCTCAACGAAAATCTGGAGCGCGAGCGGCAGCTGTCGGAATCGAAGAACGCCGAGCTGGAGATCGCCAAGGCGCGCATCGAGCATGTCGCGCTTCACGACTCGCTGACCGGCCTGCCCAACCGCCGCTATCTCGACGAGATGCTGGCCGAAAGCGGTGAAAGCGGCCGGCGCACGGCGCTGCTGCATCTCGACCTCGACCGCTTCAAGCAGATCAACGACACGCTCGGCCACGCGGCTGGCGATGCCATGCTGATGCACGCCTCGAAAGTCATCAAGGCCAACGCCGGAATCGCCGATTTCGTGGCCCGCATCGGCGGCGACGAGTTCGTGGTGGTCGCCCATGGGGATGGCGACGACAAGTTGGCCGAACTGGCCAGCCGCATCATCGAGGAGATGCGCCAACCGGTCACCTACCAGGGCCACCAGTGCCGGTTTGGCGTCAGCATCGGCATCGCCGCCAATGACGGCGTCGACGCCAGGCAGTTGCTCGTCAATGCCGATCTCGCGCTTTACCGGGCGAAAAGCCATGGCCGCAATCGCTACGAGTTCTTCAACGAGGAGCTGCAGAGCGAGATCGTCCGGACCAAGCAGATCGCCGACGAAATCCTCGGCGGGCTGGAGCGGAACGAGTTCGTCGCCTATTACCAGCCGCAGTTCGACGCCAGGACGCTGGAGATCGTCGGCGTGGAGGCGTTGTCGCGCTGGAAGCATCCGCGCCGCGGCATCCTGGCGCCCGCCGCCTATCTCAAGGTGGCCGAGGAGCTGAACGTGGTGGCGCTGATCGACCGCACCACGCTCAAGCAGGCACTGGAGAATTTCGAGCGCTGGTCGCATCTCAACATTCCGCGCGTTTCGGTCAACGTCTCGGCCCGGCGCCTCGAGGACAGGGACCTGATCAAGGGTTTGCGCAAGCTCGCCATCAAACAAGGGACCGTGTCGTTCGAGCTGGTGGAGTCGATCTTCCTCGACGAGAACGACGACTTCGTTTCCTGGAACATCGAGCAGATCAAGGAACTCGGCATCGACATCGAGATCGACGATTTCGGCACCGGCTATGCCTCGATCGTCAGCCTGCTCAAGCTGCAGCCGCGCCGGCTGAAGATCGATCGCCAGCTGATCACGCCGATCACCGGCTCAAAGGCGCAACGGCGGCTGGTGTCGTCGATCATCGAGATCGGCAAGTCGCTCGGCATTGAAGTGGTGGCCGAAGGCGTCGAAACGATGGAACATGCGCGCATCCTGAAGGAATTGGGCTGCGACATCCTGCAGGGCTACGCCTTCGGCCGCCCGATGGACGCCAAGACCTTCAAGGCCTTCGCCCAGTCGCGCAAATGGCTGGCGGTCGGCTAGCGCCCCTCGTCCACGACGGCTACGCCCCATCTGAGCCCTTTACGGGCACCCAGTCTCCAAGCAGGGCGATCCCGGCTATGGATATTTCGTCGGGGCCTGTGGGCTTGACTCGCCCTGCAACGCCTTGGGCAGCGGAAGGCTCGAGCATTGCATGTGCACCTCGCGGGCGAGCGCCTTTCGCTGCTTCTGCTCGTGCTCCTTGACGGCTGCTATGATCCCCAACCCGTACGGGCCGAGCACGACGAACCCCCAGCCCGGGTGGTTCTTTTCGCGAGCGTCGTAATCCGAAGCGTCCGCGCGGGCTTGCTGGCATTGCGGCGACGCCCATTTCTGATCCTGCTGCGAAAGCGACGCTTCATAATCGACCGGCGAGGTCGCGCATCCGGCCACTGTCGCGGCCAACGCGACCGACATTGCAATTCTCATCCCGAAGCTTCCCCTGAAGCATCGTGGAGGGTACACGGAATTCTTCTTCCGGCAATCGCGTGCCGGATGACTGTAGCGGGTCATGGCCGCCGTCTCCCTAGCTCCTCAGCCCCGGCGCTTCCTGTCCGGTGCGTTCGACATATTCGGTATAGCCGCCGCCATAGGTGTGGATGCCGTCGGGCGTCAACTCCAGCACGCGGTTGGACAGCGCAGCGAGGAAATGGCGGTCGTGCGAGACGAACAGCATCGTGCCTTCATATTGCGAAAGCGCGTTGATCAGCATCTCCTTGGTCGCCATGTCCAAATGGTTGGTCGGCTCGTCGAGCACCAGCAGGTTGGGCGGGTCGAACAGCATCAGCGCCATCACCAGCCGCGCCTTCTCGCCGCCCGAGAGCACGCGACACTTCTTATCGATCTCGTCGCCGGAGAAGCCGAAACATCCGGCGAGCGCGCGCAGCGGCGCCTGGCCGGCCTGCGGGAAATTGTCTTCCAGCGTCTGGAACACGGTGCGCTCGCCTTCGAGCAGTTCCATGGCGTGCTGGGCGAAATAGCCCATCTTGACGCTCGGACCGCGCGCCACCGTGCCTTGGTCAGGCTCGGAAGCACCGGCAACCAGCTTCAATAGCGTCGACTTGCCGGCGCCGTTGATGCCCATCACGCACCAGCGCTCGCGCCGGCGCACCTGGAAGTCGAGGCCGGCATAGATGCTGCGGCTGCCATAGCTCTTGTGGATGCCCTTCAGCGTCGCCACGTCCTCGCCGCAGCGCGGCGCCGGCTGGAAGTCGAAGGTCACCGTCTGGCGCCGCTTCGGCGGCTCGACGCGATCGATCTTGTCGAGCTTCTTCACCCGGCTCTGCACCTGAGCGGCGTGCGAAGCGCGCGCCTTGAAGCGCTCGATGAAGGCGATCTCCTTGGCCAGCATCGCCTGCTGGCGCTCGAACTGCGCCTGCAACTGCTTGTCGGCCAGCGCCCGCTGCTCCTGGTAGAACTCGTAATTGCCGGAGTAGGAGGTGAGCGAGCCGGCGTCGATCTCGACGATCTTGGTGACGATGCGGTTCATGAACTCGCGGTCGTGCGAGGTCATCAGCAGCGCGCCGTCATAATTCTTCAGGAATTGCTCCAGCCAGATCAGGCTTTCGAGGTCGAGATGGTTGCTCGGCTCGTCGAGCAGCATCACGTCGGGCCGCATCAGCAGGATGCGGGCGAGCGCGACGCGCATCTTCCAGCCGCCGGAGAGTTTCGCGACGTCGCCGTCCATCATCTCCTGGCTGAAGCCGAGGCCGTCCAGGACCTCACGGGCGCGGCCGTCCAGCGCATAGCCGTCGAGCTCCTCGAAGCGGTGCTGCAACTCGCCGTAGCGCTCGATGATGGCGTCCATTTCGTCGGCGCGGTCGGGGTCGCCCATGGCATGCTCGAGTTCGCGCATCTCGGCGGCGACCGCGCTCACCGGCCCGGCGCCCTCCATCACCTCGGCAACGGCGCTCATGCCTTCCATGTCGCCGACATCCTGGCTGAAATAGCCGATAGTGACGCCGCGATCGACCTGGACCTGGCCTTCGTCCGGCAGTTCCTGCCCGGTGATCATGCGGAAGAGCGTCGTCTTGCCGGCGCCGTTCGGGCCGACGAGGCCAACCTTCTCGCCCTTCTGCAAGGCGGCCGAGGCTTCGATGAAGACGATCTGACGGCCGTTCTGCTTGCCGATGTTTTCGAGACGGATCATAGGACGGTCCGGATAAATGCGCTGATGTGGCGGGATTTGCCCGAGCGCTTACCCGAATGAAGGCGGCGAGGGAAGAGGCAGAAGCGCCGCAGATGAGACATTGGAGATTGGCGAAGGGCGGCGGCGACAGCCGATCTCCCCCCTCGTGGGGGGAGATCAGCAGCTTCGGCGCCCCGTCTTTATTTCGCGTCGTGGAAGATGATCCCGACCGTATGCCGTTGCCCCGAGCGCAAGCGGCTGACGCCGTGGCGCAGGTTCACGCGATAGTGCCCCTTCTTGCCTTGCACCGGCCGATTGTGGACGGCGAAGATCACCGCGTCGCCTCGCCTCAGTGGTACCACCTCGGCGCGGCTCTGCATGCGCGGGCGCTGTTCGGTGAGCACGAATTCGCCGCCTTTAAAATCCTCGCCTGGCTCGGACAACAGGACCGCAACCTGCAACGGAAAGGCGAGCGCGCCGTAGAGGTCCTGGTGCAGGCAGTTGAAGTCGCCAGGGCCGTATTGCAGCAGGAGCGGCGTCGGCTTCGTTTGGCCCTCGTCATGGCAGCGCTTCAGGAAGGCGGCGTGGTCGCCGGGATAGCGCAGCGCCACCCCCATCTTCTCGTGCCAGTCGTTGGCGACGGTGGCCAGCCGCGGATAGAGCGCGGTGCGCAGGCCTTCGATCAGATCGGGGAGCGGATATCGGAAATAGCGGTACTCGCCCATGCCGAAACCGTGGCGCGCCATCACCACATGGCTGCGGAAATGCTCTTCATGCGGATAGAGCGCGGCGATTTCGGCGCATTCGTCGGCGGCGAGAAGCGCGGGCATGACGGCACAGCCATGGGCGTTCAGTTCACCGGTCAGAGTGCGCCAGTCCTGGGCTGCGACGCGCGCTTCGGCAGAGCGGATTTTACGATGCGAGCTTATCGAATGGATGGTCACTGGTGCCTCCTTTGATGGGATCAAGGTGGGGCGGGTGAAAGGTGGCGGCCACCCGATTCCTGCGGAGGTGGGCTCTCCCTTCTCTCCTGTGGGAGATCGCGCTTTCACCGCTTGCGATACCCCTCCAGCTCCGGATCGAGATCCACCCGTACCGCATTGGTGAACAGGCAGGTCGCCACCATGATGCCGGCGAAGGCGACGAGGTTGACCAAGAGCGTGTCGTCGTAGCGCGACTTGAGCGCGGCCCAGACCTCCTCCGGAACAGCATTGGCATCCGCCGCGACCGCCTTGCCGAACCTTATCAGCAACGCCTCGTCGGCGGTCGGCTCGAGCGCCTCCGGATCGAAGCCGGAATCGATCAGCGCGCGGCGGAAGAAGGTGACGGGGATCTCGGCGCGGCAGGTCTCGGAGATCGCGTGCGACAACAACCAGATGGCGCGGTCGTCGAGCGCGGGCTTGAGCAGATCGCGCAGCGTGAACCATTCGGCATAGATGCGATGGGCGGCCGGCGAATGGAGCAGGATGCGCTTCATGTTGGTCATGCGGCCGCGCAGGCTGAGCTCCCTGTCGTGCTCGGCGCGGATTTCTTGCGACGCCGTCGAATAGTCGATGGGCGGGATCATTGCCATGGGAACGGTCGCCTCACCCAAGCGTCGCGTGCAATTCTGGCGTTGCGCGCAGCGTGTTGGAGACGGTGCATATCGCCTCGGCATCCTCGACGATGCGCTGCTTGGTCGCTGCGTCGAGATCGCCGGAAATATCGAGCCTGATGTTGAAGCGGACGACGCGGGACGGCTCGTCCGCCGCCTTCTCGCCGCCGACCTCGGCGCGCACCTCGCCGAGCTGCGCAGCCACGCCGAGACGCATGGCAGCGATGCGGGCGCTGATCACCATGCAAGCGGCGAGCGAGGCATAGAGCAGGTCGAGCGGGTTGAAGCCCGGCGCGCTGACGCCGGTGACGACATCGACCGTGCCGCCGGTCGGCGTGGTGACGACCGGCAGGCTGCCCGGCTGCAGGACAGCGGTTGCGCCGGTGACGCGGGTCCTCACCTTGAGCTCACTCATCGCGGTATCCCTTTCGGCCGGCGGCACGCCAAAAATCGAGGGCGCAGCCGCCGCGGCGCACGCCCTGCCCCGCTATATGGTACGCGAGGGGCCGACGTCGCAACATCGACTGATGTCTCTGGTTCCGCTAGGCTGCAACACCTTGTTGCATTGTCCTGATGCTGCACTGTCTCGAGGTTCGGCAATGAAGCGCGGTCTCGCTTTCGCTCTGATTGCAGGCATTGCCGGCGTTGGCCTGCTCGGCGGCGGCGCGCTTTTGACTATCGGTCAATCCGCCGTCTCGCAGGACGCTATCCAGTCGTCGGTTATCCGCACCCCGGCATTGATCGACAGCGCCTGGAAGCTGCCGGTGGCCGCCTCGTTCAAGGCCGACCTCGACTGGCAATCGAACAGCTCGCGATGCGGGCCTGCAAGCGTCGCCAACACATTCCGCTCGATCGGCGAAGAAGAGACGACCGAGGCCGAAGTGCTTGAGGGCACCGGCAAATGCTGGACAGGTTTTTGCATCGTCGGGCTCACGTTGGACGAGGTTGCCGAGGTCGCTCGAACGAAAACCAGCCGGAAAGTCTCGGTGCTGCGCAACCTGAGCGCCGAAGAGTTCCGCGAGCACTTGAAGCGCGCCAACGATCCGAACCGCCGCTACATCATCAACTTCACACGCGAGAAGATTTTCGGCGCCGGCAGCGGCCATTTTTCTCCAATCGGAGGGTATCTGGAAGCCGAAGACATGGTTTTCGTGCTCGATGTCAACGAGCGCTACAAGCCCTGGCTGGTTGAGCGTGAACGCCTGTTCTCGGCCATGGACACCGTCGACAGCGATGGCGACAAAAAGCGGGGCTTGCTGCTGATCGAGTAGACCTTCACAGCGGCCTCAACCCGACTTACCCCACCTGCGCAGCAGATGCTTCTGGATCTTGCCCGATGCCGTGCGCGGCAGGGCTTCCATGGCCAAGAATTCCTTTGGCACCTTGTAGCGGGCGATGCGCGCGGCGCAGTGGCTGGCGAGGGCCGCCGGGTCGAGCATGCGGCCGGGTTTCAGCACCACAAAGGCGCGGCCGACCTCGCCCCAGCGCTCGTCGGCGACACCGATCACCGCCACCTCGGCGACATCGGTATGGGCAAGCAGCGCCATCTCGACCTCGGCCGGGAAGACGTTCTCGCCGCCGGAGATGAACATGTCCTTGCGGCGGTCGACCAAAGTGACGAAGCCGTCTTCGTCGCGCTTCGCCATGTCGCCGGTGCGGAACCAGCCGCCCGCGCTGAAGGCGCGCGCCGTCTCCTCCGGTCGGTTCCAGTAGCCCGGCGTGATGTTGGGGCCGGCGAGCCAGATCTCGCCCGCCTCCCCCGGTGCGACTTCGTTGCCGGCATCATCGACGATGCGCAGCGAGACCATTGGTGCCGGCAGGCCGGCCGAGCCCGCCTTGGCGGCGATACGCTCGGCCTCCAGCGGCATGCCGAGCACGGTGCCGGCCTCGGTCATGCCAAAACCGTCGACCATCGGCACGCCCTGCTTGAGCCACCACGTTATGTCGGCGGCAGGGTTCGGCGCACCGCCGGTGAAGAGCGCCACAAGCGATGTCCAGCGCGCAGGCTCAAAGCCGGCATGTTCGCGCAGCATCCTCGCCATTTGCGGCACGCAGAAATAATGGGTGACGCCGAGCGCCGAGTCGGCGAGCCGGCCGTTGGTGACGCCGGGCTCGAAGCCGGAGGAGACCAGCACGGTGCCCCCCTTGAGCAGCACCGGGCGCAGATTGGTGATCAGGCCGATGACATGGAACATCGGCGCGTCGCAGAGGACGACGCTGTCATGGCCGACGCGGCCGATGACGCCGAAATTGACCGCGGTGGCGAAGGCATTGGCCTCGGTGACGATGACGCCCTTCGGTTGGCCCGACGTGCCTGACGTGTAGAGGATGATCGACGGCCGGTCTGCTTCCGGCAAAGGGCGACGCGGCGCTGGCTCGGCCTCTTCCACGGCCGCCTGGAAGCGCGCGACGTCGAGCGGCGCGCAGCCGGTAGGCGGCGCCACATCGAGCCCGGTGTCGTGGACCAGAAGCGCGGGATCGCAATCGGCCAGGATCGCCTGCCGCTCGGGCGCGGCGAGCCGCCAGTTGACCGGCACGAAGACGGCGCCGAGGCGCATCGCCGCCTGCTGCAGGATGACGAGGTCAGCGCTGTTGCGGGCCAGCGCGGCGACCCGCTGCCCCTGCCCTACGCCATGGTTTTCGAGCACCGCGACCGCGCGCTGGATGGCGTCGTCGAGCGCGGCGTAGGTCCAGCGGCGTCCGGACGCCAGGTCGACGCAAGCAAGGCGGTCCGGCTGCGCGCGGGCATGCAGGGCAATGGGGTCCGGTGTCGTCCATGCCGGCATTGCGATCTCCTCCCGTGTCACGCGCCGTATCGGGTGCCAGCCGGCATCGATCGCCGGCCGGTGTCAGGTCACATCGACCGGATCATCTCGCCTTGTCGTAGGCGCCGAGGCCGGGCTTGTAGCTCTTTTCGTCGATGAACTGGCGGATGCCTTCCTTGCGGCCTTCATTGTCGAAGGAATTCGCCGCCTCCTGCGCCCGCACCAGATAGTCCTCGGCATTGTCGTAGGTCATCTCGGCGACGCGGCGGATGGCGTCCTTGGTGGCCTTGAGCGCGACCGGGTTCTTCTTCAACAGGATCCCGGCCACCTCGGCGACACGCGCCTTGAGACCTTCCAGCGGGTGGCTTTCATTGACCAGCTTCCAGGCCGCCGCCTTCCTGCCGTCGATCAGTTCGCCGGTCAGTGCATGATACATAGCGTCGCGCATAGACAAGAGATCGACCACCACCTTGGTGGCGCCGCCGCCGGGCAGGATGCCCCAGTTGATCTCGGAGAGCGCAAACTGC
Source organism: Mesorhizobium abyssinicae (assembly GCF_049887195.1). Classification (NCBI taxonomy): domain Bacteria; kingdom Pseudomonadati; phylum Pseudomonadota; class Alphaproteobacteria; order Hyphomicrobiales; family Phyllobacteriaceae; genus Mesorhizobium; species Mesorhizobium abyssinicae. The sequence goes on from NZ_JARAKC010000002.1 coordinate 63,927, forward strand.
GCCTCGTCGGCGGCGAAGGCGAGATCGCAGGCAAACAGCGGGCCATAGCCGCCGCCGAAGCACCAGCCATTGACCATGGCGATGGTCGGCACGCGATACCAGCGCAGCCGCCGCCACCAGCCATAGGCCTCGGCTTGAGCCTTACGCACGGCGCCCTGGCCCTTCGCCTCGGTCTCACGGAAATATTCCTTGAGGTCCATGCCGGCCGACCAGGCGGCGCCTTCGCCGGAGAGCACGAGAACGCCGACATCGTCGCGGAATTCAAGTTCGTCGAGCACCTGCATCATGCGCCGGTTGAGCGCCGGGCTCATCGAATTGCGCTTGGCCGGCCGGTTGAAGCGGACCCAGGCGATGCCGCCCTCGACATCGAAAGCGACGGTATCTTCGATTTCCTCTGCCATGGTCAACTCCTCCGATATCGCTATGCTACATAGCTTTTATCTTCGCTATGTCGCATAGTATTTTTGTCTTGACAAGGGGCCGGATCGCGGCAATCGATCGGACATGGACGAAACCGGCAACGACCTCGCCGAGGACGCGCTCGACGCGCAGATCGGCTACAATCTGCGGCGCGCCTCGGCGCTGGCGCTCAACGATTTCGCCATCGAGATGGCGGAAGCGGAATTGCGCCCCGTCACCTACGCCATGCTGGCGCTGATCGACGAACGGCCGGGCATCCGCGCCGCCGGGCTTTGCCGGCTGCTCGCCATGAAGAGCGCCAACATGGCGCCGCTGCTGGCCGAGCTCGAGGAGCGCGGCCTGATCGAGCGCGACGACCATGCCAAGGATCGGCGCGTGCAGGAGCTTCGGCTGACCGAGGCGGCCAAGGCCGCGATGCCGGCCTGGCGGCGTCAGGTGCGCCTGCACGAGGACCGCTTCCTGCATCGGCTGACCAGCAAGGAGCGCGCAACGCTGCTGCGGCTGCTGCGGCTGATCTGGGTGGATGAGGCGGAGTGAGCGCCGGCGCGCTCCCAACTCTAGGCAAAACAATCCGATAGCTGCGCATCCTGCCGGATTGATTCATCTGTTCTGCAGGGGAAGCGGCGTAACGGGCTTCCTTCCTTCACGCCCTCAGCGCGTCAGATCGAGCGCCACTGTCACTTTTGTGACATTCTCCCCGCGAACACGGTTGCTGAGCTTCGCGACCGGTCATCAATCCGTTGCACTGGGCACCTAGCCCCGGCGCAAACCGGACCATGCCTATGCCGACAAGACGATGGAAAGGCCTGACAATCGCGATCGCCACGGCGGCGATGTTCGGCTTCGCCTTACCGGCGACCACCGCGGGCAGCACCCATCCCGGCCCGCTGTCGCGCGCGGAGGCTTTCGCGCGAGCGCAGGCGCTGACGGCGCTCGGCCGGAAAATGTTCTTCGATCCGTCGCTGTCGGCCTCGGGCAAGCAGGCCTGCTCCTCCTGCCATGATCCCAACCACGCCTTCGGGCCGGCCTCGGCGGCACCGGTCGAGATGGGCGGGCCCAATCTCGACCGGCCGGGCCTGCGCGCGGTGCCATCGCTGCGCTACCTGCAGGCGGCGCCCGCCTTCACCGAGCACTTTTACGATTCCGAGGATGAGGGCGACGAGAGCGTCGACAACGGTCCGACCGGCGGACTGACCTGGGACGGCCGCGCCGATCGCGGCCAGGAGCAGGCGAAGATCCCCCTGCTCTCGCCCTTCGAGATGGCCAACAAGGATGAGGGCGCGGTTGTGGCGGCGTTGCGCAAGGCGGCCTATGCGCAGGAGTTCCAGGCGGCGTTCGGCGACGGCGTGTTCGAGCGGCCGGGCGACGCCTTCGATGCCGCCGCCGAAGCGCTCGGCACGTTCGAGCAGAGCAGCGCAGATTTCTACCCCTATTCCAGCCGCTACGACGCTTTCCTTGCCGGCAAGGCGACACTCTCGGCGCAGGAACTGCGCGGCCGCGCCGTGTTCGAGGACGAAGCCAAGGGCAATTGCGCCAGCTGCCATCTGAGCCGGCCCAGCAACAATGGCGAGCCGCCGCAGTTCACCGATTATGGGCTGATCGCCATTGCCGTGCCGCGCAACGCAGCGATCCCGGCCAATGCCGATCCGGCCTATGTCGATCTCGGCCTGTGCGGCCCGCTGCGCACCGACATCAAGGGGCACGCTGAATATTGCGGCCTGTTCAAGACGCCGACGCTGCGCAACGTGGCGTTGCGAAAGAGCTTCTTCCACAACGGGTATTTCCACACGTTGCGCGATGCCGTCGCCTTCTACGCCAGCCGCGACACGGATCCGGGCCGCTGGTATCCAAAGGGCGCCGACGGCACGATCAACCAATATGACGACCTGCCAAAGGCTTACCGGGGAAACCTCAATACGGATCCGCCTTTCAACGGCAGGAAACCAGGCGACAGGGCGGCGCTGACCGACGCCGAGATCGACGACATCGTCACGTTCCTCGGCACGTTGACGGACGCCGATCAGGCGGGACATTGAAGGCGGGCGCAGTGCAGGCCACGGACCGGCGGACTTTCCTCCGGCCAAAAAAATATCGGTGAACAGTCTGCCTGTGTGGCCTCCGTCACAGGGTCGCCGGAAAGTTCCTGCTATATTAGCATCTTCTTCTGAGAGCGGGGGCTCGAATGAGGTTTGTAGCGGTGCAGGAGCCGCCCCATCATAGCTGGGCGGTGTTTGATACAGTCAGGGACGAGCCCGCCGCCTATGCCGGGCGCGTGCTCATCGGGCTGACGTCGCACGAGGCCCGGTGCTTCACGGCCGCGGCCAACGACGATGCGGGAAAGCGGCGGGCGAACAAGCCGTTGCGACGGCGCGCTGCCGGCCTGATTCAGGTCGCTCGGCCGGCCGGCGCGTAGCGGTTCACCACCATGCCGCAGGCATAGGCCTTCGAGCCGATTAGCTTCAGCCTGGCGAAGCCGCCCTGATCGAATATGCGGCGGCCGCTGCCCAGCACCGCCGGGTTGATGAAGAACTGGAACTCGTCGACCAGCCTGGCGGCGATCAGCGCCGAGGCGAAGCCGGCGCCGCCGAAGACGGCGATGTTGCCACCCTCGCCCACCTTCAACGCATTGACCTCGCGCGGCAGGTCGCCGCTGGCGACCCGCGTGCGCTCCCATCGCGAAGTCCTCAGCCTGTCGCTCAACACCACTTTCTGCGCTTCGACGATGCGCTGGGCGAAGGCGTAGAAACGGTCCTTCGGGAATTTCCTCGCCGCATTGCCCCAGTGGGTGAGATAGCCCTCCTCGGCCATCTTGCGGCTGAGCAGGATGGTGTCGACGGTTTCGAACACAGCGTTGAAGTCCTGCTTCAGCGCATCGTCCCAGTCGCTGTCGTCGCCCCATTCCCAAAGCTGCCAGCGATGGTCCTCATCGGCGCCGACGAAGCCGTCGACCGACATCTGCATTTGCAGGATCAGCTTTTTCATTGCGCGGTCCTCTTCGCGTTGCTCACATACGGTTTACTTTTGGAACCAGTTGACGCGAAGGAACGAATGATGTCAATTGTAAAGTGATTTACAAATGGAAGCAAATCAATGTCGACCAGGGAAAGGTCCGGCTGTCCGATCAGCCTCTCGCTCGAACTGCTAGGCGACCGCTGGACGCTGCTCATCATCCGCGACCTGGTCTTCGCCGGGAAAAAGCATTTTCGCGAGTTCCTGCAATCTGACGAGGGCATCTCGTCGCGCACGCTCGCCGAGCGGCTGCAGACGTTGCAGGACGAAGGCATCCTCACCCGCAGCGAAGACCCGACGCACGGGCTGAAGGCGATCTACCGGCTGACGGAGGCCGGCATCGACCTGCTGCCGGTGCTGGCGACGCTCGGCGCCTGGGGCAGCAAATATCGCAAGGCGGACGAGAGCCTGGCTCGAATTGCCAGGGAATTCGCGGCGGATGGCGCGCCGGCGTTGGCGCGGATGAAGGAGAGGTTACGGAAGGAGCAGGTAAGGCTCGGCGGGGCTGGGGGCGCGAAAAGTCGCGGCGCCGCCGGGATCACCCTGTAGCGCTTTCATTACTGCCGTTCCCGCTGACCCCGCCCTGCGCTAGACTGGCATTGCAACCGGATTGCCAGCCATGATCGTCCAGGCCTGCATCAATGGCGCCCGTTCCGCCGATTTCCATCCCGCACTGCCGCTCGACGCCGACGCCATGGCGCGCGACGGCGCGGCTTCGGTTGCGGCGGGTGCTGCCGACCTGCATGTCCACGCGCGCGGCGCCGACCGACTGGAGAGCCTCGCGCCGGCAGCAATGGACCGCACCGTGCTGGCGCTGCGCCGCGCCTGTCCGGGCACGCTGATCGGCGTTTCCACCGGCGCCTGGATCGAGAAGGGCGACCTGCGCACGCTGGTCGCCATCGCCGGCTGGCATGAGCTGCCGGACTATGCCTCGGTCAATCTCAGCGAGACGGCGGCGCCTGTCGTGATGGAAAGCCTGCGCCAGCGCGGCATCGGCATCGAGGCGGGCCTGGCCTCTATCGCCGACGCCGAGCGGCTGATCAGTCTCGACCATGGCGGACGCGTGCTGCGCGTGTTGATCGAGATTTCCGAGCAGGCACTGGACGAGGCTTTCGCCGTCGCCGACGGCATCGAGAAGGTGCTGGAGCGCGCCGGCATCCGACGCTCGATCCTGCTGCATGGCGAGAATGCGACGGTGTGGCCGTTCGTCGAGCGGGCGGCAGCGCGGAAGCTTTCGACCCGCGTCGGGCTGGAGGATGGGAAGGAATTGCCGGACGGCGGCATCGCGGCCGGCAATGCGGCGCTGGTGGCGGCGGCGGTGACGATTTATCGGGCAGGGCGATAGGAGCGCGAAGAACGCTCGCAAGAAGTCAGCCGATTTTCGCCAGAGGCTCGGCGCTAATCTCCACCCACTCGCAGCGCCGGCTGTCGTGATAGAAGGACTGGAACGGCGGCGGGAAGGACGGGTCGGCGAAGGCGCCCACCGGAATCGCGATCACGCCGGGCTGGGTGTCGATCCGGTAGTGGACGGTGGTGCCGCAATCAGGGCAGAAGCTGTAGCTGACGCGGCCGCCCTCCTCGCCGATGCGGGTGAAATCCGCAGCCCGTCCCTGGATCGATACGTCACCTTCCTTGAAGCGGACATTGTAGCTGAAGGCGCTGCCGGTGCGCCGTTTGCAGTCCAGGCAGTGGCAAACGGAAATGCGAACGATCTCGCCCGAGCAGACGGCTGAAAGCTGGCCGCAGGAACATTCCGCGCGACGGGTGATCATGACCGCTCCTTTCAGCTCCGCCCCCGCCTTGTCCGGGACAGCGCAGATCGGCACCTTATTGAGTTCGGCGGCGCGGCGGAAGGACGCTTGCGCCTCACGTGCCACGGAGCGCGGCGGCCCTTGTGAGGCCTGGCTGGCGACAATTAGCGCTTGCTAATCATATCCCTCGGCAGCAATCTCGGCGCAACAGCCGCTCATCGGCTGGATGTCGGCATGATGGGGTATTGCCATGACCCGCGATCAAATGTTTGCCCATCTGCGATCCGCCGACGCTGTCGCGCGCGAGGCGGCAGCGCATGGGCATCATCCGTTCGGCTGCGTGCTGGTCGGGCCCGATGATCGCGTGCTGATGCGGCAGGGCAATCTCAACACCGTGCGCCATGCCGAGACCGAGCTCGCCCGCCGCGCTGCCGGACCTACGAGCCCGAGTTCCTCTGGCAATGCACGCTGGTCTCAACCGGCGAGCCCTGCGCGATGTGCACGGGCACGCTCTATTGGGCGAACATCGGCCGGCTGGTCTACGGCTTCGAGGAGAGCGAGCTCCTGGCGCTCACCGGGGATCATGCGGAGAACCCGACGATGAGCCTTTCTTCGCGCACCGTGCTCGATTCCGGCCAGAAGAAGATCGAGGTCTTTGGCCCCTTCCCCGAAATCGCCGACGAATTGATCGCGCCGCACCGCGATTTCTGGAAACGCTGACCGGTCCTTGCGACAAGGGACGACGCCCGCAACGATCCCAGGCACGAATGTTTCGACTTTCCTGCCGGCTGTGGCCGGCAGTACCACCCTCACTGCGTGTCCGCGTGCGCTCTCAGTTCGGCGCGCTTCTCGTCGGATACCACCGAGAGATCCAGCACCTTCTGCAATTCGGCGGCGTGGCGGAAGGTCGGCTCGGGCTGGACGCCGCTCTTCACCGCATCGACGAAGCGCTGGTAGTTGGTCGGCACCGTGCCGGCGTCGAGCACCTCCCATCTGGCGTTCTCGACATTGTCGCCGACGCAGGCCTTGAGCAGCGAGCCGTCGAGATTGTGCACCACCTCGATGCCGCCCTTGTCGCCGTAGATGCGCAGCCTCAGCTCGTTCAGATGCCCGCTCGCCCAGCGGCTCGCGTGCACCACGCCGAAGGCGCCGTTGGAGAAATCGAGCGTCATGGCGAAGCTGTCATTGGCGTCGAGCCCGTATTCGCCGATGCGATTGCCCGGCGCCTTGTCGAAGGCGCGCAGGCGGCAGAAGACATGGTCGATGTCGAGCGCCGCGCCATAGCTGGCGAAATCGAGGATGTGGATGCCGACATCGCCCAGCACGCCGTTCGAGCCGTGGCCGCGCGACAGGCGCCACAGCCATTTCGGATCGGTGCGCCAGTCGCCCCAGAATTTCGACACCAGCCAGCTCTGCAGGTAGGACGCCTCGACATGGCGCACCGTGCCGATCTCGCCGGCCTGCACCATGGCGCGCGCCTTCTGCAAGGGGGCGACATTGCGGTAGGTGAGGTTCACCATGTTGACGATGCCGGCGGCTTCAGCCGCATCCGCCATCTCGCTTGCCTTGCCGAAGTTCTCGGCCAGCGGCTTCTCGCACAGCACCGGCTTGCCCGCGGCGATCAGCGCCATGGTGGTCGGGTGGTGGATGCGGTCCGGCGTGACATTGGCGACGGCATCGAATTCGCCCCATTTCAGCGCCTCCTCCAGCGAAGTGAAGCGGGTGGGGATCTTGAAGCTGTCGGCGAATTCGCCGACCCGGGCCGGATCGACATCGACGGCGCCGACGATGTCGACGCCATCGATGGCGCTGAAACGGCGGGCATGTTCCTGCGCCATCCAGCCGGTACCGAGTATCAAAAGCCGCATTTTTGCTCCTCCGAGCGGATTGGTTCGATTCAATAATATGGGCGACTGTGGTCTAAGCGCGATTCTTACGCAATCCCAGAAGGAAAAAACGCTGCCTTTTCCGGAACGCTTTCTGTTGCCTGTTGCGCGCGCAATTCCGGACGGAAAACCGTGCGCACGTTTCCTGGAATTGCTTTAGCGGAAGCCGGCTTCGCCCGCCGCGTGCAACTTGCCGCCGCGCTCGACGATCGACTCAAGCGCCTTGTCGACCGGCACATTCGGCGCGTCGAGTATGGCGGGCTTTGCCCCTTGCGGGTTATGCGCCCACTTCACCGCATTGCGCAGCACCTTGTGAACGGTGGCGTCGTGATAGGTCGGATAGGTCTCGTGGCCCGGCCTGAAGTAGAAGATGCTGCCGGCGCCGCGCCGGTAGGTAAGCCCGGAACGGAACACCTCGCCACCCTGGAACCAGGAGATGAACACCGTCTCCAGCGGCTCCGGCACGGCGAACTGCTCGCCATACATCTCCTCGTTCTCCAGCTCGAAGAATTCGCCGACGCCTTCGGCGATCGGGTGGCTGGGACTCGTCACCCAGAGCCGCTCGCGCTCGCCGGCCTCACGCCATTTCAGCGTGCAGGGCGTGCCCATCAGCCGCTTGAAGATCTTCGAGAAATGGCCGGAGTGGAGGACGATGAGCCCCATGCCTTCGAAGACGCGGCGCGCCACGCGCTCGACCACTTCGTCGGCGACGGCGCCATGGTCCTTGTGGCCCCACCAGACCAGCACGTCGGTCTCGGCCAGCCGCGTTTCGGGCAAACCGTGCTCGGGCTGCTCCAGCGTCGCGGTCGAAGCCTGGATGCCGGGGGCGGCTTTCAGCGCGTTGGCGATGGTGGTGTGCATCCCCTCGGGATAGATCGACGCGACCACCTCATTGGTGCGCTCATGGATATTCTCGCCCCAGACGACAGCGCGTATTGTCATGACATCCTCGTGGTGAAACCGGAACCGACCCGCCCCGGTCATACATAGTCCGCCCAGGCGCGAATGGAAACGTTTTCGATGGTGATGTTCTGTCCCAAGGGCGCGAGGAGGCGCTGCGCGGAACGCGAACCGAGGCGAGCCTTGCCGCCCCTCCAGCGTAAAGTTCTGGCCTCGAAAACCCTTCCAAACCAGCACAATAGGCGCCCCTCCTCCGACTCTGAATCAACCCGACCCGGCAACCCTTTGGCAAACGCCGCGTCTCGGTTACAATATCGGCCATGCGCGAAGCGTTGCTTGGGGTCGCGATCTTTGTCTGCCTGGCCGGAGCGTCGCTCACCAGCCTGCTGATCCATGGTCGCTTTCCGCCGCATCACCGCCAGGACGATACCAGCGCGATCGTGCGGCTCGCCGCCAACCTGTTCGTGGTGATGACCTCGCTGGTGCTCGGCCTGATGATCAATTCGGCCAAGAACACATTCGAAGCCATCGACCACAATCTGCACGCCTATGCGACCGAGCTGATCCTGCTCGACCGGTCGCTGAGGCAATACGGCCCCGAGACGCAAGCCGCGCGCCAGCCGCTGATCGCCTATGTGCAGCGCGTGGTCGACGCCACCTCGCCAAGCCAGCAATCGCCGATCGTCGCCAACCGGCTGTCTGAGCTGCTGCTCAACAATGTGGGCGACCAGCTGAGCGTGCTGACGCCGCCCGACGACAGGCATGCAGACATGCTGCGGGATGCCCGCCAGCAGCTGCAAAAGGTGATCGAATTGCGCTGGGTGCTGGCCGAACAGTCGGAAGGCGCGATCCCTGGAGCGCTGATCGCGCTTCTTGTCGCCTGGCTGGTGCTGATCTTCGCCAGCTTCGGCTTCAGGGCGCCATGCAACGCAACGGTCGTCGCCACCTTCGTCGTGTCGGCGGCCCTGGTCGCCGCCGCGCTCTATCTGATCATGGACATGGACATACCCTTCTCCGGCCCGATCCAGATCTCTCCAGCGCCGCTCGAAAGGGCGCTGGCGGAGCTGAAGCAATGAGGTCAGCTCCCGCCCCGGCCTAGGTCAGCGAGCAGCAGCCTGGCGGCCACCGCCGCTCCGTCGCCGCGGATCGAGCCGGCGAGCACGACCGCCCGGGCGCGGGTTTCCGGCGCGAGCGCCGTCGCAAGGGCTGCCGACAATGTCGCCGTGGTCGGTATAGGGCCGTCATGCGCCGCCCCTATGCCAAGTTCGGCCACCCGCCGAGCCCAATAGGGCTGGTCGCCGATCTGCGGCACCACGAGCTGAGGCGCTCCTGCCCGGGCAGCGGCGACGGTCGTGCCGGCGCCGCCGTGATGGATGACGGCGGCCATCCGGCCAAACAGTGCCTGCTGGTTGACGTCGCCAACGGCGAAGCAGTCGTCGCGATCGTCGATCAGGCCGAGCTCGGCCCAGCCATGCGCGAGCACAGTACGGCGACCGTGAGCCCTGACCGCCTCGATGGCCGCGCGGGCAGATTCGCTGGCGACCGCTATGGAGCCAAAGCCGACATAGACCGGCGGAGAGCCGGCTTCGAGGAACGCCTCCAGCCCGTCGGGCAGCGGTCGTTCGTCCGGCAGGATCAAGGCGCCGGTCTGGACGGCGTCGATCAGGTCCGACGGCTGCCACGGCCCCAACGTCGCGTCGCAGGCGAGCAGGACGGGATCGCCGTAGACATAGTCGCGGACATTCGCCACCGGCGGCAATCCGAGCGAGGCGCGGTGGCTGTTGATCGCACCGCCGAACAGTGCGTTCTTGGTCAGGATGTCCGTCTGCCACAGCAGCCGGTTGTCGGTTACCCCGGCTGGAAGAGGATGGCCCGGATATTCATGCGGCCGGTTGTGCGCCGAAGGCAGCCAGATGGGGCAGAACGTGCCAAGCATGTAGCGCATGCCCCGCTGCTCCGCGACCAACCGCGCGGCGGCGCAGGACGGAAACAGGCCGAAAGCCACCACCGCGTCGCAGCCTTCTGCGGCTGCCGCCAGCGCATCATACTGCCTGGCGACGATCTCGGCCGCCTGGCCGGAGACGAGCGCTGCCACGCCCTCGGGCGATGCCGATCTCCTGCGCCGGATCATCTCCTTGGCCCATTCGCGCACCGGCGAAAAGGCCGGCGCCAGTGGGACGCCGGCGCGGGCACACAGAGCGGCGAACTCCTCATCGCCGGGGGCACTTACCCGCACCTCGGCGCCGACGTCCTGCAGCCGCGCGCCGAGCGCCACCACCGGTTCGACATCGCCACGCGAGCCATAGGTCGACAGTAAAATCCGCATGCAAACTCCCTTTCCTAAACTGAGGTCAAGGGCAGCGTACATACGGCATTGCCGGGGGCTTGCCGCAAGCCCGGGCTGCGCCATATATGCTTTCTGGGAGGGGGAGTTCTCCCTTTCCTCATCCGCAATTCGATGGAACCGGTCACTGCCGCTGTTGCAAGAGACGTGGCGAAGACATCAAGCGCGTGCGTCGACCGCGCCGCGCGTCAACGGCGGTAAAGACCGCAAACCGTTAAGAGATTAAAGGCAGCCTACCGGCAACTAGCTGCTGCCGGCATAGTGGCGGGCGGGTCAGCCCTGGCGGCCTTCCTGGGCGACCTGGGTGGGCGACCCGTTCAGGCGCGGCACAACGACCAGGCGCTTGATCTTCCCCTTCTTGAAGGCAGAGAGGAAGCGGCCATAATCCTTGAAGGCCACGCAGCCGCTGGATTGGGCTGGGGAGCCGCGCAGCAGATAGGTATGGGCGAGCAGACCGTTGCGGTTATATTTGTTCCTGCCGCTGGTCGGCGTCAGCCGGATCGCCTCGACGCCGTGGAAGCGCGATTCACGCATCGACAGATTGTAGGTGTCGGGCGGCGTCGGGCCGGAATTCTTGCGGTTGGCGAAGCGCGGCTGGTCGGCCATGGCGCCCTTCCCCGAATGCGCCTCCAGCTTGGAACCATCGGGCATGTAGACCGTCGCTGTCGAGATGTCATAGACGGCGACGCCGTTGCCCACGCTTGGCCTGTTGCTGAACAGGTTGCCGAACACGCCGCCCGCGCCGCGCTCCGGCATGTCGGGCTTGGCGTAGGCGAGCATCTCCGCGTCCTGGGCCTTCGACCGCTTGCCCGGCTTGGCCGGCTTGCCCTGGCTGGCCTGCACGCCCGGCAGGGTCGGCACGGCCGCCTGCTCCGAGCTGCGCGGCGACAGGATCGACGCCTTCCCGGACGGCGGCACATCGGCGGCCTTGGCCGACTGGGCCTTGCCGGTCCTTGCCGCCTGTGGCATCTCGGTCCCTGGCGCATCAGTCCTGCTGGCCTGGCCCTTGGGAGCCAAGGCCTTGGGGGCCGGCTGATCGATCTCGGCCTGCGGCCGGCCGGTTGGCAGCGGAACTGCGTCCGGCATCTCGTCTTGCGGCGGCAGCGAGGCGAGCTGAACTTCGGGCGGCTCCTGCCCAGCGTCAGGCCCGGCCATAGCCACCGATGGCGGCGGCGCCAGCATGTCGACCTCCGGCATTGCATTGGCGAGCGCCAGGGCCAGTCGCGACGAGCGTTCGATTTCCGCCACCTGCGGCCCGAAGCGCACCGATGCCGGGCCCTGCTGGTCGGGCAGGCGAACCGATTCGGCGAAGCGGGCATCGGCCGGCAGGCTGGCCAGCAGGGCCGGCTTGTCCTGCGCGCGGGCGAAGGCCTCCGCCAGCTTTTGCGGCGACAGCTTTGCCCTGGCGACGACGCTGTCGAAGCGGTCGGTCGAGGCTGTGTGCGCCACGGTTTCCGGCGCGGCCATCTTCGGTGCGACGCTATCGGGGTGGGCGGATGCGAGGCGGGCCATCTTGCCGGCATTGCCGGCAGCGGCGAAGCTCGAGGCCTGGCGCACGCAGCCCGCATCGCAGCGCCCGAGCAGCGCCTGCCGATGCGGGGCGCCAACCGGAAGCTGCAGCATCCAGGAACTGGCAGTCGCGCGGCGCGGATCGGCGAGCGCGATGCTGCCCGGCGCAAGCAGGCTCGGCGGCAATCGGTTGGAGGCGGCGGTGAGCGAGGTGCCCACCGAATAGAGGCCAGCCATGGTCGCCACGGACCATAGAGCGAGGGCGGCGCCGACAGCAGGCACCGCAACCCAAAGATGGCCACCAGATTTCTTCGAAGTTACTCCCTCTTCAGGAGCATTACCCCGGCTTTTCAAACGCAAAGACGCCATACAACCACTCTCAATCGGCATGCCGGTTCGCGGACCTGGCACCCGTCACGATCACAGTTCGCCTGGTGCCCCCTGCACCTTCACGCGTCTGTTGCCGATTGATTCAAAAGATGGACAAAGATGGTTAACCAATCCCTCCAGCGACCGCCGATTGCACTGCGGTCGACACGAAAAAAGAGCCCTCCACAGTCTCCGCTATGGTAAAAATGCTCTCCCTCACTTGCCTTGCTGCCCGTTTTTCCGGCCTGTGTCAAGAAAACGTGAAGACCGGAACCGCAACGTCTTCAGCCGGCTAGAGGCGGATTAGGGTTAAAATGCGGCGTGGCGACAGGAAGCTCCGGCCATCCGAAAAACTGGCCAGTCAGCCAAATCCGGGAACTCGCCTTGTCTTGCCGCTCAGATGCGCGCCCAATGTCAGCGCTTGCGGAAGATTCCGGACAGCCACCCTCATCAAGGCTGGACCGCCGGGGCAAAATGCAAGCCGGGCGATGCCCGCGGCTGTGTAGACTCGGGTCGAGAACAATCCTCTCCAGGCGGCCTCGTAGCGTCTGCCGACCGCTTCGCGGTCCGCCTGGCCCGTTGGCGCCCCGCCGAGCTCCGAAGCCAGCAGCCAGCCGGACTGAAGCGCCATCGAGATGCCTTCGGCGATGATGGGATGCGATTCCCCGGCCGCATTGCCGACCCGGAAGATATCGTGCTCGTAGCAGGCGCGGATGCCGGGCCGGATCGGTCCGGCCGCAAGCCATGGACCGTCGAGGCGGGCTCCCTCCAGGACATCGCTCACGCCCCGGCAGGATGACATGAGGTGGCGGCAGACCGCATCGGCCGCAGATAGGTGGCCATTCTCCTTGGGACCATCCTGTTCGGGGGGATGGTTGCCGCGCAGCCGCGCGAGCACGTCGCGCCTGATGCAGCAGGAGATCGACAGCCGGCCATGGTCGGCGAAGACCATGCCGCCATAGCCGCCAGGAAATACCAACAGCGGCATCAGATCAGTTGCGAGCGACGATCCGATGAAATGCGCTTTGAAGCCGAGCAGGTCCGACGGGCGGCTGGACTTTGCGAGTTGGCTTGGCAGGGGGCCCGGTTCCCAGGAACCGTGCGCCGCGACGATCACCGGCGCCCGCAACATCGTGTGTTCGTCGCTGACATTACTGGCTTGAATACGTACCGTCTGCATGTCGCCATCCCGGTCGATGGCGACGGGCCAAAAGGGCTGGAAGATTTCGGCGCCCGCCGAGCACGCCGCCTGCAAGAGCAGAGCGTCGAGCACGTCCCGGCCCAGCGCCCGGCCGAAGCCGTCATCTGCACTGCGCCCTGCTCTTGCCGGAGGCATTGCCGCCTCAACGCGGGTATTGCCGGAGAAGAAGCCGACGCGGCGGATTTGCGGGCCTGCACTGGCGCGCCAGGCGTCGCCTATCTCCAGCCGGTCGAGAAGCGCGAGATTGCTTGCCGAGATGTATTCGCCGCAGACCTTGCGGCGCGGGAACAGCCGCTTTTCCACGATCGCTACCGCCCATCCGCGCCGGGCAAGCGTCAGCGCAACGGATGTACCCGCCGGCCCGGCGCCGATGATGATCGCATCATGGGTCGACAGACGTGTCATGGGTCCGGATCGGAAACGCTACCGGCGCCGACGAAGACGTGGGAAAACGGACCGGCACGCCGTTCCTCGAGCGGCATGCCGTTGACCTTAAGCCAGAGAGCGGAGAGCTCGTTGCCGCGAAAGCCGGCGCGTACGCTCTGGGCCGCATCGTGCCGGGTGACGTCGTTGACGCCGATCGCCGGCAGAAGGCCGGCAGCGACGAGCGCCGGCTTCGATCTCAGCGGTTCGGTTGCCAGGAGCAAAGGCGCTTTGGGCGCCAGCAGTGAGAACAGACGCAGCAGCCCGGCGTCATCGAAATGATGCAGGAAGAGGTTGACGGTGATCGCGTCGTAGCGGCTGCCGCCGGCCCGTTCCGCCCAGTCGAAGACGTCGGCGGTGATGCCTGCAACCGTCCACCCCAGACGGTCGAAATCCACCGAGAGTTCGGCGGTGAGAACGTCGACACGGTCGAGCAGCGTCAGTTCCACCCGCGGCCACTGCTTGACCATGCGCCGGGCCACGGCCAGCATGAAGGTGCCGTCGCCGGCGCCGACCTCCAGGATGCGGCCCGGCGGCTTCGGCACGAATTTCCTCAGCAATGACGCCATGATCCGCGCCTGGAGCATCAGCGCGTTGATGCGGCGGAGGTCACGGCGTGAAGCGCGCGCCCGTGGATCGTCGGCGGCGAGCCTATCCAGGATTTCCGGGATAAGGCTGCGCTGCGCGAGCGCGGTCATGAGACGGTCCTGAACAGCATGGTCTCGGCCGTCAGGCCGGGTCCGAAAGACATGCCGCAGCCCAGCAGTCCGCCGGGCTTCTTCAGCATCTTCTCCATCACGAACATGACCGTCGCAGACGACATGTTGCCGTAGCCGCGCAGCACCTCGCGCGACGGCTCGAGCGCGGCCGGTTCGAGATCGAGCGCCCTTTCGACGGCGTCGAGAATGCTGCGCCCGCCGGGATGCACGGCCCAGAGGTCGATCGCCTCCGGCGGCCGGCCACCAAGGATGGCGTCCTGGCTGCTTCGCAACACTTCCTGGACCGCCCCCGGGACCTTGCCGGAAAGAAACATGTCGAAGCCGTGGTCGCGGATATCCCAGGTCATCAGGTCCCGCTGCTCGTCGGCGACGGCGCAACAGAAGGAGTCGAGCGCGATGCCGGGCGGCTCGGCGGTCACGAGCGTCGCCGCGCAGCCATCGCCCCAAAGGCAGAAAGAGAGCAGCTTTTCCAACTCGTCGGTCTCCCTGATGTGCAAAGTGCATATTTCGATATTGACCAGCAGGATCCTGGCCTGCGGATCGGAGCGGACGATGTGGCGGGCAAGCTTGAGGCCGCTGACCGCCGCATAGCAGCCCATGAACCCGACTATCGTGCGCTCGATGCCCGCCGGCAGGCCGCAGCGCTGAACCAGGTCGAGGTCGATGCCGGGCGCGGAGAAACCGGTGCAGGTAGTGACGATGAGGTGGGTGATGCGCGACGCCTCATCGCCAAGATGCAGCCCGTCGACGCTGCTTTGCGCCAGAACGGGGGCGGCTTCGCTGAACATCGCCATTCTCACGGCGGTTCCGGGAAACGCGCCGCGCCTGAAGGTCCCGGCGAAATCGGCCGACGGCCCTTCGGGTTCGAGGGCGGGCGCGAAGCAGGAAAAGCGGTGCTCGATGCCGGCGAGGCCGGCCATGCGTTCGAATATTCTCCTGCGATCGGAGGCCAGCATCGAGGCTGCATAGCGCAGGTAGAACTGGTGCACGTCGTGCTGCGGCACCGCCGTCGCGATCCGGTTGATATAGGCGTTGGCGGACACGTTTCTGCCTCCCTGGGCTCGGGCGCGATGCGCGCTGTGCCGGAGGGATTTTCCGCTACTGACAGGCGCCAGGCGTTGAGCGTTGCCTATTCGATAAACGTTTCGAAAAACCTGTTTCTTCCTGGCGCGATCCAAAACATTCTGAAAGGATCATACGCAAAATCAAAGTGTTACGGTCTCGTCGGCGCGCGAAAGGCGCGCCGGCCACAAGCGCATCAAGCCGGCGTGAATCTTCGGCCCGTCAGGCAAAAGCTTCGGGCCGATTCACTCGCTGCCTTGCACCCCTCCGGCCACGATCAAGGCCCCCTGGTCGCGCTCCGAATATCTGAAGCCGATAAAGAACAAGGCGATGATGATGAGGCAGATCGCCAGCACGGTGGCGAGGATCCTTCCCGGGTGGTTTTCGGCAGGCTGTTTGTCGTCCATGGCGGTTCGCCTCGCTTATGAACCCGACCGGAGCGGAAAGAGTTCCAGGCTCCCGGGCGCAACGCCGGATTGAAGAAGCCGATTGCCGCGATCACGTGACGTCGATAACGACCATCAGCCCGCCGCCGCCCTTCCGTTGAATTTCCGACCTCAGCCCTCGATCCGGCTTGACCTTCCAGCAACTGGAACCCTTAGCGTGGAGAAATCCGGCGGCGGACTCCCTCGATATCCAGGAGCAAACGATGCATCGACGCGGTTTTCTGGCGGCAGGCCTGGCGACGGTTCTGGCGAGCCCACGCGCGCTGGCGCAGATGAAGCTGGACGACATGTCCGGCATGGACATGAGCGGCCATGCCGGGCACGACATGGCCGCGATGGCCGAAGGCGCCGTCACCCTGCCCGAGGGCGAGGTGTTGCGCGACCTGCCGCTGCTCGCCAACGCGGCCGGCCGGCCAGGCCTGTTCAAGGCACGGCTAACGGCGGAAGCGGCCGTCACGCGCTTCGCCGAAGGGCTGGACACGCCGATCCTCGCCTATAATGGCACGAGCCCCGGGCCGCTGATCGAGGCCTTCGAGGGCGACCGCGTCGAGATCACCTTCGCCAACCGGATCGAAGGCGAGGCCAGCACCATCCACTGGCACGGCATGCCGGTGCCGGCCGATCAGGACGGCAATCCGATGGACCCGGTGGCGGCGGGCACTGACCGCATCTACGCCTTCGAGCTTCCGGAAGGGTCGGCCGGCTCCTACTGGTATCATCCGCACCCCCACGGCACGACCGCCGAGCAGGTCTATCGCGGCCTTGCCGGCGCCTTCGTCGTCAAGGCCAAGGCCGATCCGGTGCCGGCCGAATATGGCGATACCGTACTGGTGCTCACCGACCTCAGGCTCGCCGCCGACGGCTCGATGCCCGCCAACACCACGACCGACCTGATGAACGGCCGCGTCGGCGACCATGTGCTGGTCAACGGCCAGAAGAATCCCAGGCTTGCCGTGACGAAAGGCGCGGTGCGGCGCCTGCGTCTCTACAACGCCACCAATGCGCGCTTCCTGAAGCTCGCCTTCGACGGTGCGGCGATGACCGTCATCGGGACGGATGGCGGATTGCTGGCGGCGCCGGTTGCGGCCGACGAGATCCTGCTCAGCCCGGGCGAGCGCATCGAACTGGTGGTCTCCTTCGGCCGGCCAGGCCCCGTCACCCTCGCCACGCTTGACTACGATCGCGGCTGGATGGGGCCCGGTCGCCCGGCAGACGGTGGGCTGACACTGCTGACCGTCGACGTCGCCGAAGACGCGGGAGGAGCGATGCCGCCGCTGCCGGCGAGGCTGCGGCCGATCGCGCCGCTGCCTGCCCCCGCCTTTAGCCGGCGCCTCGTCTTCAGCGAAACCATGGCGATGAATGCCACCGGCATGGAAATGGGCTTCCTGATCAACGGCAAGGCCTTCGACATGGCGCGCGTCGACATCGTCGGCAAGGCCGGCGAGACCGAGCTCTGGGAGATCGTCAACCAGGCCGACATGGACCATCCCTTCCATGTCCACGGCACGCAGTTCCAGGTGATCGAGCACGAGCGCGACGGCAAGATCTCCAGGGCGCCCTTCCTTGCCTGGAAAGACACCGTCAACGTGGCGCGCGGCGAGACGCTGCGGCTGCTGCTGCGCCAGGAGCAGCCTGGCCGGCGCATGTATCACTGCCACATCCTCGAGCATGAGCAACTCGGCATGATGGGCGTTCTCGACGTCACGGCATGAGGGCGGGCATCGCATCCCGGGTGGCGATGCTGGCGCTTACCGGCTCGCTCGTTATGTCCTCGCCGCTGGCCGTGGCCTCGGGCGACGCGGTCGTTGCCGCCCGCCAGGCTTCAATGAAGGCGATGGCGGCGGCGGCGAAAACCGTTGCCGAGATGTTCGACGGCAAGCGAGCCTATGACGCTGCAGACTTCCGGACGGCGGCCGATACGCTTCGTACCCGCACCGGCCCCGTCCTGATCGCCGAATTTCCGTCAGGCACGCTCGGCGCGCCCTCCGGCGCCAAGGCTGAGATCGATCAGGCGCGGCCTGAATTCGAGGCGCTCGCCCGCCATATCGGCGGACTCGCCTCGGCGCTGGCCGCAAAGGCCGAAACGGCGCCGGCGCAAATCACCAGCGACATGCGCATGGGCGCGATGCTGCCGACGGATGGCGGCAGCCTGCTCGGCAAACGGCCGAACGCCGTGCATGTCGATCCTGCCAAGCTGCCGGCGGAGCATCTCCTGCATCTCATCCTGCAGGATTGTTCGAGCTGCCATTCGAAGTTCCGGCGGAAGGTGAAGTGACACAGGCGACCTATCGCTTCAATTCAACGTAACCTGCCAGACGGCAACGCCGGCCAGAACAAGGCCGGCAACGCCCTCGATGCCGCGCGAGAGTTGGTCGAACAGGCGCGGCCGGCTGTCGAAGAGATGCACGAGCCGCTCGCGAAACAAGATCGACAGCACGGCAACGCAGGACAGCGTCAACGCAACGCCGACCATCATGGTCAACGCAAAAAGGATGCCGGCGCCAGGGACGCCGCGCGATATGGCGAAAGTCATGACGAACAGCGTAAGCGGGCACGGGATCAGGCCGGCCATGAAACCCACGACCTCCCCTTCATACTGGTGGCTATGCCCATGGCCAAGCGCGCGCCAGACCATCCACGCGCCGATCACGCCGAGCAGCGCGCGGCTGACATCTTCGAGCACCGGCGCCCGACCGACGCTTCCCAATGCTAGCGACACAAGCGGCAGGGAGAGCACGGCGATCAGCACCGCTATCGTCACATGCGTGGCGGAAAGAGCGATCGAGGCAAGCAGACCGCGCGACACCTTCGTATCCGAGCCGGCGAGATAGGTGGCGAGCACCGCCTTGCTGTGTCCTGGCGTCAGCGCGTGGGCGGCGCCAAAGACGACGCCCATCGGCAGGAAGGAGAAGAACGCCAGCCAACCGCCGCCTGCCGCCAGAAGCTTGATCTGGTCGGCGAGCGCCAGGTAGATCGTGCGCTGGAAATCGACAAGGGTCTGAAGCATCGGGCGGGACTATAGCCGCCGGACGCGGCGAGCGTCAGCCCGATGTCCGGCATGGTCGCCGTGGCCATGGTGGTGCTGATGCGAGTGATCGTGCCGCTCGAACCGCACATTGGCCGCTGCCAGCGCCGGCATGTGCTGGAAGAGTTCGTCCTCGAGCATAGCCGCGAGCCTGCTCGCCTCGGCGAGCGGCAGGGTCTCATCGGCGGCAATGGCGATGTCGGCATGCAGCCTGTGGCCGATCCAGCGCGCCCTCGCATCGACGAGCCGCACTCCCGGCACATGCTCGGCCGCATGGTGAATTTCATCGACGATGCCGGGCTCGACACCGTCCAGCATGCGCGTCAGCACGGCTTTGGAAGACTGCCAGACAATGGCGAAGATAGCGATCGTGATCAGCAGGCCGATGATCGGATCGGCGAGTGGAAAACCCGCCCAGACGCCGATGGCGCCGAGGACGACCGCCAGGCTGGTGAAGCCGTCGGTGCGGGCGTGGTAGCCGTCGGCGATCAGCGCCGCGCTATTGATCTCGCGGCCGACGCGGACGCGGAACACGGCGACCGCTTCGTTGCCGATGAAGCCGATGAGGCCGGCGATCGCCACCCAGCCCAGGAGTTCGATCGCCCTTGGATGGATCAACCTGTCGATCGCCTCGTAGCCGGCGACGATGGCGCTGAACAGGATGATGAGCACGATGATGATGCCGGCAAGGTCCTCGACCCGGCCGAGGCCATAGGTGAAGGTCTTCGATGGCTTGCGCCTTGCAAGCATGAACGCGATCCAGAGCGGGATGGCGGTGACCGCGTCGCCGACATTGTGGATGGTGTCGGCAAGCAGCGCCACGCTGCCCGACAGAAGCACGACGACCAGCTGCAGCGCGGCCGTGATTGCCAGCACCACGAAGGACCATTTGATCGCCCAGATGCCGCGCGTCGTGGTGGCGATGGTGGGGTCGACCACGCCATGCGTATGGCCATGAGGGCCGTGACCGTCATGATGGTGGCCATGTCCGGCGTGATCGTGCGAACCGAGGCCGAACCAGTCGAGAACGCGTATGCCAAAACCGCTCATAGATATTTCGCCAATTGCTTGAGCTCGGCGAGCGCGTCAGGCGAGCCCCCCTCGGCGCTGTCGTTCAGGCAGTGCTCGATATGATCGTGGATCAGCTCGCGCTTGGCGCTGCTGATCGCGCTCTCCACGGCGTGGAGCTGCTGGGCAAGGTCGACGCAGGGGCGTTGCGCCTCGAACATCGAGAGCACCGCGGCAAGGTGGCCCTGCGCGCGTTTCAAACGCTTGACGATGGCGGGGTGCGAGGTGTGGATGCCTTCTGACATGGGGCGGGGAATATCCCCCCGGGGAGGATAGAGTCAAGCCGGCTGGAGGGCTTTCGGAGGCTGGTCCCGCCGGGGTTTGCAAAATATTAATTTGTTCAGCCGACGCTAATATGATGACCAAGAACCTCCACAACGCCACGCGCAACACTCCGATCCAGGAGATCAGGCCTTCGCTGCTTGGCAAGGTGGCGCCGGCGCTGTTTCCGCTGGTGGTCGTAGCGCTCGGCTATTTCGTCGGACGGCAGTTCTTCGGATTTTGAGGCCGGCGCGCCAGCCTTCGATCCCTCCTTCCCAGGCCCGCCCCCTGCCCTAGCTTCTCCGTGGAAGGAGAGAGCGGCATGGCGATCTATGGTCTCAGGGTGGTGAGCTTCATCTTCGCGGCGCTGGCGTTCGTACCGGCCGGCGCGCATCTGTTCTCGATGCTCAACAAGCTGAAGCTCGACGGCACGAGCTATCTCGCCGCGCAGCGCGCCTATGACGGCTGGAGCCTGTTCGGCAGCCTCGTGCTGGGCGCCCTGCTGTCGAGCGCGGCACTTGCGGTCGTGCTCTACCGCTCGGGCGGCGCCTTCGGCCTGGTGGCGCTTGCCTTCATCGCCATCGGCGCCACGCAGTTCGTGTTCTGGAGCTTCACCTTTCCGGCAAACCGGGCGACCCGCAACTGGACCATGCTGCCCGACAACTGGGAGATGCTCAGGCGGCAATGGGAATATTCGCACGCGGCGGCCGCCTGCCTCAACGCGCTGGCGCTGCTGTTGCTGTTCCTCGCGGCCCTGCGCCGCGACGCGGGGGTTTGACGGGCTCCGCCGGCGCCGGAAGCCAAATACCATCAGTCAGCTGCAAAACTGATTGCAATATGCAATTGGTCATGCATGCTGGCGAAGCGGAACGGAGACGCCGATGGCCAGGATCGTCTATTCCATGCTGACGTCGCTGGACGGCTACATAGAAGGGCCGGACAGAAATATCGGCTTGCCGGTGCCGGAAGGCGAGCTGCACCGGCATTTCAACGACGAAATGAGACGTACTTCGACTGTTCTCTGCGGCCGCAGGATGTATGACGCGATGCGCTTCTGGGACAGTCTGGAGCGAGAGACCGCCGACGACGAGGTCGAGCGCGACTTTGCCCACGCCTGGCGGGAAACGCCGAAGATCGTGTTCTCGACGACGCTCGGCGAAGTCGGCCTCAACGCCCGGCCGATGCGCGGCGACGCCGAGGCCGTTGCAAGGTCGCTCAAGGCGGAGACGGATGGCGAAATCAGCGTCGGCGGCGCCGACCTTGCCGCTCATCTGGCGCGAGCGGGTCTGATCGACGAATACCGGCTCTACATGCATCCGGTCGTGCTTGGCGGCGGCAAGCCGTACTTCCAGGTCGGCCTGTCGCTGGGGCTGGAGCCGCTCGGGACGGAAAGCCTGCCCCAGGGCGTGACGCTGCTGCGCTACGCGCCCATCAACCTCGCACCGGCCAAGGGAAGCGGCTACAAGTGAATCATCGATCTCCCGCCGACAGGCTCGCTCATGACTGACCCGGTCATTGTATGGCTCCTCGCTTCCGATCCGTCGATCCGCTGGCAGGTGATGCGAGACCTGCAGGACGCGCCGGAGCCGGTATGGATGGCGGAACGCGCCAAGGTGGAGAGCGAGGGCTGGGGCGCCCGGCTGCTTGCCTGCCAGGACGAGGACGGGCAATGGGCGGGCGGCGCCTTCGTGCCTGCCGGCTTCACCCCCGAAGAGTGGCGCGAGCACGGCCAGCCGTGGACGGCGACGTGCTTTTCGCTGTCGCAGTTGCGCGAGTTCGGCCTCGATCCCGCCTCGGACCGGGCCAGGCGCACCGTCGATCTGGTCGGCGCCAATTCACGCTGGGACGAAGGCGGCCAGCCCTATTGGCAGGGCGAGGTCGAGGAGTGCATCAACGGCCGCACCGTTGCCGACGGCGCCTATTTCGGCGTCGACGTCTCCGCCATCGTCGAGAGGCTGATCGGCGAGCGCCTCGACGACGGCGGCTGGAACTGCGAGCGGGCGAACGGCTCGCTCCGTTCCTCCTACGCCAGCACGATCAATGTGCTGGAAGGTCTGCTGGAATTCGAGCGCGCCACCGGCGGCACGGACCAATCGCGGCAGGCGCGCCGGTCGGGCGAGGAGTTCCTGCTCGAGCGCAAGCTGTTTCGCCGCCTCGCCACGGGCGAGCCGGCCGACGAACGGTTCCTGCGCTTCCTGCACCCGAACCGCTGGCGCTACGACATCCTGCGCGCGCTCGACCATTTCCGCTCCGCCGCGATACATGCCGGCACCGATCCCGATCCGCGGCTTGGCGAGGCCATCGACCATCTTCGTTCCAGACGCCTGGACGACGGCACATGGCCCCTCGACTGGAGCCTGCCGGGGCGGGTGTGGTTCGAGGTCGACGACGGCGAAGGCCAGCCCTCGCGGTGGGTAACGCTCAGGGCGATGCGGGTGCTGAAATGGTGGGAGCAGTAGCGCGGGTGGAAAGCGCCGCCAGCCTGCGCTTGCGGACCGGGGCGCCGGTACACGTTGGTCCTAGGCCCTAGGTCGCTATTGCCCAAGTATTAGCATGAGCGCATGTTCAAGCAGCCGGCGAGGTCGCAGAAGCCGGTCAGGCCCGGCGGCCAACCCATACATCACCCCCCCTCGGCGGCCGGGCCACCTAACTTCCCGAAAGTGATATGAGGTACGATCCAGGTCGCGGGAGAGTTGCGGCGGCGGAGGGATTGGCGGCGCAAATCTTCTGGCGCCGGGGGGCCAGCCGGGGGCGCGAAAGATCGATGCGGAGGCAACAAGTGCCTCAGCGCTTCGTCGAAGCAAAAGCCTTTGGCTCAGGGAGCCTTGGAAACGGTGGTCGCGGCGAGCGCCCCGAGCTTGCCCGCCTTGAGCAGTACCGGCCTGGCGTAGGTCTTCTTCACGGAATCTCTCCTTCAGCAGATGCCAAACTTTCTGCTGCTTCGCCGCTCCTGTCAACGCGGCGGGGGGTTTGCACGGCCGGCTCTGGCGCTTTGCCGAGAAATGCGCGAACAATTCCTCCCTGTGAGACGGCGGGCTGCATCATGTGCAACCTCTACAACATCACCACCAGCCAGGAGGCGATCCGCCAGTGGACGCGCGCCCTGCGCGACGTCATCGGCAACCTCGAACCCTCGATCGACATCTATCCCAACCAGTTCGCCCCGGTGGTGCGCAACGCGGCGGACGGGGCGCGCGAACTTGCCAGTCTGCGCTGGGGCATGCCGACGCCACCGGAGCGCATGCGCGGCAATGCCGACCCCGGCACCACCAACATCCGGAACCCGCAATACGCCCACTGGATGCCTTACCTCGGCGTCGAGAACCGATGCGTGGTGCCGGTGACGAGTTTCGCCGAGCCCTCGCCCCAGCCTGGCGACAAGGACCCCGAGACCGGGGTGCAGAAGAACTTCTGGTTCGCGCGCGGCGAGGATCGGCCGCTGTTCTTCTTCGCCGGCCTGTGGACGCCCTGGCAAGGCGTGCGCAAGGTCAAGGAAGGTCCGGGCGACCATCAGCTCTACGGCTTCCTGACCACCAAGCCCAATGCGCTGATCGCGCCGATCCACGAGAAGGCGATGCCGGTGATCCTGACCACGCCGGAGGAGATCGTGACGTGGCTGACCGCGCCCTGGCCGGAAGCGCGGAAGCTGCAGCGCCCGGCGCCGGACGACGCGCTGGTGATCGTCGACAAGCCGGCGACGCAGATCAAGTTTCCGGCGGAGCCGCCGGCGCAGGGATCGTTGTTCTAAAAGCCAAAGCTGGCAATGGCCGCCCGCCTTCTTATTGCTCATCCCGCCACACGACACGCCGCACCGTCCTTATCTCGGCAAGTCGCCTCACCCGGATGCCCTGCCTTTCCAGGGCCGACGGGCTCTGCGTCTCGGCATGCATGAATTCGTTCTTGCCGCAGCGCTCGCAGCGCATCTTGCTGCCCACCAGGTCAGGTTCAATGTCGCCGAAAATCTTCATGAGGTCGTCGGGCTGATACCAGCGCTTGACGTTGCACAACCCGCAGCGGACGAGCACGAGCTGCCCAATCTCATGGGCGTTGCTGAGCCGCCGCCCGCCGCCGCGCTTTCGTCTTCCGTCAGTATCAGGCATGCCTAATAATAGGAACGCATTCCTCTTCCGGTCAATTCGCCCTTGACAATTTTGTACCCTTTTTGTTCACTTCGCACACGATATACGAGGAGGTGTCGGGATGGACCTGATCGTGAGGCTGGACAGCCGCCAGGAAGCGGCGCTTCAGGCCGTAGCCCACAAGTTCATTGCGCTCCACAAGGGCGATGCGGTGAAGGCGCTGAAGGAGATGATCGTACTCAATGGGCATCTACAGGGGCGCCTCGATGGGCTGCAGGCTCCAAGGAGGCGGCCATGAGCATCCTGCATCTCGACGCCGAAGCGCAGGCTGAATTGCAGGCCGAGGCCGAGAAGCTGATCGCCCGCTACGCGAGCCCGCTAGAGACGGTGAAAGCGCTGATGGCCTACAATTGCGAATTGGAGACACAAATCCTCGCGCTCGCTCACCGCCACCCGGAGCTGGTGACGGTGAGCTATGATGATACACCGGCGGTGATCGGCTGAGCCCCGTTGGCGCGACGACGCGGTTGCCCGCGCCGTCGCCTCGGCGGATGCCTGGCCGTCATGCCGCCCGCAGACCCTCCTTCGGACGCAGGTTCTGGTTCATGCGGAACAGGTTCTGCGGGTCGTAGCGCTGCTTGATCTCCAGCAGCCGGCGATAGTTGCCGCCATAGGCAGCTTCGACCCGGTCGATCTCGTCCTCCGGCATGAAGTTCACGTAGGCCGTACCGACGGCATAGGGCCTTGTCGCCTCGTAGACACCGCGGGCCCAGTCGATGCAGGCCTTGTCCATTGCCGGTTCGCGCCAGCGGGCGTGGACGTTCATGACGAAATGCGAGCTGCGCTGCGGGAACGCCGTGGCGTCCGCCGCCACACGACCGGCCGCGCCACCGATATGGGCGAAGAACACCTCGCATTCGGGGCCTGGCAGCTTGGCTATCGCCGCCGTGGTGATCTCGATCGCGCTGTCGGAAAGCTCGGTGAAGTCATGGCTCTTCCAGTAATTGCGGGCGCCGGGCGCAAGCAGCGGGTCGAAGGCCTGCTGCCAGCCGGTGAGCGGATTGGGCCCGACGACATCGGCGATCGGCGAGCCGATGGCGCGCAGCTTCCGCGTCGCCTTTTCGCCGGCCTCGATGTCGCCGCAATAGCACATGGCCAGCACCAGCACCTCCTTGCCGTGCCATTCGGCCGGCAGGAAGGGCAGCGGCGGCGCCTGCCGCATGACGACCCAGCAGGTCAGTTCGTCGGGCGCGGTCTCCAGTGCCTCGCGATATTCGCGCAGCACTTTCTGGGCATCGGCGAAGGGATGGACGACGAGGCCCGACAGCACTTGCGGCCCGAATTGGTGAAGTTGGAACTCGAACGCCGTGACGATGCCGAAATTGCCGCCGCCGCCGCGCAGCGCCCAGAACAAATCGGGATTTTCGCTCTGGCTGGCGCGCAGTAGCTTGCCGTCGGCGGTGACCACATCGGCGGAGACGAGATTGTCGATGGTCAGGCCGAATTTGCGGGTGGTCCAGCCAAAGCCGCCGCCCAGCGTCAGGCCGGCAATGCCTGTGGTCGAGTTGATGCCGACCGGCACCGTCAGTCCGAAGGCCTGTGTTTCCCTGTCGACATCGACGAGCGTGGCACCCGGCCCAACCCAGGCGCGGCGCGCCGCGACGTCGACCCGCACCGACTTCATCAGCGACAGATCGATCATCAGACCACCGTCGCAGACGGCGCTGCCGGCGATGTTGTGGCCGCCGCCACGCACGGAGACGAGTAGCTTGTTTTCGCGGGCGAAATTCACGGCGGCAACGACATCGGAGGCGCCGACGCAGCACACGATCAGCGCCGGCCGCCGGTCGATCATGCTGTTCCAGATGCTGCGTGCGCCGTCATAGGCGGCGTCACCTTCCCGCAGCACCGTACCGCGAATTTGCGCCGAGAAAGCGTCCACGGCCGCGGCGTCGACGGTCGCCTTAGCGCCGTCAAGGGTGGTGAAGCTCATGGCATTCATGCTTTCCTCCCGATCTTGTTGGTGAGCCCCCAGCATTTTAGTGTGCGCTTATGTTAGATTTCTCGCAAGTTTTCGTCGGCAACGAGGCTTGCGCGGTAGAGCAATAATTCGAGCTAGATGAAGCCGGACAGCTCACGACTCGGCGAAATCCTCTGTCCGACAGAACAAAGGATGCCAGGATTGAGCCAGCCCGGCTCCTGTGACGCCCTCTTACGCCTTCTCGCGCTTCAGCGCCTGCGCCATGCAGTGGATGCCGCCGCCGGTTTTGGAGATCTCGCTCATATCGATCGCCGCGACCTCGAAGCCGCGCGCCCTCAACTGGCCGATCAGCGTCTGGCTCGACGTCGGCGCGATCACCCTGTCCTTGCCGAGCGACATGAAGTTGCAACCGAGCGCCATCGTGTCCTGGAAGGGTACGTCGATGATCTCGTGCCCCTTGCCCTTCAGCCAATCGACGATGCCGGGTTCGGTGCAGGCGAGGCACACCGCGGTAAGCTTTTCGGCGATCGGCACGACCATCAGGTCGATGTGGACGTAGTACTCGTCGATGAAGGCAATGCGCGTCTCCCAGCCCTCCTTATCGAACCAGGCTTGCACCTGGCGCGCGCCCTCCTCCTGGGTGCGGGCGCCGCCGCAGCCGATCAGCACCACGCCGTCCTCGATGACGTTGAAGTCGCCGCCTTCGAAAGTGCCGGCGGTGACCATGTCGTAGATAGGGATGCCGAGCTTTTCATAGGTGCGGATCGCGGCGTAGTTCTCGCCGCGCCGCCACCAGTTGGCCATGGCGGTGATGAAGGCGCCGTAGGGAGTCATGACGCTGGAGTCGCGCGAATAGACCTGCATCGGCAGTTCCGGCGTCGGCTCATGCCAATGGATGTTGACGCCGAAATGCTCGTAGGCGGCGACCAGGTCCTTGTGCTGCGCCTGCGCGATCTGGACGTTGCAGGGCGCCTCGCGCAGATGTTTTCTGGACAGCGAGCTGGTCGACAGATGGCGCAGGAAGTTCGGCGAGCCGAGCAAGACGTCGGTCAGCACATCGGTCTCGTTGGCGAAGCCCCAGGCGGTCAGCGGCTTGGTGCCGCCGTTGGGGTTGCGGCGCTGCAGCGAGAACGGCTCGGCGACGATGCGGTCATGGACGGTCATGGTTGTTCTCCTCGAGGTGGTCTGCTTGAGATCATTGGCTGCTTGGTATCCACCAGTCGCGCCCACGCGCGGTGGTGACATATTCCGGCCAGCGGAAATTGATCGGCGGCTCGTAGTCGCAGAGCGGCGCGATCCAATTCGCGCCGCCGATGCCACCGCCGGTGCGGGCAACGAACTCGTCCATGGCGGCATCGCGCGCGGCCTTGTCCTCGAGCAGGCGCAGCGCCGTCAGCGCAACAGTCTTGGAAGCACAGGTCACCATCGGGTCGATCGTCGCGGCAATGGCGCCCAGCGCGTTCATCACCCAGCCTGGCCAGGCATGGCCGTTTGCCGAGCGCAGCGCCGGGCGCGCGACATAGAAACGCGCCGTCGGCGCATGCCAGCTCATGTCGGTGTAATCGTCGGAGGTCGAGTTGACCTGCGAAGGCGGCAGATCGCGACGCAGGATCGCCTCGGCCTCCCGTGGCGAAATCAGCCGCTCCAGCTCGTCGATGAAAGGGTTTTCGGTCGCGACCCCGCCGGCACTGACCTGGATTTCCCGAGCGACGGCTCTCGCTTCTTCGTCCCAGCGCGGCGGACCGACAGTCGAAAGCGCCGCGTAGGTTATCTCGGCCATGGCATGGTTGGCGAGGCCTGGCCGCGACTTCGACACCCAATGGCGCTCGTGGCGACAGCCGCTCATGGTCGCCGCCGCCTCCGCGTTGCGGTCGAGTACGGCGGTGACCTGCTCGGCCATGGCAATGGTCGGAACGCGGATCATATACTGGATCTCGGCCAGTCCAGCCGGCAGATTGTCGGCGGTCGCCTGCCCCGCGGTCAGGATCGCCTCGCTGATCGACCAGCCGCCCTGGTGCGGCAGCATGGAATCGCGCAGCGCCTTGGAAGCCATGTACATCAGCATCAGCGCGTCGTTGGCACCCGGCGCCCTCACCGCCGAATGCGCCTGCGGGATGGGAGCGCCATCGCTTGCGCGAACCCAATTTTCCGGCTCGTCGCAGATGAAGCGATAGATCATCGCGTAAGCGGCGCCGCAATGGGTGTCCCAGCGCGCGGTGTTGCAGAGCGGCAGCATGTAGAAAGGATGGAAGGAGATCATGCCGGCAAGGCCGTCATAGTAGCCCTTGGCGGCATGGATCGGCTTCGAGCCCCTCACCTTCTCGGCCGGCTCGCCGGTGAAGCGCAAAGTGCCTGGAATGCCGTGGCGTTGCATCGCCGCCTTGGTGGCGAGCAGGCCGCCTAGGCTGGCGATGCCGAGCCCCGAATGCGGATCGGTGTGGCCGCCGGCCTCGACACCGAGGCCTGGGCGCGGTCGCTTCACCGGCGCCGCATCCTGGCAGTTGCCGGGCACGGCGTCGTACTCGGCATACATGCCGACGGTTGGGCCGGCGCCGTTGGTCCAGTGGGCGCAAAAGGCGGTCGGCATGCCGCCCGAGCCTTCCTCGACCGAAAAGCCTTCGCGCTTCAGGCGTTCGACATACCAGGCGGCCGACTGGTACTCGCGCCAGGCGGTCTCGCCGAAGTCGAAGATGGTGCGCGTCCATGCCGATAGCGACGGCTGGATGTCGTCGAGGCAGGCAAGCGCGGTCGCTTGCGCCGATGTCGTCGCCGGTTGCTCCATGGTGAGAAGAAAGCAGTGAAGCGGCTTTTCAAAAAGTGATATGTTTTCCCGGCTCGTGCAAATTCGGTTCACCTGAGGTCCCTTGCGCATACCATCCACACAAGCCCTGCGTGCCCTCGACAGCTTCGCCCGTCATGGCAGCGTGTGGCGCGCCGCCGACGAACTGCACCTCACCCGCAGCGCCGTCTCGCACCAGCTCCGCCTGCTCGAACGCGACCTCGGCTTCGACCTTTTGGAGCGCATCGGCAAGGGAGTGGCGCTCACCCCGCGCGGCCAGCGCTACGCCAGCGACGTGCGCAAGGCGCTGACCGTTCTCGGCGACGCTGTGGGGCGCAACGCCGGCACCGGCGTCGGCGGCTCGTTCGCCGTCTCCTGCACGCCGGGCTTCGCCTCGCTGTTCCTCTGCACCCATATCGGCGAGTTCCGGCAGATGTACCCGGATGTCGCGCTGCACATCCTGACGCCGAGGCGGCTCGACGACGTCAGCAATCCCGACGCCGACGCCTTCATCGCCTTCGGTGTCGGCAACTGGCCGAACCGCGCGGCCGAGCTTCTGTGCGAGATCTCGTTCACCCCGCTCTGCAGCCCGACGCTGCTCAACAAGGTCGGCGGTTTTTCCAAACCCGCCGACGTGCTGCGCGCCAACCTCCTGCATCTCGGCGATACCGAGGACTGGGCGCGCTGGCTGGCGCTGTCCAAGGTGGAGAACCCCGACACCGAAGGCGGCATCTTCTTTTCCGACATGAACCTCGTCTTCTCTGCGGCGATCGCCGGCCAGGGCATAGCCATGGGTGACGAATTGACCAGCCGCAAGGCGCTGAACGAGGGCCGGCTGGTGCGCCCTTTCGACATCGCGATCAAATCGCCGCGGTCGTATTTCCTGGTGTCGGAGCACGCCAAGGCCAACCATCCGGTGCTGCAGGCGTTCGGCGGATGGCTGCGATCGAAGCTGTCGGAGAACCGGGTCGGGCCGTATTGAGGCGGAGCGCCCTTTCCGCCTAGTCGGCCCAGACGTGAATCAAATTTGCCGATCAGACGAAAACTATTCGATTGCGGTGAACGCGCGCCGTGCCTACGATTTCAACCGAGACTGAGGAAGAGGCAGGAATGCAGCAACCCGGCCGGGCCGCAGAAATCAAGGCGAACGGGATCGGCAAGAGCTTCGGCTCGTTCCGGGCGCTGGACAATCTGACGCTCGATATCGGCCGCGGCGAGTTCCTGACCCTGCTCGGGCCGTCGGGCTCCGGCAAGACGACATTCCTGATGATCCTGGCCGGCTTCGTGCAGCCGAGCGAGGGCCGCCTGTTCAGCGACGGTGTCGACATCACTCAACGGCCGGCCGAGCAGCGCGCCGCCGGCATGGTGTTCCAGGGCTACGCTTTGTTCCCGCATATGAGCGTCGAGCAGAACATCGCCTTCCCGCTCAAGGTGCGCAAGAAAACGGCCACCGAGATAAGGCAGCGCGTCGGCGAGATGGTCGAGCGCGTCGGGCTGAAGGGCCACGAGAAGAAATTGCCGGCGCAGCTTTCCGGCGGCCAGCAGCAGCGCGTGGCGCTCGCCCGCGCACTGGTGTTCGAGCCGGGCGTGCTCCTGCTCGACGAGCCGTTCTCGGCGCTGGACAAGAGCCTGCGCGGCCAGATGCAGGCCGAGATGAAGCGGCTGCACCAGGAGACCGGCACCACCTTCGTCTTCGTCACCCACGACCAGAGCGAGGCGCTGGCGCTGTCGTCGCGCGTCGCCATTTTCAACCATGGCAAGCTGTTGCAGGTCGGCGCCCCGGACGAGGTCTATGACCGGCCCGCAAATCGCTTCGTCGCCGAGTTCCTGGGCGAGATCAACATGCTGCCGGTGAAGGGCGTCAAGCCCGCCGACAATGGCGCCGTCGGCCTGTGCGAAGACCGCGCGGTCAACATGCGCTGCAAGGCCGAGACGGTCAAAGGCGACGCCCTGCTGGCGATCCGACCGGAGCACATGTCGATCGCGCGCGAGGCGGCGGTGGGCGAGAACGGCATCGCGGCGACCGCGATCGCCTCCACCTATCTGGGCGCTGCGACCAGGCTTGATCTTACGACGCGCCAAGGTTCGAAAGTGACGGTGTCGGTGCCGAACGAGGTGGCCGCGGCGGCGCTAAGCAAGGGCAATTCCGTCTGGCTGACCTGGCCGGCCGAAAAAGGTTTCCTCCTTCCGGACGGAGGACAATGACCGCCGCTGCGGCCTGACCTCGCCGCACCGGCTTTCCGGATCAGATCAACGACAAAACAAGGGGAACTGACATGACCGATACCAAGAAACACGCCATCGAATCCCTTGCCGCCAGGGCAAGGAGCGGCGAGATCTCGCGCCGCCAGTTCGCGCAACTGGCAGGCCTCGTGCTGGCAGGCACGCCGCTGCTCATGCGCTCGACCGGCGCCTTCGCCGCGGCAAAGGAACTGGTGCTGGTGAACTGGGGCGGCGACGCCATCACCGCCTATGACGCGGCCTATGGCCAGGCCTTCACCAAGGACACCGGCATCACCGTCAAGATGGACGGCTCGGGCCCGACCGAAGGCGCGATCGCGGCGCAGTTCAAGAGCGGCGCGCCGACCTGGGACCTCGTCGACGTCGATCCGTTCTCGGCGATCACGCTGGGCGCGCAAGGCATGCTGGAGCCGATCGACTACGCGGTCGTCGACAAGAAGAAGATGCGCGAGGGCTTCGGCTGGGAATACGCCGCCTCGACCTATTTCTTCTCCTATGTGATCGCCTACGATTCGGAGAAATACGGCAGCGAGGCGCCGACCGGCATGGCCGATTTCTTCGACGTGAAGAAATTCCCCGGCAAGCGCTCGCTCTACAAATGGGGCGTGTCGAGCTGGGAGGCAGCGCTTCTCGCCGACGGCATCGCGCCGGCCTCGCTCTACCCGCTCGATTTGAAGCGCGCGCATGACAAGATCGCCGCCTTCAAGGAGAATGTTGTCGCCTATTGGGGTGGCGGCGCCGAAAGCCAGAGCGTGCTGCTCAACGGCGAGGCCTCGATGGCGATCGTGTGGTCGACGCGCGCCTCGCTGATCGAGCAGGACTCCGGCGGCAAGATCAAATTCATCTGGGACCAGGGCCTGATCTCGCCCGGCGCGCTGGCCGTGCTGAAGAACAACCCCGGCGGCAAGGACGCGGCGATGAAGTTCATCGCCAGCGCGCAGGATCCGCAGAAGCAGCTGGTCATGTTCGACAAGCTCGGACAGGGCCCGGCCAATCCGGCCGCCGACGCGCTGATCCCCGCCGACAAGAAGCGCATCAACCCGGTCGATCCCGAGAACATGAAGAAGCAGATCGCGCTCGACATGGAGTGGTACGCCAAGAATTACGGGCCGGCGCTCGACGAATACACCAAGATCATCTCCGCCTGAGCGGGCGCGGATTTTCTGACTGACATGAGAGGCACCCTCTCCGACAGGACGGGCGCGGCGCTGTTGATGGCGCCGCTGCTCCTGTTCCTCGTGCTTGCCTATGCCTGGCCCTTCCTCGGCGTGGTGAAGTGGAGCTTCACTTTGCCGACACCGGGGCTCGGCCAATATGCCGCGCTCGCGACCGACCCGCTGGTGCAGTCGGTGTTCATCCGCACGCTGCGCATTGCGCTCATCGTCACGCTGGTGTCGGTCACCGCCGCCTATGCCATCACCGTGGTGTGGGTGCGCGGCAGTCCGGCGCAGCGCGTGCTCGCCGAATTCTGCATCCTGGTGCCGTTCTGGATCTCGGTGCTGACGCGCGCCTTCGGCTGGGTGGCGCTGCTCTCCAACCGCGGCCTGATCAACACCTGGCTGCAGTCGATGGGCTTCATTTCCGAGCCGCTCACCCTGGTGCGCAACGAATTCGGCGTCATTGTCGGCATGACGCATTTCCTCATTCCCTTCGCGGTGTTTCCGTTGGCATCGGCCATGCGCAGCCTCGACGAGCGCGTGCTGCTCGCGGCGCGCGGTCTGGGCTCCAGCCGCATGCGCACCTTCTGGACGGTGTTCGTGCCGATGACGCGCTCCGGCATCATCGGCTCGGCGATGATCGTCTTCGTCTTTTCGCTGGGCTTCTTCGTCACGCCGGCGATCCTCGGCGGCGGCCGCAGCGTGATGATCGCCGAGCTGATTTATTTGCGCATCTTCCAGAGCCCAGACTGGGGGCTGGGCGCGGCGATCAGCGTCGTGCTGGTGCTGTTCGTCGGCGCGCTGATGGCGCTCCTGTTCCGCTACGTCAAACCGAAGCAGCTGGTGTAGCGCGATGCCGACCTATCGTCCCGGTCCCGTCTCGCTGATCCTCGCCGTGCTGGTGGCGCTGTTCCTGCTGCTGCCGCTGCTTGCCGTCATCCCGGTGTCGCTGACGCCGAGCCGGATGCTGGCAATGCCGTCGGGCGAACTGTCGCTGCGCCACTACCGATCGCTCTACGAGGACCCGCGCTGGATCGACGCCATTTTGCTGTCGATCCGGATCGGCGTGGTCAGCAGCGCCATCTCGACCGTGCTGGCGCTCTGTTTCAGCCTTGGGGTGTGGATGTTCCAGCCGCGCTTCACAGCCGCACTCGTCGGCTTCGTGCTGTTGCCGATGGTGGTGCCGCCGGTGGTGTCGGCGATCACGCTCTACTTCCTGCTGACCTCGATCTCGGGGGCGAGCGCGTTCTTCGGCTACGACACCTGGCTCGGCGTGGCGATGGCGCATTCGGTGATGACGGTGCCCTTCGCGACGGTGCTGATTCTGGTCTCGCTCAGCCAGCTCGACCGCCGCATCGACCTCGCCGCGCGCGGCCTCGGCGCCAGCGTGTGGGAGCGCGCGACGCGCGTCATCATGCCCAACATCAAGTTCGGCATCGTCACCGCTGCGCTACTTTCCTTCGTGCTGTCCTGGGAGGAGATCGGCGTGACGCTGTTCATCACCTCGGTCAACGCCATCACGCTGCCTCGCCTGATGTGGATGGGGCTGCGCGACAACATCGATCCGGCGATCGCCGCGCTCTCGGTGATCCTGATCATCATCACCGTGCTGGTGCTTGCGGTGAGGAGCGTGGTGACCAGACGCGCAGCGCCGTAAAGCGATTCACCGTTTCACGGAAACAGGGCGAAAGGCAGACAAGACATCGGCACCGGCCTGGAAGGCCGGTGCCCTGTCACGGGATCGACAGGCTGCCGGGCGCGGCGGGAGCGCCAGGCGTGCCTGTTCAGGCCGCCTGCGGCCGGCGCTGCCTTTCGGCCACGTACTGCCGGTGCTGGCCGGCGAGCGGTCGCTCGGTCGCCAGCAGGCCATCCAGCAAGGCGAGCAGCTCGCGCGCCGCGGCCGACTTGCAGGAGTAATAGACCATCTGCCGGTCGCGGCGGGTTTCGACCAGGCCAAACCTGCGCAGCTTAGCAAGATGCTGCGACAGGGCAGACTGGCTGAGGTCGACCTTCTCGGCGAGAGTGCCGACCGAGAGTTCGCCCGCAGCCAGATAGTTCATGATCATAAGCCGCTTCCCGTTGCCCATCACGGTCAGAAACGCGGCCGCGGTTTCGGCGTTGGAAGTGAGTTCCTTCGAGACCATCGATTTCCCCATACTTCGTGCTCTTCCGAAGCCACGGGGGCAATGGCATCAGACATCCAGAGCGTTACCTGAGCGAACCATCCCGACGATATCGGAACGGAGCTCTGCTTCTTGTTTGACCATGATCCTTCTCGAAGAATCGGTTGCCACCATTCGGGATCATGGCCGGGACGACCCACGCGCCTTGGAAAGCGGCGCAAGCCGGCGCAGATTCGCAAACTTCCGAACCCGCGCCGCCAAGAAGTACCAGCACGGCGCTCTTTCAGCAACAATATAACGATTTTTTGCGTGTGGTCGCAGCGCCCTCACCGCTCCGAGACGGTGAAGCAAGGGCCGGATGCATCGGCAATGCCGACCTCACGGGCTGTTGAGAAGGGCAATGAAACCTCGCGGCCGTTCCCGCGTTTTGGATGGTTGAAGGCAGTGAGGGTTCCAACATGACCCAGGGTTGGTTTTCGAGGCCGGTCACGGTTTCGGTAGGCGTCGCGGGCGCGATCAGGCACATTTCGAGCGCACAGCAGGCGGCCGAGCTGCTGGCGGGTCAGTGGCGCGACGCCGGCAGCGC
This sequence comes from Mesorhizobium abyssinicae, assembly GCF_049887195.1. Lineage (NCBI taxonomy): Bacteria > Pseudomonadati > Pseudomonadota > Alphaproteobacteria > Hyphomicrobiales > Phyllobacteriaceae > Mesorhizobium > Mesorhizobium abyssinicae. The sequence continues at coordinate 99,266 of NZ_JARAKC010000002.1, forward strand.
GCTGCACGGCTCGGCGCTGCGCGCCTGCCGCAGGGCGATGAGCGGCGAGGTTCCGGCCGACGCCGCCCGGGACGCGTTCATCGGCGCCGCGCGCGAGGCGCATGTGCTGGTGGAGCACGCGTCGGAATGATGGTGCCCGGGCGGGATGGACAGTTCCATCCGTTCGAGTTTCAGATCCCGAACATCAGGGTCGCATAGACGATAGGGCCTGCGATCAGGCAGACAGCCATCGCGATCAGCACGGCTATAGCGAAGCGCTCCGCGCGTCTGACACGGTTCGCGACCTCATCGTCGTCGGTTGAGATGAGATCGAGGATCGAAAAAACTCGGGGGGCAGTATGGTTGTCGTTTGCGGGTCGGCCTGCTTCGTCATGCAGGTTCAGTCTGCTTGGGCTAGAGGTCACATTCGTCTCGCTATTCGAATACGCCACACCGCTTGCCGCTGGTGGCGATGCCAATCGGCGCCCGCTATGTCAAGAAGAACTTGCGGACATCCGGTGACTGACGACAGGCCTTGCCGCAGCCGCTCACCAACTCGCGACCGTGAAATTGGTTGCCGGCCGCGGCCCAATGCGCTCGGCGATCAGGCTTTGGTCCGACCCGGTCCGATCGAGACTTTCACGGTGGTGGAACTCTTGACGGCGGGAACCATATTCCGACGCCGGCCGTTGACCGACGCGAAGGAGAAAACCAATGGCCGAAACAGACGACCAATCCTCGACACCCAAAATGACCCAACGCGAGGCTCAGGAGGCACTCGAAAAGCAGGTCGCGCAGTTGAAGCGCGAGATCAACAAGATCAATCGAACATTGTCCGAGCGCGCCGAAGAGGCTTTGGAGGAGGCCAATGGCTGGTATGACAGCGCGGCTGATCGTGCCAGCCGGACCGCTCAGGCACTTCGCAGCAGAGCGCAATCGGTTTCCGGAGTGGTCCAGGAAAATCCGGGCACGGTCTCGACCGCCTTCGTTCTCGGCGGCACGATCGGCCTGATGCTTGGTCTCATCCTTACCGGTGCGGACGATCCCCGCCGCGGGCGCTGGCTCTAGGTCCGCCTGGATCGCGCTCGGCGCGTGGCCCTGCCGCGCATCATATTAGCAGGAAACGATATGTTAACGGCTGTCATGCAGCCTTTGCGCGTGGAGGAAGGGCAATGCCCTCCTCATCGACGTCCCAACGTGCGCCCTCGAGCGCCGCGACGTTCGACCAATGCGGAGCAAACGCATGAGTGTCGAAACAGCTCTGGAACAATTGCTGCGGTTGATTCATCGCCGGGCCATGAGATTAGCGGCTTTGCCGGATGACGAGAGGGATCTGCACTACGATCTCATCCGCCTGTCTTGCTGCAAGGCGGCCGAGCATATTGGGCAAAGTCCGGACGATGCAGCCATCACCGCAAACGACATGGTCGAGTTCGTTCGCGCGCTGGTCGGGATCATCGAAGTGGGGCGCGGACATGACCGGCGCGAAGCGCCGATCGGTCGCCGGCCGGCACAGCAGCTCGCCGGCCTGGGGAACGGCGCCGCGCGCACTTAGGCCGGCGCTTCAGCCTCGCCAGCCCCGCCAAAAAGTCAACAAAATCGGAGATATTGGCGATCCCGGCAGGATTCGAACCTGCGACCATCGGCTTAGAAGGCCGGTGCTCTATCCAGCTGAGCTACGGGACCGCTGGCCGGCGATGCCGGCTTTCTGCTTCTCGGCCGGGCGCGCCGCCCGGCTTGCCAGTCAGTGCGTCCAGGGCGTCCTGCGGTCATAGCGGAAATTCTCCGCGTAGGAAATCTGCCGGCGCTTGGGCTCCTTCGGCTCCTCGACGCGGAAGGCGAGGCCTTCCTTTTCGGCATAGGCCACCGCTTCTTCCCTGGTGTCGAAGGTCAGCCTGACCTGGCTCAGCATGTCGCCCGAGGTGGTGTAGCCCATCAGCGGGTCGATCTTCTTGCGCTGCGCGGGATCGAATTCCAGAACCCAGTGACCGGTCTTGGCCTTGCCTGACTGCATCGCGGTTTTGGCTGGGCTGAAAATGCGCGCGGACATGTCCACCTCGTTGTTGCGGGCCGGCGGCAGCGCCACCTTTCGCCTGTCATTACTGTGCAACGGCCCCGACGGCAAGGCCAACGGCCGCCGGGCGGGGCGTCAGCCGGCGCGTCGGAACCTCGCCGAGGCCTGGGCATTATCCAAAACATCAGGCGACCTGTCTCGCGAGCGGGACGAATTCCGCCGCCGGCGCCCCGCGCCGGCACCCAGGCAAACGCAGCCGTTCCAACAGCCCGGACACGCATCATGAACAATGCAGCCCAAACCCGCGCAATCCAGCTCGCCGTCATCGTCGGCAGCCTTCGCGCCCAGTCCTACAGCCGCAAGATCGCCAGGGCACTGGCCGCCCGCGCGCCTGACTCGATGCGCTGCCGCTTCATCGAGATCGGCGACCTGCCGCTCTACAACGAGGACCTCGAGGGCGAAGATCCGCCGCGCGCATGGTCGACATTCCGCGCGGAAATCCGCAGCGCCGATGCGGTGCTCTTCGTCACGCCGGAATATAACCGCTCGATCCCCGGCTGCCTGAAGAACGCGCTGGATGTGGGCTCGCGCCCGTCAGGCAAGAGCGTGTTCAAAGGCCTGCCGGCCGGGGTCGTCAGCGTCACACCGAACAAGCTTGGAGCGTTTGGCGCCAACCATGCGCTGCGCCAGACCTTCGTCTTTCTCGACATGCCGGTGATGCAGCAGCCGGAAGCCTATATCAGCACCGTCGCCGACCTGCTGGACGACAAGGGCGGGGTGAAGAGCAGCGAAACCGCTGGATTCCTGGAGAAATTCATGAGCGCCCTGGAGGACTGGATCCGAACCATCCGGCCAGACGATGCCTCCTTCGAAGCGTTCATGCGGCAGCGTGAGAAGATCGCCGAAGACTATGTCAACGGCGACGCGAAATCGCTCGAGGCGATCGTCACCCACGCGGAACCGGCGACTTTCTTCTCGCCGCGGGGCGATCATCTCCAGGGCGCCAACGCCGTCGCGAGCCGTTACGAGCGCGACGCGCGCAACTTCCATGAAGGCGGCAGCACCGATCTCGAGGTGCTGCAATCTTCGGCGAGCGGCGGCCTGGCGTTCTGGACCGGCCTGCAGCACGCAGAGGCGCGCATGGGCAAGAATGGCGAGACCACGGCGATGACCTTGCGGGTGACCGAGGTGTTCCGCTTCGAGGACGGCGCGTTCAGGCTCGTCCACCGCCATGCCGACCCGGCGAAGGCCGGATAGCCCCGCGACATAACGCCGGCGGCTTTGCAACCGCGGCATCTTCCCATTGCGCTGCAAGCGGCATATGTCGGATACAACGCCGTGCCAGACAGGGTGATGACGGCGACAAACAAGGACATGGACGCGGAAACCTTGCAGGCTCAGGCCGGCCGACCGGAGACCTTCGACGGCGCGATCGTGATCGGCGCCGGCGCGGCCGGGCTCAGCGTCGCCCTGGCGCTCATCGAGGCCGGCGTGGCAACGCAGGTGCTGGAGCGGGAGAGCCGGCTGGCCGAACCCTGGCACCGTCGGCACGAAAACCTGCACCTCAACACCCATCGCGATCTTTCTTCCCTGCCCGGCGTCGCCTACCCCGCCGGCACGCCCGCCTTTCCGCACCGCACCACGGTGATCAGCCATCTCAACGAATTCGCCGAGACGCACGGGCTGCCGGTCGAATTCGGCGTCGTCGTCGAGGAAGTGACCTTCAACGGCGATCACTGGACGGTCAGGACAACCGCCGGGCCGCGGCTTGCGCGCCATGTCGTGATCGCTACAGGTCGCGACCGGCATCCGTTCATTCCCGCCTGGAAAGGCATGAAGGACTTTGCCGGGCGCATCGTCCATTCGGCCGATTTCGGCGCGGCGAAGGACTATGAGGACAAGACGGCACTGGTGGTGGGCGCCGGCAATTCGGGCTTCGACGCGCTCAATCACCTTTCCGGCGTCAAGACCGGACAGATGTGGCTTGCCGCCCGCAACGGCCCCTCGCTCTTGCCCAAGCGCATCGGCCAGATCGCAGTGCACCGTTTTTCGCCTTTCATGGCGCGGCTGCCCGTGAGGCTGGCCGACTGGGCGATGGCGCTGACCCAACGCCTCGTCTTCGGTGACCTGCGCAAATTCGGCCTTCCGTCGTCACGCGTGGGCGGCGCCAGCCGACTGGGCTCCGACTACACCGCGATCGCCTCCGATGACGGCGCCGTCGATGCCATCAAGGCCGGCCGTGTCATCGTGGTTCCGCAGATCAGGGAATTCACCCGCGACGGCGTCATCCTCGACAACGGCCAGACGATCACCCCCGACATCGTCATCGCCGCAACCGGCTACCGCACCGGGCTGGAGCCGATGGTGGGCTCGCTCGGCGTGCTCGACGCCAAGGGCGTGCCGCTGTTCAACGGCGCCGACAGCGACCCGAGACTGCCCGGCCTTTGGTTCACCGGCATGCGGCCGAGCATCCGCGGCTGCTTTGCCAATGCCCGCATCCAGGGCGCCGCGATCGCCCGTGAGATCGCCAGACGACGACGCTGAGCGCAAATCGCTCATTTCTGCATGAAGGCGGCGAAGTTCTCCCTCGTCGACTGCAGCCAGCTTTCGTCATTCGTCAGCACTTCGTGCCCGATGAACGATACAGCGCTTTCGTTTTTCTCGTTTCGTGGGTTGCCTTCGCGGGTCTGGAACCTTATACGCCGCAGGGCCTCGGAGTGTAGCGCAGCCTGGTAGCGCATCTGGTTTGGGACCAGAGGGTCGGGAGTTCGAATCTCTCCACTCCGACCATTTTTCTCCCCGTCCCTGAGCACCCGAGCTCCGGCGAGTGCGCGCACGAGGTGCCCCTGGCGTCCGTCACAGATACCTCTATCGGCTGCCCCGATGGACCACGTTGTGATCCATATATGACGATGCAGACGATATCTCTGGAAGGTAAGCTCGCCGGGCGAGAACCCCAACCGCCTTACACCCGGCGAGCCCACAACCCGATCTGGAACGCGATCGGGGCCGGGATCAGCCGGCAAACTGGATGTTGCAAGATGGATGCCGGCGGCCTTGTCCCGAAATGGGACAGTTAAGTGGCGCTTTCCCATGGATTGACGACGGGTATGCCGGCCGCGTGAAAGGCCGACACGTCACGTGAAGCGACGCGGAAGCCTTTGGCGGCGGCGATAGCCGCTATGTGGCCGTCGGGTGTAGGAAACCCCTTGCCCGCGGCTCTGGCCTTTGGGGCAAGGCCGGCATACTGCCTCGCTGCCTGCGCATCGAATGGCAGAACGCGCTGTTCGAACACCGCGCGTATGCCAGCAACGGCCTCAGCCAGGGCATTCTTGCGGCGCCCCGCAGCCATCACCTCGATGCCGAACAGCACCTCAGCGAGAGTCACGCTGGAAATATACAATGTTTCAGCAGCCTGATCGTCCAGCCATGCCAGAACCGCCGGATGGGGCTGTGGCCTCATCACCTCCGAAACGACATTGGTGTCCAGGACGATCATTCGAGTCTCAGAGGCTCGGCCGGGCTTTTATCGCGGACCTGCTCCAAGGCATCTACATCCTCACCTTTTACCCCGGCGCGGCGGGCGATGTCGGACAGCAAAGCGCCCAGCTTCACACGCCCTTCCGGCCGCACGGCGTTTTCGAGTATGGCTCGAATCTCCGCTTCCGTGCTTCGGCCGTGGACGGCGGCCTGCACGCGCAGAGCGCGGTGGGTTTCTTCCGGAATATTTCTGATCGTCACAGATGGCATTGATATCATCCCGATGTCATTGACATCATATCACCATATGTCTCTGATCTCACCGGCTCTGACGTCACCTGCTGGCTACCGGACAAGGCCTAAATCTCGAACTCGCCCTGCCCTTCGTCCATGGCGCTGACGGTTTCGGCGGCGAGCGCCCTGGTGATCGGCGTCTTGCGCTCCAGCGCTGCGCGGTCGAGGCGTTCCACCACGCGCATGGCGGTGGCCAGCGAGCGCTCGATGCGCCTGACCAGATATTGCACGACATGCGGCTCGACCTCGACCTGGCGGTCGGCGAAAAGCTTTGTGATGACGCCGGCGAGCAGCAGATCGTCGGGTTCGTGGATCTCGACGGTCGCTGCAGCCTTCAGCCGCGAGATGAGGTCGGGCAGCGCGACACCCCAGGCCGAGGGAAAGCGCCTGGCCGTCAGCAGCAGAGAGGAGCCGGCGCCACGGACGGCGTTGATGAGGTGGAACAGGCCAGTCTCGTCGACGGGGTGCTTGTCGATGTCGTCGATGAGGACGGGCATCTCGCCAAGATCGGCGATGCACTGTTCGATGCGTCCGGCATCGACCCTTATCGCGCCGGCGCGGGCCAGCCAGATCGAGGCCAGATGCGTCTTGCCGGAGCCGGCCGGCCCGGCCAGCACCACGACCGGCGACGGCCAGTCGGGCCACCGGTCGACCAGCGCCACCGCCTGGGCGTTGGTCGAAGACACCACGAGCTCGTCGCGCGAGTAGCCGGTGCCGTGGCCGAGATCGAGCGGCAACTGGCGCGGCGGATCGGTTCTGTCAGCGGCCATGGCGTGTCAGCCGCGCGGCTTGGCGGCCCGGCGGCGGTTGGCCGGCAGCGGCGGAATGGGCTCGGTCGCGTGGCCCTTGTAGAGCGGCGATTCGAGATAGCGGGCAATGGCGAAGCGCACCAGCACGGCGACCGCCGCCGAAGCCGGCACCGCGATCAGCAGGCCGACAAAGCCGAACAGCGCGCCGAAGGCGAACAGCGCAAACATCAGCCAGACCGGATGCAGGCCGACGCTTTTGCCCACCAGCCTCGGCTGCAGAATGTTGCCCTCGATGAACTGGCCGACGAAAAACACGCAGGCCACCGCAGCGATCATCACCCAGTCCGGCCAGAACTGGACAAAGGCGACGCCGACCGCGAGCACCAGCCCGGTCAGCGAGCCGACATAGGGGATGAAGGAGATCAGCCCGGCGAAGAGGCCGATGAGGATCGCGAAGTTGAGGCCGGCCAAAGTCAGGCCCGTGGCGTACATGGCGCCGAGCACCAGGCAGAGCGTGCCCTGGCCGCGCACGAAGCCGGCGGTCGCGGTGTTGATGTCGCGGGCGATCGTCCGCACCGTTTCGACATAGTCACGCGGCACCCAGCTGTCGACCTCGGCCACCATGCGGTCCCAGTCGAGCAGCATGTAGAAGGCGACGACCGGCGTCACCACGAACAGGCTGATCACCGAGACCAGCGCCACGCCGGAGCTCCAGATCGAGGTGAAGACGGTGGTGAGCAGGCCAAAGCCGGAAGTGAGCAGCGAGTTCAGCCCGTCGCGCAAGCTGTTGGCGTTGACGCCAAATCTCTGCTCCAGCCATTTCGGGTCGAAGCTGGTGATCAATGCCTGCAGGCGGGTGAGATATTCCGGCAGCTTGCCGGCGAAATCGGCCATTTGCGTCGCCAGCACCGGCACCAGGATGACGAAGGCCAGCACAAGCACGACGATGAAGGCGATCAGGATGACCACCGTCGCCATCAGCCGGGAGAGGCCGAGGCGCTGCAGCCGGTCGGCGACCGGATCGAGGAAATAGGCAAGCACCATGCCGGCGACGAAGGGCAGAAGGATGCTGGAGAAGACGTAGAGGAACAGGGCGAGCAGGACGGCGGTGCCCAGCCAGAAGAATATCTGGCGGCGGAACGCCGAAGACGCGGCTTCGCCGGCCGCCGCTGCCTCGGCGGCCGCCGCGATGGATCCTTGGTCAGGAGTCCGGTTTGGAGCCTTCGCCATAGCCGCTCATATGCCTCAACCAGGTCACGAGATAGGCCGCGGCCGAAGCCACGGTCAAGACCCCGGACAGCAATATGAGCGCCGGCCTCAGCGGGTCGAAGTGGATCGAAATAGCCAATTCGCCAAGCACCACCGCCGCCAGAATGATCTGGATGGCGGTGTTGGCCTTGGATATCAGGAGCGGTTTCATCTCGACCGGATGCGCCATCACCGTCGACAGAAGCACGGCGCAGACGATCAGCGCGTCGCGCGAGACCATGGTGACGACCAGCCACAGCGGCAACTCGCCGATGAAGCCCATGACCACGAACGCCGAGACCAGCAGCAGCTTGTCGGCCATCGGGTCGAGATAGGCGCCGAGTTTCGAAAACTGGTTGAAGCGGCGAGCGATGAAGCCGTCGACGCCGTCGGAGATGCCGGCGACGAGGAAGCCGGCAAAGGCCCAGTCCCAGCGCGCCTGCAGCATGGCCAGCACCACGGCGGGCACGAGAACCAGGCGCATGATCGTGATCATGTTGGGGATGGTCAAACGTCTGCCCCGTCGTGGCTTGTTGGGAGATAGATGATGGAGATGGGAGGTAGGCGCAAGGACCGAGCGCCTCATTCTTCCACACGGGCGATTGGCGAAAGCGGCGATGACGATCGATCTCCCCCCTTGGGGGGGAGATGCCTGACAAGGCAGAGGGGGGTGCTGTCCCGCCGACGTATCGGCCATTGCTCAACGGGCATCAACTGATCGTTCGAAGGTCGCGATCCTCCACACCCCCTCTGTCCTGCCGGACATCTCCCTCGCAAGGGGGGAGATCAGCTGTCGCCTCGGACTTCGCCAGTCGCCAGCGCTGTTGCAACCATTGCTGTCCACGGTTTTGTCGCCCGGGAGGGCCGTCATCCTTGCTCCCCGAAACCATTCATGCGAAGAGCCCGCAAGCACAGTGGAAACAGCGACGAGCCGGATATGACCAAGCGCGACACAGCCAAGCGCAAGAACGGGCTCACCTATGCCGAGGCGGGTGTCGATATCGATGCCGGCAATCTTATGGTGGAGAAGATCAAGCCGCTGGTGCGCGCCACGCGCCGGCCGGGCGCCGATGGCGAGATCGGGGGCTTCGGCGGGCTGTTCGACCTCAAAGCCGCCGGCTTCTCCGATCCGGTGCTGGTTGCCGCCAATGACGGCGTCGGCACCAAGCTCAAGATCGCCATCGATGCCGGCAAACACGACACAATCGGAATCGACCTCGTTGCCATGTGCGTCAACGACATCGTCGTGCAGGGCGCCGAGCCGCTGTTCTTCCTCGACTATTTCGCCACCGGCAAGCTCGACCCCGACCAGGGGGCGGCGATCGTCGGCGGCATTGCGCAAGGCTGCCGGCAGGCCGGCTGCGCGCTGATCGGCGGCGAGACGGCCGAGATGCCCGGCATGTATCACGGCAAGGATTACGACCTCGCCGGCTTCGCCGTGGGCGCCGCCGAGCGCGGCCAGCTGCTGCCCACCGACGACATCGTCGAGGGCGACGTGCTGCTCGGCCTCGCCTCGTCCGGCCTGCATTCCAACGGCTTTTCGCTGGTTCGCCGCATCGTTGCCGCCAGCGGCCTCGCCTGGAGCGACCCGGCACCGTTCAACGACGAGGCGACGCTTGCCGAAGCACTGCTCGAGCCGACGCGCATCTATGTGAAGTCGATCCTGAAGGCGATCCGCAATACGCATGGCATAAAGGCGCTGGCCCACATCACCGGCGGCGGCTTCCCCGAGAACATTCCGCGCGTGCTGCCGAAGGACTTTTCGGCCGAGCTCGACCTCAACGCCATCGAAGTGCCGCCGGTGTTCGCGTGGCTGGCCAAGACCGGCGGCGTGGCCCCGGAAGAGATGATGCGCACCTTCAATTGCGGCATCGGCATGATCCTCGCCGTGGCCTCCGGCCAGGCGGCGCAGGTAGCGGCGGTGCTGCAGGAGGCCGGCGAGACGGTGACGCCGATCGGCCGCATCGTGCCACGCCGCGACGCCGGCGTCATCTACCGGGGGTCGATCGGCCTATGAGCAGGAAACGCACCGTCGTTCTGATCTCCGGGCGCGGCTCCAACATGACGGCGCTGATCGCGGCGGCGAGCGACCCAGCCTATCCGGCAGAGATCGTCGGCGTCATCTCCGACAGGGCGAACGCCGCCGGCCTCGCCATCGCGGCCGCGCGCGGAATCGCCACCAAGGTGATCCAGCGCTCGGATTATGGCAGCAAGGAAGCGCATGACGGCGCGATCGATGCCGCCCTTGCCGGCTTCGGCGCCGAAATCGTCGCGCTGGCCGGCTACATGCGCATCCTGGGCGGCCGCTTCGTCGAGAAATGGCTGGGGCGGATGGTCAACATCCACCCTGCCCTTTTGCCTGCCTTCAAGGGCCTGGATACGCATGCCCGCGCCCTGCGCGCCGGCGTTCGCATCCATGGCTGCTCGGTGCATTTCGTGACGCTCGACATGGATGACGGCCCGATCATCGCGCAGGCCGCTGTGCCGGTGATGGTCGGCGACAATGAGGATACGCTCGCCGCCCGCGTGCTCAAGGCCGAGCACCGGCTCTACCCGCTGGCGCTCGGTCTCGTCGCCGAAGGCAAGGCGCGCATGGAGAAGGGCCACACCGTGCTCGCCCATTTCGCCGACGATGCCGACAACGGGACCTCCGTGGTAATGGCGCCCGACCCGCTGCGCGAGGAAAGCGATCTCGAGCAGTTGGCGCGGATCACGCCGTAAGGGATTGAGGCTGATAGCATTTCCGAGTCCGGACCGGGACGACCTGACGTTGGTGCCGAAACCGGAGCGCTGAACGTCGGCAACTATCTCATACTCTATCGCCTCGCCAAGGAACGGATTGAGATCGTGCGTATCGTGCATGGCGCACGCGACGTCTCGACGTTATTTTGAAAGGCAGTGGCGACAGGGAATGGTGATATGGCGAAAGCAAGACAACTCCTCGTCCTGCGCCACGCCAAGTCGAGCTGGGACGATGCCAAGCTTGCCGATTTCGACCGGCCGCTCAGCTCGCGCGGACTGAAGACGGCGCCGCTGATGGGACGGGAGCTTTCCCGGCGCGGCTGGTTGCCGGATCTGGCGCTGGTGTCTGCCGCGCTGCGCACGCGCGACACATGGCGGCTGGTCGCGGCCGAACTGCCACGAAACGTGCCGGCGGAATTCACCGATGCGCTCTACGAGGCCGCGGCAGAGGATGTGTTGGCCGTGGTGCGCAAGGTCAGCGCGGCAAGCCTTTTGCTGCTCGGCCACAATCCCGGGCTGGAGGAGTTCGCGCGCCGGCTCGCCAGTTCGAGGTCAGATGCCCAGGCGCTGAGGAAGCTCGAGGAAAAATTCCCGACGGCGGCACTGGCCCGTTTTGTCCTCGATGGAGACTGGGCGGATCTCGGCTTCGGTGGCGCGCGGCTGACGCATTGCATCAGGCCGAAAGAGCTGAGCTAGCGGCCTCCACGGCAGCGCGACCCTTGGCGCGCGCGGAGCCCAAAAGACAAAATCCGACCAAAGCGATAGCGCCGAACCTTGCCGATTTGATTCAGGCTTGCGCAAAGGCGAAGCGGGCACAAGCCCGCCGCCTCGGGGAACAATCTTGGCGAAAATCGTCGATGACGGCCAATCCCTCGACTGAGGCAGTTTCAACGCCGCAACACGTCGCGCATGTCGTATTCGCCGGGTGGCTGTCCGGCGACCCAGAGGGCGGCGGCGATGGCGCCGCGGGCGAACATCGAGCGATCGCCCGCCGAATGCGACAGCGTCAGCACCTCGCCGTCGGCGAGGAAGTTGACGCTGTGCTCGCCGACGATGCTGCCGCCGCGCATCACTGCGAAGCCGATCTCGCCGGGCGGACGCGGACCGGTGACACCGTCGCGGCCGTGTCGCGCGACGTCTTCCAGCGTAATGCCCCGCCCCTGTGCGGCCGCCTCGCCCAGCATCAGCGCCGTGCCCGAGGGCGCATCCACCTTCGCGCGATGATGCGCCTCGAAGATCTCGATGTCGCAGTCGTCGGGGCTGAGCGCGCGCGCCGCCTGCTCGACCAGCCCGGTCAGCACGTTGAGGCCAAGCGAGTAACTGCCGGAACGCACGATGGCGACCGTCTTCGCGGCGGCGGCAATGGCGGCAAGCTCGGTGGCGTCGAAGCCGGTCGAGCCGATCACCAGCGCCGGGCCGCCACGCACGGCGCAAGCCGCGGCAAGTTCAGCCGACGCAGCCGGCGTGGTGAAATCGACGATGACGTCGGCAAGCGCCAGCGCCTCGTCGCGCTCGACCAGCCCCTCCCCGGCGGAACCGGAGCGATGGAAGCGGGCCGCGAGTTCGAGGCGCGGATCGGCCGCCACGGTTTCCACCATCTGCCGGCCCATGCGGCCGAGCGCGCCGGCTATGGCGATCCTGAGCGGCTTCGGCATTGCGGCTCCAATGGGAAAGACGAGTCGGAACAAGCAGCTGGAACAACGTCTTGCAAGATTGATTCACCCAACGGGCGCGCCATTCGTCTGCAGCATCATGCCGGCGATCTCCTTCACCAGCTTGGCGGCGACCAGAGCGGTCTGGTTCGAGAGATCCTGGCTCGCATTGTATTCAACGACATCGGCGGCGACGATCGGCTGGTCGATTCCCTGGATCAGGCCGATCACCTGGCGAGTGGTGAAGCCGCCTGGTTCGCGATGGGAAATGCCGGGCGCGAAGGCCGGATCGAGAGCGTCGATATCCATCGAGACGTAGACGGGCGTCTTGAGGTCAAGCCGCAGCCCTTCCTTGAAATGCCGCATCTCCACCACCTCGACATCGAAGCGCCTGAACTGGTCGCGGTGGTGGTCGTTGATGGTGCGCAGGCCGATCTGGATCAGCCGGTCGGCAAGCCGCTCCTCCATGATGCGCGCGAAGGGCGAGGTGTGCGAGCGCGGATTGTCGCCATAGGCATGGTAGATGTCGGGATGGGCATCGATATGCAGGATCGTCAGGCTGGGATGACGGCGCCGTACCGCGCGCAGCACCGGCCAGGAGATCGCGTGGTCGCCGCCGAGCGAGATCAGCGGATGCCCGGCATCCAGCGCGCGGCCGACTTCGCTTTCGATCCGCTCCCACGGATCGCCGGGCTGCGTGAAATCGACGTCGCCGTGATCGATGAAGCGGTCGCTGAGGTCAAAGCCGGTTTCCGACCATGAACTGTAGGCATCGCTGGCGAGTTCGCGTCGGATCAACGGCGGCGCTTCGGCCGCACCGCGCAGCCAGGACGAATTCCCGTCATGCGGAATGCCCAGAAGCGATATCTTGCTCACGACATTCTCCCTCGTCGCAACAGTCAGGGTGTCTCTATAGTCGCGGGAGCTGGCGGCCGCGACGGCAGGCGCTTGGGCCAGATCGCCGGATCAAACGCCAAGCTCTTGCGGCTTGCGCAGCCATACCTTGTTGTCGTGCAGCGCGGCACCGCCATAGGGCGCCGGCGCGTCGGCGCCGGTCAGCACGTTGATGCCCTCGCCGCGCTCATGCGCGCTGTTCGGCCAGATGCCCTCGGCGATCACCACGCCGCGCCTGATGCCGTCGAAGAACTTGGCATGCAGCACCAGCTCGCCGCGCTGGTTGCCGACCTCGACGCGGCTGCCATCGGCAAGCCCGAGTTCGGCGGCATCGTCGGGATGCAGCAGCAGCACCGGCCTGCCCTCCTTTTCCTTCGACACGGGCGTCTCGGCGAAGGTCGAGTTGAGGAAGTTGCGCGCCGGCGAAGTGGTCAGCCGGAATGGATGGGCCGCGTCCGCCACCTCGATCAGCTCGACATGGTCAGGGAATTCCGGCAGCTGTTCCACCGGTCCGAACAGCCCCATGCTCCTCGGCGGCCGGTTGGGCGCCGCCTGCCCAGACCAGTCGGGACGGAAGCGGAACTTTCCGTCCGGATGGCCAAAGCCGTCGATGAAATGCGCCGCCTCGAAATCCGGCTGCATGTCGATCCACTTCTGTTCGCCCAGGCTGTCGAAGCTGCCCAGCCCGCGCTTGCCGAGGATGATGTCGATATGCTCCTTCTCGGTCAGGCCGAAGCCCGGCCTGTCGGAGACGCCGAGCCGCTTCGCCAGTTCCTCGATGACAAAATGGTTGGTGCGCGGCCCTTCCGGCGGATCGATCAGCTTCGCGCCGAGCGTGATGTGCTGGTTGCCGCCGCCCTTGTAGATGTCGTCATGCTCGAGGAACATCGTCGCCGGCAGGACGACATCGGCGAGCCTGGCGGTGTCGGTCATGAACTGCTCGTGCACGCAGGTGAACAGGTCGTCGCGCAAAAAACCGTGCTTCACCAGCCGCTGCTCGGGCGCGACATTGACCGGATTGGTGTTCTGGATGAGCAGCGCCGTCACCGGCGGACCGCCATAGAGCGCGTCCGCGGCCCCTGTCAGCACCGGGCCGATGCGCGAATGGTCGAGATGGCGCACGTTCGGGTCGCGCAGCGCGGTGCCTTCGAGCAGATCCTGGTTCAGCTTGAAGATGCCTGAATTGGAGTGGAAGGCGCCGCCGCCCTCATATTGCCAGGCGCCGGTGACGGCGGCGATCGAGGCCGCCGCGTGCATGTTGACCGAGCCGTTGCGCTGGCGCGAGAAGCCGTAGCCGAGACGGAAATAGGTCTTCTTCGTCGTGCCGACGAGATGCGCGAAGGTCTCGATCTCGGCAACGCTCAATCCGGTGATCGCGGCCGCCCAGTCCGGCGTGCGGGTGCGGAGGTGCTGCTCCAGCCCGCGCGGATCGTCGGTGTATTTGTCGAGATAGGCGTGGTCGGCGAAGCCGTCCCGGAACAGCACATGCATGACCGCGCAGGCCAGCGCGCCATCGGTGCCGGGCTTGAGCACCAGGCCGAGATCCGCCTGCTTCATCGTCGCGTTCTCATAGACGTCGATGACGACGATCTTCGCTCCGCGTTCCTTGCGCGCCTTGATCGCGTGGGTCATGACGTTGACCTGCGTCACCACGGCATTGGTGCCCCAGATCACGACGCAGTCGGACTTGGCCATCTCGCGCGGATCGGGACCGCGCAGCGCGCCCGCTCCAACCATCCAGCCGGTCCAGGCGAGGTTGGTGCAGATCGAGCCGAAGAAGCCGGAGTACTTCTTCGCGTGGCGCAGCCGGTGGATGCCGTCGCGCTGCACCAGCCCCATCGTTCCGGCATAGTAATAGGGCCACACCGTTTCCGAGCCGTACGTCTCCTCGGCCTTGATGAACTTCTCGGCAACGAGGTCGAGCGCCGCTTCCCAGCTGGACTCCTTCCAGATGCCGTCGCCCTTGGCGCCCGCCCTGACCAGTGGCTTCAGCAGGCGGTCGGGGTGGTGGACGCGGTCGGCATAGCGGGCGACCTTGGCGCAGATGACGCCCGCCGTGTAGCTGTTGGCCTTGGCGCCGTAGACGCGGCCGATGCGGTTGCTATCGAGCAGCTCGACCTCGAGCGCGCAGGTGGACGGGCAGTCGTGCGGACAGGCCGAATGGCCGATCCTGAGCTTGGCGTGCTGGTTCATGCGGGTTGTCTAGCGGGATTCAGGCTCGGCGTGTAGGTCCAGATCGGGCGCGAGTTGGTGCTGGCTTGCGAGGATGTACTGCGCGGTGGAGTTGCGGCAGGATGTTATTTGCGCGACGCCCGAATTGCCAATCTCCCCCCTCGTGGGGGAGATGTCCGGCAGGACAGAGGGGGGCGTGAAGGATCGCCAACCCTGAGTTCATTCGGTAGCGAAACACCATGGGACTTCGCTGTTTGGCTGAGAGGCCGGCGGGACAGCGCGCCCCTCTGCCCTACCGGGCATCCCCCACTTGGGGGGAGCTTGGCCGTCGCTGCCGGTTCGCCAATCGCCAACGTCGGGGATTGGCGCAACGCCTCCTCACATCCCGAACCAGCGCGCGCGGCGGCTGGAGCCGAAATGCTCCTTGTCGGCTCTGAGCGCCAGCGAGGCTTCGTGGTAGGTGCCTGTCGGTTTCGGACCGGAGAAGAAATCCACCTCAACCTTGCCGATGCGGCCGCCGCCGAATTCGATATAGCAGGTGCCGAAGCCATCATATTGCTTTGCCGTGCCGCTGTTGGAGAGCTTCACGATCAGGTCGCTGGCGACGGCGCGCGCCGCGCCTTCGGCGAAGACGCCGGCTTTCGGCGTGCCGGTGTTGGCGCCGTCGCCCACGGCGTAGACGCCGGCGTAATTGGTCTCCAGCGTCCTCGGGTTGACCGTGATCCAGCCATTTTCGGTCATGCCGCTGGCAATGACCACGTCGGGCACGCGATGCTTGGGCACGCCGAGGAACAGGTCGAACTGCATCTCCACCCCGTCGTCAAGGATCGCGACCTTGCGCGCATTGTCGATCGACGCGACGCGGCGGCCTGGAATGAAGCCGATGTTTCGCTCGACGAAGGCGGAGACGAGGGCGCGCGAAGTCTCCGGCGACGGCGGCACCGGACTCGGCAAAGGCAGCACGAAATTGATCTCGCAGGCTTCGCGCACGCCGCGCTTGACCAGGTAGTCGTGCAGCATCAGCGCGCATTCGCTGGGCGCCGGCGGGCATTTGTAGGGCGCGCCGCAGACCCCGACCAGCGCCCTCCCCCTGGTGAAGGTGGGCAGCACGTCGCGCAGCCGTTCGGCGCCGGCGACGGTGTAGAATTCGTTGGCGCCGGCGAGCCCTGGCGTGGCGTCGAAATCGTAATCGGCGCCGAGCGCCACGACGAGGAAATCGGCCTCGTGGACGCCGGCATCGGTGGTGACGCGCCGCCGCTCGGGGTCGATCGCGGTGACCGTCTGCCTGAGCAGGCGCACGCCGGGCTTGGCATAGTTCGAGTAAGGCAGGCGCACCTGATCCGCCGTCTTGTGGCCGAACATGACGTCGAGCTTGGAAAAGCCAAAGACGAAGCCGTCGCTCTTGTCGATCAAGGTGACGTCGATGCCGGCGCCGAAGGTCTCGGACAGCAGGCTGGTGAGCTCGAGGCCGCCAAAGCCCGCCCCAAGGACGAGGACGCGCGGCTTGCTGGAAGTGTTCATGTTACCCTCTCATTTGTTGCTTGGAATGACGCGCGTCGTAGTCAAATTTCCCTAGGACCAGTGCCTCAACGTGGCGGTGTCCTCGGCGAAGATCACGCCGAAGAAGCCGTCGATCATCTTCAGCGTGTCGGCATCGCTCATGCCGGGCAGCGCCGGGAAATCGCCCTCCAGATCCACCTTGGTCCTGCCGCCCATCGGCGTGTAGCTGTGGGTGAACCGCGCGCCGTCGAAGGCGCCGCCGGTCAGCCTGGTCTCGATGCCGCGCGGCGGATCGAGCGTATGCTCGACCTGCATGGCGAAGGTGGTTCCGTCGGGATTATAGACCTCGGCGTCCAGGGTGACGACATTGCCGGCCACGCCGGCGAGCCGGTGGCTCTTGAAGGCCAGATGCCGGTGGTTGCCGGCGCTCATATATTGGAACAGCAGCTCCGGCGTGGCGTCGAAGACGGCGATGGCGGGCTTCACGTAATGCACGGTCATGGCGGTCTGCTCCTGCGATGGTTCCTTGGGCGCGCGGCCGGAAAGGGCATCGCCGCTCACCGGCCGCGGCTCACGCGGCCGCGGCTCAGGCGTGCGGCTGCGGGACGATGCGGATGTAGGGCTTGGGCGCCTTCCATCCGTTCGGGTAGATCTTGGCCGCCTCGTCGTTCGACACCGAGCCGGCGATGACGACGTCCTCGCCCTGGCGCCAGTTGACCGGCGTCGCGACCCGGTGTTTCGCGGTGAGCTGCAGGGAATCGATGACGCGAAGGATCTCGTCGAAGTTCCGGCCGGTGGTCATCGGATAGGAGATCAGCAGCTTGACCTTCTTGTCCGGCCCGATGACGTAGACGTTGCGCACCGTCTGGTTGTCGGCCGCGGTGCGGCCCTCCGAGGAGTCGCCGACAGTCGCCGGCAGCATGTCGTAGAGCTTGGAGATCGCAAGCGTCGGGTCGCCGATCATGGGGTAGTTCGGCGCATGGCCTTGCGTCTCCTCGATGTCCATGGCCCAGCTCTGGTGCCGGTCGACGGGATCGACGCTGAGTCCGATGATCTTGACGTTGCGCTTGTCGAATTCAGGCTTGAGCTTGGCCATGTAGCCGAGTTCCGTGGTGCAGATCGGCGTGAAATCCTTGGGGTGGGAGAAAAGGACGCCCCAGGACTCGCCGAGCCAGGAATGGAAGCTGATCTGGCCTTGCGTCGTCTCGGCTTCGAAATCCGGGGCGGTGTCGTTGATGCGGATGGACATGGTGAGTTCTCCTCTGTGAATGGGTTGACGCGGCCATACTGACCGGCCGGCGTTCCTCCACCGTTCCCCGAATGCGCCTTGCCTGTGCCGGCCCTTCCAATCGGCATCGATGCCGGACTATGGTTGGCCGGGGACTTGGGAGACGAAAATGCGCGTAGAGGTGGATTTGCTTGGCCAATTCCGCGTGTCCATCGATGGACGCGCGGCGTCCGCGGCGGCGTGGCGGCGCACGAGCAGCGTGACGCTGGTCAAATTGCTGGCGCTTGCCCGGCGCCATCGGCTGCACCGCGAGCAGGTAATGGACGCACTATGGCCCGACCTCGAACCGGAGGCCGCCGCCGCCAATCTGCGCAAGGCCGTCCACTTCACCCGGCGCGCGCTCGGCGCGCATGACATCATCGCGCTCGACGGCGAAGTCGTGGCGCTGGCGCCGGGCGCTGAGCTCGCCGTCGATGCTGCCTTGTTCGAGGCCGAGGCGACGGCGGCGCTGCAGGCAAACGATCGCGGGGCCACGGAACGGGCGGCCCGGCGCTACGCCGGCGACCTGCTGCCGGACGACCGCTACGCTGAATGGGCGGAAGAGCCGCGCCAACGGCTGCGCGAGCTCTATGTGCGCGTGCTGGAGGCGGCCGGTCTGTGGGAGCGCTTGCTGGCGGTCGATCCCGCCGACGAGCGCGCCGCGCGGGCCCTGATGCAGGCGGCACTCGACGCCGGCAATCGCGGCGAGGTCGTGCGGCAATTCGAGCGGCTGCGCGAAAGCCTGCGCGTCGATCTCGGCGTCGGCCCGCAAGCGGCGACGGTCGCCATCTACGAGAAGGCGCTGGCGCTCGGCGGCGCGCAGCCGACCGGGATCGCCGAACGGGTGCGCGGGCTTTTGGCCTGGGGCATCATCCAGCTCAACAGCGGCGACTTCGGCGATGCCGGGCAGAAGGGCGCCGAGGCGCGCACACTGGCGATCGCCGCCGAGCTCGGGCGCGAGGTCGGCGAGGCCAGCGCGCTGATCGGGCTCGCCGCACACATGCAGGGGCAATGGCAGGAGCTTTTCCAGTCCGAGTTCGTCGACTGGGTTCGTGGCGCGCCGAGCGTTGCCTCGAACGTCTTCGACGGCCATCTGTGCCTGGCGGAATTCTGCCTCTACCGGGCCGGCGGCCATGAACACATGGCCAAGGCGGCGCGCGAGCTTTTGGGCATCGCCGAGGCTGCCGGATCGGTTCCCGGCCGCGTGCTTGCCTCGCTGATCCTCGGCGAGGCGGAGCTGTTCTCGGGGCGGCTTACAGCGGCGGAGGAGCTGTTGACCAGCGCAGCCCAGCTCAGCGCTGCAGCGCGCGCCCCTTTCGGCGAGGCGCTGGCGCTGCATCGGCTCGGCGAAATCGCGCTGGCGCGCGGCCAGAAATGGCGCGCCGGCCGGCTCCTGCAGAAGGGCTTGCGCCTTGCCGAATCCACATGGCTCGCCCCGCATCTGCTGATCCGCTTCCAGGCGCTGGCGGTCGAGGCGGCGGCGACGCAATCGCAGGCGATGGAGGCGATCCGGCAGGGCGACGGCAGGCTGGCCGAAAAATGCACCTGCCAGCCCTGCTCGATGGGCTTTCGCGTCGCGTCCTCGATCGCGCTGGCCGAGGCCGGGGAACTCGACCAGGCGAGCCGGCGCATCGATGAGGCCGAGCGGCTGGCCGGCATGTGGCAAGGCGGCCCGTGGGTCGCCGCCGTCTGGGAAGCGCGCGGCGCGCACCGCCAGGCACGGGGCGAAAGCGACCAGGCGTCGGCACTGTTGCGCGAAGCGGCCGCGCGCTACGCCGAACTCGGCCGCCCGCGCGACCAGGAGCGCTGCCTGGCGCGGGCGCAAGCGGTCGAAGTGAGGCTGGCGGGGTAGCTGGCACCTCCCCTTCTCCCCTTGTGGGAGAAGGTGGATCGGCGCGCAGCGCCGAGACGGATAAGGGGTGCTGGAAGAAACTAAGCGTCGAAATATATAATGATAAACGCTTGCAAATTTAGGCCGGCGATCCGTCCAACACCCCTCATCCGACCGAGCTTCGCTCGGCCACCTTCTCCCACAAAGGGGAGAAGGGAAGAACTCCGCCTCACCTACTCCGCGATCCCTTCTTCATACTCCGCCGACATCGTCAGCCACTTGTCCTCGTTCTGCGCCAGCGTCTGGGCGAGTTGCGAGCGTTCCTTGGCGAGGCGTGTCGCGGTCGAGGGGTCCTTCTCGTAGATCGCCGGATTGGCGAGCTCGTCCTCGATCAGGTCGATGCGCTTGCGGATGCGGTCCATCAGTGCCTCGGTGGCGCGGATTTCTTTCGCCAGCGGTTCGAGCGCGGCACGGCGCTGGGCCGCCTCGCGGCGACGGTCGGCCTTGGAGGCCTTGTCGGCTTCCTTCTGTTCGCGGCGATTGGAGGAAACGCCGGTGACCAGCGTCTTGTAATCCTCGAGGTCGCCGTCATAGGGATTGACCGCGCCGTCCTTGACCAGCCACAGGCGATCGGCCGTCGCCTCGAGCAGGTGACGGTCGTGCGAGATCAGGATCACGGCGCCGGGGAAATCGTTCAGCGCATGGATCAGCGATTCACGGCTGTCGATATCGAGGTGGTTGGTCGGCTCGTCGAGGATGAACAGGTTCGGTCCGTCGAAGGCCGACAGGCCCATCAAAAGGCGCGCCTTCTCGCCGCCGGACAGATCCTTGGCCGCCGTGTTCATTTTCTCAGTCGTTAGACCGAACTGGGCGACGCGGGCACGCACCTTCGATTCCGGCGCCTCCGGCATCAGCCGGCGTACATGCTCATAGGCGTTTTCCTCGGGGCGCAGATCGTCGAGCTGATGCTGGGCGAAGATCGCTACTTTCAGGCCCGGCGCCACCGTCATGGTGCCGGTCTCGGCCTTGAGGCGGCCGGCGAGCATCTTGGCGAAGGTCGACTTGCCGTTGCCGTTGGCGCCGAGCAGCGCGATGCGGTCGTCGGCATCGATGCGCAGCGTCATCTTCTTCAGGATCGGCGCGCCCTCGGTGTAGCCGACATTGACGCCATTGAGGGCAACGATCGGCGAGGCCACCGTCTTCACCGGCTCGGGGAAGGAAAACGGCCGCACCGTGTCGTTCACGATGGCCGCGATCGGCTTCATCTTCTCCAGCGCCTTCAGGCGCGATTGCGCCTGCCTCGCCTTGGAGGCCTTGGCGCGAAAACGCTCGACGAAGGACTCCATGTGCTTGCGTGCCGCTTCCTGCTTG
The DNA here is from genome assembly GCF_049887195.1 of Mesorhizobium abyssinicae. NCBI lineage: Bacteria > Pseudomonadati > Pseudomonadota > Alphaproteobacteria > Hyphomicrobiales > Phyllobacteriaceae > Mesorhizobium > Mesorhizobium abyssinicae. The sequence goes on from NZ_JARAKC010000002.1 coordinate 120,459, forward strand.
ACGCGGCTCTTTTCCTGCAGGTCCCGCTGCTCGGTGAGCTGGCGCTCGAACTGATCGTAGCCGCCGCGCCAGAAGGTCAGCTTCTTCTGGTCGAGATGGACGATGGAGTTGACGGCGCGGTTGAGCAGGTCGCGGTCGTGCGAGATCAAAAGCACGGTGTGCGGATATTTGGAGACGTAGTTCTCCAGCCACAGCGTGCCTTCGAGGTCGAGATAGTTGGTCGGCTCGTCGAGCAGCAGAAGGTCTGGCTCGGAGAAGAGCACGGCCGCCAGCGCGACGCGCATGCGCCAGCCGCCGGAGAACGACGAGGCCGGACGCTTCTGCGCGGCGTCGTCGAAGCCGAGGCCGGCCAGGATGGTGGCGGCTCGGGACTCCGCCGAATGCGCGTCGATGTCGGCAAGCCGCGTGTGGATCTCGGCGATGCGGTGCGGATCCGTGGCCGTCCTTTCCTCTTCGAGCAGAGCCTGGCGCTCGGCATCGGCCTTGAGCACGATGTCGATCAGCGGCTCCTCGGTGCCCGGCGCTTCCTGCGCCACCTGGCCGATGCGGGTGTTCTTGGGCAGACTGATCGAGCCGGTCTCGGCGGGGAAATCGCCGGTGATCGCCTTGAACAAGGTGGTCTTGCCGGTGCCGTTTCGGCCGACGAGACCGGCCTTGGTGCCGGCCGGCAAGGTCAGCGAGGCATGATCGAGAAGCAGGCGCCCCGCCATGCGCAGCGAGAGGTCGTTGATGAGCATGGCCGCGCTTTTGCACGGGACATGAGCGCTTCGCAAGAGCCAGGGGCTTTGGGACGAAGGTCACCGGCGATGGGATGGCCGGCTGGTCGCGAAATGCTCGCCGGCTGGAACCAGATGGCGGCCGGAGCGTTTGGGGCCGATGATCCGCTATTTCGCCCTCGCCGTCATCTTCTTCCAGGTCGCCACCACGGCCGCCCTGGCGACGCAGGTGGTGTTGTTTGCTGACAACACGGATGCCGCGCCGCTGCTGGGGGCCGTTGACCTGGCAGGTCAGTGACGCTGCCAATCTCCCTTTGACGTAGCGGCGCCTGCGACTTCACGATATGCCATATCGCGCATCGACATTCGTTCGAACACGAATGTTATCGGTACACTGGCGCTTTTCGAGCATTAAGTTGACAAATCAGACAACTTGAAGTTCCGTTCCAACATATATTAGCGCATGGCGTGCGCTTCAGATGCGTGTGGCGCAGAAAAATCTCTTGCCGCACGCGGGATGCTTTGCGAAAATTCGATTTCATTTTCGCACCGATGCTGTGATCTTGGGATCGCGCCATGAGTCGCCGTGGGCGCCAACGATAATTGTATTGGTCAGGAGCCAGGATGGACGAGGCAGCGAAGGATCTGCGCGCGCTCAGATTTGTCGCCGACATGACGCGCAAATTGGCAAAAATGCTTTCGCGCACGCGCTACCAAATGCTCGTCTATTTTCTCGAAATGACGGCGGTCGAAGCCGAAACCCTGGCCGACGCGCAGGATCCCAAGCTGACACGCGCCCGGAAAGCGCCCGAGCCCAAAAACTGAGTGCGCACAGGCCCGGTCCATCCCGATGATGCCGGGATGGCGCCGGGCGAGGCCAGAAAATCAGACCTTCTTGCGCTTCGCCACCTTGGCCGGCTGAGCCGCCGGCTTGCGGCCGAGGCCGGAAGATTTGGCCAGCGCCGAGCGGGTCGCCGAATAGCTGGGCGCCACCATCGGATAGTCGGGCGCAAGCCCCCATTTGGCGCGGTATTCGTCCGGCGTCAGGCCATGGTCGGTGGCGAGGTGACGCTTCAGCGACTTGAACTTCTTGCCGTCCTCGAGGCAGACGATGTGGTCCGGAAACACCGAGCGCTTCGGATTGACGGCCGGGTTGAGCACCGGCGCCTCCTTGGCGGCGGCAACCGAGCTCAGCTTGCGCACCGAGGCGCTGACGCTGGCGATCAGATCCGGCAGACCGGAAGCCGGAAGCGGATTGTTGCCGACATAGGCCGAAACAATGTCGGCGGTTAGTTCAATCGCGGTCTTGTCATCGATATTGTGCAATTTTTTTCCCTCTGCCGATGATCAAGTCACCAGCTCTAGTTGTAGACTTTTGATGATGTATCGATTTTGACCGTGCTCCCCAACGGACCCATAGAGTCAATAAACCCTGCAGACTCAATACGGGGCGATATTTTCATGGGCGACGGCAGCCGCGCAATTTAGAAAATCTAATACTTGGAAGCAGCAGACTTGGATAGGCCGGTATCAGCCAAAATTTCGAGAATACGCTTCCAACGGGCACAACGACCGAAATCTTTCTGCTCAATCGCCTTTTCCGCCTTCATCGCGGCGTAAAGCGGCGCCTCGGCGCCGAATTCCTTCACCAGCCAATGCGCTTCCTGTCTGGCGCGGCGTTCGTCCTCGTCAAGCATGGTTCCCGGCCTCCGGACCTTCGATGCCCACCGCAATGCAACTGCCGATGACAAGGACGGCGCCGGCGATGGCCGTCATCGTCAGCGTTTCGCCCGACAGCGCCAGAAGGAGCGTCGAGGCGATCGGCGTGAGATAGGCGGCAACCGCAACCTTACCGCCCCGGTCGAGCTTCAGCGCCCGCGACCAGAAGTAGTAGCCGAGCCCCATCGGGCCGGCGCCGAGATAAAGCCCGGCAATGAGATAGGTTCCGGCCTGCCAGGCGACGCCGTCATACAGGCACCAGGCAAAGGTGAGGACCACGCCGGCCGCGGCCGACGGCAGCAGGAAGCGGTCCGGCGGGGTGGCCACGCGACCGACGAAGATCGAATAGAAGGCCATGCACAGCGCCGAGCCGAAGGCGGCGAGATAACCGACAAGATTGCCCTGGAACAACGACTGCTCGCGGCCTCCGGAAATCACCAGCGCCACGCCGACAAAGCCGAGCGCGGCGGTGACGCCGAGCAGCGCGGGGCGACGCGGGCTGTCCAGCACGATCAGCGCGGCCGCCACCATCAGCGGCCAAGTATAGGCGACAAGATTTGCCTCGATGACCGGCATCGAGGCGAAGGCGATATATTGCAGGACCATGGTGCCGACGAGGCCGATGAAGCCGACGGCAAAGGCAGCGAGGTTGCTCACTGGCCTCCCCTTCTCCCCTTGTGGGAGAAGGTGGATCGGCGCGCGGCGCTTCAGCCTGATCAACGCAAAGACCAAGGCGGCGCCGATGAATTGCAGGAATTGCACCAGCGATACCGGATGATTTTCAAGCAGCGACTTGCCGACCAGCGCATTGGTCGACCACAGCGCCACCGCGCCGGCGGCGAAGGCCAGCGCGGCCGCGGGGGCCGCTCCATCCCGCAGGACCCGGGATGGGGTCCTGTCTTCCTGCCTGGCCATGACCTGTTCCGAATGCTGGATCAGCGAAGCAAGCCGGTTTCCGCCCATGGCTTCACTACCATGATTCCCTGGCGCCGCCGGCGACGGTTTCCGCGGCCGGCTGCGGGGCGGGATGCTCCTCGGCAAAACGGCGATAGGCCGGCAGCTGGTTGTTCCAGACGTCGTCGGCAAGCTCATTCACCCATGCACGATCGTGGTCGTTGTCGGCGGCGAGGTAGAACATGCGGTTATCGTCGACATAGGGCTTTGCGACCGAGCGCTGGTTGAGCACCAGGGTGACGCGCGAGCCGAGCTGGATGGGCGCGGTGCGATGCAGCACGCCGAGGAACTGGCCGAGCGTGGCGTAGTTCATCTTGTGGTCGATGCGCATGATGCGGTTGCGCGGAATCTCGCGTCCGGATTCCAGGATCGCCCGCCCGGTCTCGGAATCATCGCAATAGATCTCCAGATGACCGCCGATCAGCGGATCGCTGATCGACAGCGGGATGAGCTCGGTGACCGGCACGCCGTCGCAATGCCATTCGACGGCGCCGTCCTTGGGATTCATGAAGGTGACCGTCGAGCCGACGATCGACAGCGGATAGGGCTCGAGCTTGGTGCCCATCATGTCGGAGAGCCGCTCCAGGCGCAGCTTGTCGTTCAGCAGTTCCTTGATCTCGGGAATGTAGCGGTCGGCGCCGGTGATGAAGGTGAGATCCAGATGCTTGTGCACGGCATGGCTGGACTTCAGCTTCAAGGCAGCCTCCTCGATCGCGGCAAGCAGCGCCGGGTCGTAGCCGTGCAGATACTGGGCGACGCCGAAACTCGACACTTTCCAGGCGGTGTCGTGGCCGATGATGGCTTCACGGCTCATCGCACAACGCAGTTCGGGGATGGTGTGGGCGTTCATTCTACTTCTCCAGCGTGGGGGCAACACTTGGTAAACAGTCGATTAATCCGCCCACCCCTGTAAATTTAGGAATGCTGGTGCTACCCTAAGCCCAGCTTAAGGTCGAAAACGGTGCGTCTGCTCAGTCAGGTCAACCTCAATTCGCTGAAAATCGTCGAGAGTGCTGCCCGGCACGGGAACTTCACGCGTGCCGGTGAAGAACAGTTCATCACCGCTTCCGCCGTCAGCCAGCGCGTCAAGAGCCTTGAGGACCAGCTGCGCTTCAAGATTTTCCAGCGCGGCGGCAACGCGGTGTCGCTGACGCCGGAAGGCGAGACCTATGTGTCGCGGGTGCGCGAAGCTCTGGAGCGGATCGTGGCGGCCAGCATGGAAGCGACCGGGCAATCACAGGCGCATGTGCTGAAGATCTCGGTGCTGCCGACCTTCGCTGCGCGCTGGCTGTTCCCGCGCCTGCCGCTGTTCCAGCGGCAATATCCCGATATCGAAATGCGGGTGTCGACCTCGTACGCCACGCATGAGTTCGCGACCTCGGAATACGACCTGGAGATCCGTTACGGCGACGGCAGCTTCCCCGGCCTGCAGGCGGACCTGCTGTTCAAGGAAGATTTGACGCCGGTGTGCAGTCGCAAACTCTTCCACGAGATCCTCGGCGACAAGCCGCTGTCGAAGGTCACGCCGGACGATCTCAGGCACTTCACGCTGCTCCACTCCGACACCTGCACCCAGAACTGGCAGTCGTGGCTGGGCTTTGCCGGGGCGAGCTTCGTGCTCGGCGAGACCAAAAGCATCTATTTCGATTCCTGCATGATGTCCTACGAAGCGGCCAATGCCGGCATGGGTTTTGCCGTCGCCAACCGCGCCTATATGGCCAGCGACATCCGCGCCGAGCGGCTGGTGGCGCCGTTCGCGGTCCACCACCCCAACACCGCTGGCTGGTACTTCGTCAGTCCCGACACCCAGCACGCGGCACGCAAGGTGGTGCTGTTCAAGCAATGGGTGATGGCCGAAGCGGCGATGACCCAGCGCCAGCTGGATCAGGAGATCGAAGGCGTGCCGGTGAAGCGCGTCGCGGCGATGGCTTGAGGCACTCGCACAGGCTTCTTCGATCAAGCCATGTACCCGATCAGGTACAAATGACGACGTCCTGCCGCAACTCTGGGTTTTTGTTGTAGATTTCACACAATAGGCGGAATTTCCGCCGGATTTCCCCCACTTCCAGCAGTCTTCCCCAACCTGTCCCCCTGACCCAGCGGCAAGACTCAGCTATGATCTTTCTTGCGGCGGGCCTGACTTTCCCGCTTGGCCGGCGCTTTTCAGCTTCCTCCCAAGCAGCGCCGGCCTTCTTCTGTGCAACAGCTGGCCAGATTTGACTGAACTGCGCCGTGCCTCACTGTGCCGGCTGCGTTCCCTGCTGGTCACCGCCGGTGGTCGACTTCGGCACCGGGTTCTTGTCGACCTGCGGGTTCTGGTCGACGGGCGCCTTTGTCGGCTGGACGCTGTTGTCGCAGGCGGCGAGCGCGAGCCCCAAGGCCAGCAGCATCGGAAGCTTCATCATGACAACCTCCTCTCGTTCGCCCCTGAGGGCAAACGAGACGATGGCGGTTTGGTTGCACCGCGAGCCAGGTCGGATGAGGCGCCGGCGGAACAAAATGCCCCCTCCCCGGTTGGTCCGCTGAAGGAGCTTCTGATCATGATCCGTCTGCTGATTGTTGGCCTGTTCGCCTATGCGACCTATCGCTTCGCCAAGAAAGTCATCGACGAGGTGCCCGACGGCTTCGAGCCACTGCCATTGCAGGATGATGATGAACGCCGGTCGCTGCGACGCCAGTCGGCGGCGATGGGTGCCGAGCCACGGCGGTACGGTTAAGCCAAACTGCCCCTTTTGGCGGCGATTGGCAGCGTCGCCACCATTGCGAACAAAGCGGAAACGATGCTTGATGGGCGATGAACCTCGCCCTCCGTGATTCGTCCTTGCGGCCAGCCTATCTCGACAAGCTCAATGCCGAACAGCGGCTGGCTGTCGAGCATGGCGACGGCCAGGTCGCGGCGCCGCTGCTGGTCATCGCCGGCGCGGGGTCGGGAAAGACCAGCACGCTGGCGCATCGCGTGGCGCATCTGATCGTCAAAGGCGCCGATCCGCGCCGCATCCTGTTGATGACGTTCTCGCGTCGAGCCGCCTCCGAAATGGCCAAGCGCGTCGAGCGCATCGCCGGCGAGGTGCTGGGGCGCGACGCTTCCGTCATCGCTGACGCGCTCTCCTGGGCCGGTACCTTCCACGGCATTGGCGCCCGGCTGCTGCGCGACTATGCACTGGAGATCGGCCTCGATCCCGCCTTCACCATCCATGACCGCGAGGATTCCGCCGACCTGATGAACCTTGCCCGGCACGAGCTTGGCTTTTCCAAGACGGAGAGCCGTTTCCCGACCAAGGGCACCTGCCTGCAGATCTATTCGCGCGCCGTCAACGCGCAGGCGCCGCTCGGCGAGGTGCTGGGCGGTGTGTTCCCATGGTGCGCCGGCTGGGCAGAGCAGTTGAAGGACCTGTTCGCGGCCTATGTCGAGGCCAAGCAGGCGCAGAACGTACTCGATTACGACGACCTCCTGCTCTACTGGGCGCAGATGGCGGCCGAGCCGGAGATCGCGGCGCATCTCGGCGGCCGCTTCGACCATGTGCTGGTCGACGAATACCAGGACACCAACCGGCTGCAGGCCTCGATCCTGACGGCACTGAAACCCGACGGCGCCGGCCTGACGGTGGTGGGCGACGACGCGCAATCGATCTATTCGTTCCGCGCCGCGGAAGTGCGCAACATCCTCGACTTCCCCAAGCAGTTCGCCCGGGCAGCGGCGATCGTCACGCTGGAGCGCAACTACCGCTCGACCGAGACGATCCTGGCGGCGGCCAACGCGGTGATCGGCGAGGCCGCCGAGCGCTTCACCAAGAACCTCTGGAGCGAGCGCAGATCGTCCGAAAAGCCGCTTCTGGTCACCGTACGCGACGAGGCCGAGCAGGCAAGCTATGCCTGCCACGCGATCCTCGCCGAGCGCGAGGCCGGCACGGCGCTGAAGTCGCAGGCCGTGCTGTTCCGCGCCTCGCATCACAGCGGGCCGCTGGAGATCGAGTTGACCCGCCGCAACATCCCCTTCGTCAAGTTCGGCGGGCTGAAGTTCCTCGATGCCGCCCATGTCAAGGACATGCTGGCGGTGCTGCGCTTCGCCGAAAATCCGCGCGACCGCGTCGCCGGCTTCCGCGTGCTGCAGCTTATGCCGGGCATCGGGCCGTCGGCGGCCGCGCAGATCGTCGAAACGATGGCGACGTCGCTCGACGAGGCGATGGGGCTCGCCCGCTACCGGCCGCCGCAGCGAGCGGCCGAGGATTGGCCTTCCTTCCTGTCGCTCTACGAAGGCCTGCGCGCCGGCGCGAAATGGCCGGCCGACCTCGAGCGGATCCGGCTCTGGTACGAACCGCATCTCGAGCGCATGCACGAGGATGCAACGATGCGCCGGGCCGACCTCCTGCAGCTCGAGCAGATCGCGTCCGGCTACCCGTCGCGCGAGCGCTTCCTCACCGAGCTGACGCTCGACCCGCCGGACGCCACCAGCGACGAGGCAGGCCCGCCGCACCGCGACGAAGACTATCTGATCCTGTCGACCATCCATTCCGCCAAGGGCCAGGAGTGGAAGAACGTCTTCGTGCTCAACACCGTCGACGGCTGCATCCCCATCGACCTCGGTGTCGGCAGCAAGGAAGACATCGAGGAGGAACGGCGCCTGCTCTATGTGGCGATGACGCGGGCCAAGGACAGACTGCACCTAGTCATGCCGCAGCGCTTCTTCGTGCACGGCCAGGCGGCGCGCGGCGACCGCCATGTTTATGCCGCGCGCACCCGCTTCATCCCGGCCTCGTTGCTCTCCGCCTTCGAGCAGACGTCCTGGGCGAGCGTGCAGGCGAAGGACGATCCGCGCCGGCGGCCCGAGGTCAAGGTCGACCTCGGCGCGCGCATGCGCGGCATGTGGAAATAGGCCCGCCGCCCGCGGCCGTTTCCTTTGCCGGCAACCAAAGCCCGGACCTGGCGTTAACCCGCATTGACGTGGAGCGCGACGATGGACCCTGTAGCGGCGGCGGCAATGATCCTGCTTTCCTGCAGCCCGGACATGGCATCCTGCCATCCGGGAGAGGCACGGCCAGTCGTGTACCGGGACATGGCTCAGTGCTCCGCCGCTCTGCCCGACAGGCTACGCGGAAACGGCATGATAGGCAGGTGCCGGCCTATCGATGCGGCGACAGCCAGAAGCGGTGCCAACGGCAACCAGTTGGCGACCGTGCGCGTCACGCGAGGAACCGGCGCCAACGCCGTTTCGACGGACTACCTCGTCCTCCATGCCCCGGACTGACCAGCCTTCATCGTCGCTGGCCTCCTCACGAAACGTATCAGCACGCCCCTCCATCGCGATGGAACCATCAGCCAGCGGGCGGGTTTCCGTAAGCAAGACCTAATGCAAAGGAGACGGACATGAAGAACGTTGTTCTCGCCGCCATGCTTGGCATGGCCACGCTGGCGCCGGTGACGGCTCCGGTGCAAGCGGCAAGTCTGACCATCACCACCGACAACGGCACGCGCTATAGCGATGATTACTCCTGGCGCCGCCATCATCGCCACTATGCGATGCGCGATTATGACCGTGACAATCGGCGCCACTGGCGTCGCGACCGCGACCGCTGCCATGTCAGGGTGCACAAGCGCTGGCACCACCATCGCCTGGTGATCAAGCGGGTGTGGAGCTGCGGCTACCACCGAGGCTGGTGACGTCATGGGCGCGGCGCGAACCGTGGCTCCAGGTCGAGCTTCGGTGAGCGCCTGTTCGACGTTTTGTCGGACTCTGCTTTAGCGGGAGGTGCCAATGCGTTTCGTTCCCGCCACCATGAGCCGGCGACAACGGCTTGGCCAGTTAGCCGGGCGGCTGTTCGTCAATGTCGTCGCAGCGCTTATCGCCGGCGTCGCCATTCTCTTGCTCGTGCTTTCGACCCACCATCCGGGGTCGCCAACCGCGCCGCCCCAGATCCTCACGACCACGGCGCCGTAGCCGCGGCCCGGCTTGCGCCTATCGAAGGGCAACGCCCTGGTGCTCCCGGTGCCCCGCCTTATTCTCCCTATCCCCCAAAATCATGGAACCTCCCGCCCCTTCCCGCGTTCTCTGGCGTTCGACCCCGATCGGAAACCGGCGCCCGCCGACCTCCGCCCAACCCAAGAGGCCAGAATGCACGACAGGATGTTCTTCACCCCGGTCGCCCTTACCGTTGGCGCCGGCCACAAGCGCATGATCGCGTCGCTGTTCGACATGCATGAATTCCTGACCGAATTCCCGCCGTCGCGGCGTCGGCTGAGCTATGGCGCCGCGGTGAAGGCGTGCGAAGCGGCGCGAGCCGGCGAGATCTCGCCCGAGGCGGCGCGCGATGCGCTGATCACCTTCGCGGTGACGGCAGGCATCCTCTGGCCCGCCGCCCAGCCCGCCGTCTCGGTCAAGCCGGTGGCGCGCAGCTTCGGCGGCTATGCTGCGTAAAGTGAATAGCGAATAGGGAATAGCGAGTAGGAAAGGCAATGCATGCGCCAGCCGGCGCAACGCTATTCGCTACTCACTATTCGCTACTTGTCTCAATGGACCGTCGCGGCGTCGTCGGTCAGCGGGCCAAGCAGCGCGACCGTTGCGAAGCTGACCTGGTCGCGGCCGTTCGACTTTGCCTTGTAAAGGTGACTGTCCGCCGTCCGGTACATGTCGGCAAATGTAGCGGGACCGTTGAAGGCGACGCCGCCGATGCTGACCGAAAGCGGGCAAGGCCGGCCGTCGGGGGAGAACTCCACCTCGCGGATGCGCCGCCTGATCCCTTCGGCGACCAGCCAGGACTGCGAGGCGTCGGCGCCGGGAAGAAAGACCGCGAATTCCTCGCCGCCGATGCGCCCGACAATGTCGGCGCCACGCAACTGGCCCTGGATCGTCTTGGCGATCAGCTTCAGCGCCTGGTCGCCGCAATCGTGTCCGAGGCGATCGTTGATGGTCTTGAAGTGGTCGGCGTCGACGATGAGGAAGGCGCCGGCATCGACGACCGCCTGGCTGCGCGCCTGATCGAGGTAGGCCTCGACCAGCATCGAGAAGGCGCCGCGATTGAACACCGCCGTCAGGCTGTCGGTGGCCGCGACGATGCTCAGCTCCTTCTGGGCGACGGCAAGCTGGCGCATCTTGAACATCAGGAAGAAGAAGAACGACCCCGCCAGCACGAGCGGCAGCAAGAGGTCCGTCATCTGCGCGCGCCACAGGGCGTCCGGCGACAGCAGGGGGAAATTGTAGGAATCAACGAAGAAGGCCGCGGCGATGCAGACCGCCGTGCCGACAACCGTTACGCCGATGACCCTGCCCCAGCTCGTCGGGGACAAATCGATGCGCATTCTATTGCTCCCGCTGCGTCAGGCCATCCTGCGTCGGGAAGGCAAACGAAATCCTAATATTAGCTCCGCCTTTGTTGAACGTGGTTAACCGCCTTCATCCTCGGCGGGCGGCACCAAAAAGCCCGCCACCGGGATGGCAAGGGGTGGCGGGCTTCCGACTGGCTAGCCGTCGTAGAATCTCGCGGCCGGTTCACGCGCCGGACTTGTCAGCGGCGGGCGATCAGCAGGCAGAGCTGGCGCAGGTCGCGGTCATAGGTGCCTTCGCTGCTCAGCACGTCGACGCAGCGCTTCTTCATCCGCGCAAGCTGGCCGCTCGGCATGCTGGCGACGACGCTCGACAGGCCCAGTGTGCCGGCAGTCGCCGAAGTGCCGGGGATGCCAGGAACCCCTAACGTTCCAACCCCGATACCTGTGTTGGCGCTGGTACCGCCGAACGTCGTCCCGATGGCGGCGTCGACACCGTTGCCGCTGCCCAGCGACGCGTCAGCGCCCGCACCGCTGGTGCCGCCCAGGGACACCGTAGCCGCTCCGCCGCCTCCGCCGATCAAGGCATTGCCATTGGCGCCATTGGTGCCGCCTATCGAAGCGTTGGCGCTGGTGCTGCTGCCGCCAAAGGAGGCATAGCCATTGGCCCCGCTGGGGCCGCCCGCATTGGCGCTGGCTGCATTGCCGCCGACCGAAACGCCGCCTAGGCCACCAAGGCCAACTTCGGCCGCACTCGCAGGAAAGGCGAGAATAACGACGATCGTTCCGCCCGCAAATGCTCTGGAGATTTTCCGAACGATACTGGACATGACACTCTCCCTTGTTGCCCTTCTGGTTCCTGCGCTGCAACGTTGTGGCAAAAATCGACAATGTTGCTCGCGCATCAAGGGCTACGCTTGGAGATGCATTCCAGTTTCAACGCTCGTTCTGCCGTCGCGAGTCTTAGTTTTTGAACATTTCACAAAAAGTAGCGCTTTATTCTAAATATTTAGACATTTCTAATATAGCAACCCAGCCGCGGAATCAGGCATAGGCGCGGCCTTCCTCGCTGCGCTGGAACCGCACCAGATCGAGCGGCACGGAAGGTCGGCCAAGCACGGTCAGGATCATGTGCGCATGGCCGCGATGGTGGGTCTGATGGTTGAAGAAGTGGCTGAGCGCCGGCGCCAGCCGTTGCGAGACGGTGCGCATGTCGGAAAGGGTCATGTAGGAGAAGCGGCCGGCGAGCGCCTTGTCGCTCATGCCTTCGATCCAGCCGATGATCCTCTTGTCCTCCGCCTCGCGCGCCAGCCAGAGGACAGGCAAAGCGCGGTGGAGGATCGCGTCGGTCCTCGAAGGAGCATCGCCCTCGCCGGTGAAGCGCTTCATCCAGATGCGGTCAGCGGCCAATAAATGGTTGAGCGTCCCCGCCATCGAGCCGAAGAAGGCGCCGACATCCCTTTCGAATTCTTCGTCCACGAGGTCGGCGGCAGCCTCGTAGATGCGGCCGTTGGCCCATTGGTTGTAGGCCGCAAACATCATGAAATGCTGTTTCATCTCTCCGGCCCCGCTGCGTTAGGTTCAGGCCTACCTAAACCCTCGAAGGATTCGATTCTAGGGGAGTAAGGCAGCATGGCAGTAAGGCAGTATGCTGGGCCGCTGAGGTCGCCCCCGGGAAACGCTGCCCTGCAGCCCTCCCCCGAAATGCGACAAAGTGGACCCGCCTGCGTCGTTTCGCGCGCCTCATGGCCGCCTTGATCGGGGCAAAGAAGAAGCAGCCGGCAGACCCGGCTAACACAATGAAGGCAGCACGGCGGCATGGTACCAGCCCCGGATTTTTCCGACGAATTTCGTCTCGGGCTTGTCAGCCTGATGCAGTGGCGCCGCGATGTCAGGCGCTTCAGGTCGACGCCGCTGCCCGACGGCACGCTGGAGCGGCTGCTGGCGCTGGCCGCCGTCGCGCCGTCCGTCGGCCTCAGCCAGCCCTGGCGCTTCGTCGTGGTCGACAGTTCCGAGCGGCGCGAAGCGGTGAGAGGCTCGTTCGAGCGCTGCAACGCGGAAGCGCTGCGCTGCTTTTCCGGCGAGCGCGCCGCGCTCTACGCCCGTATGAAGCTCGCCGGGCTTGCCGAGGCGCCTTGTCAATTCGCGGTGTTCGCCGACCGCACGACGGCGCAGGGCCATGGGCTCGGCCGCCTGACCATGCCCGCCACCATCGACTATTCGGCGGTCATGGCGGTGCACACGCTGTGGCTGGCGGCGCGGGCGGAAGGCATCGGCATGGGCTGGGTGTCGATTCTCGATCCGGCCGAGATCGCCGCCATTCTCGACACGCCGCCGGAATGGACATTGATCGGCTATTTCTGTCTCGGCTATCCCAGCGAACAGGACTGCGTGCCGACGCTGGAGCGCGAGGGCTGGGAACAGCGGCGCGCGCCGGTGGTCCTCAGGCGGTAATCACTTCGCTCCGTCCCTGTCGACGAGCTTGACGCAGATCGGATCGCCCTGCTCCATGCGGGCGCATTGCCATTCCGGGCCGAAACCGAAATTCTCCCTTGGCCCCAGCCCAGGAAAGACCAGCAGGACAAAGAGGGCGACGCCGACAAACACCGCCACGAACAGGATGCCGGCGATATCCCCGCGTCTGAGGTAAGGCCAGTTCATCGTGCGCCGTGCCCGGCTCCTTCGCTCTTGACCGCACGCCGCCATTGTCGCGCAAAGCGCCGTCCTTGGCCAGAACGCCAGCGGGTGGGCGCCTCCCCTTGGCAAGGCGCCATGCGGCTTGTATAGAGCCCGCCACCTCCAATTCCATTCTCACCACAAGGACGACCCAATGGCGATCGAACGCACCTTTTCCATGATCAAGCCGGACGCGACCCGGCGCAACCTGACCGGCGCCATCACCCAGATGCTGGAAGATGCCGGCCTGCGCGTCGTCGCCTCCCGCCGGGTGTGGATGAGCCGCCGTGAGGCCGAGGGCTTCTACGCCGTGCACAAGGAACGCCCGTTCTTCGGCGAGCTGGTGGAATTCATGTCCTCGGCGCCGACCATCGTGCAGGTGCTGGAAGGCGAGAACGCGATCGCCAAGAACCGCGAAGTGATGGGCGCCACCAACCCGGCCAACGCCGCCGAGGGCACCATCCGCAAGGTGCATGCGCTGTCGATCGGCGAGAATTCGGTGCACGGCTCCGACGCGCCGGAAACCGCCGCGCAGGAAATCAAGTACTGGTTCTCGGACACCGAGATCGTCGGCTGAACCGTTCAGCACGACGCAGGAATGAAGGCGGCAGCCGGCCGGTCCGGCGCCGCCTTTTCGATTCCAAGGTAGACAGGCCCATCTGGAGCGCTAACTTGATGTCATCGGCGATAACTGACCAAGGGCATCGCCGGCTGTGAGCGAGTATCGCGCTTCCGCCCTTCCACCAGGAAGCGGGCGATGATCGATCCCAAGGTTTCCACGAGCGGCATTGCCTACCCTGACGACCTTGCCTTGCTGAAGCGGGTCTATGACCGCATCTGCCAGGAGCGGGGCATCGGCGCCGGCAGTGCCGAAGCCGCGGATCTGGCGGCGCAAGCGATGGCGCTGTTTGCTGCCGGCGTCTTCGACGAAGACGAGATCAACCGCAGCCTGTCCTAAGACGAGTAGCGCCCGCCTGGATGCCCCGCCGCCCCTCGCGGCGGGTTCCCGTCACTTCGGTTGGCGGTCCTTCAGATTCGCATGCTCGTTGGCCGCCTCCGTGTCCGCCGCAGGCGTCCGCGTGTCGGCGCCTACAAACGGACGGCCCTGCCCGGGGGCGAGGTCGCCGCCAGGATGGCGCAGAACCAAGCTGAAAAACCTGTGATGCTTCGCGCGCCCTCTGTCACGCCAGTCCCATACGAAACTGTCGAGGACTAACTCGCCGCGTTGAAGCGCAGTATGACGCGGTCGTCCTTGTCGGCGATGATGAGCTTGCCGGCGTCGATATGGTAGGAGGCGGCCTTGGCGAGCGCCTCGAACAGCGCCTTCTCCTGCGCCATCACCTCCGGGGCGCAGGCCATGTAGGTCGAGCCGATGTCGCTGATGGCGATCTTTTCGCCGTCCACCTTGGCGGTGGCGAAATAGGCGTTGCAAGGACCCTTGCCGCCGGCCTTGCCGGCCTCGCCGACGCGGAACGTCGCCTGCGGCTGCGAAATCACGCCGATGCCGTCGATATATTCGATCAGCCAGCTCTGGCCGAGCAGCGCGTCGGCCGGCGCATCGCTCGACGCCACCATCTTCAGCATGATGCTTTGCGGCCTGTCGCTCAGCGGATCGACCCGGTGGCGCGTGTCGGTGGTGAAGAGCAGCTTGTCGTCGACGGTGATGCGCGCCTGCAGCGCATAGGTCATGTTCGGCCGGATCACCTGCGGGTCGAAGCCGATCTCGAACCTGATCGGCACCTGACCGGCGGGCGCCACCTTGCGCTCGCCGATGATGGCTGCCGGCGCATCGGCCAGCGACACGTCCGCAAGCTGGACGGAGAGCACGGCATTGGGCGGCAGCGCGATGCGCTCGCGGTACGTCGCCTCGCCCTGCAGTGTCTTCTCGGCGGCATCGGAAAGTTCCGGCACTGCAAGCACGCCGACGACCAAGGGCACCAGGCCGAAGATGAAGAATTCCGCGATCCTGTCCAGCATGACCCAGCTCCCCTAGGTTGCGCCAGTAAGGGGAAGAGTCCCGCAGGATTGCGGTCAATGCATGGCCACGGGATGGATTTAGTCGGTCGGCTTCGTCCAGCGGCTGGCCGCCTCGTCGTCGGCCTCCTTGGCCTCGACCCAGCCGCCCTCGGAGCCGTCGGCATGATGCTCCTTCTTCCAGAACGGCGCGCGCGACTTCAGATAATCCATGAGGAAATTCGCCGCTTCGAAGGCCGCCTGGCGGTGGGCTGAGGCAGCCACCACCAGCACGATGTTCTCGCCGGGCGCGATCCTGCCGTGACGGTGGATGACGGTCAGCCCCTGCAACGGCCAGCGTTCGATCGCCTCGGCGGCGATGCGGCCGATCTCGGCCTCGGCCATGCCGGGATAGTGCTCGAGCTCGAGCGCCGAAAGCGCCCCCTGCTCATCGCGGCAAAGGCCGGAGAAGGTGACCACGGCGCCGATGTCGGCACGCCCCTTGGTCAGCCCGGCAATCTCGGCGGCGACGTCGAAATCCTGCGCCTCGATGCGCACGGTCGGCCGCACAGCGCCGGGCATGGTTTCAGCCTCCGGTCATCGGCGGGAACAGCGCGATCTCGCGCGCGCCGGCGATCTTCTCGCGGTGACCGACATGTTCCTGATTGATGGCGACGCGGATGACGTCGGGAAACTGCAGCGCGTTCTCGTACTCCTCGCCGCGCGACTTCAGCCAACGCAGCAGGTCGGCCACCGTCTCGATGCCAGCTGGAAGTTCGACATCCTCCTCCGGCTTGCCGATCCGCTCGCGCACCCAGGCGAAATAGATGAGCTTGGTGGCCATCTCACTCGTCCATGATGTGCTTGAGGCCGGCGCGGAAATAATCGTAGCCGGTGTAGAGCGTCACCAGCGCCGCGATCCACAGCAGCACCAGCCCGGTCTGGGTGGTCAGCGGGAAGATCTTGTCGCCGGCGGGACCCGCCAGCAGGAAGGCGATGGCGACCATCTGGATGGTGGTCTTCCATTTGGCGAGCTGGGTGACGGGCACCGAGACCTTGAGGGCCGCCAGATACTCGCGCAGGCCCGAGACCAGGATCTCGCGGCACAGGATGATGATCGCCGCCCACAGCGACCAGCCGGCGATGCCGGCATGGCGGTCGGTATCGGCGGCAAGCAGCAGCAGGCAGGTCGAGACCAAAAGCTTGTCGGCAATCGGGTCGAGCATCTTGCCGATGTTGGAGGTCTGCTGCCAGGCACGCGCCAGATAGCCGTCGAAATAATCGGTGATGGAAGCGAGCAGGAAGATGGCCAGCGCCGACCAGCGGGCGAAGTCGGAAGACTTCAGATGGCCCTCGAGGAAAAAGCACAGCACCACCAGCGGCACCGCGATGATGCGGGCGTAGGTGAGGATATTCGGCAGGTTGAACGCGCGCTGGGCCATCTTCTCGGGAACTCTTTCTGCCTGCGTACTCAAATCAGAAGGGAATGTGGGGGGTCAACAGGGCAGATTCGATTGGTCAGCCGAAAATAGGTGCAAGAATGGTCAGCTGTCATGAAAATGGTTGTAAACCAGCTTCGCCATCTGCTCGGAGATGCCGTCGACCTTGACCAGATCCTCGACCGCGGCACGGCTGACCGCCTTGGCGGTGCCGAAATGCAAAAGCAGCGCCCGCTTGCGGCCGGGGCCGATGCCGGCGATCTCGTCGAGCGGGCTCTTGACCATCTCCTTCTTGCGGCGGGCGCGGTGCGAGCCGATGGCGAAGCGGTGCACCTCGTCGCGCAGGCGCTGGACGAAATAGAGCACGGGATCGCGCACCGGCAGGGTGAAGGAGTCCCTGCCCCGGACGAAGAAGCGCTCGCGGCCGGCGTCGCGATCCTGGCCCTTGGCGATGCCGATCGCGGCGACGCGGTCCTCGATGCCGAGATCGGCGAGGATCTTGCGCACCGCCGTCATCTGGCCCTGGCCGCCGTCGATCAGGATGACGTCGGGCCAGGCCGGGAAGGCTCCATTGCCGCCGACAAGATCGTCGGCCGTTTCGTCCTCGACTTCGGCAGCCGCCACCTCGCTTGAGGGCTGGACATCGCCATGCTCCTTCAGCAAGCGCGAAAAACGCCGCTCCATCACCTCGCGCATCATGCCGAAATCGTCGCCAGGCGTGATCTCGGTCGAGCGGATGTTGAATTTGCGGTACTGGTTCTTCACGAAACCTTCGGGCCCGGCAACAACCATGGCGCCGACGGCGTTGGTGCCCATGATGTGCGAGTTGTCGTAGACCTCGATGCGCACCGGCGGCTTGGCCAGGCCGAAGGTCTCGGCAAAGCCGGTAAGCAGGCGCGCCTGTGTCGAGGTTTCGGCCAACCGTCTGCCGAGCGCCTCGCGCGCGTTCTGCAGCGCGTTGTCGGTCAGGTCCTTCTTCTCGCCGCGCTGCGGCACCGAGATAGACACCTTGCGGCCGGCGCGGGTCGAGAGCGCCTCGGCGAGCAGTTCCTGCTCCTCGACGGCAAGCGAGAGCAGGACGGCGCGCGGCGTCGGCTTGTCGTCGTAGAACTGCGCCAGGAACGAGCCCAGCACTTCCGATCCCTCCAGCGCCGGGTCGGCCTTGGGGAAATAGGCTCGGTTGCCCCAGTTCTGGCCGGTGCGGAAGAAGAACACCTGGATGCAGGTCTGGCCGCCCTCCTGGTGGATGGCGAAAACGTCGGCCTCCTCGACGGTTTGCGGGTTGATGCCCTGATGCGCCTGCACATGCGACAGAGCGGCCAGCCGGTCGCGATAGATGGCGGCGCGCTCGAAATCGAGCTCCTCGGACGCCTGCTGCATGGCGGTCGAGATCTCGGTCTTCACCTTCAGGCTGCGGCCGGAGAGGAAATCCTTCGCCTCGGCGACCAGCCCGGCATAGTCCTCATGCGAGATCTCGCCGGTGCACGGACCGGCGCAGCGCTTGATCTGATAGAGCAGGCACGGCCGGGTGCGGTTCTCGTAGAAGGAATTGGTGCAGCTTCTCAGAAGAAAGGCGCGCTGCAGCGAGTTGATGGTGCGGCCGACCGCGCCGGCCGAGGCAAAGGGGCCGAAATAATCCCCTTTTCGCGAGCGCGCGCCGCGATGCTTGTAGATGCCGGGCGAGACATGGTCGCCGGTCAACAGGATGTAGGGGAACGATTTGTCGTCCCGCATCAGCACGTTGAAGCGGGGTCGCAGCCGCTTGATCAGGTTCGCCTCGAGCAGCAGCGCCTCGATCTCGGTGCGGGTGACGACGAACTCCATCGTCGCGGTCTCGCGCACCATGCGCCCGATGCGCAGCGTGTGGAAGCGCCCTTGCGCGTAGTTGGTGACGCGCTTCTTCAGGCTGCGCGCCTTGCCGACATAGAGCACATCGCCGGCAGCGTTCATCATGCGATAGACGCCGGGCGCGTTGGGCAGCCGCTTGACCAGCGTCTGGATCACCTCGGCGCCGACCATGCCGTCGGCGTCTCCGGCATGCGGCGTCCAGTCTATGGCGGTGAAGGCGACGTCCGGTCCGGCCGGGACGGCTTCCGGCTCCACGATCTCCTCGGCCGCATCGTCCTCGAGATCGATCTCGGGGGGCAGGTCGTCGGCAGCGCCGCGCGTCTTGTGTTTTTGCTCTGCGGGACTCATTCCACCATGCCTGTCACATCGGGCGTCTGCCACGCAAGATGCTGGCCGCCGTCGAGCGCGATCATCTGGCCGGTGACCGAGCGCGCTTGCCAGAGATAGCGGATGGTAGCGCCGAATTCGGTCAAATCCGGGCCACGCTTGAGGATCAGCCCGTCGAGCTGCGCGGCGAAATCATCATCGTCCTGGCGGACACTCTTCAGCGTCGGGCCGGGGCCGATGGCGTTGACGCGGATGCGAGGCCCGAGCGCCTGCGCCAGCATCTCGGTTTGCGTCCACAGCGCCGACTTCGACAGCGCATAGGAGAAATAGCGCGGCGTCGGGCGCCAGACGCGCTGGTCGATGATGTTGACGATCAGCCCGTCCTCGCCTTCCGGCAGGGCGCGGGCGAAATTCTGCGCCAGCAGCGCCGGCGTCTTCACATGGATGGCGAAGTGGCGGTCCCAAGCCTGCCAATCGAAATCCTCGACACTGTCGTCGACGAAAAGCGAGGCATTGTTGACGAGCAGCGTGACGGGGCCAAGCGCCGCCTCGGCGTGGCCGACGAGATCGCCGACCGCATCCATGTCGGTGAGGTCGGCGGCGACGACCGCGGCGCGGCCGCCCTTGCCCCTTATCTGTTCCGCCAGCGCCTCGGCCTCGGCGCCCGAACGGTTGGCGTGGATGGCGACCGCGAAGCCGTGTGCCGCCAGATCCTCGACGATCGCCTTGCCGATCCGTTTTGCGCCACCGGTCACCAGCGCCGTCGCGGTCTTGGTCATCTGTCAATCCTCAATCGGCGCCTCGATTCCGCCAGCCGGCACATTATGACCGGCCGAGGGGTTAAACGCCGTTTCCACCTGGGGCGGGAATGTGGCGAAGCGGCCTCGCCGCAACCTTTGCGTGATCCGGATTCGCGCCGGCAGGATCGCAATATAGGATGCTCGACTCCTTGTACCAAGCCGCGTGCAGCGCAGCATGAAAGCGCTGCTGACATTTCGCTGTTGCGAAGATGCAACGTCACGGTTCAGCCTCATTCGCGCCGGGGAATGACCCAAGTTCAGGTTCGCTTCAGCCGCATTTCGACACGACATTCGGAACCGTTGAGCGCCGGGTCCGTTTATCCCCCCGGACGGGTCTTGGGGTGCTCATGAACAACAAGCCTACGTGTCCTGTGGCTTAAGGAGTAAAGAACAATGCAAGCCAATCTCAAATTCGCACGGCCGCTGGCTGTTGCCCTCGGGCTCTTCGCCCTCGGCGGTACCGCTTACGCAGCCGACGTCGTCTCTGAAGAGCCGCCGGCGCCCGCCCCGGTCGCCGAACTCCCCGTCGCTTCCTGGGCCGGTCCGTATCTCGGTCTGAGCGCCGGCTACGGCTTCAGCGGCCATGCCGACGTTTCCGGCGGCCCCGACATCAAGACCAAGGGCTTTGTCGGCGGCGTCTTCGGCGGCTACCAGTGGCAGCAGGAGAACTTCGTGTACGGTGCTGAAGCCGATCTCGGCTACAACGGCGTCAAGGGTTCCAGCGCCGGCGTCGAAGCCAAGGGCGGCCTGGACGGCTCGCTGCGCGCTCGCCTCGGTTATTCCGTGACTCCGGAAATCCTGCTCTACGGCACCGGCGGTCTTGCGGCCAAGAACCAGAAGATCGACGACGGCGTCTCCAGCGACAGCAAGGCAATGCTCGGCTGGACGGCTGGTGTCGGCACCGACATCAAGATCACGGACAACGTGTTCGGCCGTGTCGAGTACCGCTACACCGACTACGGCGACAAGGACTTCGACAATGTCGGCAACGTCAAGTCGAAGGACAACCGCGTCACCTTCGGCGTCGGTATGAAGTTCTAAGTCGTCGAAGCCACGACACGAAAAAGCCGGGCCCTCGCGCCCGGCTTTTTTTGTGCCTGCACTTCAACGGATGCGGCCCCCGCACCTATCAACTTGTCATGTGCCTGGTCGATCGGCTGGCTTTTCCTGGAAGCCGTCATGGGCGGGTATCGATGGCAGCCGATCGAGCCATTTCATCCGCGATCGCGTCAAGACCTGCGCATCGGGCTGGTAGTCGTCCGGATTGGTCATGGTGGCGGCGTGAACGTGGATCTCGCGAGGCCATCTGTCGGAGCGGAAATAGAGCCTCGTGCCGCAGGCCGGACAGAACCCGCGAAAGGTGTTCGGGCTGCTTTCGAAGTGCCTGATCTCGCCGGTCCAGGTCACCTGCTCCGGCCGCATGCCCAGGAAGGCCGTCAGCGGGGCGGACGTGGCGCGCCGACAATCGGCGCAGTGACAGACCAGATTGCGCGTGATGTCCCCGGAATAGGTCCAGGTGACCGCTTCGCACATGCAACGTCCCGTCAGAAACGCCATCGCAATCCTCCCGCCGGCCGCGTTGCCGAGCCGGTTCACGACACCAGTCGATGCAGCCCAAGATAGGCTGCTCCATCAGCTCACATTCGCTTCTTTGCGACCTTGGCTGGCTTCGATTTCGGCGGCAGCGTCTCGACGAAGGCCAGCGCGAGATCGAGCCAGCTGGCGAGATCGGCTGCGCTCGCGGTGCCTTCCGGCGCGACGTGGACGTAACCCTCCATCCCGCGCCCTCCCATTTCCATCGGGCGCGCATGCGGACGGGCGACCGCCGCTTCATGCGCCGCCTTGCCGACGCGAACCAGCAGCCCGCGTTTCGAGGTGCCAATCAGCATGTTGCCGTTGAGCATGAAGCAGGTGCCGCCGAACATCTTCTGTTCGGTGAAGGCGCGCCGGCCAAGGGCTGCACGCAGGCGCTCGACCATGGGATCTGGCGCGACGCTGGTTTTGGTGACTGACTTCGCCTGCTCAGCCCTCCGCGAAATGCGCGGCGTCAAGCAAGCATGAAAGCATGAGGAGATTCAAGCCGGAAGCAAGGGCGGAATTCTCGATCCACCCGGCGACGGAAGGCGTTTCCAAAGGCTGCAATTATTCTTGACTTAAAATCATCTTAATCTAAGGCGAGCCACCAAGCCAACGGCGCGTCCCCACCTGGGCGGCCTCAGCCAAAGTCATTCAACAAAAGAGACGTTCCCGGTCGGCGGGCACGCGCGAATGTCATTTGGCGGGCAACATGAACGGTCCTGAAATCTTCATCGTCTCACCGGTCACACTGGCCTCTTACGCCCGAACCTGCCTCAGGCTGGTTCATTTTGCGGGTCTGACTTTGGGGTTCGGAGGGGCCGTCTTCCTCGATCTCATGTTTTCACGCTACCGAAAGACCCCGGTGACGACCGAACTCGCCGACAATGTGGAGTGGGTCAGCAAGTTCGTGGCTCTGGGACTCGGTCTGCTTTGGGTCTCGGGGCTGGGATTCCTCGTGCTGTATCACTTCGCCGAGCCGGAAAAACTGACGAACCCGAAGATCTGGGCAAAGGTCGTGATCGTTGCGATCCTTACCCTCAATGGCGTCGCCATCCACAAACTGGTCATACCTTTTGTGCGTCAGCGGATCGGCAGCCAACTCCTTGTCGGCATGACACCCCGCATGCACAGCACTTTGGTTGGTTGCGGCGTCGTCTCCCTTGTGTCCTGGACGATGCCCGTAGTGCTCGGCACGGCGCCGCAACTGAACTTCGTCGTTCCGTGCGCGCTTATCCTGGCCGGATACGCGGCAGTTCTCGGACAGGCGTTTCTGATCGCAAACTTCTTGCTGCGTCGCGCCTCGGGGAACATCTCGGTCCCGGCGTCGTCGACGCCGGGCGAGCCTGATCCAGGTCTTGCCCCTTCCTGAAAAGGCTCGCAATGCAAGGCAGTTCAGGAAAGGCGTGTCACAGAGCGACCATGACGGTCACTCTCCACACAAGCGTCCCACCGGGGAGATCGCAGTTCTCAGCCTGGCACTGCCGGCTTCAGTTCCGGGAACTTCTCGTCGAAGCGCGCCGCCCAGCGGGTCAGCCGGCCGCGGCCCTTTTCCCATTTGCCGGCGAAGCGCAGCGCCAGATAGCCGAGCGTGGCGCGCAGCGCCATCTGGCCGGCGGTGATCTTCTTCGGCAGCTTCGGCGGGTTGGCGTTGAGCAGGTCGAGTGCGGTGGTGATCTTCGCCCACTGGCGATCGAGCCAGGGCTGATAGACCATCTCTTCCGGCCGCGTGCGCCGCTCGTAGACCATCGACAGCGCGCAGTCGCAGATGCCGTCGGCAAGCGCCTCCAGCACCTCGGCCTCGAGCCGCTTGTCGGGATTGCGCGGGAACAGCGCGTTCTTCGATAGGCGATTGAGGTGCTGGGTGATGGCGCGGCTGTCGTAGATCGAGCGGCCGTCGTCGAGGACCAGCACGGGGATCTTGCCGAGCGGATTGGCGCCGATCAATTCGGCCGGCTTCTCCTCGGTCTTCACCGGCACGAGGTCGATGGCGATGCCGGCATAGAGCGCGGCCATGCGGACCTTCGAGCTGTAGGGAGAGGTGGAGGCGTAGAGCAGCTTCGGCATGGTCGGGTTCCTGATTGTCTGCGCGCACTGTTGACCGATCATGGTCGGCAAGACAACGGCCAGTGTCGCGAAACCGGACAGCCAATGCGCCGGCAACGAATTGCTGCCGAAGCCGGACAACAAAAAAGCTCCCGGAAGTTTGCCGACGGCAAAGTCCCGGGAGCTTTAGGGGGAGCGTGCGCTCCAGCTTCGCCAGCGACGCCGAACCGGCGAGAGGGGCGCCGACGGCACCCGCCCTCACCTGTCCTTGTCGCGAGCGAAGCTACGCGATCACTTCTTGGCGGCCGGCTTCTTTGCCGGAGCTGCCTTCTTCACTGCAGACGCCGACTTGGCGGCGGCCGCCTTCATCGGTGCCTTGGCGGCGGGCTTGGCCGCTGCCTTGGCTGCAGGCTTCTTGGCGGCAGGCTTCGCTGCCTTGGCGGCAGGCTTCGCTGCTGCCTTGGCTGCGGGCTTCGCCGCTGCCTTGGCGGCGGGCTTGGCCGCGGCCTTGGCGACCGGCTTCTTGGCGGCGGGTTTCGCCGCTGCCTTCGCCGGAGCCTTGGCGGCTGCCTTCGGCGCTGCCTTCTTCACTGCGGGTTTCGCGGCAGCCTTCGGTGCCGCTTTCTTTGCCGGCGCTTTCGCCGCCGGCGCCTTGCTTGTCGTCTTTGCCATGCGATGCCCCTTGCGTTTTGCCGGCGATCGTCAGTGATCCGGCATGCTCATGCATATCTGACTCGCGGCTTTCTAGCCAGCGAAGCATTACACTGAATTTCGCAGATTAAATTTCGGTTACGGCGAAAGCATGCTCGCAATGATCGGCACTAAAGTGCGCAGAGATTCTTCGCAGCTCGCCGCGAACTTCCGCGAGAGAAATTTGAAGCCTCGCGACTCATGCGATCTTCTCGTCAAGCGCGGGAACTCCTAGCTATGGCGGCGGTCGTGCGCGTTCACGCTAAGAGCTGTCGTATCGGCTTGCTTGATAGAGCGACTGCAGAACAACTTAAAACTTAATGCGAGCTTTTAGCTCGTATATGTTCTGCCCGAACTAAGTGGCGGTGAAGCAGCATTCACTGCAGGACAACGCCACTCTCTGTGCCACCGACTTTCGTCACTCGGCAAGCCAAACCGTTGGCTTTCCGTTCGCTACACGGTACCGGTCCTCAACTCCTCACTTGGGGGAGATTGGCGGTCCCGCCGGCTTTCGTCAGTCGCCAATGCTGCAGGATTGAATGGCGCGCGAAGGAATGGACTTGTCTGCCACCTCGCGCAGCCGCTTTCCCCTTGAAAAGTAAGGCTTTCGGGCCGTCACAGCCCAGCCGGCTCGCACACCTTATGCAGCCTTCGCGACGGCTCGGTCCGATGGAGATAGACGGCAAATGTGTCCCAGGGCGGCGTGACTGCGATTTGCGCGAGGATGCGGCCGATCTCGCCGCGATGATAGCCGCCGTGGATGACGACATGGGTCAGCATTTCCTGGCGCGACATCATCGCCTTGTCGCCATCGGTGAAGGCGAACGGCATCGGCTCCGAGAGTAGATTAGGCGAGACGGTTTGCAGATAGTCGCGATACCAGCGATCCATCGCCGCGACATCGCCGTGCAACGTGTCGAGCGACGGCGTCTCCTCGGTGTTGTCGGAGGCAAAGCCGTGTTGCGTGCCGGAAAGATGCGCGGCGAATATCTTCGAGACGACAAGGTTGTGGTTGAGGAGACGGATCGCTGCGTGGCGCTCCTTCGCGTGCGCATCCGGGTCGAGGTGAGCGAGCTTCTCCAGCAGTTCGTTGTTGGCCCAAGCCTGATAGGCGAAGAGGCTGCGAAGCAAGTCAAGCGCGCTCATGGCCGGTGTTCCTTTTTTCAAAATGTGAGTATGTTGTTTATATTTTCGCGAGGTGGAGCAAACATGTCTACTCGCATTGCAAAGCCGCGCATGCGCATGCGTAAGGTGCCGCGCCAGGCGCGTTCGCGGGCAACCGTCGAGGCGATCATCGAGGCAGGTGCTCATGTTCTGAGCGAGCTCGGATGGGCCGGCTTCACCACCAACAAGGTGGCCGAGGCGGCCGGCGTCAGCATCGGCTCGCTCTACCAATATTTTCCCGACAAGCTGTCGCTGCTCGAAGCGATCCGGCGCCGCCATTTCGATCAGGTGCTGTCGGTGATCGCCGAATCAGCCGAAGGCGGCAAACCGCTCAGGCGATTCGCGCAGGAGCTGGTGCGCGGCATGATCGAGGCGCACAGCATCCATCCGACGCTGCATCAGGTGCTGCTCGACGAGGTGCCGGGCGACCGCGGCTCGCGCGCCGCGCATGCCTCGTTCCAGGCCCGCTATCTCGAACACTACACGGCCGCCGTGGCGCAGTATCGCCGACGCCGGAAAGACGTCGAGACGATCGCGCGCGTGCTGTCGTCGGCGGTCGAGGGCGTGATTCACAATGCGGCGCGACGCGACATGCTGGACGCGCCGGAGCTTCGCAAGCAGCTGGTCGAGCTGATCTGCGCTTACCTCTCCGCCACGCGGACGGGATGATCGCCGCTCACGCCTGATAGCCGAGGCAGAAGGCGCCGAGCGCGACGACGGCGCAGGCGCCGACGCGGCGCGGCGTCAGTTGCTCGCCGAGGAAGAACCGGCCGATCAAGGCGGCGAAGACGACGCTGGTTTCGCGGATGGCGGTGATCGGGCCGGCGGGGCCGAGCGCGAAGGCGGCCACCACCACGCCGTAGGCGAGGAGCGCGAACAGGCCGCCGGCCAGCGCCTTGCGGGTTTCCGGCGCGCTGAAGTCGACGATGAGCCTGCCGCGCAGCATGACGAAGGTGGCCGGCAGCAGGGCGCCGTAGATCAGCAGCGTCCAGGCGGTGTAGGCGCCGCTGTCGCCGGCGGCGCGGACGCCGATCGCATCGACGGTCGCGTAGGCGGCGATGATCGCGCCCGTCGCCAGCGCGTAGAGGATCGACGTCGTCGATGCCCTTCCCTTGCCGAGCGACAGTCCCATGATGCCGCAGGCGACCAGCGCGACGCCGGCGATCTCCGGCGTGGTGAGATGCTGGCCGGCCATGAGGAAGCTGCCAAGCGTAACCATCAACGGCACGCTGCCGCGCACGATCGGATAGACCTGCCCCAACTCGCCATAGCGGTAGGCGGCGACAAGGAACACGCTGTAGCCGACCTGCAGGCCGGCCGAGAGCACGACATAGGGCCAGGCGGCCGCGGCCGGAAGCGCGTGAAAAGGCGCCATGGGAATGGCGATGAGCGTGCTGGAAAAGCTCATGACCGTGATCGTCCACAGCCTGTCGGCCCCCGTCCGCAGGAAGGCGTTCCAGCTGGCATGCAGGATGGCGGCGAACAGCGCCAGCCCGATGACCGCCGCGCTCATTGCCGCCCCCACGCGCCCGCGATGATGGCGGCCGCTGCCTTGCGGGCATTGCCGATGGCGGCGTCAGCCTCGCCCATCTGCGCCAGCAGCGTCGCCCCCTCGATCAGCATCAGCAGCGCCGCCGCGGCGCCCTCCGCCCGCTCCGGCGGCAGCGTCTGCTCGAGGATCGCCTGCATGCGCGACCTCAGGCCATTCTTCTGGCGGGCGACGGCCTTGAACACCGGATGCGTGGGATCGCCGAACTCGGCCAGCGCATGCGCGAACAGACAGCCATGGAAATCGGCGCTGCGGAACCAGCGCTCGTGCCAGTCGAGGATCGTCGCGATTTTTTGCCTGGGCGTCGCGGCTGCGGTCGCGAGCCGGTCGAGTTGGCGCTCGAAACGGCGGGCGCGATGATCCAGCACCGCGACGATCAACTCGTCCTTGCTCGGGAAATTCCGGTACATCGTCATCTTCGCGATGTCAGCCTCGGCGATGATCCGGTCGATGCCGGTGGCATGGAAGCCGTCGCGCTTGAACAGCGCATAGGCGGTGTCGACAACGTGCTGGCGTTTGGCCGAGGTGCGTGCGGGTGCCATGGCATCACCTGGTGATGAGACAGGTCTGTCTCTTTTCTAGGACGTGAGCGTACCTATGTCAACCGGCGTGTCGGCGCGATGGCTCGGGGACACAGACTATGGACTCACAGTTCGGGTCCGCGATGGCCAATCAGAGGCGAGCACCCGCCTTCCTGGCCGGGAGCCGGCGGTCAGCGCTGCTTCAGCGCGTGGCGACCACGGCCACGCCGGCGCCGATCATCGCGCCACCGGCGGCGCGGTTCACGCAGCGCACGACGGCGGGCGTCCGCAGCAGGCCGCGGGCGCGGCCGGCGAGAAGCACATGCCCGCCGATGACTACCGCCTCCACGACCAGGATCACCATCGCCAGCACGCCGAGATGACCGGGTGCGAGCGATGCGCCGACCACGTTCGGCAGCAGCGCCACATAGAACAACGGCATCTTCGGATTGCCGAGATTGAGCGCGACGCCGGTGGCGAAGGTCGCCAGCAGGCCCCGCCGGCCGGAGACGGGCTGCAGGTCGGGCACCACTGGCACGGCAGTCCACAGCCTGATGCCCATCCAGATCAGATAGGCCGCGCCGCCATAGCGCAGCATGGTCATGACGATCGCCATCTTGGCGGCGATGATCGACAGGCCGAAGGCGGCGAGCGCCAGGAAGATGAGGATGCCGACCACCGTGCCCGCGCCGTAGGCGATGCCTGACGCGGCTCCATTGGAGAGGGTGCGGGCGACGATCGTCATATTGTCCGGACCGGGGCTCGCGGCAAAGACGAAGAAGGCCGCCGCGAAGGCAAGCAGGGTCGCAATGTCCATGAAGACTCGCGAGTGTGATCAATCGCTCTCGGGAGATCAGGTTAGCCGATTTGCCACGCGGCGAAAGCCGGCAAAGCCGGATCTTCGCTATGACAACCGCGCTTGCGCCTGGCTCAGCGCAGCACGCGGCAGCGGCCGTTATAGACCATCCAGCGGTCGAAGCCCGAAACGCAGAATTCGACATTGTCGCCGATCGAGGCAAAGCCCTGGCCTTCCTCGATCAGGTACCAGATGGTGCGGGCGCGGCCGTCGGACAGGCTGACCGTGGCGCCGCAATAGCGGCGGCCGATCGGCCATTCCTCGCTGGCCGGCAGGTAGCGGTGCTGGTGGATGCGGCTGAAATCGGTGATCGCGACATCGGGCAGATGCGGCACGTGGCGCACCTGATAGGCGAAGCGATTGGTGATCTTGTTCAGCACCCAGGCCTCGCCGCAGATGCCGCCGTCCTCCTCGGAATAGACGGCGAGGTCAGCGGCATGCGCCGCCTGGGTGAAGCCGAGCGACGTGGCCAGCGGCGTGCAGAGCGAAATCAGGGCGGCAAGAGCGGAACGAGCGAAGCGAGTCATGGCAGCCTCTCAAGGTCGATTGCGCGCACTGTGCGGATTCGCCGCTCAACGGTCAAGCGGTTGCGCTGGCAATGGTTTCCAAGGCATGGCCAGCGGCATCGGCGGTCGATCGTCAGTCCTCACAAGGCACCGCGAGGCCGAAGCCGGCGACGCCTTCTCGCTTGGTTAGCGCCGGCCCTGCCTGGGGGCAAGCTACTCGCCCGCCAGCCAGTCAATCGTCCAGCGCGACGGCTGCGCGACCGCCATCGCCTTGTGCAGGGCCGGCAGCATCAGGCGCAACTCGCTTTCCAGCGTGAAGGGCGGGTTGACCACCACCATGCCGGTGCCGTCGAGGCTGGGCTCGGCTGATGCCGGCCGGATCTCGAAGCCGATGTCGAGCAGCTTGGGGATGCTGGCATTCTTCAGCGACGCCCTGAAGGCAGCGACCGCGTTGCGGTCCTTGATCGGATACCAGAGCGCATAGATGCCGCCCGGCCAGCGCCTGTGCGCCTTCGACAGCCCGTCGACGAGGCGGGCGAACTCCCCCTCCTCCTCGAAAGGCGGATCGACGAGCACCAGGCCGCGTTTCTCCTTCGGCGGCAGATGCGCGCCGAGCGACAGCCAGCCGTCGAGTTCAATCACCCTGGTCTGGAAATCGCCGGCGAAGACTGCCTTGAGCCGCTCCGCGTCCTGCGGATGCAGTTCGATCGCCGTCAGCCGGTCCTGCTTGCGCAGCAGGTGCCTGGCGATCAGAGGCGAGCCGGGATAGTTCTTCACCCCGCCTTCGGGGTTCACGGCGCGAACGGCCTCGAGGTAGGGCGCCAGCAGGGCGGCGACCCTGGTATCCAGATCCGCGCCCACCAGCCGGCCGATGCCGCCCAGCCATTCGCCGGTCTTCTGCGCTTCAACCGACGACAGATCGTAGCGGCCGATGCCGGCATGCGTGTCGATGACGCGAAAGGCCTTGTCCTTCTGCTTCAGATAGTCGAGCAGTCGCGTCAGCACGGCATGCTTGACGACATCGGCGAAATTGCCGGCGTGGTAGGCGTGGCGGTAATTCATAACGGGCTCAATTCGACGCGCCGCCGCGGCCCCAGCGCGGCGGTGGCGGCTGCGAATTCGGGTTCTGCGGCCGGCCGCCGCGACCGCCGAACGCGAAGGAAAGCACCAGCCCGATCAAGCCGGCTGCCATCAGCGCATAGCCGGCCAGCCGCGCCCGCCCGTCGATCGCGCCGGCCTCTGCGCGCAGCACGAGATCCACCGCGCGTATCGGGATGTCCTCGGCATCGCCCGGACCGACGGTAAAGAGATAGGGGCCGGCGCTGACCGTCTGGATCACGCCCGCCTCGTCGCGGAAGATCTTGTCCGGCAGTTGCGGGCTTGCCTGGCGCGGATTGTCGGAGTGGTTGAACTGGAGCGTCGAGGCGAGCTCGGTGCGGCCGCCCGTGGCGGCGGTCAGCGTCAGCACGGTGCGCTGCTGCGAGACGATGCGTTCGGCCCGAGCTGTGAGATCGACCAGCACCCGCAGCGGCGCGTCGCGCGCGGCAAGCGGGATCGTCACCGGCCGGAAGCGGCCTTGCTCGTAGACCCGCCAGGTGCCGATCTCGTGGCCGGAGAAATTGCTCATCGCCCAGGGATAGAGGACGCCGATGGCGACGCCGGCGAGGAGAACAAGAACGAAGAGGAAGCGCATCGAAGGCCTTGGCTAGCTAATTCCTGTGGCCGCGATCGCTTCCAGCTTTTGCGGTCGCGGCCCGGGCACCATCGCGAATCCGCTCCATCTCGTCCAGCAGCATCTCCAGGCCGAGATCGAAGGTCTTGTCGAAACCGGTGGTGCCGAAATAGGCCCCGGCCGCCACGACGCTGGGAAAATCCCGCGCCATCTCCTCGCTGCTGACGGTGGTGACCGCCGACGGGCCCTTGGCATAGCCGGCGGTCTCGTCGAGGATCGCCCCCATCAGGTAATAACCAGCGGCACGGAACAGCCGGGCGCTGAGCTCGGGCCCGAAGCCGCCCGCCTCGAACAGGCCGATGATGCTGTTCAGCTTGGCCAGACATGGCGGCGAGTTCATGCGGTAGACGACGATGAACGGCGCGAAGGCCGGATGCTCGGTCGCGACGCGGCGGAACTCCTGCATGCCGACGCGGACCCGTTCGCGCCAGGGCAGGCCGTCGCCGGGGATCACCAGCGCGTTCATCTGCCGGTCGACCAGCGCCTCATAGAGATGCGCCTGCGAAGGATAGTGATGATAGATGCTCATCGCCTCGCAGCCGAGCGCCGCGGCGAGTTTTCGCATCGAAAAGCCGGAAAGGCCCTCCCGTTCGATCACCTCGAAGGCGGCGTCCTCGATCATCTCGCGGGACAGCCGGCCGCGCGCTCGCTTTTTTTTGATCGATGAGTCCATGGCGTCGCTTGACAGCTTACACTGTAAGGTTCATTTTCTGCCCTACCTTACATCGTAAGGCTAACAAACACCAGAGGAGAAAAACATGTCGGCCCGTCGCACGCTTTCGATCACACAGTCCTCCCTTCGCCTTGCCTCCGCATCCATGCTGGCTACCGCTTGCGCGCTGACCCTGACCCTGGCCTCGGCGCCCGCCCAGGCCGACGACTACGACGCCACCATCAAGGACATCCAGTCGACCATGGGCGGCGTGCCAAGCTTCGTGAAGCAGTTCCCGAAGGCCGGTCTGCCCGGCGCCTGGGCCGAGGTCAAGGCCATCGAGCTCAGCGACAAGACGGCGCTGCCGCCCAAGGTCAAGTCGCTGATCTCGCTGGCGGTCGCCGCCCAGATCCCGTGCAACTACTGTATATGGTCGGACACGCAGGACGCCAAGCGCGCCGGCGCCACCGACGAGGAGATCCAGGAGGCTGTGGCGATGGCTGCGCTAACCCGCCACTGGAGCACGATCTTCAACGGCATGCAGGTCGATTTCGAGCAGTTCAAGAAGGAAATGGGCGGCGAATAGGAGAAGGAATGGGGCGGCAGGCGGCCCGCCGGCAGCAAGGATCTGGTTGATCGACAAGGCCCGTCATCGGCGGGCCTTGCTTGCTGCCGCCGACGGCTACCGCGCTCTTCCTCCAACTCGCGCGGCGCGGCATGCTGCGCCCTTCGGTCGCCGGATCAAGCTCGGCCGTTCAATGCATCCCAGAGTGGCAGACCTCACGCCGTCCCGGTTGAAACCGGGCCGCGGCGCCCGGATGACGGGCACGCCCGCCTGCCCGGCGAGATATGCGGCAGTCGCCGTCCGGCGCCGTCGCGCCTGTTTGCGATCCGGGCGAGTGCTGACAGAAATCGCGCCAACTCTTTACCGACATGGAACGGAGCCTGGTCAAGAAAACCTGTATTTCCCAAGATTGAGCAAAGCACATCCGCAGCGCACGGAAAGACAGACACCCGCTGCATTTGCCGGTTCGATAAGTCGACACCTTCAAGTCCGCTGGCACCTTCGCCAACAAGCTTTGCGAGGCTCCCAGAGAGCCTGCCTCGCCGGGGGCCGCAGCCGATTTCGCCCACCATTCCGGACCGGCAGGCAGCCCGATTCGTAAGGCGCATGATTAACCAATCACCAATGTATGAGGTTAACGGATCGCTAATTTAGTTGACTACAATCGCCATAGGTATATTTTTATATGCGTTGGGTGTGCAATTTGGGCGAGCAAGATCGGCGATGGTGGCAACCAGACGCGTGATCGCGATTCACGGGGCATAGCGGGCTGAGCGGCAACCAATAAGCCGTACGGCACTGCTCCCGCAAACTCAGACGTTTTTACGCACATCATGGGTGATGACGCCTCGGCTCACGCTGAGGGTCGCTACTGTTTCGGGACTTGGTCGAGCAACGCTCTTGCTCGGCCGGGGTGGTGGTGCGCGTGCTGCGTAAGGGGGAGTCATGAGCAGGGTGATGAAGGTCGTGAAGCTCGACCCAAGGGGTGGTCGCAAGGGTGCCAATACCGATCGCGGCCGGGCGCTGGTCGCTGGCGGCGCCGGGTTCCTGGGTTCGCATCTGTGCGAGAGACTGCTGCATGACGGATACGAGGTCGTCGTCCTCGACAACTTCCACACCGGAAAGCGCTACAACCTCAACGGCATGCATCGCGATCCGTTCTTCACCTGCATCAAGCACGACATCGTCGACGCCTTGCCGATGGATCTCGCCGTCGACGAGATATACAATCTCGCCTGCCCCGCCTCTCCGCCGCACTATCAGGCCGATCCGATCCATACATTCAAGACGAGCGTGCTGGGCTCCATCAACCTTCTGGAACTCGCCCGGCGGCACAATGCCAAGATCTTCCAGGCTTCGACGTCGGAGATCTATGGCGACCCGCTGGTGCACCCGCAGCCCGAAAGTTATTTCGGCAACGTCAACACGCATGGCCCGCGCTCCTGCTATGACGAGGGCAAGCGCTCGGCCGAGACGCTGTTCTTCGACTATTCGAGGACATACGGCATCGACGTGCGCGTCGCGCGCATCTTCAACACCTATGGCCGCCGCATGCAGCCCGATGACGGGCGCGTGGTATCGAACTTCATCGTCCAGGCGCTGCGCGGCGAAGACATAACCGTCTACGGCAGCGGCATGCAGACGCGCTCGTTCTGCTACGTCGACGACCTCATCGAAGGCTTCATCCGGCTGATGAACGCCCCAACCTCGCCCGCCCATCCGGTCAATCTCGGCAACCCCGTCGAATTCACCATCATGGAACTGGCAGAGTTGGTCATCGACTATACGAATTCGCGCTCGCGGATCGTGCACCGGCCGCTGCCGGTCGACGACCCCAAGCAACGCAAGCCGGACATCTCCTTCGCCAGGCAGCATCTCGACTGGGAGCCGAAGATCAGCCTGAGAGAAGGGCTCGCCCATACCACGCAGTACTTCGACGCCTTGCTCGGCAGTCGCCGGCCCGTCAAGGAGGCTGTCACGTCATGAAACGCCGCCCGATCCTGGTGACAGGTGGGGCCGGATACATCGGCAGCCACACCTGCAAGCTCCTGTCGGAGGCGGGCTACCTGCCGGTGGCGTACGACAATCTGAGCCGCGGCAATGAGGGATCCGTCGCCTGGGGTCCTTTGATCGTCGGCGACGTCCGCGATCGTCGGACGCTCGAGCGGGCGATCACGACCCGCCGGCCGCAGGCGATCATCCACTTCGCCGCGCTCGCCTATGTCGGGGAGTCGGTCAGCGAGCCGGCCGACTATTATTCGACCAACGTGGCGGGAACGATCGCGGTGCTCGACGCGGCGCGCGCAAACGGCATCGACAACATCATCTTTTCCTCGAGCTGCGCGACCTACGGCGTGCCGGCGTCGCTGCCGGTCAGCGAGACCTCGCCGCAGCGCCCGATCAGCCCCTATGGCCGCACCAAGCTGATGGGCGAAGAGATCATCCGCGACTATGCCTCGGCCTATGGCATGAAGTACGCGATCCTGCGCTATTTCAACGCCTGCGGCGCCGACCCGGACGGCGAGCTTGGCGAATGGCACACCCCCGAGACCCATCTCCTGCCGAGGGTGCTGATGGCTGCGTCCGGCATGATCGATGCGATCGAGGTCTTCGGCACCGACTACGACACGGCGGACGGCACCTGCGTGCGCGATTATATCCACGTCAGCGATCTTGCCCGTGCCCACCTGAAGGCGCTCATGCATCTGGAAGCGGGCGGCGACAGCCTGTCGGTCAATCTCGGCACCGGCCGCGGCGTTTCCATCAGGGAGATCCTGGAAACGGTCGCCCGGATGACGGCGCGACCGGTTCCGGTCGTCTACCGGCCGCGGCGTCCCGGCGATCCGGCCGAGCTCTATGCCGATCCGAGCCTGGCGCGCGAGCAACTGGGCTTCGTGGCGGAACTGTCCGACATCGACACCATCGTCAGGACGGCCGCGCCCTTCTTCGGTCTCGGCCCGGCAATGCCGGCGCCCGCAATTTCCGCTCCGGATCCCGTGACAGCGCCGCGCACTGCTGCGCGGGCACCGGTAAATACCAGCCCACAAGGCTGGCAGTCGTCCCTGTGAGTAATGTGTCGGGGCGTGGGCTCGCTGAGTTGGGTTGAAAACTCGCTCAGCGGGCCTCTTCTTTTTGCTGATTGCTGAGGGAAGCTGACCCGGCGCCGACGGTCACGGTTTCCACCGAAACGGAGAACCGCTCTATCTCTTGTTTTGTCGCAATTCCGGACGGAAAACCGCCTCACGCGTTTCCTGGAATTGCTTAGCCCTTGGGATCCACCAGCTTGCGGGCCGTTTCGAACTCTATGTTCTTGGCGTCGCCTTCCTGGAACTTCCGGTGCTCCCCGGAAGCATCGTCCGAAGCGTGCTTGAAGCTGTACCAGCCGCCGTCCGGATCCTTGCGCTGCTCGACGTTGCCGTCCTGGATGCGATGGCTGAAGCAGGTGCGGATCGGCGTCGCGGCATAGGCCGTGGACCGCCAGACGAGCTCCATGCACATCTTGCCGTTGCTGGTCAGCAGCCATCTGCCTTCGGCGATGGAGGTCGAATCCGGTCCGGCGGTCCAGGCACGCAAACGCCGGTCCTGCGCGAAATAGGCGGCTCCATCCTGCCAGTTCCACGTGCGGTCGGCGTAGAACAGCTGCATCTCGAACGCCGTCGGAACGGTGGCGGTCTGGGTAGGCGCTCGATCCTTCGCGGCGGCCGTGTGCGCAACGCCGGCAAGCGCCATTTCGCTGCAGGCGACGAGGGCGATCAGCAAGGTGTGCCGCGCAAGCGGCCGGCCCCTTCCGGCTCGTTGAATTGTCGGCATGATAGACGGTCGCATGTCGGTGTTCGCCTCCCCGATCCGGCGCCAACACGCACACGCAAGCCTTCGCCCCAAAGGCATCGCAGTTGCCGCCCCCGCCTGCTATTAACCGCGAGGCAAGGAGCGGTGTCAATCGCCGTTGCCCACGGATCCACGACACCGTCTCGACGGGCGGGACCAAGCTTGTGGATTCGAACAGGCGGCTGGTCTATAGGAGCAGCCGCCATCACAAGGAGCCGCGACCTTTGGGCTTAGGGGCCGCGGACAATCGGCAAGGAACCCGATGCCGGGCATCTCGGATCCACCCGATGAGCCCACTGGAACGCGGCGGCGAAAGCCTGCGGAGAATTGGTTGAAACGAGCAATCTCGATAGTCGTTACCCTGGCGCTGCTGGCCTGGCTTGCCAGCGACGCGCGCTGGAAGATGGTGGGCGATGCCTTCGACCGCGTCACGCCAGCCACCTTCGTGGCTGTCGCCCTCGCTCTGTTCGTCACCTATGTGCTGCGGGCGCTGCGCGTCTGCGACGAATTCCGCGACGAGGTGCATGGTCGTTTCGGCGCCTGCCTGCGCGTCATCCTGATCCACAATGCGATGATCAACGTCGTGCCCTTCCGCGGCGGCGAGACCGCCTTTCCGCTGCTTTTGCGCCAGGTCTTCGGCATCTCGATCATGCGCGCCAGCGCCTCGCTTTTGTGGTTCAGGCTGCAGGACGCCTTCGTCGTCGGGATCCTCGCTTGCCTGGTCTGGCCAGGGTTGCACCCAGCGCTGAGAGCCGCGGGGATCGCGGCGCTGATCGCCGCCGCCTGGTACCTGCCGCGCTGGGCGCGCGCGCCGCATGACTGGGACGGGCGCGGCCGGCTGGTGGCCAAGCTCGGCCGCATTCGCGACATCTTCACCGAGGCGACCGGACGCTCGCGCTATGGCTGGTGGTGGACGGTCGCCAACTGGGCGCTGAAGCTTTCCGTTCAGGCCTGGCTGCTTGCGCTGATGCTGGGGACATCCTTCACGACCGCCTTTCCGGGCGTGGTCGGCGCCGAGGGCGCCGCCATCTTGCCGGTGCAGGGCGTTGCCGGCTTCGGCACCTATGAGGCGGGCGCGGCGGCGGCGCTGCTCACCTCCGGCATCGCCATGAAGAGCGGCCTGCAGGCGGCGCTGGCGCTGCACCTGTTCATCTTCGGCTCGGCGATTGCAACCGGCGCGATCGCCTGGCTGTTCCCCTCCAAATCGACGCTGCCGGAAAGTCCGGCGGCGGAACCTGCAAGGAAGCCCTCGCTATGAACCTGCTGCCCATCCCTGCGTCAGGTTTGCCCGACGGCGCGGTCATGCCGGAACATATGCTGTCGATCGTCGTGCCCATGTACAACGAGGCCGAGAATGTCGAGCCGCTGCTGGCGCGCATTCACCAGGCGATGGAGCACTATAGCCAGCCCTGGGAGGTCGTGCTCGTCGATGACGGCAGCACCGACGCGACGGCAAACGAAATCCGGCGCCTGGCGGCGCATTACGGGGCGCATGTGCATGCGGTCGAACTGGTACGCAACTACAAGCAAACCGCTGCCATGCAGGCAGGGCTCGATGCCGCGCGCGGCGACGTCATCGCCACCCTCGACGGCGACCTGCAGA
Organism: Mesorhizobium abyssinicae; assembly: GCF_049887195.1. Taxonomy (NCBI): domain Bacteria; kingdom Pseudomonadati; phylum Pseudomonadota; class Alphaproteobacteria; order Hyphomicrobiales; family Phyllobacteriaceae; genus Mesorhizobium; species Mesorhizobium abyssinicae. Next base: position 157,435 of record NZ_JARAKC010000002.1, read on the forward strand.
ACGATCCTTTCGACATACCGCGCATGGTCTACCGCCTGCTGACCGAGGACCTCGATCTCGTGGCCGGCTGGCGCAAGGATCGCCAGGAGGGCTTTTGGATGCGCCGGCTGCCCTCGCGCATCGCCAACAGGCTGATCGGGCGCGTCACCGGCGTGCGGCTGAAGGATTATGGCTGCAGCCTGAAGGTCTTCCGCGGCAGCGTCATCCGCAGCGTCCGGCTCTATGGCGAAATGCACCGCTTCATCCCGGCCTGGCTGGCGACGGTGACGACGCCGCGGCGCATCGCGCAGGAAGTGGTGACGCATCATGCGCGCATCTACGGCCAGTCCAAATACGGCATCTCGCGCACCTTCAGGGTCGTACTCGACCTGGTGTTCATGTACTTCTTCATGCGTTACCGCACCCGGCCCGGACATTTCTTCGGCGGTATCGGCATCGTGCTCGGCGCGCTGGGTTCGCTGGTGCTTGCCTATCTCTTCTGCGTGAAACTGTTCCTCGGCCAGGACATCGGCACGCGCCCGATGCTGTTCGCCGGCTTCTTCCTGCTCATCGCCGGAGTGCAGATGGTGACGTCCGGCGTGCTGGCGGAAATGCTGGCGCGCGTCTATCACGAGGCGAACGGGGCGTCGGCCTATGTTGCGCGGCCGCGGCCGGATGAACAGGAAAGTGACGGCTGGCGTCGCCCGGCGTCATGATTTGACCGGACTTCCATGGAACTTGCGCCAGCAATGATCCCGCCAATACGCAGGCGCGGCAGTGCGCTTGCCGCCTCGCCGCAGGAGGTTCGATGTCGATAGTGGTGACCGGAGCCGCCGGCTTCATCGGCAGCCATGTCTGCCAGCGGCTGCTGGCGCGCGGCGACGATGTCATCGGCATCGACAATATGAACAGCTATTACGACCCGGCGCTGAAGGCGGCGCGGCTGGCGCGGCTTTCCGGCAGGAAAGCATTTTCGTTCCACCAGCTCGACATCGCCGAGCCGGGCGCCCTGGCGGCAGCGCTGGGCAAGCGGCCGGTGCGCGGCATCGTGCATCTGGCGGCGCAGGCGGGCGTGCGCTATTCGCTCGAAAATCCGCGCGCCTATATCCACGCCAACATCGCCGGGCAGCTCGAAATCCTGGAGCTCTGCCGGGCCTCCTCCGGGCTCGAGCATCTGGTCTATGCCTCGTCGAGCTCGGTCTATGGCGGCAACACGAAAGTGCCGTTCGCCGAGAGCGACCGCGTCGACGACCCGGTGTCGATTTACGCGGCGACGAAGAAGGCGGACGAGCTGATGAGCTCGACCTACGCGCATCTGTTCGGCCTGCCGCAGACGGGCCTGCGCTTCTTCACCGTCTATGGCCCGTGGGGCCGGCCAGACATGGCGAGCTGGATCTTCACCGAGGCGATGCTCGCCGGCAAGCCGATCCGCGTCTTCAACCATGGCGAGATGTGGCGTGACTTCACCTATATCGACGACATTGTCGAGGGCGTCGTCGCCGTCCTCGACAAGCCGCCCGCGTCCGACGGCCCGCGGCACAGGCTCTACAACATCGGCAACAGCCAGCCGGTGCATCTCGGCCGCTTCATCGACACGCTGGAGAGCCTGCTCGGCGTCAAGGCGATACGCGACAACCTGCCCCTGCAGCCCGGCGAGGTCGAAAAAACCTATGCCGACACCAGCGCGCTGGAGCGGGATTTCGGTTTCAGGCCGAAGGTGCGGATCGAGGAAGGCCTGCGGAAATTCGTCGACTGGTACCGGCAGGAATGGCGGCCGGAGGGCAAGAGGTAAGGCGCAAGGCCTGCGCCAGCCTCTCGCCCTCGGCTCGCGCCCCCCGGCGAAGGATCAGTGTCGCGAGCGGCGGCTTGAACGCCAGCCGCTCTTTTCCACTGCCCTTCCATATTAGTCGACGCTGATTAAAATTCGGGCAAGCGGCGTGGTGAGCACCGTCTTTCGCCATTGCGCCAGATATTGTTAAAATGCCACCTATTGGCTTTGCTGCCCGCCCTCGGAAGGCGGCGCGTCAACGCGGTACGCAGATCCTCGCTCCTACACGCATCCGTCGACGAAGGGACCGCCGACCCATAGCGAGCCGTTGTTGTACATGCTGGTGCCGCTGCCATCGGTGTAGCCGGTGGCCCGGTTGTCGATATGCAGCCTGCTGTTTGGGACCAGCTGGCCGTTCACCTTAATGCTCTTGATGAACAGGTTGCGATCGCCTGGCTTGCCCTGCCCGGCCCACAGATCATTGGCAAAGCGAAGCTCGATCAAATGCGGACTGGCCACGGCGCTGAGGTCGACGAAGAATGGCTTCGCATCGGCCGACGCCGCCTGCAGCTCGGCGCCGATCTGGTCGGGCGTTATGGCCTTGCTTTGCACGCCCGAAACGTTGATCTGGGCGACGGGCTTGCCATCCACCAGGACATCCAGGCGCGGCGGTCCTTCGAACTCCGTGCCGGTGGCGTCGATCTCCAGGTTGGTGACGGTGCAGCGCGCAGTGTCTTTGGCCTCGGCAGCGACCAGATCGGCGACGCGCCGCCGCTGCGACTGCACCCATCCGGCGATTGGCTGCAGCAGCGCGTTGCGATCGCTGGCGTCGTTGAAGAGATTTGTCCGCTCGTCGGGATCGGCCTTGAGGTCGTACTGCTCGACCTTGCCGGTGGTCGCGTTGAAGACGACCTTGCGGTCGTCCTCGCGGTAGCCGAACAGGAAGCCAGCCCAGGGATTGAAGAAGAAGGTCTTGTTCGGCCGCTGCTCGCTGAACAGGCTGCGCCCCTGCCACTGCTTGGGCAGCGGAAGACCGAGTATGTCGAGGATGGTCGGGGCGATGTCGACGATGCCGCCGACGGAATGTACGACCTGATCGTGGAAGAGATGCTTGTTGATCATGATCAGCGGGATGTGGACGTTCTCCTCATAGATCGCGCTGGCATGGACATAGTCGTCATGCTCGCCGAACGCCTCGCCATGATCGCCAAGGATCACGACCAACGTTGAATCGAGCTTGCCCGACTGCTTCAGCGACTCGAGGATTTCGCCAAGCGCCGTATCGCCGACCTTGAGGGCATTGAGGTAGGCATTGAATTTTTCGTCGTCCGAGTAGTGGACCAGCCCGGTGTGGGAGGACGGCGCCATCTTCGAGAACATCGGGCTGTCGGTGATGTAGGGATAATGGGTCATCGCCGTGAACATGATGGCGAAGAAAGGATTGCCCTCGTCCTTGTTCATCCAGTCGATGGTCGACTGCGCCGTGCACAGATCACTGTTGTAATCCATATTCTTCCACTGCTCGGAACTGAGCTTGAAGGTGGGAGTGGCGCATTTCTGCCCGCGATAATCCTGGATCGTATCAAGCCCCTTGTTGAGCAGGAATTCGTCGACGCGCTGGAACCGGGAATCCGCGCTCCAGAAGAAGCCGGTGCGAAAGCTGTGCGCGGAAAGGATGTTGGAGATCGAGTCCAGCGGCAGATACGGATGCTGCATCGTCATGCCGTAGTATGAGATGTCGTTGTACATCGAGGTAAACAGAGAAAATAGCGAGTAGTGCGTGGAAGGGGCATGCGCATAGATGTTGTCAAAGCGCACGGAATCCGCCGCATAGCTTTTTATGTTTGGCGTGACGGGGTATTTACCGCCAAAGGTCTCGATATATTTGGATGGCACCGACTCCATCATGAAAATCAGCACGTTCTTGATCGGGTTCGGTACTGGCGCCTTGAAGCTCGAGGTTTCCGGCGGCCGCTCCGCGACGCTGGCGGTGTCGGGGTCATTGGCGCTGGCGTTCATCGTCAGGACCACCGGCGTCGGACTGAGCAGGGCCGATTCGACGAAATGCACGATCGGATTGTCGATCTTCGCCGCTGGCAGCGCTTCCGCATGCACGTGATAGGCCGTGCCGGCCAAGGCGCCGGCGACGCCCAGCACGAGCGTGGCCAGAAGGACCCTGTGACCGACGACACCGAGCCGCAGCCACAGTCTGGCCGCCGCGTAGCCTAGGACAAGCACCAGAAGGATGGACAACGACACGATGGCGACGTCCCTGGTGTTGAGCGCGTCGCCCATGGCGTTCCGGGCGTCGGCATTCTGCAGGAAGTCGCCATAGACCAGCCATTGGAAGGTGAACGGCTCGCCCAGCATCTTGACGAGATTTATGTTGGCAAAGCCCCAGCCCAGCGACACCAGGACGGCGAGGTAGAAAATGAAGCCGACAACAGCGCAGCCAAGCCGGCTGGCCTTGACCGGAAAAAGAAGGATCAAGGCCGTCACGGTCAGGGACGCCATGACGATCAGGTCGTAGTAGCTCGATGCCAGTCCCTTGGGCATGGACGCGACAAGGCCGCCAAGCGTCGTTTGCGGATCGACGATGACGCCCCGGTAGACGCCCAGAAGCAGCCACGACAACAAGCCTGTGCAAATGATCTGCAGGCTCATGCGCCGGAAGCGCGTGTCCCGCGACGACGCTGGCGGCTCGTTCGACACCATACGGCCGCTCACGGCAATGCCCTGCCCGGCGTGCCGGAACGGCTCGCCCAGCCCGTGCCGCCAATGACGCCGGCAATCGCGAAAACACTCATAGGACTATCCGCCGCCAGTTTGCGCTTCGGCCCAGCCACGGCCGAAAGCCTTCAAACCCCCATGACAGAATCGGTCCGAGCTAAAAAAGAGTCAACAAAATCAAGTATTCGTTAACCAAACTTGTCGTGAACTGGTTAACCGGACGCGTTGACCTCACCCGAACGCGTAGAGGGCTTCCGTGGAAATGGCCCTGAAGTAGGCGGTGAATTCCCAGTAATTCTCGATGCGCTCGGCGAACGGGCGCGATGGCGGCTTCAGGATGTCGGTCTCGAAACGGTCGAGGCGCTGAGAGCCGCCGAGATAGGCTATGATCGCGTTGCCGACCAGCGGATCGGCGATGTCGCTGTAGTGGATCGGGAAATAGGGCTGCCCGGTTTCGAACAGTACGGATTTGATCTTGGCCCGAAACAGGTTCAGTTCGTGGAGATAGGCATTGAAGCGGTCGATGTCGAAACGCACCTTTTTCCGGTAGTCGCCGGCGGGCAGCGGATCCGAGGCATGAACCGCCCAGACTCCGGACGCCTCCGCCTCGAGCAATGAAACGAACGACGCGACCGGGTTCCTGACGAGCCAGAGTTTCTTGACGCTCTGGTCTTCCAGAACCGGAAGAATGGCGGGGCGCGTCTGTTCGGGGAATATGTGGAAGCCGACAAAGCGGGCCGCCGGGTCGTCGAAAATCCGCGCTATGAATTGTTCTGGGTCGGCGTCGCGCATCTCGACGCCTTCACGCGGCAGGCTCAGCTTCTCGTGGTAGTCGCTGCGCAAGCCGACAAAGCCCGCGTTGAAGATCTCGCCATGCATCACCATCCCCTCATACTGGTTGAGATGGCGGTTGAGCGCTTGCGATCCTGTCCTTTGCGAGGCGAGAAGCACGAACTTTTGGCAAGACTGCATTCGCACCAGGCCCGTGACGAATAAGACGGCTTCGAAAATACACCAATGACTTCTTGGATCAAATGCGGGCAGCAGCCGCGGGCATGAATCGGCCGTGGCGGGCCTGCGCCCGCCACCCGTCAATGCCTTTCAGTACTGCTTCGCAGGATCAGCCGCCACGCAGGCGCGTCGGGCCGAAGCTGGCAATGGTCGTGCCGCGCTGCTCGGAAGGACATGTCGGCAGAAAGCGGCTTGCATCCGCATATGTCATGGTCGCGATCGAACCCTTCAGTCCGCCGCGCTTGGCGATCCAGCCGCGAACCCAGCCGGGATAGTTCTTCATCATGAAATTGGCGGCGACCTGGTTGCCCCGCGCCCCTGCGCCATAGGGCAGGTGGAAGCCGAAAGACGCGCGCTGCGTGACGCACACCTTGCTCTTGGGCATCGACAGATAGAGCGTGCAGGCCGAGTCGCACGCACCGTTGAAACGCACGAAGGTGCCGCTGCGGCGCATCTTCAGCGCACGGATAGCATAGTCGATCACATAGCCGCCGCGGTCGCCGCTGATCGTCTTGACGTTGGCACTGCCGAGGTTGATGCGCGGCCGCATAAGTTGGTCGGCGGAGCTCGCCGAGACCGTTGCGCCCATTACGACGAGCGCACCGAGAAACTTCATTGTCGTTTTCATTTGCGCCTCCTGATATGCCGTCATGACTAGCCAGGAGCCGTAAAGATTGCTTATGCCGGGTCGCTAAAGTTGTAACAGTCGATTGTTTGCACAGTCATTTTAGCACCTGCTTGACGAGTTGGTTTACCGATGGCGCAAAAGCATGATCACCGAAAAGTAAACCTGGCGCGGGCATAGTGGCGGGTGGACCGCGTCGCGAAGGGCGCTGTCGGCGGGACCGAACAGGGAATTTCGATGGTCGTTGGTGGCAAGGAGCTGGGGCCGGTGGAGCCGGGAGGCAAGCCTCGCCGCGTCTGCGTCGTGACGAGCGTGATCGGCCGTCGCGGCGAGGACGATGCTGCCATGCCCGCGCTGGCCAGGCTCTTCGCCGGGGACGGCGACGACGTCACCCTGGTTTGGGTGCCGGGCCCGGACGCGCCGTCTTCCGAGGTGGTGGCGACACACCGCGGCGAGTTGCAGGCGGCCTCCATCCGGCTGCAGGTCCTCGACCGATCGGATCAGCTGCTTCCTTGGCTGGCGACGCCCGAGAGCCGGTCGGCCGCCGTGCTGCATTACCTGGAGCGGTCCGGCCATGACCTGGTCTATGCGCCGATCGAGGGCGGATTGCCCTACTTCACCTTGCTCGCGGCCGAGACGGCGGCGTTCGTCGCGCCGCCCATCGTGGTCGTGGCCCATGCCCCCAGCGAGTGGGCCGATGAAGCCGACAAGGCGTTCATCGACAGTACCGAGGCGATTGCCGTCGCCCATATGGAAAAATACACCGCCGAGATGGCCGACAGCACGATCTGTGCGTCGGCCGCCCTGCGAAAATGGATGTTGTCGCGGGGCTGGAAGGTCAGGAAGGCGACAGTGGCGCCGCTGCTGCGCGATCCGCGCGACGCGGCCGGCGCACGCACGCCGATTGCCAGGAATAGCGCGAGCGAACTCGTCGTCCTCGCCGGGTGGCGGGTTCGCGATGGCCTGACGTTGCTCTGCGATGCGCTGGACATCCTCGCGCCGACCGCGCCCGAAGGCCTTACGGTCACCGCGTTCGGCCCGTTCGGAAGGATCATGGGCGAGCATAGCGGCGGACTGCTTCTGCGGCGCGCCGAGCGATGGCCGTTCAAGCTCAACCTTTTGCCGGACGCCGACCTGAACGCAAGGCTCGACCACGCCGCGCGGACCGGGGGGCTCGCTGTCGTTCCCGCGCGGGCGGCATCGACCGGCGGAGTCGTCGCTGCCTGCATCGAGGCGGGAGTGCCGGTCGTTGCGACCAATATCGGCGCGAACGCCGAGGCCTGGATCGCCGAGGCCGGTCAGCCCGGGCTGGTCGATCCCGATCCCGCCGCGCTGGCGCGGGCGATTTCGGCCGCGCTCGACAGCCCGCCACGCCCCCAGCGGATCGTGCGCCAAAATCGCCAGGCCTGGTTGGATACGCGCGAAGCGCCGCGCAAGCGGACCCGCAGGGGCGCCGGCCCATCGCCGCTGGTTTCGATCGTCATGGCCCATCGCAATCGGCCGCTCTATCTGAAACAGGCGATCGCGGCGATCGAAGCGCAGACTTACCGGGATCTCGAGCTGGTGCTGGTCGACGATGGCAGCGACCAGGACGGGGCCAGGCGATTGCTGGATGCGCTGGAACCGGACTTCCGCCGGCGCGGATGGAAGATCCTGCGCCGGCCGCACCGGCATCTCGGCGCGGCGCGAAACGCCGGCGTTCGCGCCGCCAAAGGCGAGTTGATCCTGTTCGCGGACGACGACAACGCATTGTTCCCGGAGGCGGTGGACCATTTCGTGCGCGCCATGGCAGCAACGGGCGCGGACATCTGCACGGCGTTCCAGCTGATCTTCTACGAGGACGTCGTGCCGGAGAAGCGGGCCGACGGGCTGATCCAGTATCTGCCGCTCGGCGGCCCCGACGCGCTCGGCCTGATCCACAACGTCTATGGCGACGCCAATGCGATGGTGCGCCGGTCGGTCTTCTCGCGGATCGGATTCCTGGTCGAAGAGCCTGGCTACGCCGTGCACGACTGGGAATTCTTTGCGCGAGCCTCGCTTGCCGGGCTGAAGATCAGGCCGATCCCGAAGCCGCTCTACTGGTACCGCTCGAAACCGGATAGCATGTTCCGGACATCGAACTGGTACGATAATCGCCGCCCTGTCCTGGAGACATTTGGCTCCGGCCAGTTCGATGGCGCCGGGCCGCTCTACCAGCTCGCCATCGCCCAGAACACGACGCGATCCGAACTGGAAAGCGCGCGCGAAAACCTGAGGTACACACCCGCCTATCGAGACTATCTGGAGCTCTGCGATCTCGAGCCGAACAGCGATGTGGCCCTGAAGAAACTGGCGGGCATTGCCGGCTCGATCGGCCGTCCCGAGACCGTGGCCGGCCTGCTTGGACGGCCTGCCACCATGGCCGTTGATGCCCCCGGTCGTCCGCGCGACGGCGGCGGTTCAACCACCCTCGCCTACGAAGTGCTGCGGAGCGCCAGGTTGCTGACGCCACGCGCCTCGGCCCTGCCACTGTTGCTTGTCGCGCCGGATGGTGGCGGCGTGTTCCTGCGCCCGCACGCGGACGGCGTCGTCGCGGCCTCGCTTGATCTCCATTTTCCGCCCTTCTTTCGAAGGGTGGAGGCAACGGTCGAGATCGCGCATGCCGACGCGTCGGCATTGGACTTCGCGCTTGCGCTTGCCCGCCCCGATCAAACCATAGACTGGCAGGGGGATATCGCCTCCCAGACCTTTGCCTTCTCAGGCTGGACGACCGTCGAGGAAAAATTCGTGCGCCACTCGCTGGTGGCGGCGCTTCGCGCGCGGCGCAAAATGCCGCTCTCGATCGCGCTTGCGGTTCGTTTCGCGGGAAGGCCGAATGGTTCGCCGACCAATGCCTTCTTTCGGCAGCTTGTATTGTTCAGCGACTAGCGCCTTCGCGGCGGATTCGGACGTTAACCTTGCGCCAGGATGGGGCACGGCACACCCGCAGTTATGGTTGACAAAATGCTAACAAAACAATAAATTCAATATGGTGCGTGGTGAAAGGGGTTAGTTATGCGTAAGATCCAATCGCTACTGTTGGGTGGGCTTAGTATTCTTGGTGTAAGCGTCGCTTTCTCGGGCGCGGCGCAGGCGCAATTCGAAGTCGGGGTCAAGGAGGCCGAGCTCGCATGTGAGCAGGCCCTCAGGATCGGCACGATCGAGGCGCTCGAGGACTATCTGCATCGCTATCCGAATGCTCCGACGGCATGCAAAGCGCTTGCTTTGAACAGCCTGGCGCAGTTCGGTCCGGATGGCGACGGCGGAGATCATGGAGAGGGTGGCGGCGGCTACGGCGGATAAGTCCCGCCGCAGTTTCCAGTTCGCTATGTCAGGTGGCCGTGCCTTGGCGCGGCCCGACGGCGTTTGCGACGAACTCGGCGTAGCGATCCGAGGTTTTCATCCAGCCGAGGTCCACAAGCTGCGCGGCGTCGTGATAGCGAACGGAGCGATGGTTCCGGAGCGACAGTTTCGGATTGCGCTCCAGCGCCTCCATGTAGGCGGCGCGCTCCTCGAGCGTCTTTTCCTTAAGCTGCGTGTTCTCGCTCAGCGACGACGCTGATTTCTGGCGGAAGCCCCAGACGAATTTGAAGTGCAGCAGCGCGACGCGGAGTTCGCTGAACCGGACCTTGCTGATCGTGTGCTGCGCCACGTGATAGTGCCTGCCCCGCTCCCATCGCACGATCGGAACCTTGCTCAGGCACGGTGGAAAAGTCTGCTTGAACCGGCCGTGCCAGAAGACGCGCTCCCGCACGCCGCCGAACATCTGCTGCGGCGGATACAAGCCGTCACGCGCACGCAGCCAACCCGGCTCCGGATCGAAATAGGGTGAGGCCTCGATAAGCGGGATCTTGCCGTCATAGCTGCACTCGGCCAATGGGCCGTCGGCGTACATGTCGATCATGGAGCCAATCACCGCTTCCGAGCCGGTCGCGTCGAGATAATCGCAAAGCCGATGCAGATCCACCCGCTCGAAATCCGGGTAGACGAGCAGTTCGTCGGCGTCGATCGACAGACACCAATGGCCGGTGCCGAAGACGTTCATCAGCGTGTTGATCCACCGCGGTGGATCGATGTTTTCGGCGAAATGCGATCCCTCGGTGTGGAAGCAATGGCTGTCCGCCTGCTCCAATATCAGTTCGCGCGTACCGTCGGTGGAGCCGTTGTCCAGGAAGAAAAACCGATCGACGCCAAGGCCGCGATAGTGATCGAGAAGCTTGGGCAGCAGCGTCGCTTCGTTGCGCAGTCCGACAAAGCACAGGATCTCGCCAGCGCCCACGTCGATCGGCCGCTCGTCGAGTCGCGCGAGGTGTTTTGGGGATTGCAGGCCAACCATCGGAACGTCATCAATCCGGTTACGCGAACGCGCGGGAGCGCTATTGTGAGCCGCAAAACAATTATCAAAGTATTATCCAACTGTTGGCAAGACTGTTTCGAGCGCGGCGGCAGGCTGACAGTGGACCGATAGGGGGACCGATTGAGCGTTGGTTCGAAGGCGGGCACGGCGCCCAAAGGCAAGCGGCAGGCAAGCCGGAAGCCGCGCAATGTATGCATCGTTTCGGAGGTCGAGTTCGGCTCGACGGTGACCGCCGATCCCGGGTCGGCGACCTACGCGCTGGCACAGCATCTGGCGGCGACCGGCGATACGGTGACGCTGCTCTGGGTGCCAAGCCCCACAGGCAGCCAGCCGGACGAGCAGGAGATCGCCAGGCTCGGCAAATGGTGTTTCGACAATTTCCTGGTGCGGCTCGAATTGTTGCCGCCATCGCCCGAATTGCTGCGTGGGTACGATTCGAGCGACAAGCATTCCGTGGCCGTCTACCACTATCTCAAGCAGAACGCGTTCGATGTCGTCTATTTCGCGCTCGAAGGCGGACTGGCGCATTTCCCGACCGTTGCCAAGCGGACCGGCGTCTTTCCCGATCCTCCCGCCATCGTCGTGCTTGCCCACGAACCGCTGATGTGGAAGCTGCAGGCGAACGGTCGGGCGGTCGAGCGCAAGGAGCAGATGACCGTCGCGCATATGGAACGGATTTCGGCCGAGACCTGCGACCATCTCGTCGTCACCGGCCAGTCGCTGCTCGACTGGATGACCAAGGCAGGGTGGAAGCTGCCGGCCAGCCGCCATGTTGCCGCTCCGCTGGTGCCGGAGGAATGGCGTTCGAACTTCCACTCCGATCATTATCGGCCGCGACAGCGGCTGACCACGGAAGTGGTTCATTTCTCGGGGACCGAGGCGCGCGGCGGCCTGACGCTGTTTTGCGATGCGCTCGACCGTCTTGCCGACAGCGGCATCACCGATCTGGCGGTGACTGTCGTCGGCGCCTTCGGGCATGTGCTTGGCGAGCATTCGGGCGGCATGATCGTGCGGCGCGCGCAGCAATGGCCGTTCAAGCTCAAGCTGTTGCCGATTCGCGACGAGCCGGACATTTTCAGGTATCTGCGGCAGAGCCATGCGCTGGTGGCGATCACCCATGCGGCGGCACAGCTGCCGATGGATGTGGTGGCCTGCATCGACGAGGAGATCCCGTTCGTCGCCACCGATGTCGGCAGCGTACGCGACATGCTGCAGCCCAAGTCGGCCGATGCCGTCCTGATGGCGCCTGCCGCTTCCGCCATCGCGGCCAAAATCGCGACGGTGCTGGAAAACCGCTCGATCGTCGCGGCGAAGCCGATGCATGGGCGCGAGGCCCGCGCCAAGGCCTGGAGCCGGCTGCACGAGAAATTCGGCCGCGAACCGCGCAAGGCTGCGAGCCCGCGCCGCAGCCGGCCGCCGCTGGTTTCGATCATCACCGCGCACTACAACCGGGCGCAGCTGTTGCCGCAGGCGATCGCCTCGGTTCGCCGCCAGGACTATCCGAACATCGAATTGGTCGTCGTCGACGACGGCAGCACCGATCCGGACGCGGTTCGGCTGCTGGCGGAACTGGAACCGGAGTTCGAGCAGCGCGGCTGGCGGATCATCCGGCAAAAGAACGGCTTCCTCGGCAAGGCGCGCAACACCGGCATCCGCGCCGCCAAGGGTTCGCTGATCCTGTTCCTGGACGACGACAATGCGCTGTTCCCAAACGCCGTCAGCACGCTTGTCGCCGGCATGCAGAACTCCGGCGCCGATATATGCACGACCTTTGCCAAGTGGCTCAACGAGCCCTTCGTGCCGCCGGATACCAAGAGCGGCTACATGCTCTATTTCCCGGTCGGCGGCCCCACCGACATCGCCCTGATCACCAATCCCTATGGCGATGCCAATGCGATGTTCCGGCGCGAGGTGTTCGACAAGATCGGCTACCTCAACGAAGAGCGCGGTTTTTCCGCCAGCGATTGGGAATTCTTCCTACGCGCCGACCTCGCCGGCCTGGAGGTCGTTACCGTGCCGGAGCCGCTCTATTGGTACCGGTCGGCGCCGACCGGCATGAACCGGAATGCCGAGTGGCTGAGGAACCGCAGGCCGATCATCGAGGTCTTCCGCAAGCACAAATTCGCGCGAACGGACATGTTCGTGCAGCTCGGCATCAGCTCGAACACGGCCAGCCACGAGAAGGACCTCAACCTCTGGAATCTGGAATTGCGGGTCAAGGACGAGCGGTATCTCAGGCTGAGCGCGGGTTCCGCCAATGCCCCGGACGCGATGCAGCTGCTGGCCGAGATCGCGGCCCGCGAAGGCCGGGCGGACACCGCGATTTCGCTGCTCGCCCATGCGGGGCGATCCGACTTTACGCTTGGCGTGGTCGACATGCTCAAGGCAGCCGCCGACGAAACCGTGCCGGAACTGCATTCCTCGCTCTATCGCGAGCACTACCTTTCCGTCGAGCCGCTGCGCCTGGCGCATGTCGGTTCACATCCGGATGCCGATGCCAATCCGCTGAGCTATGTCGAACAATCGCCGGATCAGCTGTTTCTCGAAGCCAAGGGCGGCAACATCACCATGGCCTTGCTGAAGGGCGTCTGCCCGCCGGGTGCTATCGGCGCGAGCTGCTGGGTCTATCTCGACGAGGACCTGACCGAGCCCGCGCAGTTCCAGCTGGCGATCGTCGACGCGGAAAACCAGACCTTCGGCGACCTCGCCAAGGTGCTGGAGAGCAATGGCGGGAGCGGCTGGGCGGATGTCAGCCGGGCGCACGAGGCGCGCGAGATCCAGGCGGCCGTCAGCTCGCCGTCGTTTGCCAGGCGCGACCTGCTGCTCGCGGTACGGACTGCCGGCAGCCGCGTGCTGGGAGGCTTTTCGAGCATCCAGGTTCGCCATGCGGTTTCGAACGGCGCGAGACACCCGCGTCTCAACGCGCCGCAACAGCGCCAGCGCATGCGCCGGATAACCAATGACGAGCTCAAGCATGCGGCGCTCGTCACCAACCATCCCTCCGACCTGCCGACGCTGCTCGTCGCCGGCGACAGTGGCGGCATATTCCTGCGGCCGAACACGCATGGCCCGGTCGTCGCCGCGCTCAATTCAGCCTTCCCGGCCTTTGCCAGAAGCGTCGTGGCAACGGTAGAGATCGCTCATGAGGAGGCGTCTCCTTTCGAGTTCGCCATGGCGCTGGGCAAGCCGGAGGAAAAGCTCTCCTGGAAAGGCGATGCCCCGACCGGCGCCCTCGCCTTCTCCGGATGGACACGGGTTTCGAGACCTTTCGAGCTGCAAGACTTGAAAGTCTCGATCCGCGAGATAGATCGCAAATGGCTGACGATCTATCTGGCCATCCGCCTGCCGCGCGGCTCCAAGTCGATGCCGTCCAACGCCTTCTGGCGCAAGCTGCTGCTCGTGTGGGACTGACGAGCGCCGGCCGCGGTTTGCCCACCTTGCCGCAGTAAAGAGCGGGGCGTTAGACTAAGCCGCAGCAGGAGGCGCCAAGAAAATGAAGAAATCATTCATTCTTGTTCTGGCCTTTATTAGCGCTGTCGCAAGTACGGTAACTTTCAGCGCAGTCGCCCAGGAACGCGACGTTGGCCCGAACTGCACGCAGTGGAACTCCTATCGCGTCCTCTTCAAGAAGGGCGACGGCAAGATAGCCGAGGATTCCGCCAACGCGTTGAAGGCTTTCATCAAGGACGCCGGGAAGGATTGCGGCTACAGGCTCTATGCGACGGCGAGCAAAGAAGGTGGCTACGACAAGGCTGACGGCATTGCCGGCCGCAGGCTCGACGCGACCAGCGACTTCCTCAAGGTACAAGGCGTCAAGCCGGAAATGGTGCTGGCGCTCTCGCATTGGGTCGACGACAGCGCCACAAACACGAACACGGCGCGGAGCGCGATCGTGTACACCTTGCCGAAGCAAGGCATATCGTGCCGGCAATATGAGAGACGCGCAGCTGTCCAGGTCCATCTGTTTTTCGACAGCCAGTCCTCTGTGATTTCATCGCGGATCAAGAATGACCTCGAGAAGTTCGCCGCGAGCATCAAGGACTCGCGCTGCAACGTCGAACTGACGGCCTTGGCGGCCAAGGAATTCAAAGGCGCCAATGCCGCAAAGACAAACAAGGCACTGGCCAGGCAGCGTGCGAAGGCGATCGTGGACATCCTGACCGCGGCTGGGATCGACGGTGACCGGCTCATCGACACGAACGTCGAATATGTTGGCGACAGCAAGCCGAACGTCGCCAGGAATCGCCTGGCGATCGCCTCGCTGATGTAGCGGCTCGCCGAGCCCTTCCGGGATATTCAGCCGGGCATTGTTACCGGACGACCCGCTTGCCGTCGGCGCCGATCACCACTTCGCCGTCCTCCTTGGCGAAGGGGCCGATGTCGGGATTGGGCAGGATGTCGAGCACCGCTTCCGACGGCCGCGCCAGTAGCGTCCCCTTCGGCGTGACCACGATCGGGCGGTTGATCAGGATCGGATGCGCCAGCATGAAGTCGAGGATATCGTCGTCGCTCCATTTCGGATTGGCGAGGTCGAGTTCGGCGTAGGGCGTGCCCTTCTCGCGCAGCAGCTGGCGGGGCGTCATCGCCATGGCGGCGATCAGTTCGACGAGCTTTTCGCGCGAAGGCGGCGTCTTCAGATACTCGACGACCTCCGGCTCCTCGCCCGACTGGCGGATGATGGCCAGCGTGTTGCGCGAGGTGCCGCAGGAGGGGTTGTGATAGATAGTGATGCTCATTCGGCGGGCCTCGGTGCGGGGTTGGATTGAGGATCGGCAAGCAGCCAGCCGGCGAGCGCCAAGGCGAGCAGCGTGCCGGCCAATTCAGCCACGATGAAGGCCGGGACATCGTGCGGCCGGATGCCGGCAAAGGTGTTGGAGAAGGCGCGTGCAACGGCCACTGCCGGATTGGCAAAGGAGGTCGAGGCGGTGAACCAATAGGCGGCGGTGATGTAGAGCCCGACCAGCCAAGGGATGGCATCGCCACGGAAGCGCAGGCCAGCCAAGATGGTGAAGACCAGCCCGAAACTCGCGACTAGCTCGGCGATCCACTGCCCTGCCCCGCTGCGCACCGTCGTGGACAGCTCCACCAGAGGCAAGCCGAACATGGCATGCGCAACGAACGTGCCGGCGAGGCCGCCGAGCAACTGGGCCGCGACATAGCAAAGTGCGGCATGCCAGCCGATCTCGCGCCTCAGGCCAAACACCAGCGTCACAGCCGGATTGAAGTGAGCCCCTGAGATCGGGCCGAGGATGGTGATCAGCACCACCAGGATGGCGCCCGTCGGGAGCGTGTTGCCGAGCAGGGAAAGCGCGACGTCGTCGGTGAGACGATCGGCCATGATGCCCGAGCCGACGACGGCAGCGACCAGCATCGCGGTGCCGAGCGCCTCGGCAACGAGACGGCGGGGAAGATCGACAATCATGTGCGGATCCGCATGTCTTGTAGTGCTAGCATTTGCAGCTCACGGCCTGGAGTGCCGGCTGGCAGAGCTCCGGCGCGCCGTTGCAGCAATCCTCCATCAGATAGGCGAGCAGGTCGCGGAAGCCGGTCATGTCGGCGACATAGCGGATTGTGCGCCCCTCGCGGCTGGCGTTGGCCAGTCCGGCATGGTCGAGCACCTTCAGATGCGCCGACATGGTGTTCTGGACGATGCCGAGCCGCGCGGCGATCTCACCGGCCGGCAGGCCGCCCGCCCCGGTCTTCACCAGCAAGCGGAAAACCTCCAGGCGGGTGTCCTGGCCGAGCGCCGCCAATGCCCGAAGGGCCGCTTCCTTATCCATGCACATATCCGAAAATCTGGATTTAAGGATGCTTATCTTCACCGTGTGACAGTTGCATGACAGCCACGCGAACGTTGACAGGTTGATCGCATTTGACTGGCGCCGCGGCGGTCCGCGGCTGGAACGCGGCCTGCTTTGCGCTAAGGATGCAACATTGATCGACGGATGAGAATCATGACTGGCGACCTGAGCAGGACCGTGCGGTTGGTGGCGATCCTGAACCTTGCCTATTTCGGGATAGAATTTGCCATTGCCGTCCGGATCGGGTCCGTATCGCTATTTGCCGACAGCATCGATTTTCTGGAGGATGCGTCGATCAATCTCCTGATCCTGGTCGGGCTGGGTTGGGCGGCCCGCAATCGGGCGCGGCTTGGAATGCTGCTCGCCGGCGTACTCCTGGTCCCGGCTTTGGCCACGCTATGGACCGCATGGCAAAAGCTCCATCTTCCGGTTCCGCCCTCGCCCGTACCACTCACTCTCACGGCGATGGGTGCGATCCTCGTGAACCTGTCATGCGCACTCATGCTCGCGCGTTATCGCCATCATGGAGGAAGCCTCTCCCGTGCGGCGTTCCTGTCGGCGCGCAACGATGTCCTTGCCAACGTAGCGATCATCGCTGCCGGTCTGGTCACGGCATTCCTGTGGAATTCGGCCTGGCCCGATATCATAGTCGGGCTTGCCATCGCTGTCTTGAATGCCGATGCCGCCCGCGAGGTTTTCGGTGCCGCGAGGCGCGAGCAGGCCGAAAGTTGAATCCGACATGACACATTCAGGCGGCCTGGTTGTGATGCCTCTTGCCCGAAGATCGTGCCGGGCACGGCAATGGAACTCAGAACGTGTCGAAGCGACGCTCCACCTCGCGCGCGAACATTTCCCGCTTTTCGTCCGATATGCTGTGAACGGAGTATCGCGACAGGTACAGATGCCGCACGCCCCGGCCGCACATGGTCTTCAGGCCGCGCAGCAGCACCTTCTTTCCGGGGTTCTGCATATAGAGTTGGGTGTACCACCACGGCGACCCGCATGTGGTGACCACGCCCATACGGCGGATATTGAGCAGCGAAGGCTTGATCAGGCCGTCATCCGGCGGCACCTCGTAAGCGATGCCTGGGCGCCATACGCGATCGAAATAGCCTTTCAGTATGGCGGGCATGCCCGACCACCAGGTCGGAAAGCAGAAGACGCATGCCTCTGCCCATAACAGCGCATCGACATAGACCTGCAGATCCTTCGGCACCTGGGAGGGATCGTAATGGCCACGCCATTCCTCGGGCAGCATCGCCGGATTGAAACCCATCTTGTACAGGTCGAAGTCGATGACTTCGTCGCCTCTCGCCTTGAGCGTTTTGACGATGCGCTGGTGAAGCGACGCCAAATAGCTGTCAGCCGCCGGGTGCGCGTAGAGTACGTTGACCTTCATCGGATGACGCCCTCAAGCCTTCCACCCCCGAAGGTACTAGTCGAAGCTAATAGGCTTGCCTACCTGCCGAGGCACGCCCTTGCGGTTGGCGTCATCCTTGCCGCTTCGGCTAGGCCACGCAGATCCCCGGCACCGCGACCTTCTCGAACAGATGCGGCGACGCGACGGCCGAGGACGGATAGGTCGAGATCTTCGCCCTGAACTGCGGATGCGTGAAGGCGGCACGGAAGGCGGCGGTCGATTCCCACACGGCATAGTTCAGATAGGTCGGGCTGTCGCCGATCGCGCGGTGAAGCTGGGTCGAGATGAAGCCCGGCTGCTGCTTCATGAAGGCAGCGTCGTCCTGCCAGACGTCGAGGAAGGTCTGCTCGTCGGCCTTGTCGAGCGTGAAGACGTTCACCAGCACGACGGCGGTGGCATCGATGGCGACCTGGCGGTCGATCGGGAAAGCGGGGTCGAGGGGGCGCATATGGGTCATGAGGGTTTCCTTCAATTGGTGTTATGATGTCAATCTGTTACGATGCCTACATATGCGTTTGACAACATGATGTCAATATCGATACAAGGTGACAAATGTCCAGCACGAAGCGAACACCGCCCGGCAAGGCCTTGAGCGACCTCATCCTTGACCTGTTCAGGTTGAACAGCCGCATCAGCGCGGCCGGCGACAGGCTGGTCGCAGATCTCGGCCTGACCAGCGCTCGCTGGCAGGTGCTGGGCGCCATCGTCGCCGCCGCGCATCCGCAGCCGGTGGCGTGGCTGGCGCGGGATCTCGGCGCCAACCGCCAGAACGTGCAGCGCATCGTCAACGACCTCGAAGGCGAAGGGCTGGTCGCCTTCAGGGTAAACCCGCATCACCGCCGGGCCCAGCTTGTCGTGCTGTCCGACGAGGGGCGTGCAGCTTACGACGCGGCCATGCGCCTGCAGGCCCCCTGGATCAACAACCTCGCCGACGGGCTTTCGGTCGAGGACATCAACACCATGCACGGCGTGATCGCGGCGCTGCGCAAAAAACTGGAAGGCAACGACGACGCTGAGGAGCAGAGCTGACCGCTGCGGAACGGTGGCTGTTCCATCCACTTGCTGAGCGCCGCCGCGATCCTGGCGCTGCTCGGTTCCCGGGATCGCCGGCTTTGGACGACCCGAGCCGGCTGACGATACACGGCGCGGCTCCGTTGCCAAGCGCACCGATTTCGCGCAACGGTTCCGCCAACCGCAATCACCGCCCAGGGCTTGCCGATGCCAATGTCCCGTGCCCGATAGCACTGTCCTCGTCACCGGAGCGCGCGCGCCGGTGGCGCTGCATCTGGCGCGGCTGCTGCATGGCGCCGGGCGACGCGTGATCCTGGCCGACACCCCTGCCCGGCCGATCGGCGCCGCCAGCATAGCCTGCGCGCTCTATCGCCGCCTGCCGCCGCCGCGCTTCGAGCCGGCGGCCTATGCCGAGGCCGTCGAGGCGCTGGTGCGCGCCGAAGGGATTGGCCTGGTCATCCCGACCTGCGAGGAGGTTTTTCATCTGGCGCTCGCCTGGCGCGGCCGCGCGATCCCGGCGCGTCTGTTCGCCCCCGGTATCGAGTTGCTTGCCGAGGTCCACAACAAGCATGCCTTCATCCGGCTGGCCGAACGGCTTGGCCTCGCCGTGCCGCAAACGACGCTGCTGCAATCCAGAGCCGATCTGGAAGCGGTGCGCGGCCGCGCGCGCGAACTGGTGTTCAAACGGGTATGGTCGCGCTTCGCCAGCCAGGTGCTTTTGCGCCCCTCGCCCGACGAACTCGATGCCGTCAACCCCTCGCCCGCCATGCCCTGGGTAGCGCAGCGTTTCGTGACGGGCGAGGAGATCAGCGCCTATGCGGTGGCGCGCGCGGGCAAGCTCAAGGCGTTCGCGCTCTATCGCTCGCTCTACCGTGCCGGCAAGGGCGCCGGCATCTTCTTCGAACGGATCGAGGATGTCTGGGCGCGCGAGCTGGTCGAGCGCATCGCCGGTGGCACGTCATGGACCGGGCAAGTCTCCTTCGACCTGATGCGGCAGGCGGACGGAACAGTGCTGCCGCTGGAGTGCAACCCGCGCGCCGTCAGCGGCCTGCATTTCTTCCGCGATCCGGCGCGCTTCGCGGACGCCGTGCTGGGAGACGGGCCCGAGGTCAGACCCGATGTCACCGCGCCCCAGACAGTGCGGCTCGCCATGTGGATCTACGGGCTGCCGGCGGCCTTGCGCTCCGGTGGCCTCGGCCGCTTCAGCAAAGCGATGCGCGGTGCGGAGGAACTGCTCGACTGGCCCGGCGATCCTGCACCGGTCAAGGCGCAGTGGCCGGCGCTGGCCGAGATCGCCGGCATCGCGCTTCGAGAACGCATCGGCCTGCAGGCGGCGTCAACGCGCGACATCGAATGGAACGGGCCGGTTTAGGGTCTCACGCTTTGACTTGGTTGGGCTCAACTGGCTTCGCGTACAGATGCAAGCCTAGAGCCCTAGTAACACCTAGCAACGTGCTGAGGCGCGGGTCACCTTTTTCGCTCAGCGCCTTGTAAAGCGCCTCTCGGGTAACGCCAGCTTCCTTCGCCACGGCCGTCATGCCGCGAGCGCGTGCAATAACACCGAGAGCATGCGCGATATAGGTTGCGTCCTCGGTCTCGAACGCATCCGCAAGGAGCTCGGCCTGAGACTCTGCATCGTTGAAATATTCAGCGGCATCGAATGGTGTGGTTTTGAGAGCCATGTCAAACCTCGTTTGCCATCTGTTTGGCTTTTCTGATGTCTCTGTCTTGAGAGGATTTGTCGCCTCCGCAAAGCAGTATGATGACCGTGTTGCCGCGCCGGATGAAATAGACGCGATATCCCGGCCCATAGTCGATCCGAAGCTCACCGATGCCGTCGAAGAACTTGGCGTCCCCTATCAGGCCGGCCTCAACGCGTATGATCCGCTGAGCAATCTTTCTGGCAGCCCGGATATCTGGGAGATTTCGTAGCCATTTCCTGAATTCGTCGGTCTGCCGAACCTCGGTCATCCGTAACCTATAATTCACAACGGTTTTTGAATCAAGCAACTGTGAACTTTAGATTACAGCTAAAGCTCGATCTGGTGCACGCGCGGCTCTTCCGCTGCCGGGGGCATTTCGCCCGCGATGATCGCGGCGATGTCTCGGCGCAGGAAATCGAGCGGCCCGATCACCGGCACCGCTGGCGGAGCAAAACGGGCGTTGTCGCTCGCCGATTTCAGCACGCGGCGATCCTGCTGCAACGCGATGTTGAACAGCGGTTTGAAGGCAAGCGCCTTGATCCCGCCGAGCCAGCCCCGGCGCGGGCCGATCAGCCAGCCGACGCCCTCGACGGTGCGCTCGTCGGCCTGGCGCAGATGGAAGGTGGTGGCGAGCGCAAGCCCATCCTTGCCCCAATATTCGAGTTCGGCGATGCCGGGGTAACGGAAGCGGCCGATGGTTTTCGCGCGCTCGCCTTCCAATAGCCGGCTGATCAGCCCCTGCTGTCGATCCTCGCCGGTGTAGCAAGCCTCGACCCAGCCCTCGCCGCCGGTCACTTCGACGCGCACGAGATGGCGCTTCGAACCCAGGCCACGCAGCAGGCCCTTGTGGGTGAAGTGGGTGTGGGTGGCATCGAGGATGTTTTCGGCCGCGTCGATCACCGTCGATTGCGTCGAGCTGCGCACCCGCCGCACGACGACGTTCTTGCCCTGCATGCAATGGAGATAGGGTTCGGCCTCGGGCGTGCCCGACGAGACGAAGACGACGCCGTCGCGCTCGATGGCGCCAAAGCGGCGCACCCGGTAATGCGGCATCTCGCCGACATGACCGGGGATGGCGGTGCAGCGCCCTTCCCCGTCATAGCGCCAGCCGTGATAGGGGCACTCGATCTCGCCGCCGACGAGCTTGCCGGTCGACAGTTCGACCAGCCGGTGCGGGCAGCGGTCGAACAGCGCCGCAATGCCTTGCGCCGAGCGGAACAGCACCAGCGGCTGGCCGTCGAACAGGATGCGCTTCGGCTTGCCCCTGATGTCGCCCGACAGCGCCACGGCCTGCCAGTGATCCTTCCGCTTTTGGCGCTCGCTCAAAGTTCGAACCTCCTGAGCAGGGGAATGCCTACCCGCGCCAGCACGGTTTCCATGACGCGGATCGCCACGCGTCGGCGACGCGGCAAATGACCGGCATAGACGGCGTTGTATTCGATCGCCGCGACGGCGCCGCGCCGTCGCTTGAAGCTTGCGGCCCCGGCGCTCATGTTGAAGAACAGGCCGCGCGCCGTGGCATGGTCCTGCGCCATCGCCATCACCATGCGATAGAGGCCCTCCTCTATCGGCAGCCCGGTGTCGTAGCCGACGATCGGCTGGGTCAGCGTGCCGCCGTTCTCGAACAGGCCGGTGACGGCGACGAGTTCGCCGCCCGGCCGACGCAGGCCGACCAGGCTGAGAACGCCGCGCCGGTGCATCTCGGCGATGTAGCGAGCGGTGTAGTGCGGGTTGAGCGGCGTGTATTTTTCCAGATAGAGCATGCTGTAGAGCTGTTCCGCGCGCGCATAGTCGGCATCGCTGAAATCGGCATCGCCGACGCGCTTGAAGGGCGGGCTGCCGAGTCGCTTGCGGTCGCGCTTCATGTCGTTGCTCATGGCCGGCGCCGAACCGCGGTCGGCGAAGATGTAGATCTGGCGCGCCGCCAGCATGCGAAAGCCTTCCGCCTTCAGCGCCGCGATGGTGGCCGGGTCGGCGATCTCGTTCAGCGAACGGATGACGATGGCGCGGTCCGGGAAGCGCGCCGCAAGGTCGGCGCGCAAGGCGGCGATTGCGGCACGGTCGAGCAGCGGCACCGGGTTGGTCGAAAAGAGCCAGTTGTTGAGCTGAACCTGATGGTCAAGGCCGCTCGCCCGCACCAGCGGCGCGCAGGCGCCGATCAGCGCCTTGAGCGAGCGCCGCAGCGACGGGTGCGCGATGAAGTTGCGCGTCTCGTCGACGGCATAGTCGATATAGGCGCCGGACGGGCAGCAGATGTAGCAGTTGGGCGCGTCGCTGGTGTCGTTCAGCGTCAGCGGGAAGGTGCGGCCGGCGACCTCCACGCTTTCGACCGACGTGGTAAGGTTGGCAACGAGATCGCGTACCGGCACGTCGTTGAAGAGCCGGACGAAAGCCTCGACCTTGCCGGGGCTGTTCTGGACCCGGTCCGCCTGCTGAAGCGGCCTCTCCATCATGGCGGCCGGGCTCACGGCGCCACTCCCAGCCGGCATTCGACGCGGCGCAATTTGCGGTCGGTCTCCAGCGGCAGCGGCGCCCGCACCAGATCGACCGTCGCCATCGCCTTGCGCGCCGCGAGCAGCGCGAGCACCGCCTGATGCGCGGCAGTCGCCGCCTCGTCGGCGAGATCCGGCGCGAGCCTCAGCTCAATGGCATCGGTCGCCGACTGCACCAGCCGGAAATCGTCGATGCGACGGTCGGCCTTGAGCACCGCATTGCGCAGTATGTCGGGGGTGAGCAGGACCTGGCCGGCGGCCGATTCCAGCCGGAAGACGTCGTCCATGCGGCCAACGATCTCGTCGACGCAGCGCAGCGGCGAACCGCATTTGCAAGGCTGCTCAGAGAGCCGCAACAGGTCGTTCATCCGGTATCGCGCCATGATCTGGGTCTGACGACGGAAGGCCGTGACCAGCGGCGTCACCAGCCCGTCGCCGGCCGGCTCGAATTCGAAGAACACCGAATCCTCGGCGAGATGCAGGCCGCCCTGCCGGCAGGTCACCGCGAACAGGCCCTCCGTCGCCATGTAGATCTGGTCGAGGGGCAGCCGGAAGAAATTCTCGATAACCGGACGGTCGACCGGATCGAGCGTCTCGGCGGCCGAGAAGACGCGTTGCGGCGAGAGCCGAAAGCCCGACGCCGCGAAATGCCGCAACATCTTCGGCGGCGCGATGATCACCGTTGGCTGAAAGTCCTCGAGCGTCGCGCGCCAATGTTCCGGGCCGAGCGTCAGGCCGAAGAAGCGCAGGTCGATGCGCCGCGATTTGCGGGCGCTGTCGTACAGTCCCGTGTTCTGCGGCAGGATGACGGCGACGCGCATTCCGCGCCACAGAAGATCGGGTGCCGCCTTGGCGAGGAGCGTACCCAGCCAGCGGTATTTTTCCGCCTCGGAGATGACGAACAGGCCGCGATTGCCGGATGTACCGGTACTCGCGCCAACCGTCAGGTCGCCGAGGCGGCAGTCGGCGGAAGCGGCGGCCCAGGCATCGCGGGCCGACACGCCGCCGATATTGAAGCGCTCGAAATTCGCCATCAGCAGCGCCTTGTCGGTCACAGGCAGGTCGCCGAGCTGTCGCGGCGCCTGGCCATAGAACGGCGCCAGCGGCAGGTCGTGGTCGAGCCAACGACGCAGGGTGGCCGCTTGCCAGCGCTCGAAGGCCGGCCGGCTTTTGCGCGAAACCCAGCGCGTCAGCACGAAGGAACCGATGGCTTCCGTGAGCCCGTTCATCCGGCCCCCGCCGCCAGTTCGTGCGCAGTCAGGTCGTACTGCGTCATAGCAGGGTCGTGGCAGAGCATCACCTGTCCACCCGCCGCCTGGAAGCGACGCAGCGTCTCGCAGGTCGGGCCGATGACGGCAACATCCTCGGCGATGAGGCTGGAGGGAAAGCCGGGGGCGCGCTTCGGATCGAGTGCGGCGAGCAGCCATTGCGCGTCGACGGCATAGAGCAGCGGCCGCTCCAGCCCGGCGAACAAAAGGCCGAACTGGCCGTCGGCATGGCCGGGCAGATCGACCGCCACGACGCTCCCGTCGCCGAAGAGATCGGCTCCGCCTGGCACGCCGCCGCGCGTGTCGATCCGCCGCTTCATGGACAGCCCGTCGAGCCTTGCCTCGAAGTCGGCCGGGAAGAGTTCGGTGAAGACGCCGTGGCGGAGGTTCTGCCTCGGCGTGCGCGCCTTGACGCGAGCCCAGGCGGAGCCGCTGGCGATGAAACGGGCGTTGGGAAACAGCGACAGACCCGAGATGTGGTCGGCGTGGAAATGGCTAACGATGACGGCGCGGACATCGCCGGGCGCAAGGCCGAAGCGCTGGAGCACCGTCAGCACCTGCTCGGTCGCGTTGAGTTCAGGCCTGAGCACCGCTCCGTAGAGGCGCAGCATCCAGCCGCGCCCCTCGCCCGTGACAGACTCCGGCGTGTAGCCGGTGTCGACCAGCACCGGCCCGGCCTGCGGATGCAGGATCAAGCCGTAGCGGACGCGCAGCCGCACACTGTGCCAGCCGCCGCCGCGCAGGATCAGCCGTTCGGCGGCACTGACCCAGGCACTGTTGGCAAAGTGGACCTTCATGCCGGGCCTCCGCCGGCGAAGGTGCGGTCGAGCCCCTGCGCGAAGGGGATTTTCGGCGCCCAGCCGAGCAGGCGGCGCGCCTTGGCGAGGTCGAGACTTTGCGCGTAGGCGAAGAGGCCGAGCCCATAGCGCGTCACCGGCGGCTCGGGACGGCCGGGAAGAGCGAGCGCTACCGCCTCCATGGCGCCGGCGGCCAGCATCGCCGGCCAGAGCGGCATCCGCCGCCAGCGCGCTGTGATACCGGCGCGGGCGCAGGCCTCGTCGGCGATGCGGCGCACCGGCAGCGGCTCGCCGCCCGAGACGTTGAAGACCTCGCCTTCCGCCTCCGGCGGCGCCGCAAGCGCCACCATCACCGCATCGACGACATCGTCGACATGGGTGAGATCGATGCGGGCGCGGCCGTCGCGGAAGACCGGCAGCGGGCGGTTCTTCGCCGCCTTGATGAGGCGCGGCAGCAACGCGCGGTCGCCGGCGCCGTAGATGCCGCGCGGCCGCAACACTACCGGGTGGATGGCGGGCGCCGCCAGCACCAGCCGCTCAGCCTCGCGTTTGGTGCGGGCATAATGGTTGACCGGATCGGGCAAGGCGGCGTCCTCGGTGAGACCGAGCTGGTCGCGAAAGGCGAAGCACACGGACGGGCTTGAAATGTGGACGAAGCGGCTCACACCTTGCCGGGCCGCGAAATCGAGCAGGTTTTTCGTCGCCGTGACATTGGCCGCCTCGAAATCCGCCAGGCGCCCGAAAGGCGCGGAGAGTGCCGCGCAATGGATGATCCGCTCGACCCTGCCCAGTCTCGGATCGAGCGCGCTTTCGAGCGGCCGCGACAAGTCATGGCGGATGATCCGATGGCCGGCGGCCTCCAGCGCAGCACAACATGCCGCATCGCGGCCGAGCCCGAGCGCCAGCGTGCCGGACGCGGCCAGCCTTGCCAGCACATGGGAGCCCAGAAAGCCGCTGGCGCCGGTGACGAGCACGGCCATCGTCAAACCTCCAGCGCCATGCCGCCGAAGGACACGCCGGCCGAGGTGCCGAGGAACAGCAGCCTGGCGCCCGACGCGATCCGGTCCCCGCGCCGCGCGACATCGAGCGCGAACGGAATGGAGGCGGCGATCTGGTTGCCGTAGCGGGCGGAGATGTCGACGAGTTTTTCCGGCGCGAAGCCGGTCTGGCGCACCATATGCGCCAGCGCGAACGGGCTTGCCTGATGCGGCACGACGAGGTCGACATCCGCGTGCCGCCAGCCGGCGCGCTGCAAAAGCTCGGTTACGAAGCCGCCGAAATGGCGCGCGGTGACGCGGAACAGTTCCTTGCCGTCCATGTGGAACAGGCTGTGGCGGGCGAATTCCTCCGGCTGGCGATGGAAGTCGAAACGCGTGCCGCCCGAGCCGATGCCGCAGGCCTCGTAGGCCGAAGGATAGGTGCGCATCAGATTGGCCACCACCCTGCCCCCGCCCGGCCCTGCCTTCTGCAACACCGCCGCCGCCGCGCCGTCGCCGAAGAGAGCGGCGACCTCCGGCTGGTCGCGCCACGGCAGCGCGCGCGAGGCGACCTCCGAGGAGAATACAAGCGCCGTGCTGAATTGCCCGGCCTCGATCAGGCGCGAAGCCGTCTCGAAGGCGGTGAGGAAGCCGAGGCAGGTGCTGTTGACGTCGAAGGCGGCGGCCGAACCGTCTGGCAGGCCAAGGCGCTGCATGACGAGTGGCGCGGTCGCCGGCAGCGGCTGATACGGCACGCCGCAGCCGCCGATGATCAGATCGACCTCACAGGCTTCCAGCCCGGCATCGGTCAGCGCCAGACTGGCCGCCGCGCAGGCCAGATCGATCTGCGATTCGCCTTCGCAGACGTAGCGCTCGACGACACCGGTGGCGGCTTCGAGCCGACCCTGGGCAAGGCCAAGCCGTACCTCCAGCGCGCGCGAGGTCACGCACTGAGCCGGCACCGCCCCACCGGTTCCGATGATTTTGATACGCATTCTCAACCCGCCGAATGAGTTCGCGTCTATCTAATCCATAAAGCGGATCAGGGGCGATGGCCATGATGGTGGCTTAAGGGTGAGAGTTATCCGGGCGGGGTCGCATCGCCCCAGAAATCGTCTATCGGCGCCGCGCCGACGTTTCCTGTCTAATGATTGGCGCCCATCAGTATGGAACCTACGCCTTGCGCTCCCAGCGCCGATCCGGCGTCTGCTGCCAGTAGGTCACCGTGTGGCCGGCCTCCTTCATCGTTTTCCAATGGCTGCGCGCCCCTTCCAGTTGCGCGGCGTCATGGCCGTCGAACAGGAAGACGGCGCGCTCGTAGCCCGAGAGGTCGGCAGGCGCCGCGCCGTCGACCAGGAAACGGATCTGCGCGGCATTCGGGTTGCCCTCGCCGGTGGTGAGCAGGATCGGCTGCTCGCCCGGATAGGCTTCACGGTCGGTGGCATGCGCCAGGAAGGAATCCTCGCGGAACGTCCACAGATGCTGGTCGAGCGCGTCGCGCCGCTCCTCGGTGCCGGTCTGCACGACGGCGCGCCAGCCGCGGTCGACGCTGCGCTCGAGCAGGCCGGGCAGCGCCTCCTCGAGTGTCGATTCGGTCAGGTGGTAGAACAGGATCTCGGCCATGATCGCGCCTCGAACGGCCTTACCCCTCGTAGTGGTCGCGCACGAGACGGTCGAGCAGCCGCACGCCGAACCCCGAGCCCCAGGACTGGTTGATCTCGCTTGGCGGCGAGCCCATCGCCGTGCCGGCGATGTCGAGATGCGCCCAAGGCGTCTCCTTGACGAAGCGCTGCAGGAACTGCGCGGCGATGATGGCGCCGCCGTAGCGGCCTCCGATGTTCTTCATGTCGGCGTTCTTGGAATCGATCAGCTTGTCGTATTCGGCGCCCAGCGGCATGCGCCACAGCCGCTCCTGCGTCGCCTGCCCGGCGCCGGAGAGCCGGTCCGCCAGCTCGTCATTGTTGGAGAACAGGCCGGCATAGTGCTGGCCGAGCGCGACCATGATGGCGCCGGTCAGCGTCGCCAGATTGACCATGAATCTCGGCTTGAAGCGGTCATTGGTGTACCAGAGCGCGTCGGCCAGCACGAGGCGGCCTTCGGCATCGGTGTTCAGAACCTCGATGGTCTGGCCCGACATCGAGGTGACGATATCGCCGGGGCGCTGGGCGTGGCCGTCGACGGCATTCTCGACCAGGCCGATGACGCCGATGACATTGGCCTTGGCCTTGCGGGCGGCAAGGGCGTGGATGAGCCCGGTGACGGCGGCGGCACCGCCCATGTCGCCCTTCATCTCCTCCATGCCTGAGGCCGGCTTCATCGAATTGCCGCCGGTGTCGAAGGTGACGCCCTTGCCGATGAAGGCGACCGGCGCGTCCTTGGCCTTGCCGCCCTTCCAGTGCATGACCGCCATGCGGGCGCCGCGCGGCGAGCCTTGCGCGACGCCGAGCAGCGAGCCCATGCCGAGCTTCTCCATCTCCTTCTCGGTCAGAATCTCGACCTCGACCCCGAGCGCCTCCAGGTCCTTGGCGCGCGCGGCGAACTCCACCGGGCCCAGCGTGTTGGCGGGCTCGTTCACAAGATCGCGCGCCAGAAGCACGCCGTCGATCACCGCCGCCTCGTCGGTGAAAGCCTTCTTTGCCGCGGCGGGATCGGCGCAGTGGATGGTCACCTTGACCGGCTTCTTCGGCTCGTCCTTGTCCTTCTTGGTCTTGTACTTGTCGAAGGAATAGCTGCGCAAAAGGATGCCAGCGGCGAGGTTCGCGGCCTGCCTGCCGCCGGCCTCGGCGCCCGGAACATCGAGCACGACGGCGACTTCCGTCGCCTTGCGCAGCAAGGCCGCGATGGTGCCGCCCAGCCTCAGCCAGGCCTGGTCGTCGAGGGCGGCGGCCTTGCCGGCGCCGACCGCCACCAGGCGGTCGAGCGAAGTCCCCTCCGGCGCCAGCACCTCGGCGACGGTGCCGAACTTGCCGGAAAAGTCGGCCACCGGGAACGCGCGCGCGAGCGCCCCGGCCGGATCGCAAGCCTTGCCTGCTTCGCCAACCGCGCCATCGTCGGCCGCCAGCACGAAGGCGCTGCCCTTTTTCGGCGCGGCAAATTTGGCGAAGGCAATCGAAGGTGTCGAAGTCATCAGAACCTGCTTTCGGGGATAGGCGCCGCACAACGGCTTTCAAGAGTGCGCGACATTTGGTCGTTTTCCATCATTTGGCAAGACTTTGGCCGAAATCGCAGCCTATATCGCCGCCGCAACCATCAGTGGATTCGTCGCGGCATGGCCCCGCATTCCTGCCGTAACCTCTTGTTAACCACCAATGTTTTGCATTTCTTATGCATTGCCTTGGACACTCCGGCCAGCCGGGGCGCGTGATGTGGAACGGGAACCAGATCGAGCCGCCAATGCAGCCAGTTGTACTGCCGTCGCCGGATGACTACCTTGTCGGCGGGCATGATGCCGTTCGGCAAAATCGAGAAAGCCTTCATGAAGGTCGTTGAACGCTACATCATGCGTCGCGCAGCGACGGTCTTCGTGGCCGCGCTGACCTGGACGCTGGCGATCGTGTGGACGACGCAGGTGCTCGCCAAGATCGATCTCGTCACCGACAGCGGCCAATCGGCGCTGACCTTCTTCGAGGTCGCCGCGCTGATCATCCCGTCGATCATCCCGATCGTGGTGCCGTTCGCGCTGGTGGTGGCGGTGGCGCAGACGCTCAGCGTCATGAACACCGATTCGGAACTGGCCGTCATCAATGCTGCCGGCGCCTCGCGCTGGACCATCGCGCGGCCGATCCTCCTGCTGGCGCTCGCGGCCAGCGTCTTTTCCTTTGCCGTCGACAATGGCGTCGACCCCTATGCCAGGCAGAAGAACCGGCAGCTGGTGGCCTCGTCGCGCGCCGACCTTCTGTCGCTGATCATCCAGGAAGGAACGTTCCGCAAGATCGACGACGGCCTGTTCCTGCAGATCGGCGAACGCCTGCCGGACAACAGGCTCGGCGGCATCTTCGTGGCCGATTCGCGCGAGGAAGGCGCCAACCTGATCTACTACGCCAAGTCCGGCAGCATCGTCGAAAAGGGCGACGAGAAGGTGCTGATGATGAATGACGGCGTCATCAACCGCAAATCGCTGACTGGCGACCTGTCGGTGATCCGCTTCACCTCCTATGCGTTCGACCTCTCGGCCTTCATGTCGGCGGCGAACGAGATCACGCTGCTGCCCAAGGACCGCACGACGCAGTACCTGCTCAACCCGGATCCCAACGACAAGATGTTCCAGCGCAAGCCGGGCAGCTACACGGCCGAGCTCGACCAGCGCTTCTCCGAATGGTCCTACCCGCTGGTGTTCGCGCTGATCGCGCTGGCGGTGGCGGGCGACGCGCGCTCGCACCGGGAAGCGCGGATCCATCCGCTGATCACGGCCATCGCGATCGCGCTGTTCGTGCGGTGGCTCGGCTTCTTCGCCGCCGGCAAGGCCGACAAGGTGCCGCTCTATGCCTATGTGGTCTACGGCGTGCCGATCGTGGCCTCGGCTGTCGCCACCTGGTTCATCGTCTCGTCGAGGTCGATGGAACTGCCGGCGGCCTGGGCGGACTGGATGACCAATCTCGCCGGCCGCGTCAGCGAGACCTGGACGGCCATCAAGCTGCGTCTCTCCCGGCGCGCTTCCGGCCAGGGGGCATGACGATGGGCTGGACGCTGGGCCGCTACTTCTTCTTGCGCTACGTGTCGATCACCATCTGGTTCTTCCTCGGCCTTCTGGCGCTGGTGTTCCTGATCGACTTCACCGAACTGTCCGGCCGCACCACCGGCCTGCCCGGCTTCACCTACGGCACCGCCTTCGCCATTTCGGCGCTGAGGATGCCGATGATCATGCTGCAGACCGTGCCGTTCGTCGGCCTGTTCTCGGCGATGGCGACACTGGTGTCGCTCAACCGCAAATATGAGCTGGTCATCGCGCGGTCGGCCGGCGTTTCGGCCTGGCAATTCCTGCTGCCCTGCTGCATCGGCGCGCTCATGTTCGGTGTGCTGTCGGTCGGCGTGCTCAATCCGATCGCGGCGCACGGCTTCTCCTGGTCCGAGCAGATGGAAAACCAGTTGCGCGCCGGCAATTCGAACGCGGTGCCGGCCGACACGACGCCTTGGATCCGGCAAAAGACCGCTTCCGGCGACACCATCATTGGCGCCCGGGCGATTCTCAACCAGGGCTTGGAAATGGCCGACGCGGTGTTCTTCGTGCTCGACCAGCAAGGCAACATCGTCGAGCGCAAGGACGCGGCGCACGCCTTCCTGCGCGACGGCTATTGGGAGTTGCAGGACGTCAAGGTGTTCAAGGACGGCACTATCCGGCCCGCGACATCCGACCGGGTCCAGACCAACCTCAAGCCTGAATTCGTACAAGAGCGGCTGGCGCGCCCGGAAACCATTCCCTTTTACGACCTGCCCGGCAAGATCGAGGTTGCCCGTTCCTTCGGGCTGAAGGCAAATGCCTTCGCCATGCAGTTTGATTCGCTGGTGGCGCTGCCGTTCCTCCTCGTCGCCATGACGCTGATTGCGGCAACAGTTTCAATGCGATTTGCGCGTATGGGGCAGTCGGCGACGATGATTCTGGGTGGCGTCCTCGCCGGCTTTCTGCTTTATGTCGTTTCGGTATTGGTCAAGGCATTCGGCGTGGCGGGATTCGTCCCTACGGCGGTGGCCGCATGGGTTCCGGTTGTCGTGGCTATGTTCTTCGGGGTGACGTTTCTGCTATACAAGGAAGACGGCTAGTGAGGGAGGCGGTTTTGCGCAGCCATAGGCACGCCGGTTTGGCACGCCTCTATGGGGCGACCGCCTTGGCATGTCTGTTCGCCTGCGCGGTGCCGACGGTACCGGCGCTGGCGCAGGACATTACGGCGAATCCCGTTCCGTCCGGCACGCAGATGCTGCTTGCCGCAGATACGCTCGTCTACAACAACGACAACAACACGGTGACCGCTGTCGGCGGCGTGCAGATCGACTACGGCGGCAACAAGCTGGTCGCCCAGCGCGTCGAATACAACCGCAACACCAAGCGCCTGGTCGCGAGCGGTGCGGTCGAGCTGATCAACAGCGACGGCACCAAGATCAATTCGGACCATATCGACATCACCGACGACTTCGCCGACGGCTTCGTCAACGCGCTGCGTGTCGAGACCGTCAACAAGGCCTATTTCGCCTCCGAGAGCGCGGAGCGCATGGGCGGCGTTCTGACCACCTTCCACAACGGCGTCTACACGGCCTGCGAACCCTGCGAGGACAAGCCGGACAGCGCGCCGACATGGCGCGTCAAGGCGCGCAAGATCATCTGGAACGGCGAGAAGAAGACGGTCCGCTTCGAGAATGCGAATTTCGAGTTCTTCGGCTTCCCGCTCGCCTATCTGCCGGCTTTCGAGATCGCCGACCCGACGGTGAAGCGCAAGAGCGGCTTCCTGATCCCCGGCATCGTCTACAAGAGCGACCTCGGCGTCGGCGTCAAGATCCCCTACTACTTTGCCCTGTCGCCGACCTATGACCTCACGGTCACCGGCACCGGCTACACCAAGCAAGGCTTCCTCGGCGAAGCCGAATGGCGCCAGCGCTTCAACAATGGCGAATACAGCCTGAAGATCGCCGGCATCCATCAGCAAGATCCCGACGCCTTCATCGACAACGGCGTGCGCAATGTCGATTCGGGCGCGGCGGGCGATCCGAACAAGTTCCGCGGCATGATGGGCACCAAGGGCCAGTTCGCCATCAACGACCGCTGGAACTTCGGCTGGGACGTGCTGCTGCAGACCGACAAGAACTTCTCGCGCACCTATGCCATCGACGGCTACAGCGACACCGTCCACCAGTCGTCGATCTACCTGACCGGCCTCAACGACCGCAACTATTTCGACGTCCGCGCCATGCGGTTCGAGGTGCAGGAAAACACGCTCTCCAGCGACGCGACGGCGCGCGCCGGTGAACAGCCCTGGGTGCTGCCGTCGCTCGACTATGCCTACATCCCCGACATGGCCGTGGCCGGCGGGCAATTGTCGCTCAACGTCAATGCGCGCGTTATCAGCCGCGACCGGCTCGACGTGGCGCTGGCCGATCCTCTCGATGACACCTCGATCAACAATGTGCGCGGCATCGAAGGCCAGTCCAGCCGGCTGACAACCGAGGCTGAATGGAAGCGTACCTTCACCACCGATGGCGGCCTGCAACTGACGCCGCTGCTGGCGCTGCGTGGCGACGCCGGCTATGTCAACGCCAATACCGCCTCGCTGAACGCGATCAACCAGATGGCGACCAATCTGGGCGAACAGGACGACATGCGCACCTCGCTCGCCCGCTACATGGCGACGCTGGGCCTCGAAATGCGGTGGCCAGTGCTGTTCTCGATGGCGAGTTCCAGCCATATCGTCGAGCCGATGGCGCAGGTATTCGTGCGTCCGAACGAGCAGTATGTCGGCGGCCTCGCTGTTCCCAACGAGGATGCGCAGAGCTTCGTCTTCGATGCCACGACGCTGTTCGAGCGCGACAAGTTCTCCGGCTACGACCGCATGGAAGGCGGCACGCGCGCCAATGTCGGCTTCCGCTATTCCGGCGCCTATGAGGGTGGCTGGAGCACCAACGCGATCTTCGGCCAATCCTACCAGCTGGCCGGCCAGAATTCGTTCACCGCGCCCGATCTGGTCAATGTCGGCGCCTATTCGGGTCTCGACAAGCCGACTTCGGACTATGTCGGGCTGATCGGCTTCAACAGCCCGAGCGGCTTCTCCGGCTCGCTCAGCGGCCGCTTCGACGAGCAGACCTTCGACGTCAGGCGCGCCGAGGTGAAGGCCGCCTATTCCGGCCTGCCGGTTTCGCTCACTGCCAAATATGCCTTCATCCAGGCGCAGCCGCTCTACGGCTTCGAAACCGATCGCCACGAGGTCACGCTCGGCGCCTCGACCCACCTTGCCGAGAACTGGCGCGTCTTCGGCACCGGCACCTACGACATCAAGCAGAGCGTTCTGGTCAAGGACGGCGTCGGCTTTGCCTATAATGATTCCTGCTTCACCTATTTGATGACGTTCTCGGAATCGCGCGACCTTGTGACCAAGGAAGTGTCGCAGAATGTCGGCTTCAACCTGTCGTTCCGCACGCTTGGCGATTTCGGGTCGTCGACCAGCGCCATCGACACCATCCAGTGACGGCTGGCTGACGACATGGTTTCGCCGCATAGGGCTGGCAGGGGTTTCGGTCACATTGCGCATGACCCCGAAACCGGAAGACATTTGCCGAAGGATCATGCGCCAGATCAATTGCCATAGCGTCTGCCGCGGGTCCGAGGGGACGCTCGGCGCTGTAGAAGCGGGACAGAATTGGGATACGTGAGATGAGGAAATACCTGTTTTCAGCAGGCTTCGCGCTGCTGGTGGCGGCGACCTCGGTTTCGATCACGGCGATGACGCCGCCTGCCTTCGCCAGCACGATCAAATATGTCGTCAACAACGTACCGATCACCACCGGCGACATCGCGCACCGGGCCGCATTCCTGAAACTGCAGCGCAAGAAGGGCGATGCTGGGCAGGAAATGATCGACCAGACGCTGCGCATGGCCGAGGCCAGGCGGCTCGGCATCCGCATCACCGATGCCCAGGTCGATGCGGCGTATCAGCGCTTTGCCACCAACAACAAGATGCAGCTCAAGCAGCTCGACGGAATCATGGCGCAGTCCGGCGTCACCAAGGAGCACTTCAAGGACTTCATCCGCGCCCAGATGGCCTGGAACCAGGCGTTGGGTGCCCGCTACCGTTCCGGCGAGGGCGGCGCGGTGACAGAGCAGGACGCGGTGCGGCGCATGCTGGACAAGGGCGGCGCCAAGCCGACCGCCATGGAATACATGCTGCAGCAGGTGATCTTCGTGGTGCCGGCCTCCGAGCGCAGCGCGACACTGGCCAAACGCAAGCGCGAGGCCGATGCCATGCGCGCGCGCTTCAACGGCTGCGACAGCACGCGCCAATTCGCCAAGGGGCTGCTCGACGTCACCGTGCGCGATCTCGGCCGGGTCCTGGCGCCTCAGCTGCCGGCTGACTGGGCCGACCAGATCAAGGCGACCAAGGTCGGCGGCGCCACCGCCACCCGCGAGACCGAGCGCGGCATCGAATTCATCGGCATCTGCTCGTCGCGCGAAGTGTCCGACGACAAGGCGGCGCAGATGGTGTTCCAGAGCGAGGGCGGCAACGACAAGGACGCCGACGAGCTCTCGAAGAAATATGTCGACGAGCTGCGGAAGAAGGCCAAAATCGTCGAGCGCTAGATTGGCAGGGTTTTGGGCGTGAGTGAACGAGACGACAGAGCCACCTCCTGTCCATACCCGGGCAGATCGCCCCGCAAGACGGCCTAGACATGCGCAAGACCGATGCCCCGCTGGCAGTGAGCGTCGGCGATCCATCCGGCGTCGGCCCGGAGATCGCCATCGCCGCCTGGCTCGCCGGTGAAAGCGCCGGCGTGCCGCCCTTCTACCTGCTTGCCGATCCGACACTGATCGAGGCGCGCGCGCACCACATCGGCGCCAGGATAGCCATCGCCGAAACGCTGCCGGCGCAAGCAGCGCGGATGTTTTCGCGGGCGCTGCCGATCGTGCCGCTCGATGCCGGCCATGTCGACAATCCCGGGCGGCCCGACATCGCCAATGCCGCAGGCACCCTCGAGGCCATCGATCGGGCCGTGGCCGATTGTCTTGCCGAGCGCGCCGCGGCCGTGGTCACCTGCCCCATCGCCAAGAAGCCGCTCTACGATGCCGGCTTCCGCTTTCCCGGCCACACCGAATATCTGGCGCATCTGGCGGGACTGCACACGGGCGCCGAGGTGACGCCGGTAATGCTGCTTGCCGGCCCGGAACTGCGCACCGTCCCGGTCACCATCCACATCCCGCTCGTCGACGTGCCGAAGGCGCTGACGAGCGAGCTGATCGTCGCCACCGCACGCATCACCGCCGCCGACCTGAAAACCCGCTTCGGCATCGCCAGGCCGAGGCTCGCGGTCGCCGGCCTCAACCCGCATGCCGGCGAAGGCGGTGCAATGGGGGTGGAGGACAGGCGGGTCATCCAGCCGGCGATCGAGCAACTGAGGGCGGAGGGCATCGACGCCTTCGGGCCGCTGCCGGCCGACACCATGTTCCATGCGCGGGCGCGAGCCGGCTACGACGCGGCACTTTGCATGTACCACGACCAGGCGCTGATCCCGGCCAAGACGCTGGCCTTCGACGAGGCGGTCAATGTCACGCTCGGCCTGCCCTTCATCCGCACCTCGCCCGACCACGGCACCGCTTTCGATATTGCCGGCCAAGGCATCGCGCGCGCCGACAGCCTGATCGCTGCCCTGAGGCTCGCCCGCCGGCTTGCCGACAGCGGGACCGAGGCCGTGGCCGCATGAGCGCGTTGCCGTGAGCCTGGCCGCATGACGATCGACGGGCTGCCGCCGCTGCGCGAGGTGATCGAACGCCATGGGCTGCAGGCGAAGAAGGCGCTCGGCCAGAATTTCCTGCTCGACCTCAATTTGACCGGCAAGATCGCGCGCGCCGCCGGCGACCTCGCCGACGCCACCGTGATCGAGGTCGGCCCCGGCCCCGGCGGATTGACGCGAGCGCTGCTGTTCAACGGCGCCAAGCGGGTCGTCGCGATCGAACGCGACGAGCGCTGCCTGGAAGCGCTAGCGGAGGTCTCCAATCATTATCCCGGCCGTTTGCACGTCATTCCCGGCGATGCGCTGAAGACGGACTTCGCCGCGCTTGCCGGGGAAGCCGGCGGACCGGTGAAGATCGTCGCCAACCTGCCCTACAATATCGGTACCGAACTCTTGATCCGTTGGCTGACGATTGCCGAATGGCCGCCCTTCTACCAATCGATGACGCTGATGTTCCAGCGCGAGGTGGCCGAGCGCATCACCGCCGCCCCAGGCAGCGATGCCTATGGCCGGCTCGGCGTGCTCGCCGGCTGGCGCACGCAAGCCAGGATCGCCTTCGACGTGCCACCGCAGGCCTTCACCCCGCCGCCGAAGGTGACGTCATCGGTGGTGCATCTGGTGCCGCGCGCGACCCCCTTGCCGGTAGAAGCGAAAAAGCTCGGCCGCGTCACCGAGGCCGCCTTCGGCCAGCGCCGGAAAATGCTGCGGCAAAGCGTCAAGAGCCTCGGCGGCGAGGCCTTGCTGGTGCGCGCCGGCATCGACCCGACGCGGCGGGCGGAGACGCTCAGCGTCGACGAGTTCGTAAGGTTGACGAACGCGGTGTAGTGCTGCGGCCTCTCCTTCTCCCACAAGGGGAGAAGGAGAGGCGCACCGCCTCACTCCGTCTTCTCGTCCAGCAACCCCGAAACGAAATCGAACAGGCCCGGCCGCCTGTCGCGCCGCAGCCGCTCGGCGGTGACGATGCCGCGCACCTCGGCGAAGGCGCGGTCGAGATCGTCGTTGACGATGACGAAGTCGTATTCCTTCCAGTGCTCGATCTCGAGGCGGGCGTTCTTCAGCCTGGTCTCGATCACCGATTCCTGGTCCTCGGCGCGGCGTTTCAGCCGCGCCTTCAATTCCTTCATCGACGGCGGCAGGATGAAGATCGAGACGATGTCGGCGCGCATCTTCTCCTTGAGCTGCTGGGCGCCCTGCCAGTCGATGTCGAACAGCATGTCGCGGCCCTGCGCCAGCGCCAGCTCCGCCGGCTCGCGCGGCGTGGCGTAGCAATTGCCGTGCACCTCCGCCCATTCGAGCAGGGCGTCAGAATCGCGCAGCCGCTCGAACTCGCGCATGGTGCGGAAGTGATAGTGCACGCCTTCGATCTCCGAGCCCCGGCGCGGTCTGGTGGTGACCGAGACCGACAGCTCGAGACTGGAATCGCTTTCGAGAAGATTGCGCGCGATCGTTGACTTGCCGGCGCCCGACGGCGACGACAGGACCAGCATCAGCCCGCGGCGGCGGATGCGGGACCCCAGATCCCTGGCAACCATCGGCTCCTTGGCAACCATCCGGGTCACTCCAGATTCTGAACCTGTTCGCGAAACTGGTCGACGACCGCCTTCAGCTCCAGCCCGATGGCGGTGACCGCGGCGGCGTTCGACTTCGAGCACAACGTATTCGATTCGCGGTTGAATTCCTGTGCCAGAAAATCGAGCTTGCGGCCGATGGCGCCGCCATTGGCGAGCAGCACACGCGCGGAAGCGACATGCGTCTTCAGCCGGTCGATCTCCTCGCGGATATCGGCCTTGGTGGCGAGGAAGGCCGCCTCCTGGTGAAGCCTGCTGGCGTCGAGATTGGCCGAAGCATCCAGCAACAGGCGGACCTGCTCGGCGATGCGTTCGCGGATCGCCGCCGGCTCGCGTGACGGATCGGCCTCGGCCTTCAGCGTCAGCGCCTCGATAGCGTCGATGTGGCCGGCAAGCAGCGAGCGCAGGGCGGCGCCCTCGCCCTGGCGGGCCATTTCCAGGCCTGCCAGCACCGTTTCGAGCGAGGCCAGGATGGCGCCGTCGAGCGCCGCCCGCGCCTCCTCGGTTTCGATCGTCTCGGGAATGTCGAGCACGCCGCGCAACGCGAGCAGCCCGTCGGCGGTGGCGGGGGCTGCGCCGAATTGCTCCTGCAGGCGCTTGGCCAGCCCGGCCAGATCCTTGAGGAAGGACTCGTTGACCACCGGCTGCACCTGCTGGCCGGCGGCGCGGCCGACCGTCAGCGTCGCCTGGAAATTGCCGCGCGAAAAACGCTTCTGGATCGTCTGCCGGACCGCCGGCTCGAGCCGCTCGAAGCCTTGCGGCAGCCGCAGTCTCACCTCGACGCTCTTGCCGTTGACCGACTTCACCTCCCAGGCGATCGAGGCGCCGTCATGTTCGGCGACCGCCCGCGCAAAACCGGTCATGCTCTGCAGATTCATAGTGCCCTTGCGCCCCCTTGCGCGCGGCCGCGGACGTTGCGCGACCCTGAGCGGTTGATGGCTTCGCCGAACCGCTCTAACTATTTGTTTCTACGCAATTCCGAACGGAAAGCGTTGCACACTTTTCCTGGAATTGCTCCAAAAAACCACGGCGCCCCCTCGAAGCGTACGCCGCCGTCAAAATATCAACGCCCCCTTGCAGCCGGGCGCAAGTTCAAAAGCGTTTGTCTATTGGGCGGCGCCCGCATCGCCACCGGCGTCACCGCTATCGTCGCCGGTGGCCGGCGCGTCGGTCTGGCCCTCGACCTTGGCGGCGCCAGCCTTGGCGGCGTCCTCGGCCTGCTTCTTCTGCAGTGCCCGGTAGCGGGCGACGTTCTGGTTGTGCTCTTCGAGCGTCGCGGCAAAGACATGGCCGCCGGTGCCGTCGGCGACGAAATAGAGATCGTCGGTCTTTGATGGATTGGCGACGGCCTCAAGGGCCGCACGGCCGGGATTGGCGATCGGCGTCGGCGGCAGGCCGTTGATCAAATAGGTGTTGTAGGGCGTCTGCTTGTCGATGTCCGACTGGTAGATCGGACGGTCGGCGGGTTTGCCCTTGCCGCCGAACAGGCCGTAGATGATGGTCGGATCGGACTGCAGGCGCATGCCCTTGGCGAGACGGTTGAGGAACACGGAGGCCACGCGCGAACGCTCGTCCCCCCTGCCCGTCTCCTTCTCGACGATCGAGGCCAGTGTGACGAAGTCCTCGACATTGGCGATCGGAAGGTCCGGCGCGCGCCGCTCCCAGACATCGTCGACCAGCTTCTTCTGGTCGGCAAGGAGCTTGTCGATCATCTGCTGGCGCGTGGCGCCGCGGGTGAAGCGCAGTGTGTCGGTGGCGAGGCTGCCCTCCGGCGGCATGGCCGCCGGCATGTCGCCGGTCAGCGCATCCTGCTCGGAGATGCGCTGCAGCGCCTGCTCGACTGTCAGCCCCTCGGGGATGGTCAGCGAATACATCACCGACTTGCCGCTCTTCAGCATTTCCATGATGTCGAGCATCGAGGCGCGCGGCTTGATCTCGTATTCGCCGGCCTTGAGCGCGGAATCATTGCCGGTGGCACGCACGCCGAGGCGGAAGATGCGCGCGTCGCTGATCAGGCCGCGCCGCTCGAGCTGGTCGGCGATGTCCTGAACGCCGGTGTTCGGCTTGACCAGGAAGGTGTCGCCATTGGCCGACGGGCCGGGTTCGGTGAACGCCTGCTTGCCGAAATAGAGCGCGGCACCGGCCGCCAGGATCATCAGCATCACCAGCGAGATGACGAAATTCATGAACACGACGACCTGGCTGCGCGAGGCGCGCGAGCGTCTCGGCGGCGGCGTGCCGGCCTCCGGACGCAGCGCCTCGGCCGCCGTCTTGGGGACGATCGGACCAGTTGCGGCCTGCTGCTTGCCGAATTCTCCGCTGCCGCCCGGATTTGTGTTCATAGCGCCCTACCATCTGATCTCTTGGAGAGGCGCACGTCCCAGCGGACGCGCGAACCACGCTCCAACATTTCAACCCTGCGCCTCGTGCCTTGCGAAAACCGGCCGCGGTTTTCTGTCCGACGCGCGAATCCCCAAGGGCAGAGTAGGGGCGAATATGGCAAAATTGACGACAGGCCGCGCGAGCGGCCGCCGGCCCCACACTCAGCCATTGTAACGCTGGAAGACGAGCGAGGCGTTGGTGCCGCCGAAGCCGAAGGAGTTGGACAGCGCCACGTCGATCTGGCGGGCGCGCGGCTTGTTCGGCACGAGATCGATCGCCGTCTCGCGCTCCGGATTGTCGAGGTTGATGGTGGCGGGGGCCGTGTTGTCGCGGATGGCGAGGATCGAGAAGATCGCCTCCGCCGCGCCCGCCGCGCCCAGGAGATGGCCGATCGACGACTTGGTCGACGACATCGAGATCTTCGAGGCGGCATTGCCGACAAGGCGCTCGACGGCGCCAAGCTCGATCGTGTCGGCCATGGTCGAGGTGCCATGGGCGTTGATGTAGTCGATGTCGGCGGGCGAGAGCTTCGCCCGCTTCAGCGCCGCCGTCATGCAGCGGAAGGCGCCGTCGCCATCCTCGGCCGGCGCGGTGATGTGGTAGGCATCGCCGGTGAGCCCGTAGCCGGTGACCTCGGCATAGATCTTGGCGCCGCGCGCCTTGGCGTGTTCGAGCTCCTCCAGCACGACGACGCCGGCGCCCTCGCCCATGACGAAGCCGTCGCGGTCGCGGTCATAGGGACGGGAAGCCTTTTGCGGCGTCTCGTTACGCTCGGTCGACAGCGCGCGGCAGGCGGCGAAGCCGGCCAGCGAAAGCCGGGTCACCGGGGCCTCGGCACCGCCTGCCAGCATCACGTCGGCATCGCCGAAGATGATCAGGCGGGCGGCATCGCCGATAGCGTGCGCGCCGGTCGAGCAAGCGGTGACGACGGCGTGGTTCGGGCCTTTCAGCCCGTGCCGGATCGACACCTGCCCGGAGACCAGGTTGATGATGTTGCCGGGGATGAAGAACGGGCTGATACGGCGAGGCCCGCGCTCGTGCAGGATCAGCGCATTCTCGGCGATGCCCTCGAGCCCGCCGATGCCGGAACCGATCATGACGCCGGTGGCGCAGCGCTCCTCCTCGGTGCCCGGCTGCCAGCCGGAATCCTTCAGCGCCTCGTCGGCGGCCGCGATCCCGTACAGGATGAAGTCGCCAATCTTGCGCAGTTCCTTCGGCTCGAGCACGGCTTCGGGATTGAGCGTGCCGTTGGAGCCGTCACCGCGCGGAATGACGTGGGCGATCTTGCAGGCAAGATCCTCCACTTCGAACTCGGTGACGCGCTTGGCTGCGCTGCGGCCGGTCAGCAGTTCCTTCCAGCTGTGCTCGAAGCCCATGCCAAACGGCGAAACCAGGCCAAGGCCCGTGACGACGACACGCCTCATCGCAGGTCCTCCCCGGTGATGCCCGCGAAAAGCCTCAGGCCGAGGCCTTGTCGATGTACTTCACCGCGTCGCCGACGGTCAGGATGGTCTCGGCGGCATCGTCCGGAATCTCGACGCCGAATTCTTCTTCGAACGCCATGACGAGTTCGACCGTGTCGAGGCTGTCAGCGCCCAGATCGTCGATGAAGCTCGCCTGCTCCGTCACCTTGTCGGCATCGACGCCCAGGTGCTCGATGACGATCTTCTTGACGCGCTCTGCGGTGTCACTCATTTGGGGCATCCTCGTCTTATGTTGAGTTGTCTTCGTTAGCGGGCGGAATGCCGCTAATCAAGCTGAAATATGGTCTTGCGGGTAACGCAACGCCACAGGACCGGTTTTTGCCCGAACCGCCGGGTTGCCGGCCGCATTACACGAAAAATGCGGGAGGTCCAAGCCGAAATGGCGCTTTTCACAACCGCCGGACCATA
This sequence comes from Mesorhizobium abyssinicae, assembly GCF_049887195.1. Classification (NCBI taxonomy): domain Bacteria; kingdom Pseudomonadati; phylum Pseudomonadota; class Alphaproteobacteria; order Hyphomicrobiales; family Phyllobacteriaceae; genus Mesorhizobium; species Mesorhizobium abyssinicae. Next base: position 199,659 of record NZ_JARAKC010000002.1, read on the forward strand.
GTCGGAACAAGGCTGCTCAGATCATCGCCATGCCGCCATTCACATGAATGGTCTGGCCGGTGACATAGGCCGCTTCGTTGGAGGCGAGATAGGCGACCGCGGAGGCGACTTCGGCGCTGGTGCCCATGCGCCGGGTCGGGATCGCCGCCATGATCGTCTCTTTCTGCTTGTCGTTGAGCTTGTCGGTCATGGCCGATTCGATGAAGCCCGGGGCGACGCAGTTGACGGTGATGTTGCGGGTGGCGATCTCCTGCGCCAGCGACTTGGAAAAGCCGATCATGCCGGCCTTGGAGGCGCAGTAATTGGTCTGGCCGGGATTGCCGGTGACGCCGACCACCGAGGTGATGTTGATGATGCGGCCATGGCGGCGGCGCATCATCGGATGGGTCAGCTCGCGCGTCAGCCGGAACACGGCGGTGAGGTTGACCTCCAGCACGCTGTCCCAATCGGCATCCGACATGCGCACGAACAGGCCGTCCTTGGTGATGCCGGCATTGTTGACGAGGATGTCGACGCCTTCGAGATCGGCTTCCGCCTTCTGGCCGAGCGCCTTGACCTCGTCGCGGTCGGACAGGTTGGCCGGGAATAGTTTCACGCGGTCGCCGAGTTCGGCGGCCAGCGCCTCGAGCTTCTCGAGGCGGGTGCCGTGCAGGCCGACGATGGCGCCCTGGCTGTGCAGCACGCGGGCGATCGCCTCGCCGATGCCACCCGATGCGCCGGTGACGAGCGCCTTGCGGCCGGTCAGTTCGAACATGTTGGTCTCCTGATCTCAGAGAGCACCCTTCACACGGGTGCGTTCAAATCGCCAGTGGATTATGCGAGCGCGGCCAGCGCCGCCTCGACATCGGCTGCCGTGCCGACGGCGCCGGTGGCAACGTCGCGGTTGATCCGCCGCGCCAGGCCCGACAGCACCTTGCCGGCACCGACTTCGTAGAGCGTGGCAACTCCGTTGGCGGCGAACCACTCCACCGTCTCGCGCCAGCGCACGCGGCCCGTCACCTGCGCGACCAGGCGCCGGGCGATCTCGTCGGGATCGCTGGTCGGGGTGACCGTGACGTTGGAGACGACGGGAACCACCGGCGAATTCTTTGCCACGCCGGCCAGCGCCTCGCGCATGATTTCGGCGGCAGGCTGCATCAGCGCCGAATGGAAGGGGGCGGAGACCTGCAGCATCAGCGCCCGCTTGGCGCCCTTTTCCGTGCACAGCTTTGCCGCCAGCTCGACCGCCGGCTTGGCGCCGGAGATCACCAGCTGGCCGCCGCCATTGTCATTGGCAACCTGGCAGATGGAGCCTTTTGCAGCCTCGGCGCAGGCTGCCTCGACATCGGCCTGCTCGAGCCCGATGATTGCCGCCATGGCGCCCTCGCCCGCCGGCACCGCCGCCTGCATGGCATTGCCGCGCACGCGCAGCAGGCGCGCGGCGTCCGCCACCGAAACGAAGCCGGCGGCGGCAAGCGCCGAATATTCGCCCAGCGAATGCCCCGCCACGTAAGCGACCTTGTCCTTCAGCGAAAATCCGCGCGCTTCCAGCGCGCGGATCGCCGCCAGCGACACTGCCATCAGCGCCGGCTGGGCGTTGGCGGTCAGCGTCAGCGTCTCTTCCGGCCCTTCCCAGATCAGCTTCGACAGTTTCTCGCCGAGAGCGTCGTCCACTTCCTCGAACACTCTGCGCGCCTCGGGAAAGGCGTCCGCCAGGTCCTTGCCCATGCCGACGGCCTGGCTGCCCTGTCCCGGAAAGGTGAATGCGACGGCCATATCGAGGCTCTCCAATGGCTGATTTTACCTGCCTGTGGCGCAAGGCGGACGGGCAAGTCAAGCCCGCGCCACCCTGTCCGGGCGCGAAATCACCACCCGAGTGCCTGTTCCAAAAGGCTTTTTGGCGATCACTGATGATGAAAACCGCTCACGATTCGTTTGCTGGCTCTTCTTATTTTCGCCACAGGCGCTAGCTTTGCGTGACAGTTCAATGACAATTCAATGACGCCGATCGGATTGGCGCGCAGCGTGGGCCGGGGAATATCGAAGTGGCACGGATCAGGAAAGGCGCCGGCAAGGTGGCGCCGCAGTTCTTGGAAGACGATCCATCCACCGGCTATCTGCCGGGGCGGAGATGGCCGATCGTCCGCTACGGCCTCGTTACCCTGCTCGCCTCCGCCATACTGGTGTTCGCCATCGAATGGATCGTGCGCGGCGATTTTTCCGGCACCGTCGACTTCTTCCTGCAGCCCTTCAAGCCGGGCTGGACCACCATCATCGTCTTCGCGCTGGTGCTGATCGGGCTGGACGCCGTGCTCGGCCGCAGCCACCAGAGCCTGATGATCGTGGCGCCGCTGACCCTTGCGCTGGCCTTTGTCGGCCACCAGAAGTCGCACTATCTCGGCGATCCGCTCTACCCGACCGATTTCCTCTACTCCCGCCAGATCATGGCGCTGATGCCGCTTCTGGTGCGCGAGCGGCCGCTGACCGCCGTCGCCATCGCCATCGCCATCGTGGCCGGCCTGTCGCTGCTCGTCTATGGCTGGCGCCTGTGGCGCCGGAAGGTGCCGATCCTCAGCCGCAAGGGTCGGCTGGCGCGGCTGACGCTGACGGTGCCGCTGCTTGCCTTCTTCGTGTCGATCATGGACTACGCCACCTTCTCGTGGACCCGCGACCGGCTGCAGATCATCCCGATCATGTGGGACCAGAAGGAGAACTACGCCTCCAACGGCTTTGCGCTTGCTTTCGCGCTCAACGTGCCGATGGCCCATGTCTCGGCGCCGGCCGGCTATTCCGACAAGGCGATCGCGGCGATCGCGAGACCTGACGTGACGGCCTCGGTGCCGGACGAGAAGCCCGACATCATCGTCGTCATGAGCGAATCCTTCTGGGATCCGACCAAGCTGCCCGGCGTCACCATCACGCCGGACCCGATCCCCAATGTGCGGGCGCTGCGCTCCGGCTATATGTTCTCGCCGGAATTCGGCGGCATGACCGCCAATATCGAATTCGAGGCGCTGACCGGCTTCTCCAACGCCTTCCTGCCGGCCGGCTCCATCCCCTACCAGCAGTATGTGCGCACGCCGACGCCGTCGCTGGCGACCTTCCTGAAGAGCGAGGGCTACAGGGCGCGCGCCATCCATCCCGGCACCAACTGGTTCTGGAACCGCGGCGCCGTCTATGCCGATTTCGGCTTCAACGACTTCCGCTCGGAGGAGACGCTGCCGCCGATGCAGAAGCGCGGGCCACTGGCCTCCGACGCGGCGATGACCGACGAGATCATCCGCGAGGCGGACGCAAGCGAGGACCCGGTCTTCCTGTTCGCCGTCAGCCTGCAGAACCACGGGCCCTACGAGCCGTACCGCTACTACAATCCGTCCCACAAGGTCGCGGCGCCGATCAGTTCCTGGGCGCGTGAATCGCTGCTGAGCTATGCAGAAGGCTCAGCCGACGCAGACCGCGGTCTGGAACGGCTGGTCGAATGGGCCAAGAAGCGCCAGCGGCCGACGGTGATCGCCTTCTTCGGCGATCATCTGCCGCCGCTCGGGCCGGTCTATGTCGAGACCGGCTTCCTCAAGGACAATGTCGCGCCGCGCAAGGAGCCCTCGCCCGAAGCGGCACTCGAGCACCACCAGACGCCTCTGATCATCTGGTCCAACCGCACCGGCCCGGCCGAGGAGATGGGCGCCGTCAGCCCCGCCTTCCTGCCCTACCATATCCTGACCACGGCCGGGATCACGCACCCCTACTATACCGGCTTCCTCGGCGCCCTGCGCGAGCGCTACCGCGTCGTCGACCGCAACCTTCTGTTGTCGCCGGCCGGCGAGGCGACGCCCGACTGGGCGCGGCAGAAGAAGATCGACCCGGCGATCAACGATTTCCGGCTGATCCAGTACGACATGATGTTCGGCAAGCGAAGCGCCGCACCGGACTTCTTCCCCGAAACGGTCGACAAGGTCGTCGCCCACACAAGCTGAGCCGGCGGGCGAACCCGCCGTTCAGTTCGTCAGCTGCAGCTTCGAAAATTTGCTGGCGATGGTCTGGAAGACGTTCGGCAGCTTGCTTGGATCATTGACGGCGTAATAGTCGCTCGGATCGGAGGCGCAGGCGCTGTAGAGCGCGCGGTTGGCCGCCGTATCGGCCTGCAGCACCATGGTGTAGACCTGCACGCCCTGGCTCTTCAGCTGCGTGCAGACATCCTTTGTCCAGCCATCGACATTGCGCGCAGCCGCCGTCTGGTTGTCGGAGCCGAAACGGCCGCCTCCAAGATAGCCGTAGGAGGTATAGTCCGACTTGGTCGGCTGGCCGCTGGCGCCGTAGACGACGTTTTCGCCGTCGGTCAGCAGCATCACGACCTTGCTGACGCCCGAGGTCTTCCAAGGCGTGGCGTCGGTATAGGGCGGCTGCGGCGACAGCACCCGCATGCCCCAGGCCAGCCCTTCCGAGACATTGGTGCCCGAACCGTTCCATTCGCTCATCTGGGCTGCGGCGGCGCGCAAGCTGTCGAAATCGTTGGTCAGCGGGACGATCGGGGTCGGGCAGGCGCGATTCGGACCGACGGTGATGGTGTTGCCGGTCTCGGTCACGATCTTGTTGGTCGAGGCAACATAACGCGCGACCTTGCTGACATTGGCGTCGAGAACGCCACTAAGGTCGATGCCGAGGACGTTGGCGCCCGGCAGCGCCAGCTTGATCTTGTCGATTGTGTCGTCAAGATAGGAGTTGTTGTAGCCGGTCGACGAATTGCCGTAGGAAGCGGACGGCTTGCGGGCGACGTCGGGATCGTCCGGCGCGAGGTAGGGGACGAACAGCGTGTCCGGGTTGGACGGATCGGGTGGCGTGTCGGAGATGTTGTAGGCGCCCGGCCGCGCCTCGACGCAGCCTTTCCAGCCGGTCCCCTTCCAGCCGGTGTGCTTCAAGGCCGGAACGTCCTGCTGAAGCTGCTTGAACAGCGACATATGATCTGGACGTTTGCCTTTTACTGCCGGGAAATTGATGCCGTTGGTGGACGACTTGCCGTTCAGGTCGATCCAGGACGGGTCGAAATCGGGGCCATTGACGTTGACGGCGGTGACAAACGGCACCAGCGAGGCGCGCACCTGGCGAGTCGGCGACTTGGCCGCCTCGAGATAGTCGATCAGCGACTTGGTCGCCTGCCTGAGCGCGCTGATGCGCGCGCCGGCCATGGAGCCGGTGTTGTCGAGCACCAGCACGACTTCGAGCTGGTTGTTCGATTCCATCGCCGAGGCATCGACAGTGATGTGCCTGTCGTCGCCGAACAGGAAAGCGAAGTTCAGATTGACGTCGGCCGAAGCGACTGCCTTGGTCTTGATGTAGGTGACGCCCTTGTCGACGCTGAGCGTGGCCTGGGCATTGGACAGTTCGCGGTGGGTCGCGACATTGGCCTGGAAATAGCGGTTGAAGGCATCGCTGCGCGAGATGTCGATGTCGCCGAGATGCGAAGAGGCCAGGTTGGCCGCGTCAAGCGCGTTCTGCAGATTGCTCCTGGCCTTCATCAGTGTCGAGACATCGGTGGCGAAGGCCACGGCGGTGAGGATCGCCGGCACGCCGAGCGCCAGCACCAGCGCGAAGTTGCCGCGCTTCGAGCGCCAGAAATTCTTGAGAAGCATCCTACCCCCGGATCGCCAAGCAGACCGCCCCCGCGCGGTCACCCGATTTCGTGCGCTTCTCGTCGTGAATTTGAGGTTACAACACAAAACAACCGCTTATGGTGGTTAAAGCCCGATTACCGGAAAATCGATAAAATAGCTTGCTCCCGAATGTTGGCGTTTTTTCCTGACTGCGACGGCAAGGACCGACGTCCTCCCTTGCCTTCCCCGGGAATTGCTGTATAGACCCCCGCAATCTGCCGGTCCTTGCTGGGGGCTGAACGGAGGGCCGCAGGCTTATCGAAAGCCTGCGTGTGAAGCCAGAAGCGCTTCCGCCTCCCGTGTCTCCGCTCTCGACCGTCTCGTCATGCTCCTTTCTTCCCCGCTTCGCGGGTCAGAGAAGTTGCAGAGGCTTTAGCCGCGAGGAACCGGGAGAGAAACGAAGAAAGGCACCGATACACTATGGCTCTATACGAACATGTGTTCCTTGCCCGGCAGGACCTCTCGCAGCAGCAGGTCGATGCGCTTGTCGAACAGTACAAGGGCGTCATCACCGCGAATGGCGGGTCCGTCGGCCGGGTCGAGAACTGGGGATTGAAGTCCCTCACCTACCGGGTCAACAAGAACCGGAAGGCTTACTACACGCTGATGGACCTGACCTGCCCGCCGGCCGCGCTCAACGAGATGGAGCGCCAGATGGGCCTGTCCGAGGACGTGCTGCGCTTCCTGACCATCAAGGTCGAGGCGCATGAGGAAGGTGCGTCGGCGATGATGCAGAAGCGCGAAGAGCGCTCCGAGCGCGGCGGCTTCGGCGACCGCGACCGTGGCGACCGCGGCCCGCGTTCGTTCGGCGACCGCGATCGTGGCGACCGTGGCGATCGTCCGCCGCGCAGCTTCGACGGCGAGCGCGGTCCGCGCCGCCCGCGTGAAGGCGCTGAAGGGGGTGCAGAATAATGGTCGACATCAACCAGATCCCGACCCGGCGCCCGTTCCACCGTCGCCGCAAGACCTGCCCGTTCTCCGGCGCCAACGCGCCAAAGATCGACTACAAGGACGTGCGTCTGCTGCAGCGCTACATTTCCGAGCGCGGCAAGATCGTGCCGTCGCGCATCACCGCCGTCAGCCAGAAGAAGCAGCGCGAGCTCGCCAAGGCGATCAAGCGCGCCCGCTTCCTCGGCCTGCTGCCCTACGTGGTTCGCTAAGACTTCCGAAGCGGGCGGCCAGCCGCCCGCTTCTTTCCCCACGGCGACGGGCGCCGCAGGGTTGGACATCAAATCCCGGGTTGAGGCCGAAAGCCTCTAACTGCCGCGACAGGCAGGACAGCGACACGGCGGCAACGCCCCCTTTGCTTCCTGACCTGTTCCAGATCAATCCTGCGCCGATCCCCGCGATCGACGCCAAGACGAAGGAACAAAACCATGGAAGTCATTCTTCTCGAACGCGTTTCCCGCCTCGGCCAGATGGGCGACACCGTCAAGGTCAAGGATGGGTTCGCCCGCAATTTCCTGCTGCCGCAGGGCAAGGCGCTGCGCGCCAACGAAGCCAACAAGAAGAAGTTCGAAGGCCAGCGGGCCCAGCTCGAAGCGCGTAACCTCGAGCGCAAGTCGGAAGCCTCGCAGGTTGCCGAAAAGCTCGACGGCAAGAGCTTCGTGGCCGTGCGTTCGGCCGGCGAGACCGGCCAGCTCTACGGTTCGGTGTCGACCCGCGACATCGCCGACCTGCTGACGGCGGAAGGCTTCTCGGTCAACCGCAACCAGATTCAGCTCAACCACCCGATCAAGACCATCGGCCTGACCAATGTGGCCATCGCGCTGCATCCGGAAGTCGAAGTCACGATCACGCTCAACATCGCCCGCACCGCCGACGAGGCCGAGCGCCAGGCCAAGGGCGAGACGCTGACGACGGCCGAAGCCATCTACGGCGACGACATCAACGACAATGCGCGGCCGGAAAACTTCTTCGACCCGAACGCCGAGTTCGAAGGCGGCGAAGACAACGCCTGACCAGGCACGATCGAGCGCCACAGCGGCGCTCGAAACGCCTTGACTGCCACCGGTTTCGACTGGACCAACGCCCGGGCCTCGCGCCCGGGCTTTTTTGTGCCAAATGGAACTTTTCGAACCCCTATATCTTGATGCAGACTACAGCGTCGCGCGTCCTTTGGACGCACAAAGGACGTCGTAGTCCTTTGACTTGGCGCATGATCCCGCCGCGAAATCGATAGCGATTTCGGGACCCTGCGTCAGGCCATCCTGTCTGACGTTGGGGACATTTGGTCATGAATATTCTCTTGAAGCGCCTTCTCGACCGCCTGGTGCGCACCGGCAATCTCAAAGTGACCGGGCCGAAGGGCTCGACGGTCACCTTCGGCGACGGCAGCGGCGAGCCGGTGCACATGCACATCAAGACAAAGCACGCCGAACGCGCCATCAGCTTCGATCCGATGCTGGCGGTACCCGAAGCCTATATGGACGGCGAACTCGATATCCTCGAAGGCGGCGTGCTTGGGGTGATGCGCATCGCCTTCCAGAACATGGGCAGCGGCGGCATCGATGCGACCTGGTCGAAGGCGATCGAAGGCCTGCGCCACGCCTTCCGCCGGCTGCAGCAGATCAACACCGCCGCGCGCGCGCGGCGCAACGTGCAGCGCCACTATGATCTCTCAGGCGACCTCTACCGGCTCTTCCTCGACGAGGACATGCAGTATTCCTGCGCCTATTTCGAGCAGCCCGACATGACGCTGGACGAGGCGCAGGCGGCCAAGAAGCGGCACATCGCCGCCAAGCTGCGGCTGAAAGCCGGGCAGACGGTGCTCGATATCGGCTCCGGCTGGGGCGGGCTCGGCCTCTATCTCGCCAAGGCCTTCGACGTCGACGTGCAAGGTGTGACGCTGTCGATCGAGCAGCACGGCGTCGCCACAGACCGGGCCCATGTGCAAGGGCTGCAGGACAGGGTGCATTTCGACCTCAAGGATTATCGCTCGCTCAACGAACGCTTCGATCGCATCGTCTCTGTCGGCATGTTCGAACATGTCGGCGTCAACCACTACCGCACCTTTTTCGAGAAGTCGGCGACATTGCTCAAGCCCGACGGGGTCATGCTGCTGCACACGATCGGCCGCTCCGGCGTGCCGTGGGCGACCAGCGCCTTCGTCCGCAAATATATCTTCCCGGGCGGCTACATCCCGGCGCTTTCCGAGGTGATGCCGGCGATCGAGAAGTCGGGCCTCGTCGTCACCGACATCGAAATGCTCAGGCTGCACTATGCAGACACGCTGAAGCATTGGGGCATGCGCTTCGCCGCCAACCGCGACAAGGCCAAGGCGATCTACGACGAGCGCTTCTGCCGCATGTGGGAATTCTACCTCGCCGCCTCGGAAGCCGCCTTCCGCTGGCAGGACCTGGTGATCTTCCAGATCCAGCTCGCCAAGAGGAACGACACGCTGCCGGTCACCCGCGACTACATGGCCAAATGCGAGAAGGCGTTGGAAATGCGCGACATCGGCCACCGGCCCGAGCCGACCGTCGCCAAGCCCGCCCGCCGCCGGAAGGTGGCGGACGGGGAGTAGGAAGCCGGCGGCATCGCGGCCAATCGGCCCATTATCCTTGCCATAGCCGGCCCAAGCATGAAAAAGGTCTCGTTATCGCGAGACCTTTTTTCATGACCTATCTCATCTACATCGCCGCCGCGCTTGCCGAGATCGCCGGCTGCTTCTCGTTCTGGGCCTGGTGGCGGCTGGAGAAGTCGCCGCTGTGGCTGGCGCCGGGGCTCGTCTCGCTCGCTTTGTTCGGTTTCCTGCTGGCGCTGGTCGACACATCGGCCGCCGGCCGCGCCTACGCCGCCTATGGCGGTATCTACATCGCGGCATCGCTCGGCTGGCTGCGGCTGGTCGAAGGCGTGCGCCCCGACCGCTGGGACCTTGCCGGTGCGGCGATCTGCATCGCCGGCGCTTCGGTCATCCTTCTCGCACCCCGGGGAGCGTGACGCGTGGAACTCCCCGCCCCGCTCCGGCAAGGCGTCGAGCGCCTGCTCGAAAATGTGCCCTTGCCGGCGCTCAAGCAGGCGGCGCGGACGCTGTCCGACCGCTACCGCGCGGAGCTGCGCGACGGCCGCCTGCACATGGCCGAGGACATGGCGGTCAAAGCCTATCTGGCGACGCGGCTGCCGGCGACCTATGCCGCCGTCCGCGCCAGCCTCGACGCGCTGGCCGAGGCAAGGCCCGAGTTCCAGCCGAGGACCTTGCTCGATATCGGCGCCGGGCCTGGCACCATGCTTTGGGCCACGATCGACCTGTGGTCCGACCTCGAGGCGGCGGTGATGCTCGAGGCGAGCGCGGCGGTGCGCAAGATCGGCCAGACGCTGGCCGCCGAGACGGTCGCCGCCAGGACGGAATGGCTCGCCGGCGACGCCACGATCGATCTCACGGATCTTCAACCCGCCGATCTGGTCACCGCCGCCTATGTGCTGGACGAGATCGTGCCGGCCTCGCTGCCCAAACTGGTTGGCCGACTCTGGCAGTTGACCGCCGACACGCTGCTGATCGTCGAGCCGGGAACGCCGGCCGGCTGGCAGCGCATCCTTGCCGTCCGCCGGCAATTGATCGAGGCCGGCGCGCATGTGCTGGCACCCTGCCCGCACGAGGCGCCCTGCCCGCTCGTCCCGCCCGACTGGTGCCATTTCTCGCGCCGCGTCGCGCGCTCGCGCCTGCATCGCCTCGCCAAGGACGCCGACGTCCCCTGGGAGGACGAGAAATTCATCTACATCGCCGCCTCGCGGCAGCCGGCGCCGGCGCGCCCGGCGCGCGTGATCGCGCCGCCGAAAGCCGGCTCCGGCAAGGTGCTGCTCAAGCTTTGCGTGCCCGACGGCAGTGCCGGCGAGACACTGTTCAGCAAGCGCGACGGCGACGCGTTCAGGATCTCGCGACGGCTGGACTGGGGCGACACGCTGGATATTTGAATGACAATTTGTTCTTTATTTGTTCTACAGCTTCGCGTAGAATCGCGGCCTTGCCGAGTCAACCGGAATCGGGGCACGGGAATTCTGTCCTGTGGACGGTTTGCCGTTCCTGTGAACAGCGGGCATCAAGGCTGATTGGCCTTCGGGTGATGCAGAAAGGTCAGCACCGACTCATCTCGTTCTTGCTATCGAGAGGTCGGGATCGAAATCGGGGATATCATGGCTGAGGCAGCGCGCAAATTCGGCGTGGCGGAGCAACCGCTCTATCGCGAGGCACCGAACAATATCGAGGCCGAGCAGGCGCTGCTCGGCGCCATCCTCGTCAACAACGACGCCTTCTACCGGGTCTCCGACTTCCTCAAGCCGGCGCATTTCCACGAGCCGCTGCATCGCCGGATATTCGAGGTGGCGGCCGAGCTCATCCGCATGGGCAAGATCGCGACCCCGATCACGCTGAAGACCTTCCTGCCGGCGGACGAAAAGGTCGGCGACATGACGGTGGCGCAATATGTCGTGCGGCTCGCCGTCGAGGCCGTCACCGTCGTCAACGCCACCGACTATGGCCGCGCCATCTACGACCTCGCCACGCGCCGCGCGCTGATCACCGTCGGCGAGGACATGGTCAACATCGCCTATGACGCCCCGGTCGACATGTCGCCGTCCGACCAGATCGAGGACGCCGAGCGGCGCCTGTTCGAGCTGGCCGAGACCGGCCGCTACGACGGCGGCTTCGAGAGCTTCACCGACGCGGTCAAAACCGCCGTCGACATGGCCAACGCCGCCTATATGCGCGACGGCGGCCTGTCCGGCATCGCCACCGGCCTGCGCGACCTCGACCGCCGCATGGGCGGCCTGCAGCCTTCCGACCTGATCGTGCTTGCCGGCCGCCCAGGCATGGGCAAGACGTCGCTCGCCACCAACATCGCCTTCAACATCGCCGAGGCCTATGTGCCTGCGCAGCAGGCCGACGGCTCGTTCAAGGCCGCCAATGGCGGCGTCGTCGGCTTCTTCTCGCTCGAAATGTCGTCGGAGCAGCTCGCCACCCGCATCATCTCCGAGCAGACCGAGATCTCGTCGTCGAAGATCCGCCGCGGCGAGATCTCGGAGATGGATTTCGAAAAGCTGGTCGCCTGCTCGCAGACCATGCAGAAGATCCCGCTGTTCATCGACCAGACCGGCGGCATCTCGATCGCCCAGCTTTCCGCCCGCGCGCGCCGCCTGAAGCGCCAGCGCGGCCTCGACCTCATCGTCATCGACTATATCCAGCTGATGCAGGGCTCCAGCGCCAAGGCCTCGCAGAACCGTGTGCAGGAAATCACCGAGATCACCACCGGCCTCAAGGCGCTGGCCAAGGAGCTCGGCGTGCCGATCATCGCGCTGTCGCAGCTGTCGCGTCAGGTCGAAAGCCGCGACGACAAGCGTCCGCAGCTCTCGGACCTGCGCGAATCCGGCTCCATCGAGCAGGACGCCGACGTGGTGCTGTTCGTCTATCGCGAGGAGTACTACCTCAAGAACCGCGAGCCGAAGCTCGGCACCGACGAGTACATCAAGTGGGAAGCCGAGATGAACGAGATGCGCGGCAAGGCCGAGGTGATCGTGGCCAAGCAGCGCCACGGCCCGACCGGCTCGGTCAGCCTCGCCTTCCACGGCGAATTCACCCGCTTCTCCGACCTCGCGGAAGAGCATCATTTGCCGGACAGGTTTGAGTAGTTTTTTGACCCGCAGTCGCGCTCCGTCACACCCCCCTCTGGCCTGCCGGCCATCTCCCCCGCAAGGGGGGAGATCGACAGCTTTGGCGGCGGTCCCTGTCCTGCAACGTCGGCGATTGGCGAAAACGGTGGCGACATCCAATCTCCCCCCTTGCGGGGGAGATGTCCGGCAGGACAGAGGGGGGTGGGCGGGAACGCCAGCCTTCCGCCATCTGCGAACGGCGCAACTGCATGGCTAAATCGCGCGTCCAGTTCATCTGCCAGAATTGCGGATCGGTGCACCAGCGCTGGGCAGGCAAGTGCGATGCCTGCGGCGAGTGGAACACGCTGGTCGAGGAAGGCACCTCCGGCGGCATCGGCTCGGGACCGGCCAACACCCGCAACGCCCGCAAGGGGCGCGCCGTGGTGCTGACCAGCCTGTCGGGCGACATCGAGGACGCGCCGCGCATCGTCTCCGGCATCGGCGAGCTCGACCGCGCCACCGGCGGCGGCTTCGTGCGCGGCTCGGCGCTGCTGGTGGGCGGCGATCCCGGCATCGGCAAGTCGACGCTGCTGACGCAAGCCGCCGCCGCGCTTGCCTCGAGGGGACACCGCATCGTCTATGTCTCCGGCGAGGAAGCCGTTGCCCAGATCCGGCTGCGCGCCCAGCGCCTCGGCGTCGCCTCGACGCCGGTCGAGCTCGCCGCCGAGACCAATGTTGAGGACATCCTGGCAACCATCGCCGACGGCAAGCGGCCCGACCTCGTCATCCTCGATTCCATCCAGACGCTGTGGACCGACCTCGCCGATTCGGCGCCCGGCACCGTCACCCAGGTGCGCGCGGCAGCGCAGGCGATGATCCGCTACGCCAAATCCACCGGTGCTGCGATCGTGCTGGTCGGCCATGTCACCAAGGAAGGCCAGATCGCCGGCCCGCGCGTCGTCGAGCACATGGTCGACGGCGTGCTTTATTTCGAGGGCGAAGGCGGCCACCACTACCGCATCCTGCGCACGGTGAAGAACCGCTTCGGCCCGACCGACGAGATCGGCGTGTTCGAGATGTCGGACAAGGGCCTGCGCGAGGTCGCCAACCCGTCAGAACTCTTTCTCGGCGAGCGTCATGCGAAGTCGCCGGGTGCCGCCGTTTTCGCCGGCATGGAGGGCACGCGCCCGGTGCTGGTCGAAATCCAGGCGCTGGTGGCGCCGTCTTCGCTGGGCACGCCGCGCCGCGCCGTGGTCGGCTGGGACGGCGCGCGGCTGTCGATGGTGCTCGCCGTGCTCGAAGCCCATTGCGGCGTGCGCTTCGGCCAGCATGATGTCTATCTCAACGTCGCCGGCGGCTACCGGATCAGCGAGCCGGCTGCCGATCTGGCGGTCGCCGCCGCCCTGGTTTCCTCGCTCACCGGTCTTGCCCTTCCCGCCGATTGCGTCTATTTCGGCGAGATCAGCCTGTCGGGTGCGGTGAGGCCGGTTGCGCATGCGCAGCAGCGCCTCAAAGAGGCCGAAAAGCTGGGTTTCGGTAGTGCGGTCCTGCCCTTGGGCAGCGAGGAACTTGTCGGTGGCAATGGCGCTGGGGGGATCGGGGCCGGCGCTTTCCAGCCCACCGAGCTTGCCGACCTCGTGGCGCGTATAGCCGGCTCACGGCGCAACCGCGCCGAGGAGCAAGAATGACGCGGCTCGTCGAGCGGTAAAGACATCGAGCGCTGAAGACATGGAGTGGGGCGAAGGACATGCCGATTACGCTGCTTGACGGAATTCTCGTCGGCTTCACCCTGGTCTCGGCGATGCTTGCCATGGTGCGCGGCTTCTCGCGCGAGGTGCTGTCCATCGTCTCCTGGGTGGCGGCGGCCGCGGCGGCCTTCTTCTTCTACAAGCCGGTGCTGCCCTACGTTCAGCCCTATGTCGACAATGACAAGATCGCCATGGCGGCGGCCGCCGGCGTCGTCTTCGTCATCGCGCTGATCGTCGTTTCGGTCATCACCATGAAGCTCGCCGACTGGATCATCGATTCCCGTATCGGCGCCCTCGATCGCACACTCGGCTTCCTCTACGGCGCGGCGCGCGGCGTCCTGGTGGTCGCGGTGGCGCTCTTGTTCTTCAACTGGCTGGCCGGCGCCAAGGCGCCCGGCTGGGTCGCCAACGCCAAGTCGCGGCCGCTGCTGGAGACGATCGGCGCCAAGCTCGAAAGCCTGCTTCCCGAGAACACGGAAGACCTCGTCAACAAATACACGCACAAGGGTGCGCCCGCGACCGAGACGCCGGTGGCACCCGGCGCGACGACCGATCAGCCGGCGGCCGAACCGCCGGCAAACGGCGACGATGCCGATGCGCCGGCCGACGACAGCGAAGGCGAAGCGCCGGCCGACAACGCGCCGGCTCCGGCTCCCGCCAGCCCGGCGCCGGCAAACTGATCCCGGTCAAACGGGCGCCCGCGGCAAGGCGGGCGCTTCCCCGGGATTGACGTTGGTGTGAACGCCGCAAGGCATGCGTTGCTTTCGACGAGCGATCGCCTTATATGGCGATTTTAGCGGAGCTTGAGCCCCCATGGCAGTTTCGAAGGCAGACGCAGGCGACGTGCTTTCCGCCGAGGCCGACGACCATTTCCACGACGAGTGCGGCGTGTTCGGCATTTTCGGCCGGCAGGATGCGGCGGCGATCGTCACACTCGGCTTGCACGCGCTGCAGCATCGCGGCCAGGAAGCCGCCGGCATCGTCTCTTATGACGGCAGTCAGTTCCATGTCGAGCGCCATGTCGGCCTGATCGGCGACACCTTCACCAAGCAGCGCGTCATCGACAGCCTGCAGGGCAATCGCGCCATCGGCCACACCCGCTACGCCACCACCGGCGGCGCCGGCCTGCGCAACATCCAGCCCTTCTTCGCCGAGCTCGCCGAGGGCGGCCTCGCCGTCGCCCACAACGGCAACCTCACCAATGCGCTGACCGTGCAGCGCGCGCTGCAGAAGCAGGGCTCGATCTTTTCCTCGACCTCCGACACCGAGACGCTGCTGCACCTGGTCGCCACCAGCAAGGAGCGTGACCTGAATTCGCGCTTCATCGACGCGGTGCGCCAGGTCGAAGGCGCCTTCTCGCTTGTCGCCATGACGGCCAAGAAAATGATCGGCTGCCGCGACCCGCTGGGCATCCGCCCGCTCGTGCTGGGCGACCTCGATGGCGCCTGGATCCTCGCCTCCGAGACCTGCGCGCTCGACATCATCGGCGCCCGCTTCGTGCGCGACCTGAAGCCCGGCGAGATGGTCGTCATCACCTCCAAGGGCATCGAGAGCCTGTTCCCGTTCGAACCGCAGAAGACCCGCTTCTGCATCTTCGAATATGTCTACTTCGCGCGGCCGGATTCCTCGGTCGAAGGCCGCAACGTCTATGAGGTGCGCAAGCGCATCGGCGCCGAACTGGCGCAGGAAAACCCGGTCGAGGCCGACATCGTGGTGCCCGTGCCGGATTCCGGCACGCCGGCCGCGATCGGTTTCTCCCAGGCCGCCGGCATCCCCTTCGAGCTTGGCATCATCCGCAACCACTATGTCGGCCGCACCTTCATCCAGCCCGGCGATTCGATCCGCCATATGGGCGTCAAGCTCAAGCACAACGCCAACCGCCGCATGATCGAGGGCAAGCGCGTGGTTCTGGTCGACGATTCGATAGTGCGCGGCACCACCAGCCAGAAGATCGTGCAGATGGTGCGCGACGCCGGCGCCAAGGAAGTGCATATGCGCATCGCCTCGCCGCCGACCAGCGCGTCGTGCTTCTATGGCGTCGACACGCCGGAGAAGTCGAAGCTGCTCGCCTCGCGCATGTCGGTCGAGGAGATGGCCGAATTCATCCGTGTCGATTCCCTCGGCTTCCTGTCGATCGACGGGCTCTACCGCGCCGTCGGCGAGGCCGGGCGCGACAACGACCAGCCGCAGTTCTGCGACGCCTGCTTCACCGGCCAGTACCCGACGCGCCTGCTCGACTTCGAAGGCCACGACAATGTGCGCACGCTGTCGCTGCTGGCGACAAGCGGAGCGTAGGCCGGACCACCTCACGGAAGCTCTCGCATGACCCTCGACCTCTCCGGCCGCCTGGCGGTCGTCACCGGCGCTTCGCGCGGCATCGGCTATTTCATGGCCAAGGAACTGGCTGCCGCCGGCGCGCATGTGATCGCGGTCGCACGCACAGTCGGCGGGCTCGAGGAGCTCGACGATGCGATCAAGGCCGAGCACGCCAGGACCGGCAAGGGCGAGGCCACGCTGGTGCCGCTCGACCTTGCCGACATGGCCGGCATCGACCGGCTGGGCGGCGCCATCCACGAGCGCTGGGGCAAGCTCGACATCCTCGTGGCGAACGCCGCCGTGCTCGGCGTCATCACGCCGATCGGCCATGTCGAAGCCAAGACCTTCGAGAAGGTGATGACCATCAACGTCACCTCGACCTGGCGGTTGATCCGTTCGGTCGATCCGCTGCTGCGTCTTTCCGACGCCGGCCGCGCCATCATCATGTCCTCCAACGCGGCACACTCGGCGCGCGCCTTCTGGGCGCCTTACGCTGCTTCAAAGGCGGCGGTCGAGACGATGATGCGCTCCTGGGCGCATGAGACGCAGGGCCTGCCGCTCAGGGTCAACGCGGCCGATCCCGGCGCCACCCGCACCGCCATGCGCGCGCAGGTCGCGCCGGGCGAGGATCCGGAGACCTTGCCGCATCCGTCCGAGATCGCCAGGCGCATCGTGCCGCTGGCCAGCCCGGAACTGAAGGAAACCGGCCTGATCTTCCAGGCCAAGCACAACCGCTTCGTCACCTACCGGCAACCGGAATAAACCGAGCTCGAGACGGATTAAATACGCCTGCGGCAACGTTCTTCGAATGTAGAACATTCGAAACCGGAGGACCGCCATGCGTAGACTTATTCTCGTTGCCGCCGCCGCACTTACCGCCGCTACCGCCGGCACGGCGCTGTCGCAAGACGCAAAGATGAGTTTCTTCGTCACCAGTGTCGGCTCCGGCAAGGGCGCCGATCTCGGTGGGCTGAAGGGCGCCGACGCGCACTGCGCGTCGCTGGCGGAGGCAGCCGGCGTCAAGGGCAAGACCTGGCATGCCTACCTGTCGACCGGCGCCGAGGATGCGCGCGACCGCATCGGCAAGGGTCCGTGGGTCAACGCCAAGGGCGTCAAGATCGCCGACGATGTCGCCTCGCTGCATGGCGATGCAAACGCCATCAGCAAGGAGACGGCGCTCAACGAGAAGGGCGAGGTGGTCAACGGCCGCGGCGACAAGCCGAACCGCCATGACGTGCTGACCGGCTCGAAACCCGACGGCACGAAGATCGCCGACCAGACCTGCGGCGACTGGACGATGAGCGGCGCGGAGGGGGTGGCCATGATGGGCCATCACGACCGCACCGGGCTCGACGATTCGGCAGCCGCCAAGTCATGGAATTCCTCGCATGCCTCGCGTGGCGGCTGCAGCCAGGAGGCGCTGAAGGGCACCGGCGGCGACGGCCTGTTCTATTGCTTCGCCGTCGAATGACCGCTGGAGAGCGGGGCTGACATCACGCGGCTGTGATGTCGCGCGCATGCACCGCAGGCCGGGCGAGCTTTCACCGCTCGCCCGGAGTTGCTAGGATCGGCCGACTCTCCCACACCAACATAGTGAGGAATTCCCATGGCTGCTCCCAGCGTAGCATTGGTCTGGTATCTGGTGATCGCCGGCCCACAGGGCGGCATGGTGGTGCTGCCCAGCACCTTCGACACCCGCGAACAGTGCACCAACGCCGTCACCGAATACCAGAAGCAGCCGACCCCTCAGGGATGGGCGGTGCAGTGCGTGCCGAGCGCCTCCCCGTTCACCGACGAAGGGGATGCCGAAGAGCCTTCGGCACAGTAGCTTCAGCGCCGTGCGCTGACCGTCAGTTGCGGCTTGTTGCTGATGGTCTGGAACACCACACAATAGCGTTCGGTGAGTTTGAGCAGCGAATCGATACGCTCCTGCGGCTCGTCGGTGTCGAGATCGAAACTGAGCCGGATTTCGCGGAAGCCGACCGGTGCGTCCCTGGCGACGCCCAGCGTGCCGCGAAAGTCGAGATCCCCCTCCGCCTGCACGGTGGCATTGCCAAGCTTGAACTCCAGCGCCGTCGCCACCGCCTTCAGGGTAACGCCGGCGCAAGCGACCAGCGCCTCCAGCAGCATGTCGCCGGAGCAGAGCTCGAGCCCGGAGCCGCCGGTCGCCGGATGAAGGCCGGCGATGGCCAGCGCCCTGCCCGTCTCGACCTTGCAGGCGATCGACTGGTCGTCGACCGAGCCCCTTGCCCTAAGCGTGATCAGCGCGCGCGAGGCATCCTCTCGATAGGCGTCCTTCAGCGGCGCCTGCATGGCCTTGAGTGCGGTCGCGTCCATTTGCGCTCCTTTCGATATTCTTTGGTGGTTGATAGCACATTATTCCAGCTTGGGTTCCTTTCCCCCGCCCTAGGCGAGGCGAGGAACCCAAGTGTCGAGACGCCCCCTTTGACTTCGACAGGCTCAGCCATACCTATGCGGAAGTCGTTCCCGCGGAGGCGTCATGCGGTTCAAGCTGAAACTCGTTCCCCTCGCCCTGCTGTTGCTTGCCGCGTTCGCGCCGGCTGGTCTCGCCGAAACGCCGGAACGGCCGGCGCCCGCGGGCGGCGTGCTGTCGCTCCTGCCACAGCCGCAGACGACGAACCACTCGATCACCATCGCCGGGCGCAAGCTGGACTATCAGGCTAAGGCCGCCACCCTGTCGCTGCTCTCCGGCAAGGGCGATGTCACAGCCGAGATCTTCTACGTCGCCTACACGCTGCGGCCATCGGAGGGCGAGGCGAAGGCTGCCCCTCGCCCCATCACCTTCGTGTTCAACGGCGGGCCGGGCGCGGCCTCCGCCTATCTGCATCTCGGCGCGCTCGGGCCGCGCGTCGTCATGACCGGTGCAGCTGGAGAATTCCTGCCCTCACCGCAAAAGCTCATCGACAATCCCGACAGCTGGCTCGACATGACCGACCTCGTCTTCGTCGATCCGGTCGGGACCGGCTACAGCCGCGAGGCGCCCGGCCAGGACACGCACGATTTCTGGGGCGTCAGCCAGGACGCCAGCTCGATCGGCGCCTTCATCCGGCTCTATCTCGCCCAGAACGGCCGCACCGGGTCGCCGCTTTTCCTTGCCGGGGAAAGCTATGGCGGGTTCCGTGCGGCGCTGCTTGCCCGCACGCTGCAGGAGGATGTCGGCATCAGCCCGAACGGCATCGTGCTGATCTCTCCGGCGCTGGAGTTCATGCTAGTGCAGCCGGACGAATTCGAGCCGCTGCACTGGGCGCTCGAACTGCCCTCGCTGGCGGCGGTGCGCCTCAGCAGCGAAGGCGTCAGCGGGGATGCGTTGCGGGAAAGGCTCGCCGAGGTCGAGCATTATGCCATGGGCGACTACCTCACCGCTTTGACCAGCGGGCTGGAACAAGGCGGAAAGCTGGCGAGCCAGCGCGTGGCTGATATCACCGGACTGCCGCTCGAGCTCGTCCAGCACAATTTCGCCCGCGTCCCGACCGGCCTGTTCGCGCGAGAATTCGCCCGCGCCAAAGGCAAGGTGCTGAGCCCGTATGACGGCATGATCGGCACGGCCGACATCGCGCCAGAGAGCGGACGCATCGCAGGACCCGATCCCGTGCTCGACCGCAGTGTGCCGGCGCTGACCTCGGCCTTCGTCGGCTATGTCCGCGACGAGCTCAATTTCCACGCCGACATCAGCTACCGGCTGCTCAATGGCGAGGTCACCCACAATTGGGACTACGGCACCTCGCGGCAAGGCTATGCCGGCGTGATGGATGATCTGCAGCGGGCGCGTTCACTCAACCCCGCGCTCGGCGTCGTCATCGTCAACGGCTACACCGACCTCGTCACGCCCTATCTCGCCTCGCGTTATCTGGTGAATCAGGTTCCGCCGCTTTCCGACGCAAAGCCTATCCGCCTCGATGTCGTCGAGGGCGGCCACATGATGTATTTCAGGGCGGACGGAAGGCGAGCGCTGAAGGAGGCGGCCGCGGAGCTTTATCAGGCAACGCAGTGAGGCCTGCGGCTCACGAACAGGTTTCGCTGCCGGCCGTTGACGGACGGCGCCCGGAAAGGGCTTCGACCGCGTCTTCGATGCCGACAGGCTGCCTCTCGACGTCCTCCAGATACAGTCGCCCGCTTACGATCCGATCGTCGACGATCTCGAACAGGGTGACCCCGCGCACCTCGAAGGGTTTTCCGTCGCGGCGAGTGCCGGACCAATGCCATTCGGTCCAGGTCGTGTCGCCGTCCCGGACCGAGCGCATGACCGTCGCATGGAAGTCAGGTATCCCTGCGAACATGGCCTCCCAGTTGGCGCGCATCTGGTCGCGGCCAACGAAGGCTCTGCCCGGGTGCGTCGGCTGTTCGCTTCGATAGTTCTCGTGGATGAGAGCGGCGACAGCGTCGAGCTGATGCGCGTTCATCGCCCTCACCAGTCGATCGATCACGTCAGTCATCGAAGCTTCCGGACCTATGCAGCGCACGCATTGGCGCGCCTCTCCATAGTCCACTGCCGGGGTGAGCCGCGCCGATCAATCCGCGAGTTGCAAAATTACCTGATTGGGCGATGACCGTCCAGCATTGCAAGACGTCGAACATCCGTGTGCCGCAAGCGTCAGGTGAATGCAGGCCGCCAGGCCTGTGCCCCAACGCAAGGCCGGAGCTGGCGTAGCGCCGTGCGGGCCATCGCCCGTATAGGCTGGTCCTGTTGGGCCAAGGGGTTTGGCTCAATCCAAGCAACGTCCGCAAAGCGGTGCCGCATGGCCGATGTCGCCATTCTCGATAGCCGCGAAAGGGTGCTGGCCGGCATCCTCCTGACCGGCGGCGCCTATTTCCTGTTCTCGGCGCAGGACGCGGCGATCAAGCTGCTGGTCGTCGGCATCAGCGTCTGGCAGATCATGTTCTTCCGCTCGGTCACCATTCTTGCCGCCTGCGCGGCGATCGGCGGGCGGCGCCTGTTCACCGATACTGCGCGCTCGCCCATCGTGAGGCCGATGCTGGTGCGCAGCGCCTTCACCCTGGCGGCCTGGCTTTGCTACTACAACGCCGCCCGCACCCTGCAGCTCGCCGAGCTCACCACCATCTACTATGCCGCTCCGATCATCGTCACCGTGCTGTCGGTGTTCATGCTTGGCGAGAAGGTGCCGCTGCTGCGCTGGCTGGCGGTGCTGATCGGCTTTGCCGGCGTATTCGTCGCCTGCGATCCGACCCATCTCGGCATCTCGGCGCCGATGGTCCTGGTGCTGGCCGCGGCCCTGCTTTGGGGCATCGCCGTCGTGCTTTTGCGCAAGATAGCGATGCAGGAGCGCACGACGATCCAGCTCGTGCTCAACAATTTCTACTTCCTGCTCTTCTCCGTGGCGCCGGCGCTGATCTGGTGGCGGACGCCCGACGGCGGCCAGTTGCTGCTTCTGGCCAGCGTCGGTGCGCTCGGCGGCATGGCGCAGTATCTTCTGTTCGAAGGCATGAAAAGGGCGCCGGTGTCGATCGTGGCGCCGTTCGAGTACACGTCGCTGGTCTGGGCCTTCGCGCTCGGCTTCGCCATCTGGGGCGACGTGCCGCGCCGCGAGGTGTTCCTTGGGGCGGCGCTGATCGTCGCCGCCGGCCTGCTCGTCATCGGCAACGAGCATTTCCGCAAACGGCTCTAGCATGACAACTGACGGAACCATGTCAGCAGGGCGACGTAGACTGAGGACATGACCGATTCCCTCGAGATGACTGACGCATTGGCCGATGGCGCGACCAGGGCCGCCGAGCGCACCTTGGGCATCGTCCTGGTGTCGGCTTCCGCCGTCGTGTTCGGCCTCACCGGCGTGCTGACAAAATCGATCCACGCCGATCCGCTGACCATCACTTGCTGGCGCGGTTTCGTCGGCTCGATCCTGATCACGCTCTATGTGCTGTGGCGGCGGCGCCGCTCCGGCGGGCGCGAAAGCCTGCGGCTCGGCTGGCGCGGCTGGCTGCTGGCGCTGGAAGGCGCAGCCGCCAGCATCGCCTTCATCGCGGCCTTCAAATTCACCTACGTCGCCAATGTCGCCGTCATCTACGCGACCTCGCCTTTCATCGCCGCATTGCTCGCCTTCCTGCTGGTGCGGGAAAAATTCCGGCTGCAGACGATGCTTGCCGCCGCCGTGTCGCTCTGCGGCGTCGGCATCATGGTGTGGTCGGGCTTCGGCACCGGCCATCTCTTCGGCGATGGGCTGGCGCTGCTGATGACAACCGGCAGCGCGCTGTACATGATCATGGTGCGCGCCTTCCGCGACACGCCTGTTGTGTGGGCTGGCGCGGTGTCGGCCTTCCTTCTGTTCGTCCTCGGCTGGTTCGTCACCGATCCGCTGGCGGTCTCGGCACGGGATGCGCTCCTGCTGGCCACCTTCGGCGGCTCCTTCGCGCTGGCGTCGATCCTGTGGACGGAGGGTTCGCGGCTGATCCCGGCGTCCGAATCAGGCCTGCTCGGCTCGGCCGAAGTGCCGTTCGCGATCGCGTTCGCTTTCCTGTTCCTCGGCGAGATCCCGCCGGCCGCCAGCATCATCGGTGGCGCGATCGTGCTTTGCGCGGTGTTTGCTCATGCCGGGCGCGACTGGCTGGCGGCAGGGCGCGCGGCCAACTGAAAAATATTTTTCGGGTCATGGAACCATCATCGGGCCCGCGCATTGTTGCTGTGGCGGATCACCCCCAAGTCCCCCCAAACCCCTCGATCCGCCCTCCTTAGAAGCCGACCGCAAGGTCGGCTTTTTCTTTGCGCGGCGATCAGGCTGCGGACGATGCCAGACCGGCGCTCAAAAGCGTCGCCAGATCGCGAGCCGGCCGCCCGGCGTTCTGACCCAACCGGATGGCGAACTCGGCAGTCGGAACCGGCGGCAGCGCAAACTCGCGCGGGGCTTCGACGATGCCGGAATGGGCAAAGCGCGCCGTGCGCAAGGTCAGCGCGATGCCGGCATTGACCGCCGTGCGCAGGCCGGCAAGGCTGGCGCTGCCGGCGGCGATGCGGTAGCGGCGGCCCGCCGCGTCGAGGGCGGCGAGCGCCGCTTCGCGAAAGCCGCACTGCGGGTCGAGCAGCGCCAGCGGCAAGACGTCTTCGCGCGCGGCGAGCCCCTTTTGCGAGCAGAGCCAGAGCATCGGCTCGCCGATCACGGCGACCTCGTCGGGGCCCGGTGCCTGGCGCATGGTGATCGCCAGATCGAGCTCGCCGGCCTGCAGCGCCTGTCCGAGTTCGATGGAGCGGCCAACGCGCAATTCGATCCGGACGCGCGGATGGCTAACGGCGAATGCGCGCAGCAGTTCCGGCAGGCCGCGATCAGCGAAATCCTGGGTGGTGCCGACGGCGAGGCGGCCGTCGGCACGCGCGCCCTTCAGCGCCAGCCAGGCCTCGGTGTGGACGGCGAGGATGCGCCTGGCATGGCCGACCAGATCCTCGCCGGCCGGCGTCAAGCCGCGCCCCCTTCCCTGGGGAGCAAGCAGCGGTTCGCCGACGATCTCCTCCAGCCGCTGCATCTGCGCCGTCACCGCCGAAGGCGAGCGGCCGACGGTGGAAGCCGCCTTCGCCAGCGAACCGCCATCGACGAAAGCAAGGAAGGTTTTGAGAAGGTCTGGGTCCAGCGTTTGCATAGTTCGATGATATCGAATCTTTTCTTCAAAACAATTCGATTTTTTTGATTCGATGATCGTGACATGGTTTCTTCCAACGGCGAGGAAGCGCCGCTCACAACGAGGAGAAAGAAAATGCCGATCATCAATGTCAGCGTCACCGGCAAGCCCGACGCCGCACTCTCTGCCGCCATCGCCAGGGAGGTGACCGAGCTCACCGCGACACATCTGCGCAAGGATCCGACCATCACCGCGGTCGCGATCAGCTATTTCGATCCCCAGCACTGGTTCGCCGGCGGCAAGTCGCTCGCAGAGCACGGCACCAACACCTTCTGGCTCGACATCAAGGTGGTCGACGGCACCAACACCAAGCTCGAGCTCGAGGCCTATCTCAAGGCGATCTTCGCCGCCTTCGGCCGCCTGCTGGGTGGCGTCCACGAAGAAAGCTATGCCTTCGTGCACGAAGTGCCGGCAGCCGCTTATGGCTATGGCGGCAAGACGCAGGAGTTCCGCTTCATCAGCGGCAGGTTGAACGCGGCGTAAAGAGCGCTCCCCTTCTCCCTTGCGGGAGAAGGTGGATCGGCGTGTAGCGCCGAGACGGATGAGGTGTGTTGGAAGAACCTCGACCTCGAAAACTCCAATGCTTTTAGGCACCTACATCTTCAAAAACAGTGATCCGTCCAACACCCCTCATCCGACCAAGCTTCGCTCGGCCACCTTCTCCCACAAGGAGAGAAGGCCAGAGGGCACTCAGTCCACATTGACGTCGCTCCCACTTCCGTTACCCTCTGGCGCCGAAGCGGCCACTCAAGAGCCGCGACGTGGAGGACGTTGGGAGAGCGCGGCAATGATCCTGACCCTGGCGCTGCTTGCAGGCCTCGTCGCGGCCTGGCTTTTGATCGGCGTGCTGGAATCGGTGCGCCTCGGCCTGCGTTTCACGCAGGCGTTGCTCTATGTGCCGTTCAAGCTCGCCTACCGCATCGCCGACGAGCGCATCCGCATCGCCCGCAATGCCAAGGCACCGGTCATCTATGTGATTTCGCACCAGTCGCGCATCGAGCCGGCGCTGATGCTGTCGCTGCTGCCGGACGACACGCTGCACATCCTCGACGACGCCTCGGCGCGCTCGCCCTGGCTGGAGCCATGGCGCGAGCTTGGCCGCACCATCGCCTTCAACGCCGAGCATGTCTTCGTCAGCCGCCGGCTGGTGCGGGTCTTGAAAGGCAAAGGCAAGCTCGCCGTCTACCTGCCCGATTCGGTCGAGCCCGATATCAAGTCGTTCCGCCTGTTCCGCGCCATTACCCGCATCGCCATGCAGGCCGACGCCAGCATCGTGCCGATCTTCGTCGCCCGCGCCCGCGACCTGCCGGCATCGCTGACCCCGGCCGACAGGGCGCCGCGCCACTGGTTTCCGCGCCTTTCGGTGAGCGTGCTGGAGCCGATGACGATTGCCGAGCTGGCGGCGCGCAATCCCGACCAGGCCTCCAACACCAACGCCCTGTTCGACCGCTTCGCGGAAGCCAGGCTGTTCGGCACCAATCTCGACCGCGGCCTGTTCCTCGCCATTCGCGACGCGGCAACCAGGGTCGGCGCCTCGCATCCGATCATCGAGGACGTCATCTCGGGCGCGCTGAGCTACCGCAAGATGTTCATCGGCGCGCGCGTCCTGGGGCGCCGCTTCGAAGCGGTGACGGCGCCGAGCGAGGCGGTCGGCCTGCTGCTGCCCAACGCCAATGGCGTGGTGCTGTCCTTCGTCGGCCTGATCTCGGCCGGCCGGGTTGCGGCGATGATCAACTACACGGCGGGACCGGCGAGCGTCACCGCCGCCGTGCGCACCGCCATCATCAGAACGGTCGTGTCGTCCCGCGCCTTCATCGAGAAGGCTGGGCTCGCCGACATCGTCGAGGCGGTCGAGGCAGGTGGCGCCAGGCTGCTGTGGCTCGAGGATGTGCGCCAGAGCGTGACGATGCTGGACAAGCTCGCCGCCGCCCTCTTGTGGCGCTTACCGCTGCGGCCACAGGATGCGGCGAAGCCGGCGGTGATCCTGTTCACTTCAGGCTCGGAAGGCACGCCCAAGGCGGTCGTCCTGTCGCACAAGAGCCTCTACGCCAACGCCATGCAGGCCGAGGCCCGCATCACCATCTCGCCCGCCGACATCCTGCTCAACGTGCTGCCGGTGTTCCACTCGTTCGGACTGACCGGCGGCACCATCCTGCCGCTGGTCACCGGCGTGAAGCTGTTCCTCTACCCGTCCCCTCTCCACTACAAGATCATCCCCGAGATCGCGCGCAAGGTCAGGCCGACCATCATGTTCGGCACCGACACCTTCCTCGCCAACTATGCGCGCACCGCCAAGGATGGCGATTTCTCCAGCCTGCGCTTCGTCGTCGCCGGCGCCGAGGCGGTGAAGCCGGAGACGCGCCGTGTCTACCGCGAGCGCTTCGACGCATCGATCATCGAGGGCTTCGGCCTGACCGAGGCCGCGCCGGTCGTCGCCGTCAACACCGCCATCCATGGCCGCGACGGCACGGTCGGGCGGGCCCTGCCAGCCATCCGCATGAAGCTCGAGCCGGTCGAAGGCATCGATGACGCCGGCCGGCTGTGGCTCGACGGGCCGAACATGATGATGGGCTACATGACCGCCGACCGGCCGGGCGAGTTGCAGCCGCTCGATGGCTGGCACGATACCGGCGACATCGTCTCGATCGACCGCGACGGCTTCATCACCATTCGCGGGCGCGCCAAGCGCTTCGCCAAGATCGCCGGCGAAATGGTGTCGCTGGGCGCCGTCGAGATGCTGGTGCAGTCGCTGTGGCCGGAAGAGCGCCACGCCGCCGTGGCGGTGCCGGACAAGAGACGCGGCGAGCGCATCGTGCTGGTGACCACGGCCGATGACGCCAGCGCGGAGGAACTGCGTGCCTTCGGCAAGAAGGCGGGCGCGGCCGAACTGATGGTGCCCAACGACATCGTCAAGGTGGAGGAGATCCCGGTGCTGGGCTCGGGCAAGACAGACTATGTCTCGACCCGCAGGCTGGCGATCGACCGGCTAGGTCTGAGCGCCGCGGCGTAGCGTGCTAGAGCGGTTCAGCGTTTCATGGAACCGCCGACCGCTCTAACTATTTGTTTCTACGCGATTCCGGACGGAAAACCGTTACACACTTTTCCTGGAATTGCTCTAACCGATGTCCGACGGCGGCACCTTCTCGCCTTCGCGCATGGCGCGCTTGGAATAGGCGCGCACGGAAAACGGCAGGAAGACGAGATAGCCGGCGACCGAGGCGGTCAGCGTGTACCAGGGATAGGTCATCAAAAGCAGGACGTAGAGCACGACGGCAAGGATCACCGGCAGCACCTTGTCGCCCGGCACCTTGATGCTCTTGCCCGAATAGACCGGCAGCCGGCTGACCAGCAGGAAGGCGACGAGCACGGTGAAGCCGGTGGCGACAAAGGCGGCGAGACGGGTCGGCTCGAGTCCCAGCCGCAGGAAATAGAGGTAGAGCGGCAGCATCACCAGCACCGCGCCCGCCGGCGCCGGCACGCCGACGAAATATTCGCTCTGCCACAGCGGCCGGTCGGCCTTCTCATCATCCAGCACATTGAAGCGGGCGAGCCGCAGGCCGCAGGCGATGGTGAACAGAAGTGCCGCGATCCAGCCGAACGAGCCGGCCTGGTCGAGCAGGAAGGCATAGAGCACCAGCGCCGGCGCCACGCCGAAATTGACGATGTCGGCCAGCGAATCCATCTGCGCGCCGAATTTCGAGGTCGCCTTCAGCATTCGCGCCAGGCGGCCGTCTATGCCGTCGAGGAAGGCGGCGAGCAGCACCATCACCACCGCCGGCTCGAAGCGGTCCTGGAAGCCGAAGCGAATGCCGGAGAGGCCGGCGCAGATGGCAAGCACGGTGACCAGGTTGGGCAGCACCATGCGCATCGGGATTTCACGGATGCGCGGACCGCCGCTGGCATGCGCCTCGAATTTCTTGAAGGGCGCGCCCACGGCTCAGGAAATCCTGACCAGCGGCGTCACCGCCGCGCCGCCGAATTCGGCAAGCACCGTCTCGCCGCCGACGGCCGTCTGGCCGACGGCGACGCGCGGCACGGCGTTCAGCGGCAGGAAGACGTCGACGCGCGAGCCGAAGCGGATCAGGCCGAAGCGCTCGCCGATGGCGATCGATCCGCCGGCCTCGGCCCAGCAGACGATGCGCCGCGCCACCAGGCCGGCGATCTGCACGGCGGCGACGGTGCCGTTGGGGCTATCGATGACCAGCCCGTTGCGCTCGTTCTCCGAGCTTGCCTTGTCGAGCTCGGCGTTGAGGAATTTTCCGGGCCGGTGCTCGATCCTGGCGATCCGGCCACGCACCGGAGCGCGGTTCACATGGCAGGAAAAGACGTTCATGAACACCGATATGCGGGTCATCTCGCCGGAGCCGAGACCAAGCTCGCGCGGCGGCACGGCGGGACCGACCGCCGAGATGACGCCATCGGCCGGGCTCACCACCAGCCGGTCGTCGACCGGGGTGACGCGCTCGGGATCGCGGTAGAAATAGATGCACCAGGCGGTGAGGATCAGCCCGATCCAGAACAGGATCGAGGAGAAATAACCCAGAAGAAGCGTGCCCGCGGCAAAAGCGGCAATAAAGGGATAGCCCTCGCGATGGATCGGAACGAGCGTATTCTTGATCGTATCGACGATGCTCATGGGATGGGGGCAGTCCCTGTTTCAGGTCCGGCCTCAATAGCCGAAAGCCCCCCTGCCCGCAACGCAACAATGGGCGAGGCTCGGCGGGTCACCGGAGGTATGCATTTTTTTGCCTGTGCTGTCGGAACTCGACCTTGCCACTCGTCCTTGGCTAGACAACTCGCCAAGGGAGCCCGCCAAATGCCATCGCCCAAATCGTCTGCAATTGATGCCAATCTCATCACCGAGGGTCTCGCCTTCGGCGAGTCGCCGCGCTGGCATGACGGACGGCTGTGGGTCTGCAACTGGGGCACGGGCGAGATCGTCGCGGTGGATGCGGACGGCAACAGCGAAATCATGCTCACAATACCGGCCACCCTGCCCTATTCGATCGACTGGCTGCCGGATGGGCGATTGCTCGTCGTCTCCGGCCGGGAAGGCCTTCTGCTGCGGCAGGAGGCTGATGGAACGCTCGCCACCCATGCCGATCTCAGGCCGCTGTCGAAAAGCCCGTGGAACGAGATCGTCGTCGACGGGCGCGGCAACATCTACGTCAATGGCGGTGGGCCGGCACCGGCGCCGGGCGAACATTTCGGACCGGGCACGATCGTGCTGATCCAGCCGGACGGCACGATCCGCCAGGTGGCCGAAAACATCGCCTTCGCCAACGGCATGGCGGTGACGCCGGACAACAGGACGCTGATCGTTGCGGAGTCGCACGCCAACCGGCTGACCGCCTTCGACATCGCCGAAGACGGCACCCTTGCCCGCCGCCGCGTCTGGGCGGACCTCGGCGGCGACTATCCCGACGGCATATGCATCGATGCCGAGGGCTGCGTCTGGTACGCCGACGTGCCCAACCAACACTGCGTCAGGGTGCGCGAAGGCGGCATGAAGCTCGACAGGGTCGAGGCCGATCGCGGCTGCTTTGCCTGCATGCTGGGCGGGCCTGACGGCAGGACGCTCTATATCGCCGCCGCCGAATGGCGCGGCTTCGAGCACATGATCAGCGATGCCCGTACCGGCCAGGTGCTGAGCGTCGAAGCGCCGGCACCTGGCGCGGGTTGGCCTGCCTACAGTTCCGGCAAACGCTGATAATTGGCGATATCGGCCCTGACGCCGAGCCGGGCGATCGTCTCCTGCGGGCTGAAGGCGATGCGCTCGTGCGCGGCCTTGACGATCGGCACCACCTTGTCGACCGCTGCCTGGCTTTCCCATTCGACGATGGTGACGAGGTTGAACTCGCCCGGCCCGGAGAACTGCTCGAGCAGGAAGTCCTGCACGAAGCCGCTCTGCTGGCGCAGCAGTTCGTGGGTCATCCGGACCTTGCCGATGATCTCCTCGCGAGCCGCCGCCGGAACGACAAACTTGTCGACCCGGAACACGCTGCCATTGCCTTGACTTGTCTTGCTCATTTCGATCTGTCTCCGTTCTGGAAAGGCTCGTTTCGCAGGGGCTCGGAGACGGTTTGCAAGCTCAAGGTAAGTTGAGGTCAAGGGGAATTTTCCCCTTCTCCCCATGTGGGAGAAGGTGGATCGGCGCGCAGCGCCGAGACGGATGAGGGGTGCTGGAAGAAACGCGGCTGCAGCGATTTCAACATATCGCCAAGCTGGAACACTCCTCATCCGTCGCCTTCGGCGACACCTTCTCCCGCAAGGGGAGAAGGAAGAGGCGCTAACTAACCTCCGACGTCCTTCTCCGCACGATGACGCCCAGCTCGTCGCTCTCGCGGGCAACGCGCAGCCTCTCCTCGGCCTCGGTCGCCTCGCGCTGGCGGTCCCACATCGAGGCGTAGAGGCCATCCTTGCGCAGCAGCGCGGCATGGGTGCCGCGTTCAGCGATCTGGCCGTCCTTGAGCACGATGATCTCGTCGGCCGAGATCACCGTCGACAGGCGGTGGGCAATGACGATGGTGGTGCGGCCCTTGCTGACGAGGTCGAGGGCTGCCTGGATCTCCTGCTCGGTCTGGGTGTCCAGCGCCGAGGTCGCCTCGTCGAGCATCAGGATCGGCGGGGCCTTCAAAATCGTGCGGGCGATCGCCACGCGCTGCTTCTCGCCACCGGAGAGCTTCAGTCCGCGCTCGCCGACCATCGAGCGGTAGCCCTCAGGCAGTTTCTGGATGAAGGGGCCGATCTGGGCGAGCTCGGCAGCCTTGCGCACTTCCTCCTCGCTGGCGCCGACGCGGCCATAGCGGATGTTGTAGGCGATGGTGTCGTTGAACAGCACGGTATCCTGCGGCACCATGCCGAGCACCGCGCGCAGGCTCTCCTGGGTGACGTCCCTGATGTCCTGCCCGTCGATCAGCACCTGCCCTGACTGCACGTCGTAGAAGCGAAAGAGCAGCCTGGAGATGGTCGACTTGCCGGCGCCGGATGGGCCGACGATGGCGACCGTCTTGCCCGCCGGCACCTCGAAGGAGACGCCCTTCAGGATCTTGCGGTTCGGATCGTAGGAGAAATGCACGTCGCGGAACTCGACCTTGCCCGCGCCGACCAGCAAAGGCCTGGCGTCCGGCTTGTCGACGATTTCCTGCGGCACGTCGAGCAGGTCGAACATGTGCTCGATGTCGGTCAGCCCCTGGCGGATCTCGCGATAGATGAAGCCGATGAAGTTGAGCGGGACGGAAAGCTGCATCAGCATGGCGTTGATGAAGACGAAGTCGCCGACGCTCTGCGTGCCGGCCTGCACTTCCAGCGCCGACATGCACATGACGATGACGGTGCCGAGGCCGAAGATGACGCCCTGGCCGAAGTTCAGCCAGCCGAGCGAGGTCCAGGTGCGGGTGGCGGCGATCTCGTAGCGCGCCATCGAGCGGTCGAAACGCTCGGCTTCCATGGCCTCATTGGTGAAATACTTGACCGTCTCGAAATTGAGCAGCGAGTCGATTGCCTTGGTGTTGGCGTCGGTGTCGCTGTCGTTCATGTCGCGGCGGATCGAGATGCGCCAATCGCTGGCCTTGACCGTGAACCAGACATAGACCCAGACGGTGACAGCGACCACGGCCACGTATTTCCAGCCATAGGTGAAGGCGAAGATGCCGGCGGTCAGCGCGAATTCGAGGATGGTCGGCGCCGTGTTCAGCATGATGAAGCGCACAATCGTCTCTATGCCCTTGGTGCCGCGCTCGATGATGCGCGACAGGCCGCCGGTGCGGCGCTCGAGATGGAAGCGCAGCGACAGCTGGTGCATGTGGACGAAGGTGCGGAAGGCGAGCTGGCGCACCGCATACTGGCCGACACGGGCAAACAGCGCGTCGCGCAGCTGGTTGAAGCCGAGCTGCACCAGCCTCAGCACGTTGTAGGCGACGACCAGCATAACCGGCGCAAGCAGGAAGGACGGCAGCGGCGGCGGCGTCTTCGCGGCGCCGGCCAGCGCGTCGGTCGCCCATTTGAAGAAATACGGACCGGCCACCAGCGTCACCTTGGCGACCACCAGCAGCAGCGTTGCCCAGGTGACGCGCGCCCTCAGGTCGGCGCGGTCCGCCGGCCACATATAGGGCCACAGATTGCGTAACGTCGCGAGGGTCGATGAATCGGAGACGGTTTTTCCGGCCATTCTTTTTGCCTTCTTGTTCTAGCCGACGGAGCAGCAGGATTTGACCAGCGCCGAGAGCGATGCCGAGACATCGGCGAGCGCCGCGTGGTCGACTTCGTAGCGCGAGCGCTGGCGGTCGGGCTCGAAACGGACCAGTCCGGCCTCGACCAGGATCTTCAGATGTTGCGAGACGGTGGACTGGGCGAGGTCGAGATGGTCGACCACCTCGCGACAGCAGCAGGAACGGCTTGCGGCGAGATGCCTGAGGATCTCGATGCGCGCCG
The DNA here is from genome assembly GCF_049887195.1 of Mesorhizobium abyssinicae. Classification (NCBI taxonomy): domain Bacteria; kingdom Pseudomonadati; phylum Pseudomonadota; class Alphaproteobacteria; order Hyphomicrobiales; family Phyllobacteriaceae; genus Mesorhizobium; species Mesorhizobium abyssinicae. The sequence continues at coordinate 232,012 of NZ_JARAKC010000002.1, forward strand.
GATGCGAAAGCGCCGCGAACCGCGCTGCGACGGCGCGGCTGTCGGGGGCGCAGGCGGGATGAGCGCTGTTCGCAGGAGCGGATTCAACCAGGGATTCTGTCATCGTTCATCGGCGATAGACGATGAACGATGACAGGGCAAGCCAGGCTGGTGGGTAGTAGGGTCATCGCCCCAGCAAGGGGGAGATTGGCCAATCGCCGAACTCCTACTCCGTCTTCGTCGGCGCCGTCGTCATCTGGTCGCCCATCGCCTTCATGTCGGCGGCCTCGCCTTCCTTCGACTTGCCGGGAACCTTGAACACCTGGCCGGGCCAGATGCGATCGGGATCCCTGATCTGGTCCTGGTTGGCGAGATAGATGGTGGAGTAGCGCACGCCGTGGCCATAGACGCGCCGCGAAATGCGCCACAGCGTGTCTTTGCGGCGGATGATGACGGCGCCGTCGGCGTGTTCGAGCTTGGGTGCCACCGTCTCCGGCACGTCCGGCGTCGCCGCCGCGACCTTGGCCGGCGCTTCGGCCGCAGGAGCAGCGGGCGCCTCGGCGGTCGTCGCGGGCGCGGCGGGTTCAGCCGCCGGGGCAGCAGGCGCCTCGGCCGCTGTCGCCGGCGCGGCCGGCTTCGTCTCGGCCGGCTTTGCCTCAGCAGGCTTGGTTGCGGCGGGCGCCACGGCGGCGACCGACTCGCCAGGCTCGCGCTCGAACGGCACGGCGGCGCGGGCCACCACCTTCACGCCGTCGTCGCCCAGGCCATCGACATGTATGGTATAGCTGCCGACCGGAATGTCGCGGGTGGCCTCGATGAGGAAATGACCGTCGGGCGAGGTCTGGGCGTCGCCGAGCAGGATATCGTTGGCATAGGCGCGCACCTTGAGGCCGGGATCGGCCGTGCCGGCGACGAAGATCTTGTTGCCGTCGATCTCGACCGCTTCGACGACGATCTTGGGTTCGGCCGCCGGCGCTGCGGGCGCCGTTGCCGGAGCAGCGGGCGCTGGTGCCGCTTCCACGGCCGCCGGCGCCGCCGGAGCCGGTGTTGCCGGCGCTGGCGCGGTGGCTGCGGGCCCTTCCGCCGCAGGGGCGGCCGCCTGGTCGCCGGCGGCGGGCGCCGCGGGCTGGGTCTCCGGCGCCGGGACGGTGAGCAGTTCGGATGGCTTGCCCGGCTCCTCGACCATCGCCAGCACCTGGCCGGCCGGATTCTGCGGGATCGAAACGACAGCGGTCTGCACCGAAGCGGTCACGACATCGCCGGTCGTCGAGCGCAGCGTGATGGTGTAATCGCCGGGCTTCAGCGGATCGTCGAGAACGATGGCGAAGGCGCCGTCGGGACCAGCGACGGTCGAGCCAATCACGGTCGCGCCGTTGAGGATTTCGACCTTGGAATTGGGCGCCGCATTGCCGGCGACGACGATCGAGCCATTGCTTTCGACGCGCACGACATCGAAGGTCGGCGCGACCGAACCGGTCGTGGCGGGCGGCGTGGCAGGCGCCGCGGGAGCCTCAGCCGCAGGCGCAGCAGGCGCGGCCGGAGCCATAGCGTCGGTGGCCGGTGCCGGCGCGGCTGGAAGGCGCCCCTCGGTGCCCGGATCTGACGGCTTCGTTTCCGCCGGCTTGGTCTCGCCCGGCGCCAGCGCCGCGATCTCGGCCGGCGGCGTGCGATTGAGATACGGATCGAGCGCCCCCGACACATAGGCGGTTCCCGCCGCGGCGACGACGCCGCCCGCGGTAAACAACAACGCCTTCAATGGATTAATTGCCATTTTTGACTGCCCCTTAGCCACCTAACGCCGGTCTAGCGTGTTTTAGCGAGTCCCACAAGAAAAACGGCCGGCCAAGAAAAAGCCTGTCCCGGGCTTGACCATGCCTGCCGTCCCTATCACCAATCATCGGCATGAACACGATTCGATCCGTCTGCGTCTATTGCGGTTCGTCTCCGGGCCGCGATGCAACCTACGTCAAGGCCGGCCACCTGCTCGGCCGCTCGCTCGCCAAATCCGGCCTCAGGCTGGTCTATGGTGGCGGCACCAAGGGCATCATGGGCGCCGTCGCCGAGGGCGCGCTCAAGGCCGGCGGCAAGGTGACGGGCATCATTCCCCGCTTCCTCATCAACAGGGAAGCAACCGAGACCGCGCTTGACCGGCTCGACGAGCTCGTGATCACCGACAACATGCACGAGCGCAAGCACAGGATGTTCGAAAAATCCGACGCCTTTGTGGCGCTGCCAGGCGGCATCGGCACGGTCGAGGAGATCGTCGAGATCATGACCTGGGGCCAGCTCGGCCATCATCGCAAGCCGATCGTCTTTGCCAACATCAAAGGCTTCTGGGATCCGATGCTGGCGCTGCTCGACCACATGTCGGCCGAGGGCTTCATCCATACCGCACACCGGGTGAAGCCGCTGGTGGTCGAGGACCCCGAAGCGATCGTCGCCGCCATCATGGTGGCCGGCTCCTCCGTCGACGCGCCGACGGAAGGCGTGCAGTCGGTGATAGACAAGATGTAAGGCGGTAGGGGAAAACAGCCCTACTGCCTACTGCCTACTGCCTACTGCCTACTGCCTACTGCCTACTGCCTACTGCCTACTGCCTTCCTCAAATCCCCGATCACCGCCCGCCGATCCTGCCGACGCCAGGCGAGGTGGATCGACACGCTGCGTCCGAACCAGGGCAGATCGCGGAAGACGATCCCCGGCGGCGCTGCGCTGCGCAGACTCTCCTGCACCGTCGCCAGGCCGAGGCCGGCGCCGACGAGGCCGAGCGAGGTCAGCGGATCGGCGGTCTCATAGGCAATTTCGGGCACGAATCCGGCCTCGATACAAGCGGCGAGGAACTGTCCGCGGTTGGTGTCGGCCGGCTGGCGCACCACGGTGATCCAGGTGCGGCCGTCGAGATGATGCGGGCGAATGTCGAGAACGGCGGCAAGCGCGTCGCCCTCGGGAATCGCCAGCACCAGCGGCTCGCGCCGGACGAGCATCGAGGCGATTTCGGGATAGTCGGCCGGCGGCGGCGAATAGACCAAGCCGAGATCGAGCGTGCGCTGGCGCAGCCCCTCCAGCTGCGCGGCCGAGCGCAGGCTCATCAGGCTGAGGTTCAGTTGCGGCCGGTCGCGGCGGAACTGTCTCAGCATGCCGGCGACGATCCCCGCATGCACCGCGCCCTCGACATAGCCGATGGCAAGACGGCCGGCAGTTCCCGCCGCAAGATCCCGGCCGAACGTCTCCAGCCGCTTTGCACCCGCCAGCAGCGCCCTCGCCTCGACAAGGAAAGCCTGGCCCTCGGCATTGAGATGCACCCGCTGCTTTGCACGCTCGAACAGGGCGACGCCGAGTTGCTCCTCGAGCTGGATGATCTGCCTGCTGAGCGGCGACTGCGAGATGTGCAGCAATTCGGCGGCGCGGCCGACATTGCCCGTCTCGGCAACCGTCACGAAATAGCGGAGCTGGCGCAGATCGAACATTTTCGCTCCTGGTGGCTAGTCCCTCAGGGTCTCAACTTTAGCCTAATCAGTCTTGGACTGTCTGACCAGCGGCGGCGACAATTCCGCCATCCCAATCAGGATCTTTAGGAGACAGCCATGCAGTTCTTTGCCCTTCTCACCCGCAACACCCAGAAGTTCAGCGACGCCGATTTCGCGCCGCTGCTGCCCGGCGAGGCCGAGCAGCGCCGAACGCTCTATGCAGATGGCGCGGTGCGCCAGGTGTGGAACCGCGGCGACATTCCCGGCAGCGGCATGATGTTCGAGGCGGCTGACGACGCCGAAGTGCGCGGCCATCTCGCCACGCTGCCGCTGGTCAAGGCCGGCATGATGGATATCGCCGCGGTGGTGCCGCTCAACCCTTATCCGGGCTTCGGCCCGAAGCGCTGAGGCGGCCGAGAGCTGGAGATGAGTGCCGCCGTGAAATCGGCGGCGCTCATGAACCTCCACGACCAAACATGCGACGGAAAATGCTTGCTCGAGGTGCGGTGTATCGCTCGGGCAAAGGGTTGGTGAGCAGGAACTGCTCGTGCCCCTCGACCGTTTCGGTGCCGCGATAGCTGCATTGCAACGACCGGGCCAGGGGAACAATCTCCTTCAGCACCGACCCGAATCCCTCACCATCGATCGGCACATCCTTGACCATGTGCAATTCGCGCGCGAAGGCCTCGACACCAAGGAAGCGATAGCCGCGCTTTTCGAGTTCGGCGCGGAGCTTTGCCAGGGAAGTCTCTGCACCCCAGAACTCGAAGCGGGTCGGCCGGATGCGGGCGCTCGCGGCGATTTCCAGATTGAGGTCGCCAATCGCCTCGGCAGGAAGAATAAGCGCCGCCACCGCGCCAAGCGAATGCTGTTCGACGGCGAGCGGAAAGGCCGACGCCTCGGCGGTGGCGCGGGCTATCCGCTCGAAGCCGACGACATCCTCGGTCGCAAAGTAAAAGTCCCGGCGCCCATCGCCATGCTGCTCCGCGATGTAGCATGCGGGGCAGCTCGCGGTGATCAGTTCCTCGCACAGTCTTTCGAAAAACGCGTAGTTCCGGCTCGACCCCTTGGGTGTCAGCAGGGCGTCACGCGGCGTCAATTCGTTTGCCCGCGGGGTGAGCTTCAGGAGCAGGACAGGCAGCGAAGCAGCAGCCCGCAGAAGCGCCATGTTCACCCTCACTCGGACGAACAACGCACTGCCGCCGGGGCGGTAGCGTATCAGGTCGCGATGCGGCTCCGCCTTGCGGATGACCTCTTCCGTTTCATCGTCCGAGACTTGTTCGCCGGTGACATTGAACTGAAGCAAAGTCATCGCCTGGCCCTCGCCTCCCGGATCGCGTCCAGTAGGAATGGTCCATCTTGCCAGTTCACATCGCCCCAGCCCAGACCTCACGGCCAGGCATTCTTCATTGCGTTTACGGAAAGCCAGGCAATCGAAGGCAGCGCGATGAGCAGCGCCAGCCGCAGCCCGGCCGATCGCGCCGCGTCCGGGTTCTGCTGCTGCAGCCGTCGCCATATCTGGAAGGCCGCGGCAAGGACGAGCAGCCCGTAGAGACCGCCCAGCGCCCACAGAACCGCCGTGCCGCTCACCGGTATGCCGGCCTTTTCCAGTGCCTGGCCGATCAGCATCGTCGGCCCGGCAATGAAGAAGGCAACCGCGATCCCGAAGAAAAAGCCGATCATCGCGCCCGGAAACGGCGTTGCCGAGAACGCCACAAACAGCGCCAGCAGGATGAGCAAAGTGATGAATGCGCGCTGGCCCATGGCTGCCCCCATTTGTCATGGCCGGTCGGACACAGCCTGGAGTAGCAGGCTGGAATTAATGGCCCGTAACGAGAGAGGGACAGGTCCGCGGCGTTGTGAACGCCCCAACGCGCCCTTGCCGCGACCGGCGACAGGACAAGGGCGGGCGTTGTCATCAGCCCGCCCGCAGCGACAGCACGAACCCCACGATCAGACCAAGTACGAAGCCGAGCGGGCCGGTGACGAAGATGCCGAGCAGCGGACCTTGATTGGCTTCCGGCGTGAAGATGACCGGGCCAACGAAGCCACCAAGAAAGCCGATCACGCCCAGGATTGCGCCCCATTTGAGCATCGGTTCCCCCGCCTGCCGAGCCACTGCACCAGATTTACGTCTCGGAACCAAGCCGCAGCGTTAGCGTTGGCTCAGACAACAGCAATTCAGGAGATCGTCATGCTGCGAGGCGCATTGCTCTGGCTCATTGGAATACCATTGCCCATCATCCTCATTCTGTGGCTGCTTGGCTATCTGCACTGACTACCGCAGGCGGCATATGCAACGCATGCCAGGCGGGGATGGCTGGCCAACCATCACAGGGATGGCGGTTCCGTGCACAGCTTCCAGCGTCACGGAACCGTCACACGCAACGGCGGCGGCCATGCTAGAAACCTGGCTTGGCCGCCCCAGCGACCTGGACCGTTGCAAGACCCGGCAAAGCCGCCATGAACATCGCCCTCGCCTCGGAAGACAAGAGCCTGTCGCCCTATCTGCCCGACGAGCACGGGCTGTTCTTCCTCTATCATTTCACCGCCGAGGGCATGCGCACCAAGGATGCCGCCGACGCGCACTGGATCTGGCGCAGCTATCAGATCTCCGACATACGCGCGCGCCAGGAGATCGCCGGCGAGCAGGCGCTGCCGCCTCCCGTGCGCGAAGCCTTCCTTAGCGCCAGCCACGGCTGCCACATCGACCTCGAGGACGATTGGCTCTATGGCGACCTGCCGGACCTGCGCCACGACTATTCGGCCGAGGCGCGCGGGCTTGGCCATTTCCGCTTCGCGCTCAACGACAGGATGCTGATCGGCGCCCGCAAGCAGCCGCTGCAGTCGGTCGACACCATCCGCAAGGCGGTGGAGAACGGCACGCGAAAATTCCGCTCGCCGGCCGAGCTGATCGAGGCGGTGATGGGCCAGTCTCTGGACGGCATGGCGGCCGAACTTGGCGGCCTTTCCGAGACGCTCGACGGCATCGAGGACCGCATCGTTTGCGACGCATGGCACAGCGAGCGGCAGGCGCTGGTCGACGCGCGCCGGCAGCTCGTGGTGATCCACCGGCAGATGGCGACGCTGACCAGCCTGTTTCGGCATCTCGACCATTCGCACCGCAACGATCTGCCCGATGCGGTCAACGACATGGCCGCAAGACTCTCGCACCGGGCGCACACGCTCTATCACGACGGCGAGCAGCTGCAGGCACGCACAAGGCTGCTGCAGGACGAGCTTATGGCCAAGCTGACGATGCAGTCCAACCAGTTGCTCTACATCTTGTCGGTGATGACGGCGGTGCTTTTGCCGATGACCATCATTTCAGGTCTGTTCGGCATGAATGTCGGCGGCCTGCCGCTGCTGGATTCGCCGATGGGCTTTTGGGTGGTAACGGCGCTGTCGCTGCTGGTCGCCGGCGCCGTCTATCTGTTCGTCAGGCGGCTCGGGCGGGTATAGGCGCGACCTACGCCGTCGCCCGCAGATCCTCGACGATGGCGCCGGCGGCGCGGACTTCCGCTTCGTGCTCGGGCTCGCGCCATGTCTCGGCAAGTCCCGCCGCGTACCATTCGCGCATCGCAGGCAGGTCGAGCAGCCGCTTCGGATAGGCGGCCGCAGCGCCCTCGAATTCGAGCCCATAGGACTGCGCCCGGAACGCCACCGGCGCAAAGAAGGCATCGGCGGCGGTGAAGCGGTCGCCGGCCAGGAACGGGCCGCCGAAGCGGGCGAGGCCGTCATTCCAAAGATCGCTCAGACGGAAGAGATCCTGCTTCAGCGCATCGGACATCGGGAACGGCTCGACGCGCACGCCGCAGCTCATCGGGCAGAGGTTGCGGAGCGCGGTGAAGCTCGAATGCATTTCGGCTGCGGCCGAGCGCGCCCAGGCACGCGCCCTGGCGTCCGCCGGCCACACGTCCTGATGGCGCTCGGCCAGATATTCGACGATGCTGAGCGAATCCCAGACCGCCCAGCCATCATCGACCAGGCACGGCACTCGGCCATTGGGCGAGAACGACCGAAAAAGGCTGAAACTGGATCCGGTCGGAAACGGCGTCAGTCGCTCCTCGAAGGGAATGTCGAGAGTGCGCATCAGCACCCATGGCCGCAGCGACCAGGAGGAATAGTTCTTGTTGCCAATGTGCAGAACGTACATCGGGCGCGCCCCTCCTCGTTTCATGCAGTTCCGGACGGAAAACCGCTTCTATCTTGCCGCCGGCGCCGGTTGGCGAACCTCGCGGCCCCTGAACATCGACCAGCTGTACATCGCCAGCGCCGTCCAGATCAGCGCGAAGGCGACGGCCTGCGTTGTGCCGAACGGCTCGTTGAAGGCCAGCACGGCGATCAGGAAGACCATGGTCGGCGCGATGTACTGCATGATGCCGATGGTCGAGAGGCGCAGCAGCCTGGCGCCGAAGGCGAAGAGCAGAAGCGGCACGGCGGTGACCGGGCCGCAGCCGATCAGCAGCGCGGTATCGGTGCCGTTGCCCGAGACAAAATGGTCCTGTCCGGTGGCGATCAGGTAGGCGATGTAGCAAAGCGCCGGCACCGACAGCAAAAGCACTTCGAGCAAAAAGCCCTGGCTGGGGCCAATCGGCAGCGTCTTGCGGAAGAAGCCGTAGGCGGCGAAGGAGAAGGCAAGCGCCAGCGACACCCAGGGCAGCTTGCCGGCCTCGATTGTGAGCACCATCACCGCGATCGCCGCCAGCGCGACCGCGGCGATCTGCAGCCGGTCGAGCCGCTCGCCGAGCAGCACCGCGCCGACGACGACCACCACCAGCGGGTTGATGTAATAGCCGAGCGCGGTCTCGACGGTGCGGTCGACGGATATCGCCCAGACGTAGATGCCCCAGTTAATCGAGATCAGCACCGCCGTCAGCGCCGCCATGGCGATGCTTTTCGGCGAACGGATCGCCGCCTTGAAATCGGCTGTGCGGCCGGCCCAGACCAGCACGCATGCCGCGATCGGCACCGACCAGACGATGCGGTGGGAGATGACTTCGATCAGCGGCAGATGCGCGACAGCCTTCATGTAGAAGGGCAGCAGCCCCCAAAGCAGATAGGCGCCCAGCGCCAGGAGGAAGCCGCGGCGGGCCTTGGCGTCTGCATCGAGCTGATCGGGTTCGGTAGCCATGGCCCAACGCTATGCGCCAGACGCCCGCCCAAGACCATCGCAAATTGCTGATGGATCAATGGACTTTCTGTGATGGTTCAACCTACTCCGCCGCCACCAGCCCGGCCATGTCGCGGTTCTTCATCAGCTTGTAGATGATCGAATCCATCAGCGCCTGGAAAGAGGCGTCGATGATGTTTTCCGAGACGCCGACCGTCCACCAGCGGGCGCCGCTGGAATCGTGCGATTCGATCAGCACGCGCGTGATGGCCTCGGTGCCGCCGTTGAGGATACGCACCTTGAAGTCGGCAAGCTCGAGGTCGCCGATCTCGTTCTGGTATTTGCCGAGATCCTTGCGGAGGGCGATGTCGAGCGCGTTGACCGGGCCGTGGCCCTCTGCCACCGACATCTTTTCCTCACCGTCGACCATCACCTTGACGATCGCCTCCGAAACCGTCTTCAGCTGGCCGTTGGCGTCGAAGCGGCGCTCGACCATGCAGCGGAACGAGGTGACGTTGAAGAACTCCGGCAGGCCGTGCAGCATCTTGCGGGCGAGCAGCTCGAACGAGGCGTCGGCACCCTCATAGGCATAGCCCGAGGCCTCGCGTTCCTTGACCACGGCGATCAGCGCATCGAGCCGATGATCGTCCTTCGGGACGTCGATGCCGCGCCGCTTCAGCTCGGCGAGGAAATTCGCCTTGCCGCCCTGGTCGGAGACCATGACGCGGCGGCGGTTGCCGACGGCTTCCGGCGGCACATGCTCGTAGGTCGCCGGCTCCTTGGCCAGCGCCGAGGCATGGATGCCGGCCTTGGTGGCGAAAGCGGAAGCGCCGACATAGGGCGCCTGGGCTTCCGGCGCGCGGTTCAGCAATTCGTCGAAGGCGCGCGACAGGCGCGAGATGCCGGTCAGCGCCTCGGCCGAAATGCTGGTTTCGAAGCGGTCGGCGAAGGCCGGCTTCAGCGAAAGCGTCGGCACGATCGAGATCAAATTTGCGTTGCCGCAGCGCTCGCCGATGCCGTTCAGCGTGCCCTGGATCTGGCGCACGCCGGCCTCGACGGCGGCCAGCGAATTGGCTACCGCCTGGCCGGTGTCGTCATGGGCGTGGATGCCGAGATGCTCGCCCGGAATGCCTGCGGCGGTCACTGTCTCGACGATGGCGCGCACTTCCGAAGGTTGCGTGCCGCCATTGGTGTCGCACAGCACCACCCAGCGCGCGCCGGCATCGTAGGCGGTCCTGGCGCAGGCAAGCGCGTAGGCGGGATTGGCCTTGAAGCCGTCGAAGAAATGCTCGCAGTCGACCATCGCTTCCTTGCCGGCGGCGACCGCCGTCTCGACCGACACCTTGATTGAGTCGAGGTTTTCCTCGTTGGTGCAGCCGAGCGCGACACGCACATGATAGTCCCAGCTCTTGGCGACGAAGCAGATGGCGTCCGACTTCGACTGCACGAGCGCCGCCAGCCCTGGATCGTTGGAGGCCGAGACGCCTGCCCGCTTGGTCATGCCGAAGGCGACGAACTTTGCCCGCGCCGTTCGCTTCTGATGGAAGAAGGCGGTGTCGGTCGGGTTGGCGCCGGGGTAGCCGCCCTCGACATAGTCGATGCCGAACTCGTCCAGCAACTTGGCGATGGCGATCTTGTCCTCGACGGAAAAGTCGATGCCCGGCGTCTGCTGGCCGTCGCGCAGGGTGGTGTCGAAGAGGAACAGTCTTTGTTTTTTCATGATGAAAAGGCGCTTGAGCACCCCCCTCTGGCCTGCCGGCCATCTCCCCCGCAAGGGGGGAGATCGGCAGCCTTGCCAACGGCGCTCGTCCTGCAGCGTCGGCGATTGGCGAAAGCGAAGGCGATATCCAATCTCCCCCCTTGCGGGGGAGATGTCCGGAAGGACAGAGGGGGGTGGGACGGAAAGCCGTACATCGACTAGTTCTTCCCCGCAAACCCATCCGTCGCCCGGATCAGGCGATCCAAGATCCCGGGCTCGGAATAGGCATGGCCGGCGCCTTCAATGAGATGGAAATCCGCCTTCGGCCAGGCCTTGTGCAGCGCCCAGGCGTAGCGCGCCGGGCACGGCATGTCGTAGCGGCCGTGGACGATGGTGCCGGGGATGTCCTTCAGCTTCCAGGCGTCGCGCAGCAACTGCCCCTCCTCGAGCCAGCCGGCATGGACGAAGTAATGGTTCTCGATGCGGGCGAAGGCGACGGCATAGTCGTCCTCGCCGAACTTGCCGCTGGTTTCCGGCTCCGGCAAGAGCGTGATCGTCTCGCCTTCCCACAGGCTCCAGGCAAGCGCGGCCTCGACCTGTGCCTTGCGGTCGGAGCCGACCAGCCGCTTGCGATAGGCGGCCATCATGTCGCCGCGCTCGGCTTCCGGGATCGGCGCCAGGAAACGCTCCCATTTGTCGGGGAACATCTCGGACACGCCGAACTGATAGTACCATTCGAGCTCGGCGCGCGTCAGCGTGTAGATGCCGCGCACGACGAGTTCGCTCACCCGCTCAGGATGCGTCTCGGCATAGGCGAGCGCCAGCGTCGAACCCCACGAGCCGCCGAACACCAGCCATTTGTCGAAGCCCGCCATTTCGCGCAAGCGCTCGATATCGGCGACGAGATGCCAGGTGGTGTTGGCCTCCAGCGAGGCGTTTGGCGTCGATTTCCCGCAGCCGCGCTGGTCGAAGAGGATGACGTCGTAGAGCTTGGGATCGAACAGCCGCCGATGCTTTGGCGATATGGTGCCGCCCGGGCCGCCGTGCAGGAAGACTGCCGGCTTGGCACCTTTGGTGCCGGAGCGCTCCCAGTAGACGGTGTGGCCATTGCCGACATCGAGCATGCCCGACTCGAACGGTTCGATCTCCGGATAGAGGGTACGCATGGAGCCGCCGGCGATCGTCATAGTTTCAAGCCCTGCTGCGGCCAGTTGGCCGTCTCGTGATCGCGATGCTGGAAGGAGATGATCTGCTCCTGCCGTCGATAGAAGTCGGAGTCCTCATGGATCGGCGCTTCGAAGATCTTTTCTACCCAGGGCAGCCGCACCGCGTAGTTGACCTGGATCTGCGGCGCGAGGTCGGAGCGGTCGTCAAAGGCGCCGATGGCGATCTCCAATTGGCCCTGCTGGCGGTAGGTCATCGGCGTGCCGCAACGGGCGCAGAAGCCGCGATCGATGTTGACGGAGGACTGGAAGTAGCTCGGCTCCTCATGGGTCCATTCGACGCCGTCCTTCGGCACCGTCACCAGCGCCCCGAAGAAGGAGCCGAACTGCTTCTGGCACATGCGGCAATGGCAGATGGACGGGCGCCCGAGCGCCCCCTTGATGCGAAAGCGCACGGCGCCGCATTGGCAGCCGCCGGTTCGAACAGTGTCGGTCATGATCTTTCCTCCGGCGGCCATTGGTCGGTGTCGTGGTCGGGGTGCTGATAGGAGACGAGCTCGGCCAGATAAGGCGCCGAGCCGATGTCGGCCATCGTGTCCTCGCCCGGCAATTTCGGGATCGTATCGACGTAAGGCAACTTCGCCTCGGTGCCCCACTGGATGGTGGGCACGATGCCGGCCGGATCGTCGAAGGCGGCGATCGCCAGCGCCATGCCGTCGGGCGCCTCGAAGGTCAGCGGCGTGCCGCACTCGGCGCAGAAGCCGCGCCATGCTGCGCTGGAAGAACGAAAGCGCTTGGGCTCGCCGCGCGTCCATTCGACCCTGGCGCCACGCACCGAGACCAGCGGCATATAGAAATTGCCGCTCGCCTTCTGGCACATGCGGCAATGGCAGATCGAGGCATCGCCCAGCGCGCCCTCGACGCGGAAGCGCACCGCGCCGCACTGGCAGCCGCCTGTGTAGACCGGCCGGTTGTCGAGGCTCATGACTCACTCCACTTCATGGCCGATCACTCCGGATCATGACAGACGGCCTCGACGTTGTTGCCGTCGGGATCGAAGACGAAGGCGCCATAGTAGTTCGGATGATAGTGCGGGCGGAGCCCCGGGCCGCCATTGTCCCTGCCGCCGGCGGCAAGGGCCGCGGCATGGAAGGCATCGACCTCGGCGCGGCTGCGCGCGGTGAAGGCCACATGCTGGTGATCCTTCGGCTTGTCCTTGCCCGAGCTCAGCCAGAACACCGGCCGGTCGCGGCCATAACCGCCGACCTTGGCGCCGCCGGTGTATTCGGTGGACACCATGTAAAGCAGCGAAGCGCCGAGCGGCGCCATCGCCTTGTCGTAGAAAGCCTTCGAGGCGTCGAAATCGGAAACGGTGATGCCGAGATGGTCGATCATGAAACTGCCTCCCTTGCTGGTTCGCGTGCCGGCCTATCGGCGCCGGCGAGGCCAGCCTCGATCACGATGTGCTGGCAGACATTGTCGATATCGCGGATGACGTCGTCGTTCCAGAAGCGCAGGATGGTCCAGCCGCTTGACTTCAAATACGCGCCTCGTGCCTCGTCTCGTTCCGAGTGTTCCGCATCAGCATGCTGACTGCCATCGACTTCGACTATGAGACGATGGGTCGAACAGGCGAAGTCCGCAATATAAGGGCCGATCGGTACCTGCCGACGAAAGCTCATCCCCATCAGTCGGTGAGCGCGCAGTTCGTTCCAAAGCTTCAGCTCGGCGTCGGTCATCGCACGCCGCATGGATTTTGCGTTCTTGCGTTGGCGGGGTGGAACGAGGTCGTGTCCCATTATCGGGCGACCCCACGCTGGAGATTAGCGAAACCGCCAGCGAGAGCTAATCTCCCCCCTTGCGGGGGAGATGTCCGGCAGGACAGAGGGGGGTGCTGTCCCGCCAGCGTATCAATTGGAAAGCGCTGGACTTTCAAAAGATGGTTGTTGCCACCAAGGGGATTTGGGAACGTCGGCGTTCCTTCGCACCCCCCTCTGCCCTGCCGGGCATCTCCCCCGCAAGGGGGGAGATTGGCCGTCATCGGCGCTTTCGCCAATCGCGCAAGGCTCCTCACCGCTTCACCTCCCAGGTGGTGATACGCTCGCCGGTGACAGGATCCTTGCCGTCTTTCAGCTGCACGCCTTGCGCCAGAAGCTCGTCGCGGATGCGGTCGGCCTCGGCCCAGTTCTTCCCGGCGATCAGCGCCAGGCGTTTGGCGATGGCCTTGGCGATGGCCGCCTCGTCCACCTCGGCCGTGCCGACATCGAAGCCGAGGAAGGCGAGCGCGGCCTTCAGCGACGCGGCGGCATCGTTGCCTTCCGCCGCCTCGCCGGCAAGCTGCGTCAACTGCTGGAAGGCGGCATAGGTCGCGAGATCGTCGGACAGCGCCGCCACGACCTCCGCCGGCAATTGCCCGGCCGCCGGCGCCAAATCCGAGGCGCGCTTCCACTTGCGCAACGTGTTCTCCGCTTCCTCCAGCTTGCGCACGGAGAAGTCGATCGGCTCACGGTAATGCGTCATCAGCATCGCCAACCGCAGCACTTCGCCCGGCCATTTGCGGCCGCCGAAGGTCTCGGTCTCCAGCAGCTCATGGATCGAGTAGAAATTGCCGAGGCTCTTCGACATCTTCTGGCCCTCGACCTGAAGGAAGCCGTTGTGCATCCAGACATTGGCCATCACCTCGGTGCCGTGGGCGCAGCGCGACTGGGCGATCTCGTTTTCATGGTGCGGGAAGATCAGGTCGAGGCCGCCGCCATGGATGTCGAAGACCTCGCCGAGATAGGCGGCCGACATCGCCGAGCACTCGATGTGCCAACCGGGCCGGCCCCTGCCCCACGGGCTTTCCCAGCCGGGTTCCTCCGGCGAGGACAGTTTCCAAAGGACGAAATCGCCGGGGTTCTTCTTGTGCGCGTCGACGGCGATGCGGGCGCCGGCCTGCTGCTCGTCGAGATTGCGCTTCGACAGTTCGCCATAGTCGGGCATCGATGCGGTGTCGAACAGCACCTCACCCTGCGCCTGATAGGCGTGGCCGCGGCCGATCAGGCGCTCGATCAGCGTGATCATGTCGGCCTTGCCGTCCGGCCTCGGCAGGACGAATTCGGTGGCTCGCGGCTCGAAGGTCGGTGGGAGGCAGCCGAGCGTCGCGACATCCTTGTGGTACTGGTCGGCGGTCTTCTCCGTCACACGGCGGATCGCCTCGTTGAGCGACAGCTTTCCCGACGCAATTTCGGCGCCGAAATCGCGCAGTGCGCGGGCGTTGATCTTGTCGTCGACATCCGTGATGTTGCGCACATACGTGACGTGGCTCTCGCCATAGAGTTGGCGCAACAGACGGAACAGCACGTCGAAGACGATTACTGGCCGCGCATTGCCGATATGGGCAAAGTCGTAGACCGTCGGGCCGCACACATACATGCGCACATTTTGCGGATCGATGGGGACGAAATCGTCCTGCGTCCGCGTCAGCGTGTTGTAGAGGCTGAGACCCTTCGATGCGTCAGACATGCGTGCCCTTCCGATCCCTTGGATTTGGACGGAGCCTTCCTTGCGCCAAGGCGCAAACCGGGCTCCAGCCTGCTGGCCGGGGCGTTTGTCCAATCTGGGGAAAGATGAGGCGAAAACGTCCGGACCAGCGCGAGGCTAGTCAATAATGCAAATGCCACAAATGGCGAAAAACGTTTTCATGCGCGGCTTTATCGCCTTGCCGGGTGTTGCCGTCAAGTCGCAACTTTGAGCAAACGAGTCGCCGGGTCACGGCTTATGAGGCACTGAAACATTTTATTAAACATGTCGGCACAGTGATGAAACATTCGCCGGCTAGATCGCCAGGCGTCACGATTTGGTCGGAATCGGCCATCAAACGCGGACACGCAAATGTTACCAGGGAAGAGACCAATGCCACGAAGCAAGCAGGAACCGAGCCGCGCCAAGCAACCGGCGCTCGCCAACCAATATCGGGCGATCGGACCGGCCGCGATCGTCGCCGCCCTTCTGCACACCGCCAAGAAGAAGAAGCCGGCACAGAAGATCATCTCGCCGCGCGCCGCCTGAAACGGCACGACCGGCGCAGCCTCCGATGATGGGGGCGCCGGCGATGAGGGCGCGACCAAGCGCCCTGGAAATGAAGGCCTCGACGGGCTTCGCTAGAATAGCGTCATCTGACTGTCGTCCCCGCCGGACTTCTGGCGCCTGACCTTCTCGGCTTGCGGCCCGACAATGCCCCGCTCCTGAATCTCCGGCCCAGTGTTGGCGACCTTGTTGACAAGGTCGGAAACCGGGACAGCTTCGAAGAAATCGGGTTCGGCCGGCCGCAACAGGTCGGCGACGTCGCGCGGCTCCTGCGTGCGGCAATCCAGCCAGCGGGCAAAGTCGCGCTCCTCGATCACCACCGGCATGCGGTCGTGGATATTGGCGATGCCCGAACTGGCACGGGCGGTGAGGATGGCGCCGGTGTCCATCTCCGAGCCGCCGGGCTCGGCATAGGTCTCGATCAGACCGGCGAAAGCAACGAGCCCGCCATGCCTGGGACGGATCCAGTAGGGCTGGCCCTTCGAACCACCTGCACCCTTGTCCCCGGCCTGCCGCCATTCATAGAAGCCGGAGGCCGGCACCAAGGCGCGGCGATGGCGCATGGCGGTCTTGAACGACGCCTTTTGCGCCGCTCCTTCCGAGCGGGCGTTGAACAGCAGCGGAAACTCCCTGGTGTCCTTGACCCAGGTCGGGATCAGCCCCCAGCGCACCAGCATCGGCTGGCGGTCCGGCAAATTCGAGCCCGGCGCCCTTGGCGGACCGGCAAGCACCATCAGCACCGGTTGCGTCGGCGCGATGTTGTAGCGGGCCGGAAACGTCTCCAATTCCGCCAGGCCGAGAAAGGCTGCGGTCTGCTCCGGCGTGGCGGTCAGGGCAAAGCGTCCGCACATGGATTTCGGCTCTTCGATTGGGGATCGTCATGAAAGTGGCGATGGAACCACGGCACTGCAACCGCTAAAGCTGTCCGGTCCACAACCAAGCTGGCAGACGAAGCGGCCCCAATCGCATGACAGTAGCTCGCAAGGTCATCCCGGCCGTTTCCGTCGCGATCGTGTGCGGCGACAGGGTCCTTCTGGTCAAGCGGGCGCGGCCGCCGTCGCAAGGACTCTATGCCTATCCGGGCGGCAAGGTCGAGCCCGGCGAGTCGCTGGCGCAAGCGGCGGCGCGCGAGCTCGAGGAGGAAACCGGACTGCGGGCCGATGGCTACCGCCCGCTGCGCGACATCCACATCGATGGCAGCGGTGAGAATCACGCGGTCGACTATCTGCTGACCGTGTTCGGCGCGGCTTACGCCGGCGGCGAGCCGGTGGCCAGCGACGATGCCGAGACGGCCGCCTTCTATACGCTGGCCGAGATGGCCACCATGCCGCTGGCGGGAGACGTTTTCGAGGTGGCGGAGGAATTGCTGGGGGCTCGGGGAAATACAGGACCGTAGGGCCGCGAAAATCGCCTTGCAGGCGACAAAATGTTTCGCCACAAAGCCTTATCCCGTCACGACAAGGTCCTGATGACCCGCGCCTCACCCTTCCTTGCCGCATGGCTTGCCGCCAGCATGACGCTGACGGCGCCGCCGGCGCTCGCCGCCGAGGCGCCGTTCGAGCCTGGGCTGATGCGGCTGGCGGAAGTGCTGGGATCGCTTCATTTCCTGCGCAATCTCTGCGGCGAGAAGGGCGACCAGTGGCGGATCGAAATGGAAAAGCTGCTGGCATCGGAAAACCCCGACCCTGAGCGGCGCGCCCGCTTCATCGCTTCGTTCAACCGCGGCTACCGTTCCTTCGGCGGCACCTATACGCAATGCACGGCCTCGGCGACGGAAGCCATCAGCCGCTACATGAAGGAAGGCGAGACGCTGTCGCGCGACATCGCCTCGCGCTACGGCAACTGACGGCGTCCGGCCTCCCGCCCCCTCGCCACCCACAGGTTTTCAGAACCAGCGCTTGTCTATGACGCCATCTTGGTGCAATCCTTATGTTGCACTTCTGCAACAGCGTTAACGAAACGTTACGGCGCGGATGTGAAATTAACTCAAACTGAAGGTTTTGGTGCCGCTCGCCGGCCTAATCGGCTAAGTTTGGAAACTATCGAACGCAGGCTTTTGCAACGCGACGGATTTTGGCGGGTACGACCCCAAAAATGTCGTATTTACAAACGGTTACTCAAGCCTGCGTGTGAAAGGGACAGCCCAGGCCCGATCCGCACAACGGATCGCCGCTTGAACAGGGTGGACATCGCAATGGAACATGCCGTCAACGACATCGACGCGTTGGTCAGGGAGGAGAAGCGCCTGACCGCCGTGGAGAGCCACAGCGAGGCGTGGGCGGAAGGGTTGTCGGCCGGCATCGAGCCGGAAATCATCGCCGAGGCAGCGCTTGAAACCGCGTTTGGCGAGATGCTGCGCGCCAATGGCGAGACCTCGGCTCTTGCCCTGCTCGACCGCATGCGTGAAAAGGTGATCGCCGGCGCCTTCGAACCGGAGCGGCTGAAGCACTGAGCCCGGTTCTTTGACGGCGGCGCGCCGTTTGGGCATCATTGCATCAAAGGCACCCAACCGGCCCGAGCAGCCCGACGGGCTTGGGCACATGGAGAGGCAGGCGGTGAATTTTTCGACCTCAGGCCAGCCGCGCGGCCTGGTTTTCAGCCTCTGGCTTGCCGCCTTCTGCGCCGCGATTCCGCTGGCGCTCAGCCTCACGATCAGCCCTGCCCATGCCCTGAGCGAGATCAAGCGCGAGGACCTGCCCTCGCCGGCGACGCCATCGGCCGATGACGACATGGCGCCGCCCGGCAGCGCCGTGCCGATGCCCGATCCGCTCGCCACGACCCCGCCCGCCACCAGCCAGCCGGGCAACGCGCCCGAGGAGAGCCAGCCGGAAGGGCCGGCGAACGACGGCGGCACCGCCAGCCCGAACTCCGACCCGGAGGCGCCGCCGCCGGAAGTCGTCTACGACCTCGCCAAGCTGCCGGAACCGGTCAGGCGCATGCATGATCTGATCGTCGAGGCCTGCCGGAGCGGCGACATCGAGAAGCTCAGGCCGCTGATCGGCAAGGGCGATTCGATGACACAGCTGTCGCTGGGCGACATCGAGGGCGATCCAATCACCTTCCTCAAGGGGCTTGCCGGCGACTCGGAGGGTCAGGAAATCCTCGCCATCATGGAAGAGGTGCTGAGCGCCGGCTATGTGCATGTCGATGCCGGCACGCCGCAGGAACTCTATGTCTGGCCGTATTTCTTCGCGCTGCCGCTCGACAAGCTCGACGCCAAGCAGCGGGTCGAGCTGTTCAAGATCGTCACCGCTGGCGACTATAACGACATGAAGCAGTTCGGCGCCTACATCTTCTACCGCGTCGGCATTACGCCGGCGGGCCAGTGGATGTTCTTCGTCGCCGGCGATTGAGCGGCTTACGGGATGCGGGCGCCTATCCCGGCAGCGCCTCGGAGAACTCCACCGCCTTGCCCTGTCCAGGCGCAGCGATCTCGCCTTCCCACATGATGCGCTTGCCGCGCACGATGGTGCCGACCGGCCAGCCGGTGACCTGTTTGCCGTCGTAGGGCGTCCAGCCGGCCTTCGAGCCGGCCTGCGCGTTGGTGATGGTCTGGCGGCGCTTGAGGTCCACGACGGTGAAGTCGGCGTCGTAGCCGGCGGCGATGCGGCCCTTGCGCGCCATCCCGAAAATGCGCTGCGGACCGTGGCTGGCGAGGTCGACGAAGCGCTGCAGCGTCAGCCTTCCGGCATTGACGTGGTCGAGCATGATCGGCACCAGCGTCTGCACACCGGTCATGCCGGATGGCGAGGCCGGATAGGGCTTTGCCTTCTCGGCCAGCGTGTGCGGCGCGTGGTCCGAGCCCAGCACGTCGACGATGCCTTGCGAGATGCCGTGCCAGACGCCGTCGCGGTGGCGCGCGGCGCGCACCGGCGGGTTCATCTGGATCAGCGTGCCCAGCCGGGCGTAATCATCGGCCGCGAGCGTCAGATGGTGCGGCGTCGCCTCGCAGGTCGCGACATCCTTGTGCTGTTCGAGGAAGAGTATCTCTTCCGCGGTCGAGATATGCAGGACGTGGATGCGCGCGCGCGTCTGCCTGGCAATGCGCACCAGCCGCTCGGTGCAGCGCAATGCGGCGATCTCGTCGCGCCAGACCGGATGCGAGGAAGGGTCACCCTCGATCCTTTCGCCCAGCCGCTCGCGCAGCCGGAACTCGTCCTCGGAATGGAAGGCGGCGCGGCGACGTGTGTTTCTCAAGATGGAGGCGACGCCCTCGTCGTCCTCGACCAGCAGATCGCCGGTGGACGAGCCCATAAAGACCTTTATCCCGGCCGCGCCCGGAAGCCGTTCCAACTCGCCGACATCGCCGGCATTGTCGCGGGTGCCGCCGACCCAGAAGGCGAAATCGCAATGCATGCGGCCCGTGGCGCGCCGCACCTTGTCGGCAAGGGCACCTTCGCTGGTGGTCAGCGGGTTGGTGTTGGGCATTTCGAAGACGGCGGTGACGCCGCCCAGCACGGCGGCGCGCGAACCGGTCTCCAGATCCTCCTTGTGCTCCAATCCCGGCTCGCGGAAATGCACCTGGCTGTCGACGACGCCGGGCAGGATATGCAGGCCCTTGCAGTCGATCGTCTCGCCGGCTGACGCCTGGCCGAGATCGCCTATCGCGGCGATGCGCCCGGCTTTCACGCCGACGTCGCGAAAACCCTCGCCGTCATGGTTGACCACCGTGCCGCCTGTCAGGATGAGGTCGTAGGTCGTGGCCATGGGCGTTTCGGTCTCTTGCGGGGGGAGTGTGAGGGGCTTACGTAAAGGCTGACCGTTTTGCAAGATCAGGTTCTTTTTCAATCCATGCCCTTTGCCCTGCTGAAAGACCGCGCCCTCATTTCCGTGTCAGGCCCGGAAGCCGAGCATTTCCTGCAGAACATCCTCACCACCGACCTCGACGCGCTCAGCCCAGGCGAAGCAAAGCCCGGCGCGCTGTTGACCCCGCAAGGCAAGATCCTGTTCGACTTCCTGATCTCTCGCGCCGGCGAGAATGGCTTTTGCCTGGAATGCCGGACTGACGTAGCTGACGATTTCGTGCGCCGGCTGATGCTGTATCGGCTGAGAGCCAAGGCCGAGATTGCCAAGCAAGATCAGGCGCTTGTCACCGTCGCGTGGGGCGGTGATTCAATCGCCTCAGGTTCCGATTCAACGACGTTCGCCGACACCCGCTTCCGCGACGTCACGGTCAAGCGCAGCTATGGCGCCGCGACGCAGAGTGGCGACGTCGCGGCGTGGCAGGCGCTGCGCATCGCCCATGGCATTGCCGAAAGCGGGACCGACTACCCGCTCGGCGATGCCTTCCCGCATGACGTGCTGCTCGACGAGACCGGCGGCGTCGGCTTCAGGAAAGGCTGCTATGTCGGCCAGGAAGTGGTCTCGCGCATGCAGCATCGCGGCACCGCCAGGCGCCGCGTGCTGATCGTTGGCGCCGAGAGCGCCCTGCCCGGCCCGGGCACCGAACTGATGGTCGCCGGACGACCGGTCGGCACGCTCGGCTCGACCGCCGGCGCGGCAGGCCTTGCCATTGCCCGCATCGACCGCGTCAAGGCTGCGCTCGAAGCCGGCCAGCCGATCACGGCCGGCGATGTTTCCGTCGCGCTCACCATCCCGACCTGGGCGAAATTCGGCTTTCCACAGGAAGCCGCCGGCGCGGAGGAGGCCTGATGGCGGCCGACCGCGCCGGCGCACCGCCGCGCGCCTGGCAGCGCATGCTGTCAGGCCGGCGGCTCGACCTGCTCGACCCCTCGCCCCTCGACATCGAGATCGCCGACATCGCGCATGGCCTTGCGCGTGTCGCCCGCTGGAACGGCCAGACCAGCGGCCAGCACGCGTTTTCGGTCGCGCAGCATTCGCTGCTGGTAGAGACGCTGTTTTGCGAACTGGTGCCGGCGGCCTCGGCCGACGCGCGACTGGCGGCGCTGCTGCACGACGCGCCGGAATATGTCATCGGCGACATGATCTCGCCGTTCAAGTCGGTGATGGGCGGCTCCTACAAGGATTGCGAATTGCGCCTGCAGCGCGCCATCCACCAGCGCTTCTCGCTGCCGGCGGACCTCGGTGCCGCCTTGCGCAAGGAGATCAAGCGCGCCGACCAGATCGCCGCCTACTACGAGGCGACGCTGCTTGCAGGCTTCTCCGCAGCCGAAGCGACCGAATATTTCGGCCGTCCGCGCGGTTTTTCCGCCGAGCGCTTCGACTTCACCCCGCGCTCGGTGACCTGGGCGCAGGCAGCCTTCCTGAAGCGCTTCGCGGCGCTCGAGGCGAAGCGTCTGTCTTTCGTCGCTGCGAATTCCACGACGTGAAAGAATGCTGCCGCGCGAGAGGCGCGGCAAGTTTGGCGTAATCTGCTACTGTGATGGCGCGCTCTGTCAGTGAATGGCACCTCTGCTCGACCCTAGATTGGGCTCAAGCAAGATGAGAGGCAATCATGTTTGACAGACAGAAAAGGACAGCGCTCGTGACCGGCGCATCCTCCGGCATGGGCAAGGAAATCGCCAAGCGCCTGATTCAGGACGGCTTTCAGGTCTATGTGGCCGCGCGCCAGATCGACAGGATGGAGGACCTCGCGGCGCTCGGGGCACGCCCGTTGCGCATGGACATTTCGAAAGGCGCGGAGATCGACGCGGCTGTCGCCAGCATCCTCGCCGAGGTCGACGGTGTCGACGTGCTCGTGAACAATGCGGGGTTCGGTCTCTACGGGCCGGTCGAGGATATCGGCATCGACGAAGCGCGCTATCAGTTCGAGGTCAACGTGTTTGGCCCGGCCCGCCTGACGCAACTCCTGCTGCCGGCCATGCGCAGGAAGAAGGCCGGCACGATCGTCAACATCACTTCGATGGGCGGCAAGATCTATACTCTGCTCGGCGCCTGGTATCATGCGACCAAGCATGCGCTGGAGGGCTGGTCGGATAGCCTTCGGCTCGAACTCGCACCCTTCGGCATCAAGGTTGTGGTTGTCGAGCCTGGCCTGATCGAAACCGGATTTGGCGATGTCGTAGCGGACGGACTTCTGAAGCGATCCGGTACCAGCGCCTATGCGAAGGTGGCCCAAATGGTGGCGAAGACGACGAAAGCGAGCTACGGCCATGGCCGCGGCAGCGACCCAAGCGTCATCGCCGATGTGGTCTCGACGGCCGTCAGGTCGACCAGACCGCGGACCCGATACGCCGCCGGCAAGTATGCGAGAATGATGATCGGTGTCAGGAAGTGGTTGGGCGATCGCATGTTCGACCGCCTCATCCTAAGCCAGATGCGGTGAGGGAAAGAGCGTGAGCGGAATACCGGCCGACAAATGCAAGGCTCCACGCGCATTCTGGCACGCCGTGGAACGTCTCGGCCTGCCAGCTTCCGCCTTGTTGCGGCAGGCCCGGCTTCCCGCCACCCTTCACCTCAACGAACACGCCTTTGTCACGACCGCTCAATACTTCGAGCTGTGGAGGGCTCTCGAAGACCTCTGTCCCGAACCCGCCCTCGGCATCAGGCTGGTCGAAGCCGCCGATACGGCGATCCATCCGCCATCCACGCTTGCCGCCTTCCACGCGCGCAACTACCGCGACGGAATCGCCCGGATCGCGCGCTTCAAGCGACTCTGTTCGCCCGAGCAGTTGCATGTTGCCGACGAGAAGGGCGAATGCACGATAAGCTCCGAATGGCTCTACGCCAAGGAGCCGACACCTGCCGTTGCCACGGATGTCGCCTTTGCCTTTGTCGTCGAACTCGGCCGGCGGGGAACGGGACAGCATCTTACCCCCAGCCGTGTCGAATTCAGGCGTCCCGATCCGAAAAGCGATGCGCACCGGACCTATTTCGGGTGTCCGGTGCGTTACGGCGCCCCGCGTGACCTGCTGGTTTTGCGGTCCACCGACCTCGATCGCCCTTTTCCAGGCCACAACCCCGAGCTTCTAGAGATCCTCACGCCCGCGCTTTCTGCCGCGCTCGGCGAACTCAGCGCGCAAAGCTCGATCTGTGAGCAGGTGAAGAGCGTTCTCAAGAGAAGCCTGGCGAGCGGAAGGCCGGAGCTTTCCGACATTGCGCGCGAGCTTGGCATGAGCGAACGCACGCTGCAGCGGCGTATCACCGAGCAGGGAACGAGCTTCCGCGAGCTTCTGGTCGACGCGCGACAGGAACTCGGCAGGCAATTGCTATCGGATCCAACGGCCGACATTGACGAGGTCGCCTGCCTGCTCGGCTACCAGGATGCGAGTTCGTTCTATCGCGCTTTCCGGGAATGGGAGGGCACGACCCCCAACCGCTGGCGGGAACTCAACTTTGACGGCCTGAAACGGGCGGCTTCCGACAGCCTCATGCACTGACTGGAGTTTTCCAGCCGCAACCGGTCGAGAAGACCGAAGGTGTCGCCCGGATGCGCCGCCCCCGTCAGCACCCCGCCACGTTGGGTGCGCTCTTGCCGTTGGCGTTCCCCGCAAGTGCATCGGCGCCTTCCGTCACTGTGCCGTGCACAAGCAGCCGCTATCCAGATCCTCGTCGAATTCTCACTGGCTTTCTTCCGAGGACGTGGATGCAGAACGATTTCTGGATGTTTTTTCGGTCCTGGCTTGCCGCGCCGCTCCGGGTTGCGGCAGTCGCGCCGTCCGGCAGCGCGCTGGCCAGGATCATGACGCAGGACATCACATCCAGTACCGGACCTGTCATCGAGCTTGGGCCTGGCACCGGCGTCTTCACGGCAAAACTGCTTGAGCGAGGCGTGCGGCGGAAGACCTAACCCTGGTCGAATACGGCGCGAACTTCGCGCGGCATTTGGAAACCCGTTTTCCGCGGGCGCGCGTGCTTCGCATGGACGCCGCCCGCCTGGGGGATATCGAATTCCGCAATGACGCATCCGTCGGGGCGGTCATCAGTGGCTTGCCGCTGCTGAGCATGCCCGACCACAAGGTGATAGCAATCCTCGACGG
Source organism: Mesorhizobium abyssinicae (assembly GCF_049887195.1). NCBI lineage: Bacteria > Pseudomonadati > Pseudomonadota > Alphaproteobacteria > Hyphomicrobiales > Phyllobacteriaceae > Mesorhizobium > Mesorhizobium abyssinicae. The sequence goes on from NZ_JARAKC010000002.1 coordinate 256,401, forward strand.
GGCGTTTGCTCACCTGAAGCCCGGCGGGGCGTTCTACCAGTTCACCTATGGTCCGCGATGCCCGGTCGCGCAGCCGATCCTTGAGGGACTGGGCCTCAGCGCAACGCACATTGGACGCACGATGCTGAACGTTCCGCCAGCGGCGGTGTACCGGATTGCGCGCCACCCGGCGAGGGCGCCAAGGGACAGGACCGTTGCAACGATCAGCCCATAATGGGCTGAAACAGCTTCCCTGGACAAGCGCTTCGCGGCGATCGAAGCAAAGCGTCAGGCAACGGTTACGCCGCATTCGGCTAGCTGAACAAACGCTAAATTAACCGGAGACTACCACAGTACTCGTTCAGTTCACGGTCCGCAGGCGCGAGTATGCCCGTCGCTCAGGTCAAGGCTGGTTCGCCCGCGCGCAGGCGCAGAGCGGCAAACATCGGCCCGACAAAGCGTATCGAAGACGAATTGCGCGAGCAGAACGAACGCTTCTCGGCCGCCGTCGAGAACATGTCGCATGGGCTGTGCATGTTCGACGCCGACGAGCGCATGATCATCTGCAACCGCCACTACCTCGACATCTTCTGCCTGGATCCCGCGATCGTGCGGCCCGGCATCCGCTTCTTCGACATCCTCCAGCACAGCGTCGACATCGGCGTAGCCTCGCACAGCGCGGCGGATCTCTACGCCATCCGCAAGCCCTATATCGACGGGGCGAAGCCCTCGACCTATGAGGAAACGCTGGCGGATGGCCGCATCATCGACATCTCGCACCGGCCGCTGGCTTTGGGCGGCTGGGTGTCGATCTACGAGGACATCACCGTGCAGCGGCGCGCCGAGCTGGAGCTGAAGGAGCAGCATCGCCGCTTCGACGCCGCGCTGGCCAACATGTCGCAAGGCCTGTTGATGTATGACGCCGACGGCAAGATGATCGTTCGCAACGAGCGTTTCCTGGAACTCTACAATGTCAGCGCGGCCGACTTCCCGCTGGGAACGACGCATCGCGACGCGCTCGAACGGCTGGTGGAACTCGGCATTTACACGAAGATCGACGTCGACAGCGAAGTCGCCAAGACCGAAGCCTGCCGCAAGGCGGCGAAGATTCACTCAACATACCGCCACCTTGCCGATGGCAGGACGCTTCTGGTCACAAGACGGCCGATGAGCGGCGGCTGGGTGGCGACTTTCGACGACATCACCGAGCGCCAGCTCGTCGAAGAGCGCATGACCCATCTGGCGCATCACGACACGCTGACCAACCTGCCCAACCGCTCGATGTTCCGCGAGCGGCTCGACCAGGCCCTGGGCGAAGCGTCAGTCGCGCCGCTGGCGATCTTCTCGCTCGACCTCGACCGCTTCAAGGCCGTCAACGACACGTTCGGGCACCCGGCCGGCGACTGGCTGCTGAAATGCGTGGCAGAGCGGCTGCAGCGCTGCCTGCGCAACGAGACGGATGTCGTCGCCCGTTTCGGCGGCGACGAATTCGCCATCATCCAGTTCGGCGTCAACGGCGTGGCCGATGCCGAAAAGCTGGCGCGGCGCATCGTCGAGGTGATCGGCAAGCCCTATCGCGACAAGAGCCGCGAGATGCATGTCGGCATCAGCTGCGGCATCGCGCTCTATCCCGATGACGGCAAGGATGCCGACACGCTGCTGAAGAACGCCGACATGGCGCTTTACCGGGGCAAGAGCGAGGGCCGCAACGTCTATCGTTTCTTCGAGCCCGGCATGGACGCCATGGTGCGGGCGCGCCAGGCGCTCGAAACCGACCTCGAAGCAGCGCTGCCGCGAAACGAATTCGAGCTGGAATTCCAGCCGATCATGAACATCGCGGCCGGCGACATCGTCGGCGCGGAAGCCTTGATGCGCTGGCATTCGCCCACGCGCGGCCTCGTGTCGCCCGACAATTTCATTCCGGCCGCCGAGGAAACCGGGCTGATCGTGCAATTGGGCGACTGGGCGCTCAGGAAGGCCTGCACGGCGGCGGCGGGCTGGCCGCATGCGATGCGCATCGCAGTCAATGTCTCGGCCGTGCAGATCAAGAGCGGCAGCTTCGCCCGCAGCGTCATCTCGGCACTGGCCTTTTCCGGCGTTCCGGCCCACCGGCTGGAACTCGAAATCACCGAAACGGTGCTGATGGACGAGAGCGACACGGTGCTGAAGACGCTCAGCCAGCTGCGCGATCTCGGTATCCGCATCGCACTCGACGATTTCGGCACCGGCTATTCCTCGCTCGGCTATCTCCGGCGCTTCCCCGTCGACAAGATCAAGATCGACCGCTCCTTCATCCGCGACATCGATAACCGCGACAGTGCGGCGATCGTGCGCACCGTGATCGGGCTCGGCGCCCAGCTCGGCATCACCGTCACCGCCGAGGGCGTCGAGACCGAAGCGCAGCTCGACATGCTGCGCAAGGCCGGCTGCATCGAGGCGCAGGGCTATCTGATCGGCGTGCCGGCGAAGGCGGCGCAGATCAACCGGCTGCTGCGATCAGGCATGGCGTTGCGCCAGTCCGGATAAGCGAAAACACTCAGCGCAACGCCTCGATGTATTTCTCGTGGAAGCTGACATAGCCGGGCTCGACCACCTTGAGATGGCGCTCGACCAGCCGGTGGAACTCCGGCAATTGATGGAACGGCACGCCGGGATAGGCGTGGTGCTCGGCGTGAAAGGGCATATTCCAGGCAAGCTTGCGGACAAACCAGTTGGTGAGCGTCGTCCTGGTGTTCTCGAGCATGTTGGCAACTAGGGGGCAGCGGCCGTGCTCGGCAAGCAGATAGAGCCGCAGGAACGGCTGGCCCAGCAGCGCCGGCACGAACCAGACATAGAGCAGCGCCGTTGCCCCGAACCAGAGCGCGAGCATCAGCACGGCGACATAGAAGGCGACCATCGCCCGCGCCTCGGCGCGCACCTTCGGCAACCCCTTCGGCGGCACATAGCTGCCGCGGCAGCCGCCGATCGCATTGGTGTAGAGCGTCTTGAAATGGCCCCACCACACCGGCAGGCCAGAGACGTGCACGATGTACTGCCACAATGTTTCGGGCTTCGGAAAGGCGAGTTCCGGATCGTTGTCCGGGTCCTGGGTGAAGCGGTGATGGGCGAAGTGGAAATAGCGGAACCAGTCCGCGGGCAGCGCGATCGCCAGGCTGCACAGCCGCGCGACGGCATCGTTGAGCCACTGCGTCTCGAAGGCGGTGCGATGCACCGTCTCATGCAGCAGCGTGAACAGGAACACGATCAATATGCCTTGCGGCAGCATCAGCAGCGGCCAGAGCGGCACCCTGGCAGCGATCAGGCCTCCGAGCAGCAGGATGGCGCCGAAGTGGAAAGCCAACTGCATGAGGCCCGGCCCATCAGACTTGCCGGTCAGGCGACCGCGCTCCTCATTCGTAAGCGAGGCGATGACGTCGCGATGGTCCATGGTTCGTTCCGGCTGCTTGAGTTTGTCCACGCACATTAGCCACAAAGAAACCTTTCTAAAAATGAGTATTTCTGCAATCTAGATAAGTTCAACTTATCTTTGGATTGCCCGTGGCCACGCTACCCTCACTGAAAGGACTGCAAGCCTTCGAGGCGGCGGCGCGCGCCGGGAGCTTTGTCGCGGCTGCGGAAGAACTGTCGATCTCGGCGGCCGCGGTCAGCCAGCTCATTCGCACCGTCGAGGAGCAGATGGGCCGCAAGCTGTTCCATCGCGTCAACCGGCGCGTCGTGTTGACCGAGGCCGGCGTGGAGATGCTGCCCAGGTTGACCATGGCCTTCCAGGAGATCGGCAGCGTCTCGCGCGAGGTCAGCGGCGGCGCATTCCGCCCCCGGCTCGTCGTGTCAGTGCCGCCGTCCATGGCGATGGGCTGGCTTTCTCAACGTCTCTCTGGCTTTGTCGCCAGCCACGGCGCCGTCGACATCTCGCTCAGGGGCGACGACGACCCGGTGCCGTTCGACCGCGAATTGATCGACATCAGGCTTTCCTACGGCCCGCACTACCGCGAGCACCCGACCGAGGACATCGTCAGGGACGCCGTCTATCCCGTCTGCGCGCCGGCGCTGAGCGGCGCGATCAAGCGTGACGACCTCGTCGGCCTGCCGCTGATCCATACGGACTGGGGACCGACCGGCGCGTCGTTCCCTTCATGGCGCAACTGGTTCGAGGCGGCGGGGATCGATCCGGGCCGATCGGCGCGGCGCGGCCTGTCGGCAAACTCGTCACGGGCAGCGCTCGACCTCGCCATTTCAGGGCTAGGCGTGGCGCTCGCCCAGGGAATCTACTGCGCCCAGGCGCTCGAAGACGGCCGGCTGGTTCGGCCGGTCCTCCGCACGGCGGAGCTGCGCCAGCCCTATTGCCTGACGATCCCAGAGCGCAGCGCCAGGCGAGACGTGGTGGCTGGATTCCGTAAATGGCTGATCGAGGAGTGCCTGCGCTCGGTCGAATCGCCGGCGCTGCGTTCACGCGACAGCTCGTGACCGGAAGGCGCCGGTCAGAGATGGTTGGCCAACGCCGCCGTCATGTCCTTGCTGGTCGCCACGGGAATGATCTCGAACTCCACCAGATCATTCCATTCGATGGCCCAGCGCTGCAGCAGCGTCACGTCATCCGCCTCCACCAAAAGGAAGCAGCGGCTCATATCCGCCGCGATCCAGCTGTGGTGGACGACAAGCTCCTCCGGCTTCAGCCGACCCTGGTCGCGGAAGCGACGGTAGATCTCCTTGCGGTCGCAGCCACGGAAATCCTCGATGACGAAAAACAGCATTCTTTCCCCTCAGCTTGAACGGCTTGGAATTGGGGAACTGAAGAACTGGGGAACTGGAGAATTGGAGAATTGAGCGGCTAGCGCAGCCATCAGTCCTGACTTCCTCGGTTCCTCACTTCCTCACTTCCCCAGTTCTCCAGTTCTCCAGTTCTCCAGTTCTTCAATTCCCCAGTTCCCCAGTTCCTCAATTCCCCAGTTCCTCAATTCCGTCCCCGGCCGCTACCGCCCCGGCCGCTCCAGCCGGTCCAGGAACCACTGCGTCAGCCGCACCCAAACCTCGTCCTTCTCGCCCGAATCCTCCCAGCCATGGTCGAGATTGGGATTGTCGTTGACCTCGATGACGAAGACGCCGTCCTTGGTCTCCTTGAGATCGACGCCATAGAGGCCGTCGCCGATGCAGCGCGCCGCCTTGACCGCCGTCTCGACGACATGCTGCGGCGTCTCCTTCAGCGTGAAGGTCTTGATGCCGCCCTGGTCAGGCTTGCCATTGGCCTTGTGGTTGACGATCTGCCAGTGCTTCTTGGCCATCAGGTAGTGCACGGCAAACAGCGGCTGACCGCCGAGCACGCCGACGCGCCAGTCATATTCGGTCGGGATGAATTTCTGCGCGATCAGAAGGTCGGAATCCTCCAGCCACTCGGTCGCAAGCCGGGTCAGTTCCTCCAGGTTCTCGCATTTCTTGACGCCGCGCGAGAACGAGGAATCCGGGATCTTCAGCACCAGCGGGAAGCCCAGCGTCTGCGCCGCCACTTCGAGATCGGACGTGCCGGCGATCATCACCGTCGGCGGCACCGGCACCTTGTTGTAGGTCATCAGCTCGTTGAGATAGACCTTGTTGGTGCAGCGGATCATCGACAGCGGGTCGTCGATGACGGGCATGCCTTCCTGCTGGGCGCGGCGGGCGAAGCGGTAGGTGTGGTTGGAGATCGAGGTTGTCTCGCGGATGAACAGCGCGTCGTAATTGGCGAGCTTGGCCAGGTCCTTCCTGGTGATCGGCTCGATTTCAACGCCCATCTTCTCGGCGATCCTCGCCCAGTAGCGCAGCGAGGAAATCTCCGACGGCGGCAATTCCTCATGCGGATCGACCAGGGTCGCGAAAGTGTAGCGCGCCGGCGTGCGGCCTTTGGTGTCACGCCATTCGCGGTTGGTGTAGGTCTCCAGGCACTGCAGGAAGACCCCCTCCTCCTCCTCAGTCATGCGGGCGAGCGGCAGGAAGCCGATCTTACGGATCGAGGCCCATTCGGCGCTGTCCTTGATGTGGACCTCCAGCGCCGGCGCGCGGAACCAGTCGAACAGGAGCTTGGCGAAACGGTCCCATACCTTGGACGGACCGATGCCGAAGAAGATGGCGACCTTGGCCGGGAAGGTGCCGCCGAGATCCTTGCGGCATTTGTTGAGCGCGAGCTCCAGTTCGGGCAGCGCGTGCTCATAGAGCTTGCGCTCCGACAGGTCGATCATCGTCTCGACGGTCGGGATCACCTTGTGGCCGCGCGAGCCGGCAAGCAGCGAGGCGTAGTAGCCGCGGCTCTGATAGCCGTAATTGTTCGACAGGTTGATGACCTTCGGCCGCTGGCCGCGAAACAGCGCCGGATGGGCGAGATAGTCGCGGTTGGTGATGACCTTGTGCGGCGTCGCCACCTGGTCGAGATCGTTCTGCCTGCCTGTAAGGATGACCCAGGTCATTGTTGTCAGCGCTTCCCCAGAATGATGGCTGCACGCAGCCCGTCGCGACCGAACTGCGCCATGTTCATGAAGATGCCGTAAGGCACGGGAATGTTGGCCGCATCAAGGATCGTCTCCTGCCGCTCGTCCTCGACCCATGGATCGTGGATCAGGATATGGTCGCCGTCGTCGCCAATGGCCAGCACCCAATGCGGAACCTTCTTGCCGAACATCAGGAAGCCGCTGATCAGCACCAGCACCAGCTTGCCCCCGGCGATGGCGTTGCGAACATCGTCGAGGGCGAATGGACGGTAATTCACCGGAATGCCGTAAAGTTCCGCGCGGCGGCGGAAGTCGACCTGGGCAAGCTCCATCACCCGGCGCTTGTCCTCGCTGCGCACCGATTGCAGGAACAGCGCGCCATGGAAAGAGACGAAGATCTCCGCCGCGAGCCCGCTTTCATAGCCGGCGACCGCCAGGCCGAACGGCTCGCAGCCGCCCGGCCCGGACATCATGAAGACGGTGGTGGCCTCGCGCCAGAGGCGGATTTCCATCACCGGGTCGGGCACGAAGCCGTGGTCGAAATTGGCCATCGCCATCATCAGGCAGCACGGGCCGCAGGTGAACTCGCAGGTCTGCGGGTAGAAGGGAACGGTGGTGGCGATCGGCACGTCGCCGCGCAAGGTCTTTTCGTAGCGCAACGCGGTGGCGCCGTCCTCGTAGTAGTCCGGCTCGCGACCGATCTTGCGATAGCCGGCCTGCTCATAGACGCGGATGGCGCGCTGATTGTCCTCGCGCACCTCGAGGCGCAGCATCATCCGGTCGTGCTCGAAGGCCGCCTCCTCCGCCGCCGACAGCAGCTGGCGGCCTATGCCGAGCTGGCCGAAGAAAGGACCGACGGCGATGGAATAGAGCCGGGCGACGCCGCTGCCCTTGCGAAACAGCACCACGGCATAGCCGGCAACGCGGCCATCGCTTTCGGCAACCAGCATCTCGGCGGTCTCGCGCTCGATCAGCTGGCGAAAGGAGCGGCGCGACATGCGATCGCTCGAAAAAACAGCCTTCTCGATGGCGGCCAGGTCATCGACGTCGGACGCGCGGGCCTTGCGGATCTCGGCAGGCATGCGGGCTTCAGAAACCTCGATTGGGTTGTGGGAATGACCCTTGTCTAAAGCATGGATGATACCGGCCCCCAGCACCAGTATTCATCAAGCGCTATCGCTCCTCGATTAGGGCCGAATTGTGACAGGTTGAATAGTGGTCCAATGCTGAAGGAGCTCTGCACTGACTCGCTGTTTTCAGTGCAGCATCAATGTCGAAAAACCGCTGTTTTCAACTGGCGAGGCCGGCCAGAAGCTGACCGTAGGCGCTCTTGGCGACGGCCGCCAGACGCTCGCGCGGCAGCGAGCCGACGACGGCGCAGCCATAGCCCTTGTCCAGCCAGTAGACGGCCTCGGGGCCGTCGGCCTCCGCTGCATAGGTGCCCTTGGACTTGCCGGCCGATTCGGCGGTCACGAACAGCGAGATGCGCTCCCCATTGGCGTCCTCATAGAGCAGCATCGCCGCCTTGCCCTGGCCGGCGGGCAACAACCGGCCACCGACCAGCTGGAAGCCTTCGGCCACCAGATCGGGCGCGACCAGCGTCAGGCCGACGCGGTTGGACAACCAGGTCTGCAAATGATCCTTGTCGCTCGCCGGCACCTCGACCGCATGGCGCTTCTCGGCGGCATAGATGACATGGGCCGCGATCGCCTGCTCGGCGAGCAGATCCTCGCTTTCGCCTCCCCTGCCGATGCCATCGATGCCGGCGACATAACCGGCAAGCCCGCCGATCACCAGCACGGCGGCGGCTGCGGCCGAAAGCCACCAGCGCGAGCGCCACGCTGTCGTCCTTCCTGGAGCCTCGCCGAACACGGCCTGCTTCAGCCGTGCCGGCACCGGTTCTTCGAGCACGCCGGCAAAGGCGGCGCGAAGGGCAGCCCGATCGGCGACGAAGCGGGCGCTCCTTGCCTTCATTTCGGGATTGGCCTCTAGCCAGGCCTCATAGGCCATGCGCTCCTCGCCGGGCAGCTCGCCGTCGAGGGCCATGTGGATGTCGCGTTCGGAGAAATCGCGCCGGGTCATTTCTCGACGATCCTTATCGACCGGCGGCGCGCCGTATCATCCAGCAGGCCGCGCAGTTCCTCGCGCCCGCGCGCGATGCGCGACATCAGCGTGCCGGCCGGCACGCCAAGGATGTTGGCCGCCTCAGCATAGGAAAAGCCCTCGATCGCCACCATGACCAGCGCCGCGCGGCGATCGGGGCTGATCGCCTGCAAGGCATCGATGATCTCGCGCGAGGCGATGCTCTCGACCTGATCGGCCGGAGCTGCCTGCGCCTCGCCGGACTCGAGCGGCAGCATCGCCGCCTCGCCGCGCCGGTTCACCTTGCGCATCTGGTCGATGAACAGATGATGCATGATCGTAAACAGCCACCTCCTTGGGCTTTCTCCCGTCTGCCAGTTATCGAGCCTGACCAGGGCCCGTTCGAGGCAGTCCTGGACGAGGTCGTCGGCCGAATCGCGGTCGCGCAGCAGCGAGCGCGCGTAGCGGCGCAAACGCGGTATTTCGCCAAGGATCGCTGCCTTCTTTTCGTCCATGACCGCTGGTTTTCGAGGTCGTTTTCCATCCAGATTGAACGCGCCTTTGGGGCGCGGCGCAAGCAGCCAGCGCGAAGCGGCCCACCGCTCCGGTTACCCAAGCAATGGAATGAACGCTGGCGGATGCCGGTTTATTCCCGGCTAGCCGATTGTTTCTGCTTGTTCCGCCTTCTCCTTCGCTGCTCTTGTCAGCAGCCGCTGGTAGAACAGGCCGATGCCGATCAGCACGGCGCCGAGGCCGATGAAGGACAGCGCCCTGAGCACGCCTTCCAGCTCCGACATGTCGAACAGGAAGACCTTCAGCACGGCGATCGCGATCAGCGCTGCCGAGGCGACGCGCAGCACCTGCGACTTCAGCCACACTCCGGCGGTCAGCAGCGCGACGCCGATGGCCAGCCACAGCGCCGAATAGGTGTATGTTTCGACCTGGCCGAGCCCGCTCCACAGCCCGATGAACTCGCCTTTGAACAGCCGCCTGACCGACAGTGTCGCGTAGGCGAAGGCGAGCAGCGAGGCGACCAGCGCCAGCATCTGCGCATACCAGCGGGGGCGCTTGTCGCGGACGTAGAGCGCCAGCGCGCCGGCAGCGACGGCCGGCAGGAGATAGGCGAGGAAGAGGAGGTTGAACACCGGGATCGTCCCGGTCGATTCGTCAGTGAACAGCGGGTTCAGCACCACAAAATGCCGGACGGCGACGAAGGCGACGGAGAGCACGCCGACGGCCATCGAGCCGTAGCGCAGCACCGAACTCGGCGAGCGCCTGTCGATGGCGACAAGGATGGCGCCGGCGCCAAGCGCGATCAGCGTGTAGATCGCCTGTTCGGCGAGCGTAACCGTGCCGGTGTCCAGCACACCGCCATGCATGGCGTGGCGCACCAATATGGCGAGCGTGAGCAGCGCGAAGAGCGCCGCGCCCGCCTCCATGGCCAGGCGCGGCCGGCCGTTTGTGGTCCGGGCGAGCTGCCAGGCGGCGAAGCCGAAGGCCAACGCCGGCACGCCGTAGCCCGGCAGCAGCCAGTTGAAGACAGGCGTCGTCGACAGCGATGCGGCGCCGACGATGGTCGGGTCGTAGGCGACGCGGCCAAGCGTGGCGACGACCGAGCCGACCGAAATCCAGCCGAGCACCGGATAGGACCGCCAGCGGGTCGCCAGCGCGGGTACGACGGCCGCGGCGCCGACAAGCACGGTGGTCCAGCCGGAGCCGAAGGCCATGTGCAGCATCAACAGGGCGGCGATCGCCGCGCCGCCGAGGGCGAAGGAGACGGCGACATCTCCCTTCAGCGGCGGCTCCTCGGCGCGCGCGATCCATTCGCCGCCGGCGGCGAAGGCCACGACCAGAAGAGCCGCGACCGCAGCGTAGAGGACGTCGCGGTCGAGATTGCCGAAGGTGAACCACAGAGCCGTGAGCACGACCAGCGGCGCGATCACGGCCCAGGCCGCCCAGGAAGCCGACCTGATGCGGGCGGTTGCCACCCATTGGCGCGCGGCCCAGAAGCCGGCGGCGATGAACAGCAGGCCGAGCCCGACGCCGATGTTGCGCGTCAACTGATCCGACATCACCACCGGCTGGCCGTCGACGCCGAGACTGCCGCCGACGATATCGGAACCGATCGAGGTCGGCGGGATGATGCCGAGATAGATCATCGCCGTCACCAGGCCGGCGGCATGGAGAAGCGGCAGCGCGAGCGGCCGATAGAGGGCCACGGCCGGCATCGCGGCAAGCAGCGCGGCGCCCGCCAGCGCATCACCGGCGACGGTGAAGGCCGGGTCGACCGAAAGCCCCAGCGCAGAAAGCCCGACGAAGATGGCGGGCGCGATCGACGGCCAGTCGAAACCGCCGGCGGATTCGGCTTCGGCGCCACGGGCGCCCAACCAGACGAAGGCAAGCACAGCCAACGTCGCGGCATCGATGAACAGGATGGTCGACAGGTTCGCGGCGGGCGTGTTGGCCATGTAGAGGATGGTCCAGAGGCCGGTGCCGACGAAGGCCGCCGCCACGAGCGCCTTCCAATCGCGCAGGCGGGCAATCGCTGCAGTGGCGGCAAGCACGATCGCCAGATAGACGAACAACGCCCAGGGATTGGGCGCCTGCGAGGAGACGAGCGCCGGCGTCGCCATGGCGCCGATCAGGCCGATGCCGGCCAGCGCCAGGCCATGAACCAGGCTCGCCGCGATCGTCGCCACGCCGATGACGCCGAGCAGCGTGAAGGCGAGCGCCGGACCGATGAAGCCGTAAATGCCATAAGCGGCATAGACGGTGCCGAACAGGATGAAGGCGCCGGCCGCCGTCAGGATCGCCGGGATATAGGCGCCGGCGGCACCCTGCACCGGCACCTTGAAGCCGGTGCGGCGGATGAATTCGCCGCCGCCGACCAGCACCAGGCCAAGGATGCCGGCCATGGTGAGGCGCACGCCGGGGCCGAAAATGCCGGCTTCGATGGTGTAGCGGATCAGGAACAGGCCGCCCAGCGCCAGCGCGATGCCGCCGACCCAGACCGCCCAGCGGGTGCCGAGCGCGGTCTCGACGTCGGTCTGCCGCGCGGCCTTCGCCGGTTGCGCGGCCTCGGCGGGGCCGGCCGCAGGCTCCGCCGCTGGCGGCGGCGCCTCGTCCTTGGCCCACGGTCCGGACACGACCTCGCCCGCAGCAGCGGCGGCCTGCGCCGCCGGCGCTTCGGCGCCCACATCATCCGCTACAGGAGGAGACGCTACTTCGGCCGTGATCGCCTCGGCCGGCTTGGCGTCGGCTTGCGGCTGTTCGGCCGGCCTGGCGGCCGGTAGCACGGCGCCCGAAAGCACGAGGCTGCGCAGCGCGCCAAGTTCGCGCTCGATCAGGCCGATGCGGCTCTGCTGGCGCGAAATGATGACGAACAGGGCGATGATGGCGGCTAGGCCGATCAGGCTTTCAAACATGGCGGTTCCCCCAAACCAGGCCGGTTGTCATTGACAATTGCGGCGGCCAGACGGCCGGTTCCTCCAGGCAAACGCGCCGCCGGATCGGCGACAGCAAAGATCGAGCATGTTTCGCAGCCGAATGCCAGCAGCTTGCAGCCTTTATCCAATGCCGAGGTGTCAAGGCGGCCAGGAATAGTCCTGCTGAGCCAGGTTGCGTGGCACGTGCTGCAAGTAGTCATGCTAGTGTCGGCCGGATTTGATGAGGATGACCAATGCCGCAACGCAGCGCGGGCCTGCTGATCTACAGGCGCACCGGCGGGGTTTTCGAATTTCTGCTTGTCCATCCCGGCGGACCATTCTGGGCAAGAAAGGATGAAGGGGCGTGGTCGATCCCGAAGGGGCTTGTCGACGAGAGCGAGGATGAACTCGCAGCCGCGCGACGTGAGGCCGAGGAGGAACTGGGCGTCGTGATCGATGGAGATTTCGAGCCGGTCGGCAGCTATCGGCAGCCGGGCGGCAAGATCGTGACGGCATGGAGTGTCGAATCGGACCTCGATGCGGACGCCGTCAGAAGCAACACGTTCACCATGGAGTGGCCACCGAGGTCGGGTTCAGTGAAAGAATTCCCCGAAGTGGACAAAGCCGGCTGGTTTTCCTTGCCGGAGGCCGGGCTCAAAATCCTGAAAGGCCAGCGCCCCATTCTCGGCGATTTCCTGGAGCGGCAAAACGCCGGCTAGGCGCTAGCGCTACTCTCCGGCGATCGCCTTGCCGGCCGCATGATGCCGGCGCAGCGCGGCGAGGAAACCGGCGCGGGCGTCGGGCGGTTCCAGGCCGCGCGGCTCGTAGACATGGCGGCTGAAGAAGAAGCCGGTCAGCCGGAACGCGTCCTCGAGCGCCGCCTGATCGGCACTGGGGCCCGAGCGCTGCAGGAAGGCCGGCAGCGCCAGCATCTTGTCGTGCCAGGGGGCGCCGGCGGCGCGGGAGACGGCGCGGCCGGATTTCGGCGAGACATAGGCGAGGTCCTGCCTGGAGCCGGTCGCAGCGCACTGGCTGAGGTCGAGGCCGAAGCCGAGCTCGTCGAGGATCAGCAATTCGAAGCGCGCCACCAGCTCGCCCGCCGCGTCGGCGTCGTCGAGATGGGCGATCATGACGGCAAGCGTCTCATAAAGCGCGCCATGGGCGTCGCGCTCGGGCAGCAGGCGCAGATGCGCGGCCATGGTCTGCAGGCCGTAGACGGCGACGGCGCTGTCCATCAGCCGGGCGGCGTTCATCTCGATCGCCTCGGCCTGGAAGGTGCCGAGATGCTCGTCGAGGCGGGCCCGCCACAGGAGGTCGACGCGATTGCCCGGCTGCAGGACCGGCTGCTGCTTGCGCGAGCGGCCGCCGCGCACAAGGCCGAGATGGCGGCCATGGGCGCGCGTCATCACCTCGAGGATGGCGCTGGTTTCGCCATGCTTGCGGGTGCCGAGAATGATTCCCTCGTCGCGCCATTCCATGCGAGGGAGCATTTCACCGATCGGGCGGCGAAATCAAGGTTGCAACGGGCCTGGTGCCGGGACAGCCGCCAATCGCGAATATCGGAAATTTCTCAGAAACCGATCGGGATTTTTCTCCCGCGCTGGCGCCATATGCGGGCATGTCGACCGGCGCGGCCGGTCCCTTTGCTGTGGTCGACCCATCGGGCAAGCCGACCTCTCATTTGCCAATCCGCCCGATGAGAGGACCAGACAAATGACTTCCTTCCTGAGCCTGGTGCGGGGGCACCAGCTGACCGCCTTCTTTTCGCTGGCGCTCGGCCTGACCTGGCTGGCGTTCATCCCCTTCTGGCTCTCCGGCGGCGAGAGCATTCCCTGGTTCACCTTCGGCCCGATGGTCGCCGGCTTCATCGTCGCCGCGCTTGCCGGCGGCTGGGCTTCGGTTAAGCCCATCCTCGCCTCCATGGTGAAGTGGCGGGTCCGCCCGTTCTGGTATCTGGTGGCGTTCGGCCTGCCGTTCGGGGCGCAGCTCGCTTCGATCCTGATCAATCCGCTGTTCGGCGCCGCAGCCCCTGCCTGGGGCAACATCCCGGCCTTTTCCGAGATGCTGCCGATCATCGGTCTCTATGCGATCTTCAGCGGCCCGCTCGGCGAGGAGCCCGGCTGGCGCGGCTTCGCGACGCCACGACTGCTCGCCGGCCATTCCGCGCTTGCCGGCAGCCTGATCCTCGGTGTGCTCTGGGCCATCTGGCACTTCCCGCTCGGCCTGGTCGGCGACCTCAGCCTCTACGGCACGATCAACGTCGTCCTGGCCGGGATCGTCTTCACCTGGCTTTACCAGAACACCGGCAGCGTGCTTCTCGCCTTCCTGATGCATGTCACGCACCAGAACAGCGTGCGCTTCCTCGGCAAGGTGTTCGTCGACGGCGACTACGTGCAGCAGCAGTGGATCGGCGTGGCGATCTGGGCAGTCATCGCGGTCGCGATCGTCGCCTATTACGGCACGGAGAGCTTTGCGCGCCGGCCCAAGGCAAAACTGGCCATCGCGTGAACCAAATCCGCCAAAAAGCGCGGCGCTCCTATTCCGGGCACCGCGCTTATTCTTAGTGCGGAAACTCCAGCCCCATCTCGCGGTAGCGCTCGGGGTCGTCGCCCCAGTTCTCGCGCACCTTGACGAACAGAAAGAGGTGCACCTTCTGCTCCAGTATGCCCGCGATCTCCATGCGCGCCGCCTGGCCGATGGCGCGGATGGTCTCGCCCTTGTGGCCGAGCACGATCTTCTTCTGGCTGTCGCGCTCGACATAGATGACCTGCTCGATACGCACCGAGCCGTCCTTCTTCTCCTCCCATTTCTCGGTCTCGATATGGGAGGAATAGGGGAGTTCCTGATGCAGTCGCAGGTAGAGCTTTTCGCGGGTGATCTCGGCCGCGAGCTGGCGCATCGGCAGGTCGGAGATCTGGTCCTCCGGATAGTACCAGGGGCCGGCCGGCAAGGTTTGCGCAAGATAGTCGAGCAGGTCCTTGCAGCCAGAGCCGGTCAGTGCCGAGACCATGAAGGTGCGCTTGAACGGCACGCGCTCGTTCGCCGTCGCCGCCAGCGCCAGGAGCACCTCGGGCTTGACCCGGTCGACCTTGTTAAGGACCAGAAGCATCGGCTGCCGGACATCCTTCAGCCGGTCGAGGATGGCGTCCGCATCGCCGCGGATGCCGCGCTCGGCATCGATCAAAAGCACGACGATATCGGCATCCTTGGCGCCGCCCCAGGCGGTGGTCACCATCGCCGTGTCCAGCCGCCGCTTCGGCTTGAAGATACCGGGCGTGTCGACGAAGACGATCTGGGCGTTCTCATGCGTGGCGATGCCGCGCACGATGGCGCGGGTGGTCTGCACCTTGTGGGTGACGATCGACACCTTGGCGCCAACCAGCTGGTTGACCAGCGTCGACTTGCCGGCATTGGGCGCGCCGATCAGCGCGACGAAGCCGGAGTGCGTCGCGGGGGCCTCGCCCGCCTGTACCGCGTCTTCGCTCATGCCGCGCTTCCTTCATTCATCCAGACACCCTCGCGCAGCAGCAGCGCCGCCGCCGCCGCCTGCTCGGCCTCGCGCTTGGAGCGACCGCTGCCGATGGCCGGGGCGAACTGGCCGACCTTGACGCTGACGGTGAACAGCGGATCGTGGTCCGGCCCCTCCCTGCCGTCGATCCGGTAGGCGGGCGTCGCACCCGCCGCCTGATGCGCCCATTCCTGCAATTCGGTCTTGGCGTCGCGACGGGCAGCGCCGATGGCCTGCGAGCGCGGCTGCCAATAGCGGTGGATGAACGCGCGGGCCGCATCCAGGCCACCGTCGAGATAGAGCACGGCGATCAGCGATTCCAGCGCATCGGCGCGCAGGTTGACACGCTTGCGCCCATCGAGGCCGCGCACGTCCGAGCCGGCGCGGATCAGTTCCGGCAGGCCGATCTCCTCGGCGATTTCGGACAGCGCCTCGGCATTGACCAGGGCGTTGAGCCGCAGCGACAGCTCGCCCTCGGCCGCGTTCGGGAATGCCGCAAGCAGCATGTCGGCCACGACAAGGCCAAGCACACGGTCGCCGAGGAATTCGAAGCGCTCATAGTCGACGCCGGCATGGCTCGACCGGGCGCTGGCATGGGTCAGCGCCCGCTGCAGCCGCTGGCGGTCGCCAAAGGCATGGCCTGTGCGCTCAATGAGCGCTTCGGCGAGCGCATCGGCGGTGAGCCGCTTCGTTGACGCCATCAGCTAGCTGACGAAATGGAACAGGCGCGCGGCGCGCATCAGCGACGGCCACTTCCAGACTTCGAGCGGGCTCGCGCCATCTGCGATCGAGAAGAAGATGATGTTGGCGCGGCCGACCAGGTTCTCTTCCGGCACGAAGCCGACGGTGAAGCGGCTGTCGGAGGAGTTGTCGCGATTGTCGCCCATCATGAAGTAGTGGCCGGGCGGCACGTCGAACTCGCGCGTGTTGTCGCCGATCGAGTTCGGCGTCAGGTCGAGCGTGTCATAGGTGATGCCGTTGGGCAGCGTCTCGCGATAGACATCGACCGGACGATCGACCTCGGTGATATCAGGGTTGTCGATCTGGCCGACCTTCTCGCGCGGCACGCCGGCGCCGTTGATGAAGAGCTGGCCGTCCTTGACCTGGATCTTGTCGCCGGGCAGGCCGATGACGCGCTTGATGTAGTCGATGGACGGGTCCGGCGGGAACTTGAACACCACCACGTCGCCGCGCTTCGGCTCGGAGCCCCAGATGCGGCCGGAGAAGATATCGGGACCGAACGGCAGCGAATAGCGCGAATAGCCGTAGGACCATTTGGTGACGAAGAGATAGTCGCCTTCGAGCAAGGTCGGGCGCATCGATCCGGACGGGATCGAGAATGGCTGGAACAGGAAGGTGCGGATGACCAGCGCGAGCAGCAGCGCCTGAATGATGACGCTGACGGTTTCGCCAAGCCCGCCGGATTTCTTCTCGGATTTTTCAGCCACGCTCATGTCGTCCTCGATTGTGCGTTGGTTGGTATAGAGTCTCGGCGCGCGCTGGGCAACGTCAGCCGGAGGTCAGAAGCAATCAATGTGGCGCTTCTTCGGCGGGCAACGCCTCGATGATCACAAAGGCTTGAGCAAGCGGGAAATCGTCGGTGATGGTGAGGTGGATCGCCGCCCTATGCCCCCGCGGCAGGATCTTGCCGAGCTGTGCCGCCGCGCCGCCGGTCAGCGCCATGGTCGGCTTGCCGCCGGGCAGGTTGACGACGCCCATGTCGCGCCAGAAGACGCCATGCGCCATGCCCGTGCCCAGCGCCTTGGCGCAGGCCTCCTTGGCGGCGAAGCGCTTGGCGTAGGACGCGACGCGCGCCGCGCGGCCTTCCGAGCGGGCCTGCTCGACCTCGGTGTAGATGCGCTGGATGAAGCGCTGGCCGTGCCGTTCCAGCGACTTCTCGATGCGTCTGATATCGATCAGGTCGCTGCCGATGCCGATGATCATTCCGCGGGAACTTCCCGCCCGCCATGACCACCGAGCCTGGCCTTGTGTGCCCTCTCGGCCATGCGCTTCCTGCGCCGCTCGCGAAAGGCGGTCATGCCCCATCGGGTGATGCCGTAGAAGAACAGGCCGAAGACGAGGCCGAGCGGCACCGCGCCGATCAGCATCGGCTCCAGCACCGGGTGCCACAGTTTCGCGAACGAAAGCGTGTGCATCATTTCCCCAAGGTGCTCAGGCGGTCCGTGCTTGGGCAGGCG
The DNA here is from genome assembly GCF_049887195.1 of Mesorhizobium abyssinicae. Taxonomy (NCBI): domain Bacteria; kingdom Pseudomonadati; phylum Pseudomonadota; class Alphaproteobacteria; order Hyphomicrobiales; family Phyllobacteriaceae; genus Mesorhizobium; species Mesorhizobium abyssinicae. The sequence continues at coordinate 274,048 of NZ_JARAKC010000002.1, forward strand.
TTCGTGCAGGATGAGCTTGCCGGTTTCCCAGGATGCACCCCACAGCAGCGGAAAGGTCAGCGGATTGCCGAAGAACACGGCGCCGAGCGCGGCCGCCACCAGATTTCCGGCGATTACCCAGCACAGCACGGCGGCGATCACGAAGTGGAAGCCGAGCGGGAAGAACGAGGCAAACACGCCGGCCGCGACGCCGGCGGCGACGGCATGCGGGGTGGCCTTCAGCCTCAGGATGCGCTTCGAGAAATACTGCACCGAGCGCGAGAACGAGCGGCGCGGCCAAAGATAGGTACGCACCCGCTCAAAAATGCCATCAGGCTCGCGGCGTCGAAAAAGCACTCTGTTCCGGTTCCTAGTACTCAACACAGGCTGTTCCGGCGATCCCGAGCCGGCAGGCGACTGCCATATCTTGCGCTTCGAGGCCGCCCGAAGGCAACAGCGACTTTGATATAGCGACGCGCCGACCGAAGGACAACGTCCGGCCAGCGTCTCGCCGCTCGAGCATATTAGAAACACGGCGGATTTGTGGAGACGGGAGTCAAGTCGCTGACGTGCGGCAGTTCGCCCCGCCAGCTAATGCAGCGCTGCGACGTCGGCCGCAACCTGGCGCTCGGCCGGCGTTGCCGCCCTCGCAAAGCAGCCGTCGCCGGAGTGAAGCAACGGTCCTGCCGATCTCACCGGGGATGATTGCGAGGTTGGCAGTCTGGGGTCCGATGAATCCGCTGAGGGTGCCGGATGTGGTCTTCCAATCTCTGACCAACTGCACCGCACAGTCCAAACGTGCAGGACCCGCTAGAGGTGCACCGCGGCCCCTTCAAGGAGCCTGCCGGGATTAGTCGGACTGAACTGCATGGCATCATGTCCTGGTTCGTCCGTCCTGCGCCAAATGGCGAGTAGGGTCATATTCTCACCCTTTGTTTCGCCGTTCATCGCCGTGTGCGATTTCCCGGTCGTGGCTCGACGCAAGTCGTTGCAGGCTGCCACCCAGTATGACCAGGCTCACGCCCAGCAATGCGACATCCTTGATTAGGAAGGCACCCAGCCCATTGAGAAAGGGAAACCCTTCCGAACCCGCCTCCCAGATTGGCAGAGCGAGCATTGTCGAGGCCGTCAGCGCAAAGGTGATTGAACCGATCGCGCCTCCGACGAGGCCAGCCCAGACACTGCGGAAAGACGCAGCCAGCAGAAGCGCAGCGATCAGTTCGATCACGCCCAGGAAGTAGGAAGCCCCGGCAAATCCGAATGCGGGATAAAGCCATGCCAGCCACGGCGTATTCTCAACAAATGGCTTAAGCGCCTCGATCTCGATCGAGGTGAATTTCAAAATGCCGATCAACAGCAGCGGAAGCACCACCCCCGATAGGGCTACCGCACGGCCAACAGCAGCAAGGCGGTCGCCAGTTCGATTGATGCGCGCCACGAAGGGCGCGGTTGCGGTTGCCGGGGTGAACATAGCCTGCCTCCTTCTATTTATATGCTCCAAGCATACAATGACTCGATCTTGATGTATATGCTCCAAGCATATATTTTTCGCTGATGGCTGATTCCAGGATCGAGAATGTGATTGGTGCTCTGGCGCTGGCCTTTGCGGACACGCTGCAGCGGGACGCTCAGGCACGAGCGCCGGAGCCCGGCCCCGCGGCGGCGGCCATCACCCTCGTTGGCCACGTACCTGGTCTCTCGATCGAGAGGCTGCGACGCGCTCTTTCATTGTCGCATTCCGGCGCCGTTCGACTGGTCGATCGACTGGTCGCGGACGGATTGGCGGCTCGATCCTCGGCGCCTGACGATCATCGCGCGGTAGCGCTAAGACTCACGCCTCTGGGCGAGACGACCTGTGGTGCTATTCTTTCCGCTCGTCAGGCGGGGCTCGCATCAGCGCTCACAGTTCTAAGTTCGGAGGAGCTGCAGGAGTTCGGCCGACTTGCCGCCAAGCTGCTGCGCGGGCTCGTCAGCAGCGAGGACCATGCATACCGAATTTGCCGGCTATGCAACTATACCGCTTGCCTCGAGTGCCCTGTCGAAGCGGAATTGTCCTCAGCCTTGGCGAGATAGAGCTTCGTCACATCACTATCCGCCAGACAATCTGGCCATTCTGGCTTAGGTGAGGTACTCGCTGACTTCGACCAGATTGTCGTCCGGATCGCGGAAATAGAGCGACATCATCGGCCCGCGCGCGCCGGTTCGCTCGACCGGCCCGACCTCGATGGCGACGTTGCTGGCCGCCAGGCTGGCGCAGATCTCGGCAAGCGGCCTTGCCGCGACGAGGCAGAAATCGCCGGCGCCGGGCGTCGGCGCCTTGGCCCTCGGCTCGAAGGTGCGGCCGACCTCGTGCAGGTTGATCTTCTGCGCTCCGAACAACAGCGCGGTCGGCCGGTTCGGTTCGTCTAGGCGCTGGAGACCGAGCACGCGCTGGTAGAAGGCGCAGCTCGCTTCCACCGAGCGCACCGTCAGCACGAAATGGTCGATGCCGGCGATCATAGCTGCGCCGCGGCCGACGGACGCTGCCGAAGAGATTCAAGCAACGCGCTCAAGCGCTTGTTTTCACGCATGGCCGCATCAGATGTTGCGGCTGCCGGGCTTGACGGCCGGGATGGCGGCCAGCTCCGGCGGCAAGCGGTCGGCCGGATAGGCCGGAACCTCGTATTCGGCGAGCGCGACCAGCGGCACGCCGACATCGGTCTTGCCGGCGGAACGGTCGATGATGCAGGCGGCCGCAGCCACCTCGGCGCCAAGCTCGCGCAGGCAGTCGATGGTCTCGCGGATCGACAGGCCGGTGGTGACGATATCCTCGACGATGACGACCCGCGCGCCCCTGGCGATCTCGAAGCGGCGCAGCCTGAACTCGCCACCTTCCCGCTCGACCCAGATCGCCGGGACGGCGAGATGGCGCGAAGTCTCGTAGGCCGGGATCAGCCCGCCGATCGCCGGGCCGACGACATAGTCGATGCGGCCGGGAACGGCCTTGCGGATCTTCTCGGCCAGCGCCTTGCACAGGCGCTCGGTCTTGTCGGCATGCATGAAGACCCTCGCCTTCTGCAGGAACACCGGGCTGCGCAGCCCCGACGTCAGGATGAAATGTCCCTCCAGGACGGCGCCGGCCTCGCGGAAAATGCCCAGCACTTCGTCGGTGTTCATTTCATTCCCCCATTATTTTTCTGACCATGATGTCAGCCGTTGACGCGCCTTGCATCGCTGACGCTCGAATTGTCCTTGAGCTGCGAGAGCAGCCGGTTCAGGTGCTTGAGATCCCAGACTTCGAGATCGATCAGCATTTCGGTGAAGTCGGGCGCGGTGCGCACCATCGACAGCGTGTGGATGTTGGCGTCGTTGGCGGCAACGACCTGGGCGATGTCGGCCAGCGATCCCGGCGCGTTGATGGCGGTGACCGAGACGCGTGCCGGGAAGCGCTCCTTTGTGCGCTCGTCGATGTCCCAGCGCACGTCGATCCAGCGCTCGGGCTGATCGTCGAAGGCCTGCAGCGCCGGCGACTGGATCGGATAGATGGTGATGCCGGTACCCGGCTGGATGATGCCGACGATGCGGTCTCCGGGCACCGCTCCTTCCGGCGCGAAGCGCACCGGCAGGTCGCCGCGCACGCCGCGGATCGGAACCGCCCCGTCGCGCGGCTGGTCCTTGTCCTTGCGCGCGGCGCGGCCCGGCATCTGGAACAGCATGCCGGCGGCGTTGCGGATCTTCGACCAGCCCTCCTCGCGCTGCTTGGGGGCGGCGACGGTGACGCGCTCGTCCTTGTAGTCGGGGAACACCGCCTTCATGACGTCCGTCGAGGCCAGTTCGCCGCGGCCGACGGAGGCCAGCACGTCGTCAATGTCCTTGCGCGCCAGCCGGTGCAGCACCGGCTTCAGGCTCTCCTTGGTAAAGGTCCTGCCGGCACGCTCGAAAGCGCGCTCGAGGATGCGGGCGCCGAGGCCGGAATATTGCTTGCGGATGGCGTTCTTGGTGGCGCGGCGGATGGCGGCGCGCGCCTTGCCGGTGACGACGACCGATTCCCAGGCGGCGGGCGGTACCTGCGCCTTTGAGCGGATGATCTCGACCTCGTCGCCGTTCTTCAATTCCGTCATCAGCGGCATGATGCGGCCGTTGACCTTGGCGCCGACGCAGGTATCGCCGACATCGGTGTGAACGGCATAGGCGAAATCGATGGGGGTGGCGCCGCGCGGCAGCGCGATCAGCATGCCCTTCGGCGTGAAGCAGAACACCTGGTCCTGGAACAGTTCCAGCTTGGTGTTCTCGAGGAAATCTTCCGGATTGTCGCCCTCGGCCAGTTGCTCGATGGTGCGCCGCAGCCAGGCATAGGCGTTGGTCTCCTTCGAGATGGCGTGGCCGGCGCCGTTCGTCTTGCCGCCTGTATCCTTGTAGATCGAATGCGCGGCAACGCCATATTCGGCGATCTTGTTCATCTCGCGGGTGCGGATCTGCAACTCGACGCGCTGGCGCGACGGGCCGACGATGGTGGTGTGGATCGAGCGGTAGTCGTTCTGCTTGGGCGTCGAGATGTAGTCCTTGAAGCGGCCGGGCACCATCGACCATGTCGTGTGGATGGCGCCGAGCGCCCGGTAGCAGTCCTCGAGCGTATCGACGACGACACGGAAGCCGAAGATGTCGGAAAGCTGCTCGAAGGACAGCGCCTTGGCTTCCATCTTGCGGAACACCGACCAAGGCTTCTTCTGCCGGCTCTTCACGCTGGCCTTGATGGCATGTTTCTCGAACAAGGCCGACAGCGCCTTCTCGATCTCGGTCAGCACGTCCTTGTTGCGCTCGAATATCTCGGCAAGCCTGGCGGTGACGGCGCGGTAGGCTTCCGGATTGATGTAGCGGAAGGCGATCTCCTCCAGCTCCTCGCGCATGCCCTGCATGCCCATGCGGCCGGCGAGCGGCGCATAGATGTCCATCGTCTCCTCGGCGATGCGCAGGCGCTTGGCTTCCGGAACATGGTCGAGGGTGCGCATGTTGTGCAAGCGGTCGGCGAGCTTGACTAGCAGCACGCGAACGTCCTCGGAGATCGCCAGCAAGAGCTTGCGCAGGTTCTCCGCCTGCTCGGCCTTCTTGGAGACGAGATCGAGCTTCTTGAGCTTGGTCAGGCCCTCGACCAGCTTGCCCATTTCGGGGCCGAACAATTCGTCGATCTCGGCCCTGGTGGCGGTGGTGTCCTCGATCGTGTCATGCAGCAGGGCGACCGCGATCGTCGCCTCGTCCATGTGCATTTCGGTGAGGATGGCGGCGACTTCGAGCGGATGCGAGAAATAGGGATCGCCGGAAGCGCGCTTCTGGTGGCCATGCTTCTGCATGGCGTAGACATAGGCCTTGTTGAGCAGCGCCTCGTTGACGTCAGGCTTGTAGCGCTGGACGCGCTCGACAAGCTCATACTGACGCATCATGGGCAAGATCTCGCGGTGCTGAAATGAATCATGCGCCGCATCGGGATGCGGCGCATGTCATAGATAGCCACGAAACTGCCTGGACGGAAGTGCCGGAAAAATGTTCCGGGCAGGTCCAGCAAACACTCCTAGTAGTCGTCGCTCTTCTCAGGCGGCACAAGGCCTTCGATGCCGGCCAGCAGGTCTTCCTCGGTCATGCGATCGAAGGCGATGTTGTCCTCGGCGTCGTCGGCATCGGTCGCAGCGACGGCAGCACCCGTCTGGTCGGCGATCGCCTCGCCATCGGCCTCCGGCTCGTCGACCTCGACATGCTTCTGCAGCGAGTGGATCAGGTCTTCCTTGAGGTCGTCGGGCGACAGCGTCTCGTCGGCGATCTCGCGCAGCGCGATCACCGGGTTCTTGTCGTTGTCGCGCGGCACGGTGATCTGCGCGCCCTGGCTGATCTGACGGGCGCGGTGGCCGGCCAGGAGCACCAGCTCGAAGCGGTTGTCGACCTTGTCGATGCAATCTTCAACGGTTACGCGGGCCATGAATTGCCCCTTTCATGCGATGGATTTGACGGAAAACAGGCGCGGTCCATAACCTGAACGCCGCCAAAATACAAGCTTCTTGGCAATGCCGATCCGCCTGCCGCGGGATTATCCGGCTCGGCATGGGCAAGGCCCGCAGCGATCCGGCGCCGATCACAATTGCTTGCGAGGGGCCGACACAGCTTGGATTGCCGTAAAACTGGCGCTATCTCGGATAAGAAAGGCCATGTGGTCCGTTGACGGGCCGCGGGCATAGTCGCCGACGATTTTAGACGACCGCCTATTTTGAAAAAGGACATTTTCCATGTTCGACCCTCGGGAAAAAATCGCGCTTTTCATCGACGGTGCCAATCTCTATGCCACCTCGCGGGCGCTCGGCTTCGACATCGACTACCGCAAGCTTCTGTCTAGCTTCCAGAAACGCGGCTATCTGCTGCGCGCCTACTACTACACCGCGCTGGTCGAGGATCAGGAATATTCCTCGATCCGGCCGCTGATCGACTGGCTCGACTATAACGGCTTCAAGGTGGTGACCAAGCCGGCCAAGGAATTCACCGACTCGACCGGCCGCCGCAAGATCAAGGGCAATATGGACATCGAGCTCACCGTCGATGCGCTCGAGCTCGCCGACGTCGTCGACCACTATGTCATCTTCTCCGGCGACGGCGATTTCCGCACATTGGTCGAGGCGCTGCAGCGCCGCGGCCGCAAGGTCTCGATCGTCTCGACCATGGCCTCGCAGCCGCCGATGATCTCCGACGACCTGCGCCGCCAGGCCGACCATTTCATGGACCTGATGAGCCTGAAGAACGAAGTCGGCCGAGATCCCTCCGAACGGCCGGTGCGCCGGCCCGAACCGGCCGAAGTCGACGAGGACGACTATTGACGGCGGCGGCCTTGGTCGCCGCGCCCTCCCCCGAACCCGGCCGCGACTGCCCACTCTGCCCGCGGCTGCATGATTTCATCGCCGACTGGCGGCGGCGCGAGCCGTCCTGGTTCAACGCGCCGGTGCCGACCTTCCTGCCGCTCGAGGGTGAGGACACCGTGCGGCTGCTGATCGTCGGGCTGGCGCCCGGACTGCGCGGCGCCAACCGTACGGGACGGCCCTTCACCGGCGACTATGCCGGCGACCTGCTCTACGGCACGCTGATCGCGCACGGCCTGGCGCGCGGCGAGTTCAAGGCAAGGCCCGACGACGGCCTGGAACTGGTGCAGACGGCGATCACCAATGCGGTGCGTTGCGTGCCGCCGGAGAACAAGCCGGTCGGCGGCGAGATCGCCACCTGCCGGAGTTTTCTGGTGCCGACGATCGGACGCTTTCCCAATCTGCGCGCGGTGCTGGCGCTCGGCTCGATCGCGCATCAGTCGACGGTGCGGGCGCTGGGCGGGCGCGTCGCCGCCCATCCGTTCCGGCACGGCGGACGGCACGAGGCCGGCGGCATCACGCTGTTCTCCAGCTACCATTGCTCGCGCTACAACACCAATACCGGCGTGTTGACGGAATCAATGTTCGTCAATGTGTTCAAGGAGATCGCGGCGTTTCTGGAGGAGTAGATTCGGAAACCCGCGTGGCGAATAGCTCAGCCAGCCTGTCCGCTCCGCCCTGCAGCACGTTCAGGTCGACATCGCCTTCGATGCCGTCTACGCGACCCCGGTTATGATACTGCCAGTAGATCCAGTCGTCCTTGCTGGGGCGGAGCGCCAGCGAGCGCAGCCAGCGCGGGCGAACGGCGATATGCGCGGAATAGGCCTCGGCCGCGTCGTCGGTGAGATAGACGATCGCCGGCTTGCCGAAGGCCGCCTCGACCGGGCCGAGGAAGGCCTGGAGTTCGGCGCTCAACTGCTCGGGCGACGGCCGCTGCGGGCAATTGCCGCCGAATTCGACGTCGACCACCGGCGGCAGCAGCGGCTCGCCGCGCGGCACCACCGAAATGAAATTCTTGGCCTGGTCGGCGCCCGGCCGGCAGAAGGTGAAGAAGTGGTAGGCGCCGACCGCCAGCCCGGCGGCGCGGGCCTCGCGCAGGTTGGCGGCGAAGGCATCGTCGACATGATCGCCACCTTCGGTCGCCTTGATGACGGCGAAGGCGACGTCGTCGGCGGCGACACGCCGCCAGTCGATCCGGCCCTGGTGATGGGAGACGTCGATGCCCCTGACGGGGAATCGGTCGCGATCGGGAGAGAAGGTGTGGAAATAGATGAGCCCGCCCGCTGCGACGACGCACGCCAGGACAAGGCCGGCCAGGACCCAAAGGGCGATCCGCTTCTTCAAGACTATCCCCTGCTGCCGGCTCTTCATGTCCGGAAGCTGAAGGCCGACTGTTGGCTTTTTTCCGGCTGTCGCCGGAGATTCCTCAGCCGCGTTGCTTGAGCAGCCGGCCCTTCTCGCGCGACCAGTCGCGCTGCTTTTCCGTCTCGCGCTTGTCGTGCAGCTTCTTGCCGCGGGCAATCGCAAGCAGCAGCTTGGCGCGGCCGCGATCGTTGAAATAGATCTTGAGCGGCACCAGCGTCATGCCTTCGCGCTCGACGCTTTGCGACAGCTTCGCCATCTCGCGCTTGGAGAGCAGGAGTTTGCGGCGCCGGCGCGGCTCGTGGTTGAAGCGGTTGGCCTGCAGATATTCCGGCAGATAGGAATTGATCAGCCATATCTCGCCGCCCTCGGCGGAGGCATAGGATTCCTGGATGTTGGCCTGGCCCTGGCGCAGCGATTTGACCTCTGTGCCGGTCAGCACGAGGCCGGCCTCGAGCGTGTCGAGCACCTCGTAGGAGAACCGTGCCTTGCGGTTCTCCGCAACGGTCTTGTTGTTGGGATCGGCTTTCTTGACTTGATTCATGACGTCCAGGTCCGTTTCGAAACCCGCTCCTGCGAGTCAGATGACGGTGTCACCGAGAACCGGAGCGGAGCGTACATATAGTACGTGAGCGCCGGAAGCGCAGGTGGCGCCTTCAGATGGCCGCAGGAGTGGAGTTTCCAAACGGGCTCGTTAGTTTATCAAGCCGGCATGCTTCATCGCCTGGTCGATCTTCTCGGCCGTCGAGGCCTCGATCGTGACCAGCGGCGAGCGCACGACGTTCTCGACCTTGCCCAGCTTCGACAGCGCGTATTTGGCGCCGCACAGGCCGGGCTCGATGAAGATCGCCTTGTGCAGCGGCAGGAGCCGATCCTGCAGGTCGAGGGCCTTGGCGCTGTCGCCGGAAAGCGTCGCTTCCTGGAATTCGGCGCAGAGCCGCGGCGCGACGTTCGACGTCACCGAGATGCAGCCGACGCCGCCATGGGCGTTGAAGCCCAGCGCCGAGGCGTCCTCGCCGGAAAGCTGGACGAAATCCTTGCCGCAGGTGGCGCGCTGCTCGGAGACGCGCTCGACCTTGCCGGTGGCATCCTTGACGCCGACGATGTTCTTGAAGTCGTGCGCCAGCCGCCCCATCGTCTCCGGCGTCATGTCGATCACCGAGCGCGGCGGGATGTTGTAGATGATGATCGGCAGCTTGGTCGCGCGGGCGACAGCGGCGAAGTGCTCATAGAGGCCGCGCTGCGTCGGCTTGTTGTAATAGGGAGTGACGACCAGCGCGGCATCGGCGCCGGCCTGCTCGGCAAATTGCACCAGGCCTACGGCTTCCTCAGTGTTGTTGGAGCCGGCGCCGGCGACGACCGGAGCGCGGCCCTTGGCGACCTCGATGCAGACCTTGACCACCTGGCGGTGCTCGTCATGCGACAGCGTCGGCGACTCGCCGGTGGTGCCGACCGGGACGAGGCCCGTGGTGCCTTCGGCGAGCTGCCATTCGATGAAGGCGCGAAAGGCTTTCTCGTCGAAACGCCCGCTCTTTTCGAACGGTGTAACGAGCGCGGTAAGCGAGCCTCTCAGCATGTCGTCCAACTCCTTGGGACTTCGTTGGTTATGCATGTCATTGCCCCAAAACCGGTATCCACTTTGGGGCGACATGCATTGTTGGGTTATGCATGCCGTTGCCCCAAAACCGGTATCCACTTTTGGGCGACATGCATTGGTGTTTTGTCGGTCGGTCTATCGTGCGCGCCTTCTAGCCGAAAGCGAAGCCGCGCACCATAGTCTCGACATGGTTCACCGGCAAGCATTGCCATGGTGCCAGCAAGCGCAAATCGAACGACCTCGATAACCTTTTGTTTACGGGCTCTTCACGACCTATGTTTAGGCTTCGATGCGTCTTGGCCTGCTGGTAATGTGCTCGAACAGGAAATGACGAACCCCATGTCAGGCCGGCGGCCCCGTCTTTTCGCGTTTCTTGGCGCGACGCTTGCGCTGATGCCGGCCGCGGCGATCGGCGGCGGCGTCGACGTTGAGGTGACGTCGGCCCTCCCGGTAGCGCCCTTGGCCTATCAGGGCCGCCCGGACGCGCCGACATCACCTTTCGCCGACGTCGCGATTTTGAAGAGCGGTCTCGACAGGCTGGCGGCCAACGACGTTGCCGGCGCGCGCCAGGTGCGCGAGGCCTTGTCGGCAAATTCGCTCGACCGCCACATCCTGGCCTGGGCGATCGCGCTCTATGGCGGCGACCGGGTGCCGAGCGGCGATATCGCCGACGCCGCGCAGATGCTGCCGAACTGGCCGGGCACGATCGCGCTGCGCAAGAACAGCGAACGCGCCCTCTATCGCGAGAATCCCTCCCCGCAAGTCGTGGTGAAGGCGTTCAAGGGCAGCCAGCCGTTGACCCCCGAAGGCGTGATCATCCTTGCCCGATCCTATGTCGCGCTGGGTAATGCCGAGGCGGCGCGCTCTGTATTGTCGCCGTTCTGGCGCACGGAAAGGCTGGAAGCCAGGGACGAGGCGACGGTCATCAAGGAGTTCGGCGCGCTCATCCCGGTCGCCGACCACCGCTTCCGCATGGAGCGCATGTTCTATGCCGACCGGGTGAGTTCGGCGCTGCGCGTCGCCGCGCTTGCCGGCGCCGAGCCGCTCGCCGAGGCCTGGGCGGCCGCCGGCCGCGGCGACAAGAACACGGCCAAACTGCTCAACGCCGTGCCGGCCGCGCAGCGCTCGGCCGGCTATTTCTTTGCCGAGGCCGAATATCTGCGCAAGCAGCAGAAGTTCGCCGACGCGGCCGCGCTCGTGATGAAGGCGCCGACCGACCGCGAGTCGCTGGTCGATCCCGACGCCTGGTGGGTGGAGCGCCGGGTGCTGTCGCGCGAGCTGGTCGACCAGGGCGACATGAAGACCGCCTACAAGATCGTCTCCATGGACGCGGCCGAAAGCCCGGCCAGCGCCGCCGAGGCCGAGTTCCATGCCGGCTGGTACGCGTTGCGCGGCCTCAACGATCCGGCCACCGCCGCCGCCCATTTCACTCGCATCGCCGACCTCGCGCAGGGACCGATGTCGCTGTCGCGCGCGTATTATTGGCTTGGCCGCACGGCCGAAGTGGGCGGGCCCGGCGACGCGAAGGCGTATTTCACCCGCGCGGCTGCCTATGGCACCACATTCTACGGCCAGCTCGCCGGCGAGCGCGTGGGCTTGAGGACCCTCAACATCGCCTATCCCCAGCCAAGTGCCGCCGACCGGCAGAATTTTGCCGGCCGCGAGGCCGTCAGCGCCATCAAGCGTCTGCAGGAGGCTGGCTATGACCGCTATGCCGAGACGCTTTACCGCGATCTCGCCGGGCAGTTGACCAGGCCCGGCGAGCTCGCGCTGCTCGCAGTGCTTGCCGAAAAGCAGGGCAACCATTTCATGGCACTGAAGGTCGGCAAGATCGCCGCCCAGCGCGGCATCGACGTCGGCGCGCTGTCGCACCCGCTGGGCGTCATCCCCGACACCGCCGATATTTCCGGCTCCGGCAAGGCGCTGGCCTATGCGATTGCCCGCCAGGAGAGCGAATTCAATATCGGCGCGGTCTCCAGCGCCGGTGCGCGCGGACTGCTGCAACTGATGCCGGGCACCGCCAGGCAATTGGCGAAGAAGGCCGGACTGACGTTCTCGCAGACGCGCCTGACCAGCGATGCAGGCTACAATGCGACGCTTGGCGCCGCCTTCCTCGGCGAGCAGCTCGACCGTTTCAGCGGATCCTATGTGCTGACCTTCGCCGGCTACAATGCCGGCCCCAACCGCGCTGCCCAGTGGGTGGTCAAATACGGCGACCCGCGCGGCAAGGACGTGGACGCCGTCGTCGACTGGATCGAGCGTATTCCCTACACGGAAACAAGAAGCTACGTGCAGCGCGTGATGGAAAATTACGAGGTCTACAAGATGCGAATTTCCGGCAAATACGACATCGTCGGGGACCTGGTGAATGGGCGCAGTTGAGCCCTTCCTTCCCTCAGCCATTTGACCGCCCCTGCCCTCGCCTGTAGCACTCGCGCACGAATCGGCAATGGCGAGGGACGTGTCCGCATGCCAGGCGAAGCTTTCTCCGACTTTTTCTATGACGCGCCGGATGGGCTCCGGCTTCACGCCCGCATCTATGGCGAAATCAATTCGGGTCGTTGGCCTGTCGTCTGCCTGCCCGGCCTCACCCGCAACGCGCGCGACTTCCACGAATTGGCGCTCCACCTGTCGAAACGGGCCGGGCGCAAGGTCGTCGCCTTCGACTATCGCGGGCGCGGGCAATCGGCCTATGACCCCGACATCGGCCACTACAATGTGGGCATCGAAGCCGGCGATATCCTGGCCGGGCTGGCCGCGCTCGGCATCGAGGAAGCGGGCTTCATCGGCACGTCGCGCGGCGGGCTGATCATCCATGTGCTCGGTGCGATCGCGCCGGCCGTGCTGAAGGCCGTGGTGCTCAACGACATCGGCCCGGTGATCGAGACGCAAGGCCTCGCCCATATCCGTTCCTATCTCGATGGCGCGCCGAAGCCGAGGACATTCGCCGAGGCGCTCAACGCGCAGCGCGAGGTGCACGGCGGTGACTTTCCGGCGCTTGCCGAAGCGGACTGGGAACGGATGGTGTCGGCGCTCTTTCGCGAGACCGACGCGGGGCTGATGCCGGATTTCGACCCGAGGCTGGTCGACACGCTGGCCGGTCTCGACTTCAGCAAGCCGCTGCCCGATCTGTGGCCGCAGTTCGAGGCGCTGGCCGCAGTGCCGCTGCTTGCCATACGCGGCGCAAACTCCAAGCTGCTGTCATCAGGAACGCTTGAGGAGATGCGAGAGCGACATCCCGGCATGGAAGCAATCACGGTCGAGGGCCAGGGTCATGCGCCGTTCCTCGAAACGGGCACCTTGCCTATCGCCATCGCCGCGTTCCTGGATCGGGCGGAAATTCAAAAGAAGTAATCCCAAGCTAAAAATCGGCCGCTGAGCTATTTCAACAGTATAGAAACGCTTAGAAAGACAATCGCCCCCGGAAAATAGCGGCGACGGATTCTGACCATCGGCGCCGCCCTCATCCGCCTTAGCCACCTCCTCCCCGTGAACGGGGAGAAGAACTCGAGCTAGTTGGCCCTGGAGCTTTTCCTGGAGACCTTCACGGCGGCCGCTTCGCTCTTCGGCTTGCGCGCCGGCTTTGAGGATGTGGGCGTGGTCACGGGAGAGGAAAACATGGAGTTTTCCGCGCCCTTCGTCGCCCTGTCGCAGCGCGGCGTTTCCAGCACGAAGACGCAGCCGTCGAGGTCATTGGTGGCTAGATGCGCGTAGCGCATGGTCATCGACAGCGTCTGGTGGCCGAGCCACATCTGCACGCGCCTGATGTCGATGCCGCCCTGGACGAGTCGAGAGGCGCAGGTGTGGCGCAAAATATGCGGCACCACTTGCTCGTCGGCGGCAAGGCCGACCTCGGCCTTCGCCTCGTTCCAGATGGCGCGGAATTGCGCCTGGCTGAATTTGGTGAAGGGGCCCTTGGGACGGCGTCCCTCGGTGACCGGCAGCTTGATCACTTCCTTGACGCGGGCGGTCATCGGAATGGTGCGGCTGCGGCCGGACTTGGTGATCCAGAAGGAGACGCGATGCTCCTGGATGTCGTTCCAGATCAGGCCGAGCGCCTCGCCCAAGCGGCAGCCGGTATCGACAAGGAAGACGGAGAGCCGGTAAGCGTCCTCGCTGCGGCTCCTGATTGCGGCGAACAACCTCGCCTCTTCGTCCTTTTCGAGGAAACGAATCCGTCCCGCCCGCTCCTTCTGGCGGCGGAACTCGGGCAGGCTGTGGATATCCCCCATCTTGTGAGCCTTGCGCAGCAGTTTGCTGAGAGCAGCCATCTTGCGATTGATGGTTGCGTTGCTGTTGCCGCGCTGGCGCAAGGTTCCGATCAGGTTATCCAGGGTGCTCTGGTCAAAAGCGCTGAAACGCTCCCCGAGGAGAATCTCATCGATTTCGCCGATGAAAGAGCTGACATTGTATTTATGTCGCCCATCATCCCAGAGTATATCCCGATATGCTGAAAACAGCTCTCCGACCCGGTACGACTTTACTTCTCTTATCTTGTTATAGCTGTATTTTATTTTTGCAGTCTGAGAAGAAAAGATCGCGAAATGGTCAGAGGGCACCCCCTCTTGAATCGCTTCGTTCGTCATTTTTTTGACCACACCCCCGAGTGGAAAGGCGACACCTATCCGCTTGGAAGCGTCCTTTCAAGAGTTAAGTCTGACAAATCAGATTTCACCCGCCAGAGGGCGGGTCCCACGAAACCGTTCCGCAGACTTCTGTTCAGCTATCGACCCCCTTTTCCTTCCGTTTGCCCAAGCCCAATCACGAAAACAAAACAGCCCGGGCGTTGAAGCGCCCGGGCTGGATTTCACCTGTGGACAACCAGCCCTTAGAACGAGCGCTGGAAGCGGAGGATACCGCCGACGCCGTCGCTGCTGCCGTGCCAGTCGCTGTCGGACTTGTTGAAGTAGTCGACTTCGGCCGTGACAGTGAAGCCGGGAACGACGTCGTAAGCGACATTGGCGGCCAGACCGAAGGTCTTGCCATCGTCATACGACGCCTGCACGTTGAACGAGGCCTTCTCGTTGAACTTGTAGCTGGCGCCGCCCCAGACCGCCCAGCTGCCGTCCCAAAGCTTGAAGAAGCTGTGGCCGGTGTTCGGATCGGTAACGTCGGAGTCGCTTCCGTAGCCGGCCATCACGAACGCCGAGATTGCGTCGTTGACGGTGACGTCCAAGCGAGCCTTGCCAGCCCAGGATTCGTAGTTGCTGTCGTAACCAACGACGCCGCTGACGGAACCCCAGCCCTGCGTGTACTTCACGCCGCCGACGACATGCGGAACGTAGCTGTCGAT
This sequence comes from Mesorhizobium abyssinicae, assembly GCF_049887195.1. Taxonomy (NCBI): domain Bacteria; kingdom Pseudomonadati; phylum Pseudomonadota; class Alphaproteobacteria; order Hyphomicrobiales; family Phyllobacteriaceae; genus Mesorhizobium; species Mesorhizobium abyssinicae. The sequence goes on from NZ_JARAKC010000002.1 coordinate 289,151, forward strand.
CGTGTCGGCGCCAGCGCCCTCTTCGAGCGAGACCACGGCCGAGAAGCCGTTGCCGGCGTCGAAGTAGTACTGGACGACGTTGGTGTCGAACGAGCCGTAGGGGACGAGAGTATCGTCGATGACGTTGCCGGCATAGCCGTTGAACGTGTTGAAGGCCGATTCGTCCTTACCGACGCGGAGGCCACCGAGCTGGATCCAGGCGAAGTTCAGCGAAACGCCCTTGCCGTGCGCCTGCCAGTTGCTGCTCGGAACGAGGAGCGGGCCTGCACCATCCGGATCGGCATAGTCGCCAGAATCGTTGCCGAAGTTGAAGCGGGTTTCGGTGAAGGTCTTCAACGTGCCGAGCTCGGTTTCCTGGTTGGTCCAGGTCTTCAGCGTGAAGCGGGCGTTCTTGTAGTAGGTGTCGTTGCGATCGGTCGGACCATCCAGGGTGTCCGGAACATTCTGCACACCTTCGCGATCACCAACGCCGATGTCGTAACGGACAAAGCCGCCGATGCGCAGGCAGGTCTCGGTGCCGGGGATGTAGAAGTAGCCCGAGCCGTACACGTCGCAGATCTTGACGTATTCAGCCGGTTCCGGCTCGGCGACGACAACGGCGTCGGCGGCGCGCGCACCGGAAACTGCGATCAGGGCCGCAGCTGAGCCGAGAAGAAGGCTCTTGATGTTCATTTTCTGACCTCCAGTCAGAATCGAACGAGCTGGCGGATCCGGAGGCGAGCGTTCGGGCCGTAGACCATTGATATTGCTATCGTTTTAGAAAAAATCTACGAGATCCTGCGTCGCCCATAGGAGGTCGACTCCGCTGTCGTCGTAGTCATGACAGGCGAAGGTGAATCGCAACGGGCGTCGTCGATTCTGCTTTTATGAGAGATTCGCGGAGCTCGTCCTGCGTAGCCGCATGGCGCGAAGCAGGGTGGCGGAGAGGATGGGATTCGAACCCACGAGAAGCTTTTGACCTCTACTCCCTTAGCAGGGGAGCGCCTTCGACCACTCGGCCACCTCTCCGTTGCGCCGCTGGATAAAGAAAAGCTTCGGCACAATCAACAAGCCGGCGTCATTATCGCGGAAAAATCGGTTCCTGGCAGTGATGCCGCCTCGCCATGCGGCGATTCTGCGGCAATTCCCTGGCTGGCGACTCGGGCCAGCGCGCCGCAATTCGGTCCGCCCAGCGCCGGATTCGGGCCGTTTGCAAGGGGTGCAAAGGCCTTGAAAGTTAACGAGAGCTTTCTGAGTGAGGCCAAATCGTGTCATTTGTGCAACAACGCTCGGGGATAGCGTCCGGACAGCCCGTCCGTCGGCACGATCGTGGTTGAACCCCGCCGCCTCATGGGTAATGTCGAATTTGAAGGAGCGGCGCGGTGCGCATCTTTTTCGGTTAGTGGGGATGGGGCAGGGAACGCTGTCCTTCAGCAAAGAATACCCAGACCCGTTTTTTAACTTTTGACTGGAGGTCAGAAAATGAACATCAAGAGCCTTCTTCTCGGCTCAGCTGCGGCCCTGATCGCAGTTTCCGGTGCGCGCGCCGCCGACGCCGTCGTCGTCGCCGAGCCGGAACCGGCTGAATACGTCAAGATCTGCGACGTGTACGGCTCGGGCTACTTCTACATTCCCGGCACCGAAACCTGCCTGCGCATCGGCGGCTATGTCCGCTACGACATCGGCATGGGCGACGTCGGCGCGTTCACCGGCGCGGAGTCGGTCGACCACGAAGATGGTGACATTCAGGATACCTGGTACAAGAATGCTCGCTTCACGCTGAAGACCTGGACCGGCCAGGAAACCGAGCTCGGCACCTTGAAGACCTACACCGAGACCCGCTTCAACTTCGGCAATAACAATCGGCACGCCGTCAACACCCCTGACGATCCGGCCACCACGACCATCGATGAATCCGCTTTCGATAGCAATCCCGCCGGCGGCAAAGGCATCTCGCTGAACTTCGCCTGGATCCAGCTCGGTGGCCTGCGCGTCGGTAAGGACGAATCGGCCTTCAATACGTTCATCGGCTACGCCGGCAACGTCATCAACGATACGCTGGTTCCGTACGGCGGTTTCGACACCAACGTCATCCAGTACTACTTTGACGCTGGCAACGGCTTCTCCGCCGTCCTCTCGCTCGAAGAAGGCTCGGGCGTCGTCGGCACGATCGACAGCTACGTTCCGCATGTCGTCGGCGGTCTGAAGTACACGCAGGGCTGGGGCGCCATCGCCGGCGTCGTCGCCTATGACAGCAACTACGAGGAAGTGGCCGGCAAGGTCCGCTTGGACGTCAACGCCACCGACGCGATCTCGCTGTGGGTCATGGGCGGCTACGGCACCGACGACAATCTCTCGGATGCGAGCTGGGCAATCCCGGCCGGCGGCCGCGGCTTCTACAAGCAGTGGAGCGGCAACTGGGCTGTGTGGGGCGGCGGCACCTACAAGTTCAACGAGAAGACCTCGTTCAACGCCCAGCTCTCCTATGACGAAGGCAAGAACTTCGGCGTTGCGGCGAATATCGCCTACGACGTCGTTCCCGGCTTCACCGTCACGGCCGAGGTCGACTACATCAACGTTGGCGAGGATACCGTCTCCGATTGGACCGATGCCCGGCAAGAAGACGCCATCGGCGGTATGCTCCGCTTCCAGCGCTCGTTCTAATCAGCAGCGTCTGACCGAAATCGAACCCGGCGGGCAACCGCCGGGTTTTTTCGTCTTCGGGCGACAGCGCGCCAGACTCTTTCTGGAACCGCGCCCCGTCCCGTCGCGCAGCTTGCACCGGCCAATCCGGCACGCTGGCAAGAAGGCCCTTTTTCTTAACGAGCCTCTTGCCATGCGCCTGCGCCCTCCCTTTACGTTGGCGATCTCCTCCGCTTCCAGCGCTCGTTCTAACAGGCACGGCCTGACTGAAATTAGAACCCGGCGGGCAACCGCCGGGTTTTTTGAATTAGGAGATCCGACTGGTCGTGCTATCCGCGAGGAGCGAAGCGCGCGCGGAATCCGAGGGTGGCCTCTAAGTGCCACCGCGGAACTGGGTTCGCGGCGCCAGAGGACAGCGCCCGCGCCTCTTGCCGGCCATGTTCCCCGCAAGGCAGGGCAATCGCGTATGGCGATATTCTTTGTTTTCCATACACTTGGCCAAGTGCTGCGGAAATCGCCAAAGCGAGCGGCTCGCCGTTTTTATCTGTCCTTGATCCGATTCGGCTCAGAACCTCGACCGAACATCCCAACAGTCTTCGGCCCGACTACCCCGTCGAACAGACTCGGCAATTCATATGCGATTGGCCTGCCCCGCAAGGTTAGATTGGATGTCGCGAAGTGCCTTTGCCAGTCTTCGGCTTCGAAGCAGGCGTGCCGAGGCAGACGGCTACCGATCTCGCCCTTGCCGGGTGAGGTGGTTGGCAGGCCAGAGAGGGTGAAACTCGACGGCGGGGCACCAGGTTTCTGGACCGCGGCGCCCGCTTCGCATTCGCTCCGCTCCAGGAGGTCATGGTGGCTGCGCGTTGATCGCGAATGTTTCTTAAAGTTCAGCCAGATCTCCCAAGGCTTCAATCAATGGCTGGATTCTGCCTTCATAGTTCTTCCAGTGCTTGACTGACGACTTGTAGATCGGCTGGCGAACTTGCCAGCGACTGATTGTCCTGACCGAGCCCGCCTTGTCGAAAAAGCGAAGGCAGGCATCATTCCAAGGCAGGCCAAGATGGTCTATAAGACGGCGCGATTGCCTCTCCTGATCCGAAATGAGATCTTCATAGCCGTTCTCAAAAATTCGCCCGGGCAGAACCGTGTTCCAATGGCGCATAAGGCGATCATACTCGCGGTAGTACAGACCCAGGGTTTCCAGATCGCAACTGAAATTATGGCCTTCCTGAAGGTTTGAAAAGAAGCAAGAAAGACAATTGTCGATTGCGTCACGCCTGCAGTGAATAATCCGAGCATTTGGAAACAGAATCGCAATCAGCCCGACCAGCTCGAAATTGTGGGGCAGTTTGTCGACAATGTACGGAGCGTTTGCCGAATAATGACGCAGGTAGGACAGATATTCTTCTGCCAGCGCTTGAGATTGCGGCATCGTCATCGACCTTACCCACTCGCCGAAAGACTCCCCCGCCCTGAGACTTAAGCCGATAGAGGCCGCCATTCGCCCCAGTTTCGTGAGCTCTCCGGCCCCGTGAACTTCCGGGTGGCTCGAGCAGATTTGCTCAGTCAGAGTTGTACCCGAGCGCGGCATACCCAAGATGAAGACGGGCACCTCGGACGGATTTCCATAAGCTGCTTTGTCTGCCAACAGCTGCGCATCGAACACGCCGATGAGCGAATCAACCCGCTTGCGATAGAAATCAATGTCGAACTCACGGGCCTTGAGCGCCTTGCCCTTCAAGAAATGATCCATCGCCTGGTCATAACGCCCCAGGTCGTTCAGGATCTTCCCCGCCGCCAGGTGAAGCAGACTCGACTCACCCGAGGAAATCGCGCTGTCGCCGAGCTCGTTCAGGATTTGGCCGAGTTCGGGAGTCTCGGCAGAAAATTTTCGAGTGTTTGCAAAGGCAATGTAGCCTGCAGACACATTCACGCGCCCGGCAATGGCTTCGTTCAAATAGGTTGTTGCCTCGTCCATCCGCCCGAGGCCTATGAGTGCATTCGCAAGGCCCACACCGGCGAGCGGATGATTGCGATCGATCTTCAGCGCTTTTTCATAGAGAGGCAAAGCCATTTCAGCCTTGTCAAACCTGCCGTATGCCTCGCCCAGCCGGCAAAGCGCCTCAACCAGATCCGGTTTCAGTTCACAGGCGCGCTGCAAGTGCTGAATCGCCAACGGGTGATCATTAACTTTCAGATAGGCTTCTCCAAGACTAAGCCGATAATAAGGGTTCCTCGGTTCCCGTGCCGCTGCACGCGCGAAAAACTTGATGGCCAACTCATTATCGACGCCAAGCCCCAAAGTGCCGAGTATGTACAGCGCAAGCGGATGTTCGGGCGTTCTTGCCAGAACACGGTGACACAGCTCCTCGGCCTCCGGCAGCCGCTCAGCCTTTTGCAGTTCGAGCGCCTGCCGCAGCAGCAGGTCGTCGGCCTGCGCACGCGACGGCGTTGACTGCAACGGCCTTGCCTGCAGCGGCTTTGGCTGGGGCTGTTTGGCCGGTGGCGTGGACAGGCCCTTGAGATGCTTGGACCAGGCGGGAGGCAGCCGATTGTTCATCTTGCCTCGCTAGCAAAATCGACCCGCGAAATCCAGCATTAGAGAAGGAACGTGCGAGTCCCCACATCCACAAGCTAGCGCCCCTCCATTTCCCCTGGCGGCAACTTGCGCAGCCTACCTGTCCACGCTAGCAAGAAGGCCCTTTTTCTCGACGAGCCTCTTGCCATGCGCCTGCGCCCTCCCCTTACGCCGCTTATCGCCGCGCTTCCCTCGACGGTGCCGTTTGTCGGCCCGGAAGCGCAGGAGCGTGACCGCGGCCGTCCGTTCCGCGCCCGCATCGGCGCCAACGAGAGCAGCTTCGGGCCCTCGCCGCGCGTCATTGCCCGCATGGAAAGCGTCGCGCGCGACCAGTGGATGTATTGCGACCCCGACAATTTCGACCTCAAGCAGGCCGCGGCCGGCCATCTCGGCGTCGGCGCCGAGAATGTGGTGGTCGGCGAAGGCATAGACGGGCTGCTCAGCCTGGTGGCGCGCATGTATGTGGCGCCGGGCGACGCGGTGGTGACCTCGCTCGGCGCCTATCCGACCTTCAACTTCCATGTCGCCGGCGTCGGCGGAAGGCTGGTCGCGGTGCCCTACGAGAACGACCGGGAAAGCCTGGACGGCCTGCTCGCGGCGGCGGTCCGCGAAAAGGCGCCGTTGGTCTACCTCTCCAATCCGGACAATCCGATGGGCAGCTGGTGGGAGGCCGGCGAAATCATCCGCTTCATCGAGGCGTTGCCCGAGACCACCATGCTGGTGCTCGACGAGGCCTATGGCGAGCTCGGCCCTGCCTCGGCGCTGCCGCCGATCGACGTGTCCCGGCCCAACGTCGTCCGCATGCGCACCTTCTCCAAGGCCTATGGGCTGGCCGGCATACGCTGTGGATACGCGGTCGCGGAGCCCCAGGTGATCCGCGATTTCGAGAAGATCCGCAACCACTATGGCGTCAGCCGCATGGCGCAGATCGCCGGCGTCGAGGCGCTGGCCGACCAGGCCTTTCTGGAAAGCGTGGTGACGCGCGTCGCCGCCGGGCGCCGGCGCATCGCCGCAATCGCCGAGGCGAACGGGCTGGAGCCGCTGCCTTCAGCGACCAACTTCGTCACCATCGACTGCGGCAGCGACGGCGGCTTCGCGCTGAAGGTGCTGCAGGGCCTCCTATCGCGCGACGTGTTCATCCGCAAGCCGATGGCGCCCGGGCTAGACCGCTGCATAAGGGTCAGCGTCGGCCTCGACCACGAGCTCGACATCTTCGCCGAGGAACTGCCGGGCGCGCTCGCCGCCGCACGAGGGAATTAGCAGCTGCCGCTCGGCGGCTCGACCGCGTCGATACCGGGTTGCCTTTGGCCCGCCACATGCCAGATTCCGCAAGGCGAAGGCGGAAGGTTGGGACGATGCAGGGCAGGCAGCGAGCCGTGCGGGCACGCATTTCCGGGAAGGTGCAGGGCGTCAGCTATCGGGTCTGGACGCGCGGCGAGGCGATGCGTCTCGGCCTGAGGGGCTGGGTGCGCAACGAACGCGACGGCTCGGTGACGGCGCTGATCGCCGGCGCCGATGGCGCGGTCACGGCCATGATAGAACGCTTCTGGCATGGGCCGCGCGGGGCATCGGTCGCGAAGGTCGAGATCGAGGAAAGCGCCGGCGACGACGCGCCAGGCGACTTCCGAATCGTCGCCTAACCGAATGCTGCAGCAAGCTCGGTAGCGGCCTCGATAACGGGCTCGACATCCCCACGAGGACTGCCCGGCAATGCAGCGCACGATATATGTGTGTATGTTCTAATTTGTTTACTTTAGCGCTGAAGCAGATCGATATCCGCGCGCCGCAATCGGGCCGCGTGCACCAATTGGCGGTGCACACGATCGGCGGGGTCATTGCGCCCGGCGAGGCGATCATGCAGATCGTGCCGACCGCCGACGCCCTGGTGGTCGAGGCGCGTGTCGCTCCGCAGGACATCGACCAGGTCCGCGTCGGGCAGCCGGCCGCGCTTCGCCTGTCGGCGTTCAGCCAGCAGACCACGCCGGAGGTCGAGGGCCAGGTGGACCGGATTTCGCCCGACCTTATCGAAGACCAGAAGGCTGGCGTGGCCTATTACGCCGTGCGTATCGCGCTGACCCAGAGCGGTCTGAAACAAGCCGGACAGCTCGAGCTGAAACCCGGCATGCCGGCCGAGGTTTTTCTGAGGACGGGCGAGCGCACGGTTCTCTCCTACCTGCTGAAGCCTTTGACCGACCAGGCGAGCCGCGCCTTCCGCGGCGACTGAGGCCCCGGCCCGATCGACCTCGTCGCTGTTGCGGTCGATCCTGCCTTTTCCGCACTGTTCGAGGTGCCCTTTCCTCCCTTGAATTAATTGAACGTTCGTTTTATTATAGGCGCAAAAAGGGAAGCGGGAATGGCGCGCACGACGGGTTCCGATGGCGAAAAGACCGAGGCTGCCGTCCGCGAAGCGGCGGTCGGCCTGATCGCGCGCCTCGGCTACGAGGCGATGTCGATGCGACTGCTGGCTGCGGAAGTCGGCGTGCAGGCCGCCGCGCTCTATCGCTACTTCCCGACCAAGGAAGACCTGCTGTTCACGCTGATGCGCGAACACATGGAAGGGCTGCTACACGCCTGGGACGCGGCGCGCCCAGCCGGCGCCGACCCGGCCGCCCGGCTTGCCGCCTATGTCGAGAACCACATCGCCTTCCACATCGCGCGCCGCTCCGCCACGCATGTCTCCAACATGGAGCTGCGCAGCCTGTCGCATGACAGGCTGACGCTGATCCTCAAGCAGCGCACCGCCTACGAGAAGGAACTGCGCGCCATCCTGCGAGACGGCGCGGAGGACGGCGTCTTTGCGGTCGGCGACATCGGGCTCACCGCCATGGCGCTGATCCAGATGATGACCGGCGTAATTGTCTGGTTCCGGCCGGGCGAGCGGCTGTCGATCGCCGAAGTCACCTCGTCATATCTTTCGATGACAATGCGCCTGGTCGGCGCGACAATCAGCCAAGGCGAAGCGCGTCCCTCGGGGCGCGCCAGGGCCGTCGTGGCACTCTGAGTTTCACGCATGATCCCCACGAAGATCGGGGCATGCGCAGGGAGGAACGGCATGTACACGAACACGCTGAGTTTCGGGCTCGATCCGGACATCGAGGCACTGCGCGACCTTGTGCGGCGCTTCGCGCAGGACAAGATTGCGCCGATCGCGGCCGAGATCGACCGTGCCAACGAATTTCCAGCGCATCTGTGGGTGGAGCTCGGTGCGCTCGGCCTGCTCGGCATCACCGCCGATCCGGATTTCGGCGGCACTGGCATGGGCTATCTCGCCCATGTCGTGGCGGTGGAGGAGATTTCGCGCGCCTCGGCCTCGGTCGGCTTGTCCTATGGGGCGCATTCCAATCTCTGCGTCAACCAGATCAACCGCTGGGCAACGCCTGAGCAGAAGGAGAAATACCTCCCTGCCCTCTGCTCGGGCGAGAAGGTCGGCGCGCTGGCGATGTCGGAATCGGGTGCCGGATCGGACGTGGTGTCGCTCCGGCTGCGCGCCGAAAAGCGCAACGATCGCTATGTGCTCAACGGCTCCAAGATGTGGATCACCAACGGGCCCGACGCAGAGACGCTGGTGGTATATGCCAAGACCGATCCGGATCGCCATTCGCGCGGCATCACCGCCTTCATCATCGAAAAGGATTTCGCCGGTTTCTCGGTTGCGCAGAAGCTCGACAAGCTCGGCATGCGCGGCTCCAACACCGGCGAGTTGGTGTTCGAGAATGTCGAGGTGCCGTTCGAGAACGTGCTGCATGAGGAAGGACGCGGCGTCGAGGTTCTGATGTCGGGCCTCGACTACGAGCGCGCGGTGCTGGCCGGCGGGCCGATCGGGCTGATGGCGGCCTGCCTCGACGTGGCGGTGCCTTATGTGCACGAACGCAAGCAGTTCGGTCAGCCGATCGGCACCTTCCAGCTGGTGCAGGGCAAGCTCGCCGACATGTACGCGACGATGAACGCCGCGCGCGCCTATGTCTATGCGGTGGCCGCAGCCTGCGACCGCGGCGAGACCACGCGCAAGGACGCCGCCGGCTGCGTTTTGTTCGCCGCCGAGAAGGCAACGCAGATGGCCCTCGATGCGATCCAGCTGCTCGGCGGCAATGGCTACATCAACGATTATCCGACCGGCAGGCTCCTGCGCGACGCCAAGCTCTACGAGATCGGCGCCGGCACCAGCGAAATCCGCCGCTGGCTGATCGGGCGCGAGATCATGGCGGAGGGGGTGTGATGGTCCCCTTCGCCATCTCAGCCGAAGGCCTTGGGCAGGTCGTCGGTCGGCTTGGCGACGATCTGATGCGCATCGCGCCACAGAATCTCGCGCTGGCGCGCCGACGTTATCGACCGCACTGGCAAGCCGCCCTCCTCGATCAGCCAGGCGCAATAACGCGCGCGGCTGATCGCCTCCCTGGCGTCCGGATGGAACCAGCAGACGCCCCAGATCGAATTCCGGCGCTTGAAATGCCGGCCAACCCTGCCAGGAATGGGCAAATGCCGATTGAACCAGCCGAACTGATCCTCCAGTTCGTCATGGATCCAGTCCGGGCAGCCGTTCCGGTACAGATACCAGGACGCATGGAAAAAGCCGGTCTCCACCCGGCTCTTCGGATGGATCAGCGGCGTTACAAACCGCAAATACATTGTGACACCCACAGCGCTTGCGGGCGCCGTGTTCCTCTTGCTCAAATTCGGGACGTGGAAAGCCGCCCTTCGGCGGCGTCAGGCCATGGCCGAAGGGAGACATCTGGTGAAACGCATATCCATGCCTTTCATCGTCGCCTCCTGAGGGTGTCACTACAAAAAAGGATGCCATGCTTGGCGCGAGGCATCCGGGCGCGGGCTGTTACACTGGTTCCGTCGCGGCATCAAGAGGTGTGAGGAACAACGTGGCCACATTGCAATCCCAGATCTCCCCCGTCTCCGACACCTTCCGCGCCAATGCCGAGCGCATGCGGGCGCTGGTCGCCGACATTTCCGAGAAGGCTGCAAGCATCGAACGCGGCGGCTCGGACGAGGCGCGCGAGCGCCATCTCGGGCGCGGCAAGCTGTTGCCGCGCCAGCGCCTGGCGCAGTTGCTCGACATCGGCTCGCCCTTCCTCGAGATCGGCCAGTTCGCGGCATGGTCGATGTATGGCGAGGACATTCCGGCCGCCGGCCTCATCGCCGGCATCGGCCGCGTCGAGGGCACGGAGGTGATGGTCGTCGTCAACGACGCCACGGTGAAGGGTGGCACCTACTATCCGCTGACGGTGAAGAAGCACCTGCGCGCGCAGGAGATCGCGCTGCAGAACAACCTGCCTTGCGTTTATCTGGTCGATAGCGGCGGCGCCAATCTGCCCAACCAGGACGAGGTGTTTCCCGACCGCGAGCATTTCGGCCGCATCTTCTACAACCAGGCCAACATGTCGGCGGCGGGCATCCCGCAGATCGCCTGCGTCATGGGCTCCTGCACTGCGGGCGGCGCCTATGTGCCGGCAATGTCGGACGAGACGATCATGGTGCGCAACCAGGCGACCATCTTCCTCGGCGGCCCGCCGCTGGTGAAGGCGGCGACAGGCGAGGATGTCAGCGCCGAGGAGCTCGGCGGCGCCGATGTCCACACAAGGCTTTCCGGCGTCGCCGACCACTACGCAATGGACGACGAACACGCGCTGGCCATTTGCCGGCGCATTGTGAAGAACCTCAATCGGAACAAGGCGGTAAGCCTGAACTTACAGAAACCGATTCCGCCGCTTCACGATCCGCATGAGCTCTACGGCATCGTGCCGACGGACCTGCGCCAGCCCTATGACGTGCGCGAGGTGATCGCGCGCACCGTCGACGGCTCGGAGTTCGACGAGTTCAAGCAGAATTATGGCACCACCTTGGTTACCGGCTTTGCCCATCTGCACGGCATGCCGGTCGGTATCATCGCCAACAATGGCGTGTTGTTTTCGGAGAGCGCGCTGAAGGGCGCGCATTTCATCGAGCTCTGCTGCCAGCGCGGCATTCCGCTGGTCTTCCTGCAGAACATCACCGGCTTCATGGTCGGCAGGAAATACGAGGCCGGCGGCATCGCCAAGGACGGCGCCAAGCTGGTGATGGCGGTCGCCACCGCCAGGGTGCCGAAGGTGACGATGATCATCGGAGGTTCGTTCGGCGCCGGCAATTACGGCATGTGCGGGCGGGCCTACTCACCTCGTTTCCTGTGGATGTGGCCGAATGCGCGCATTTCGGTGATGGGCGGCGAGCAGGCGGCGACGGTGCTTGCCATGGTCAAGCGCGAGGGCATCGAGCGCAAGGGCGGCGAGTGGAGCGCCGAAGAGGAAGCGAAATTCAGGAAGCCCATCCTGATGAAATACGAGCATGAGGGTCATCCGCTCTATTCCTCGGCGAGGCTGTGGGACGACGGCATCATCGACCCGGCGAGGACGCGCGAGGTCCTGGCGCTCAGCCTGTCGGCCGCGCTCAATGCCGACATCGAGGAGACGCGCTTCGGCGTGTTCAGGATGTGAGATGAGCGCTCCTGGCGACAGGCTCCGCATCAATACCGGTGACATCACCAGGCTCGCGGTCGATGCCATCGTCAACGCCGCCAATTCGTCGCTGCTCGGCGGTGGCGGGGTCGACGGCGCCATCCATCGCGCGGCGGGGCCTGAACTCCTGGCGGAGTGCCGCACGCTCAACGGCTGCGAGACCGGCGATGCAAAGCTGACCAAGGGCTACCGGCTGCCGGCGCGCTACGTCATTCACACCGTCGGGCCGGTCTGGCAGGGCGGCGGCAAGGGCGAGGCCGAGCTGCTCGCCTCCTGCTACCGGCGCTCGCTCGAGATCGCCAGCGCCCATGATTGCCGCACGATTGGCTTTCCGGCGATCTCAACCGGCATCTACGGCTACCCGAAGGACAAGGCGACGGGGGTTGCTGTCGGCAGCGTGAGCGATTTCCTCAGCCAGAACGCGATACCGGAAACCGTCATCTTCTGTTGCTTCGACGAGCAAACGGCGGAACTATACCGAGAGGCCGTTGCTGCGGTCGGTGGAGTCTGAACTTCATGGACCAATCAAATAATTTGCGAACTCAAATAGGATTTTTCGATACCGGGCTGGTCGCCTCGGAGAATACACGCTACTGCTCACCCCGCAATTTGCGGTGGGCATGGGGTGAAAATGAAACTGAACTATTTTCGGCGTATAGCTGCTTCGATACTTGCGGGATTGCTTATATTCGCCTTGCCCGGCGCGGGCGCGGCGGAGTCGCTTGCCGGCAAGGTGGGCGACAAGCGGTTCTCTCCGTATTTACCTGGGAATCCGAAGGACGAGTGCATCAAAACCTACCACGACTATGTGGCGGCCGGCGGCCATTCGGCCTATGCAACGACCTTCTATTCGCGCGTCGTCGACCTCTACATCATCTGCGGCTCGGGGCTGAACGCGCCGTCGCAAACGGCCGCGGAAGAGCGGGCGCTACGATCCTGCCAGGCGGGCCTGAAGAAGTGGAAAGTCAGGACCGCGAGCGGCGGCTGCGAAATCGCGGCGTCGAAATAGGCCGACGCTCGCCCGACTGGCGCCGACCGAGGCAAAACCGGGAGGCTCCATGTTCGGCAAGATCCTGATCGCCAATCGCGGCGAGATCGCCTGCCGCGTGATTCGCACGGCACGAAGGTTGGGCGTGCGCACCGTCGCCGTCTATTCCGATGCGGATGCGAGGGCCTGGCATGTCGAGATGGCCGACGAGGCAGTCCACATCGGCCCCTCGCCTGTCGGAGAAAGCTATTTGCGCGGCGATAGAATAGTCGCGGCGGCGCTTGCCACAGGCGCGGAGGCGATCCATCCGGGCTACGGCTTCCTGTCGGAGAACCCGGATTTCGTCGACCAGGTGACGGCGGCAGGGCTGGTCTTCATCGGCCCGTCGGCGGCCTCGATCCGCGCCATGGGATTGAAGGACGCGGCCAAGCGCCTGATGGAGACGGCGGGCGTTCCTGTGGTGCCCGGCTATCACGGCGAGGCGCAGGAGATCGTGCTCCTCGCCTCCAAGGCGCGCGAGATCGGCTATCCGGTGCTGATCAAGGCGCGCGCCGGCGGCGGCGGCAAGGGCATGCGGCGCGTCGACCACCCGGACGATTTCTCAGAGGCGCTGTCCGGCGCCCGGCGCGAGGCCAAAGCGGCCTTCGGCGACGATCGCGTGCTGGTGGAAAAATATGTCGACAAGCCGCGCCATATCGAAGTGCAGGTGTTCGGCGACAATTTCGGCAATGCCGTGCATCTTTTCGAGCGCGATTGCTCGGCGCAGCGCCGCCACCAGAAGGTGATCGAGGAAGCGCCCGCTCCCGGCATGACGCCGGCGCTGCGCAAGGCGATGACCGAGGCCGCGGTGAAGGCTGCCAAGGCCATCAGCTATTCAGGCGCCGGCACGATCGAGTTCATCGTCGACGCCTCGCAGGGGCTGAAGGCCGACCGCTTCTGGTTCATGGAGATGAACACCCGCCTGCAGGTCGAGCACCCCGTCACCGAAATGGTCACCGGCATCGATCTGGTCGAATGGCAGCTACGGGTCGCGTCCGGCGAGAAGCTGCCGAGCGCGCAAGCCGAGATCCAGCTTGCCGGCCACGCCTTCGAGGCGCGTATCTATGCCGAGGACGCCACCAGGGGATTCCTGCCGGCGACGGGCACGCTGCATCATCTGAAATTCCCGGATGCGGCGCCGGCGCATGCAGCCATGCGCATCGAGACGGGCGTGCGCGCCGGCGATGCGATCTCGCCCTTCTACGATCCGATGATCGCCAAGCTGGTGGTGCACGGCAAGGACCGGGCCGCCGCGCTTGCGGCGCTGCGCAAGGCGCTGGCTGAGACCGAAGTGGCCGGCTCGACGGTCAACACCGCCTTTCTCGCCGCGCTCGCCGCCGATGCCGATTTCGCGGCCGGCGACGTCGACACCGGGCTGATCGGCCGGCATCAGGACGAACTGGTGGCGATCGCCCCGCCGAATGGCGAGATCATTGCCGCCGCGGCGCTCGCGGCATCGGGCGCCGGCGCGCAAGAGCCGACCAGCGACCCCTGGTCGGCGCTCGCCGGCTATGCGCATTTCCACACGGTGGAGCGACGCACCCGGCTGCGCTACGGCGAAGAAGCCATACTGGCGCGCATCTCGATGCGGCCGGACGGCCGCTTCCAGGTGGCGCTGGAAGCGCCGTACGAAGAGGTCAATTCCCACGACCTCAGGACCACGCCTCGCCTCGCCCGCTGGCCGGGCCACGTCACCGTGTTCGAAGGTGCGGCCGGCTACAATTTCGCGGTTCCCGACCCGCTGGCGAAGGCCGACGAAGCCGCCGCGGCATCCGGGAGCCTGCGCGCGCCGATGCCCGGCCTGGTCAAGCTGGTGCGCGCGGGGTCGGGCGATGCCGTCGTCAAAGGCCAGCCGCTGCTGATCCTCGAGGCGATGAAGATGGAGCACACGATCGCCGCCCCGCATGACGGGGTGATCGCCGAGATCGTGGCAGAAGGCGCGCAGGTCAGCGACGGCACCGTGCTGGTGCGCTTCGAGGAACCGCAGACCTGACTGTCCAAAATGAAAATGGCCGGAGCAGATCCGGCCATTTCCGACTGTCAGGCAGCGACGATCAAGGCTGGATCGGCGCGTATTTGCCGTCGTGCCACTGGTTGATGTCGTAGCTGGCGTTCTTCAGGTCGCCCTTCTCGTCGAAGACGACGTCGCCGACCACGGTGCTGATCGGCTGGCCGTTCTTCAGCGCTTCGGCGACCTTGGCCGGATCGTCGCTGCCGGCGCGCTTGATGCCCTCGGCGAAGGCCTGGACCACGGCGTAGGAGAACAGCGTGAAGCCTTCCGGCACGAAGCCGCCGGCTTTGATCTTGGCGATGGCGTCCTTGGCTTCGGGCTTGGCCTGCGGATCCGAGGGGAAGACGAACATCGTGCCTTCGCCGGCCGGCCCGGCGACCTGCCAGAATTCCGGAGTGGCGATCGAGTCCGGCATGATCAGCTGGAACTTGACGTTCTGCTCGGCCGCCTGGCGCAGGATGAGACCGCCCTCGGGGTGATAGCCGCCGAAATAGACGACGTCGGCCTTGAGCTCCTTCAACTTGGTGACGAGGGCCGAATAGTCCTTCTCGCCGGCATTGATGCCTTCGTAATCCACTTCCTTGAGGCCGCCGGCATTCATCGTCGCCTTGACGGCATCGGCCACGCCCTGGCCGTAGGCGCTCTTGTCATGCAGGATGACGACATTCTTGCCGGCATATTTCTTGGCGATCCACGGACCGATGAAGGCGCCCTGCGCATCGTCGCGCGTATAGAGGCGCATGATCGTCGGCCAGCCGGCCTTGGCCGCGGCATCGGTCAGTTCCGGATTGGAGGAGGCCGGGCTCATCATCAGCGTGCCGGCCTCGGCATAGACGGCGGATGCCGGAATGCTGGAGCCCGAGCAGGCATGGCCATCGACGAATTTGGTGCCGTCGGCGACGATGCGGTTGGCGACGGAAACCGCCTGCTTCGGATCGCACTGGTCGTCCTGGACGTCGAGCTTGATCTGGTTGCCGTTGACACCGCCGGCGGCGTTGATGGCGTCGGCGGCAGCCTGCGCACCCTGCTTGAACTGGTCGCCGATGGTGGCGAGCTGTCCGGTCATCGGACCGACCACCGAAATGGTGATGTCATCGGCAAATGCCAGCGGCGCGCTCATCATCAGGCCCAATGCGGCTGCGCTCAAAATACCTAATTTTTTCATGGTGATATAACTCCTCCACTCGCGCGCGGCCGCTCCGGCCGCGCTTCTTTTAGAGAGGCCGGACCATTTCATCCTCGCCTGGCATGTCTTGGCGCATCGCCGGCACTCGATTGGGCCTGTATTGTATCGCGGACCGCTTGAAAGCCAAAAGCCGCGCCGGCCTTGTTCCGGCCGGTCGCGGCTTTTTGCCAAACGAGCTTTCCCGAACGCCCCCGCGCCCGAAACCCCACTCGCTTCCCTGTCTTTCTTTTCGTCCGGCCGTCTTGCGCGGCCTTGTCCCTGGTGCCGGCCGTCTTGCGCGGCCTTGTCCCTGTGCCGGCCGTCTTGCGCGGCCTTGGCCCGAAGCGTTTCCGCCCTCGTTGTCCGTCAGTGCATCGTCATCCATTCGCGCGCTTCGCGCAGCGCCCTAGCGATCTCGGCCTTGGACATCGCCGCCGACAGTTCCGAGCGCAATTCGGCGGCGCGCACCGAACCCTTGATGGCGGCGATGTTGAACCATTTGTGGGCGGCGACGACGTCGGTCTCGCAATCGCGGCCAGTCGCATACATCATGCCCAGTTCGAAAAGAATGTCGGCCTGGGCAGTTGCCCCCATGGCGCCGAAGCCGGCTTCAAGCATTTCAAAACGTGCCATTTCAATCCCCTGTCTGGCTCCCGAGAGCTGCCTCCTTCTGTCCCTTGGTATCCCTCGGGGGGCTGCTCTTTCGATGCTTTCGAGGATGAAGCCGAGCCTTGAATCCGTCGTTAAATGGCGTGCTTAATTTGAAGAAAACAAAGCTAAAACAAGAGGTAAACACTGAAATTCGTTAAGCATACAAAGCCCGCAGTTCAGCCTGTTTGCGGCAAATTTGACGAAAACTTCGAACGGTCCGGTCAACACTCCGCTAACCACGGGAACCAATGGCAATGAAGCTGTCCGTTCATTTCGCGTTGAAAGGTGGCGGCAAAATCCTGCAACCTTCCCCGGCGGCACCGCTTTTGTTTTGCCGGAAGCTGAACTAGCTTACGTTTGCGTAAGGGTTAGGAAGGCGGGACGGCGCCCCACCGGAACCTATAGGGAGGACAGACATGTTTCGAAAAGTGAGCCTGGCCGTGGCGGCCACCTTGATCATGGCCGGCGCGGCCTTTGCCGATCCGATCGAGGGCAACTGGAAAACGCAGTCCGGCGAGACGGCGGCGATCGGCGGCGGCGGCGCGTTTGCCATCACGCTGAAGACCGGCAAGTTCGCCGGCAAGACGATCGGCTCGCTCAAGGCGGCCGGCGACAACAAATATGCCGGCAGCATAACCGATCCGGAAACAGACAAGACCTATGCCGGCAAGGCGACGCTTTCGGGCACCTCGCTCAAGATGAGCGGCTGCGTGTTCGGCGGCCTGATCTGCAAGAGCCAGACCTGGCACAAGCTCTGATCTGCGCCTCGCCGCAATCACCTGACGACGGGGCCCTCGTGGCCCCGTTTTCATTTTCTACCCGGCCGATGCGCCGCCTCAAAACCCGTCAACGAACTTGAACCGCAGATGAATGCCGGCATCAGAGCCGGTTCAGCGGCGCTCGGGCATTCTCCTTGGCATTGAAGGAGAGGACCAACGCAATGCTCGCCCGCCGCTTCACCATCGTCTGCCTGCTGATGAGCCTGTTTGGCATGCTTTTCGCCGTCCTGGTGGCCGAGACAGGCCGGCCGGCCCGGGCCTGGGACGCTGCCAATTCCTGCCGGCCGAACTGCATGAACCATTTCAACCGCTGAACCGACAAACCCTCAAAAGAGAAGCTACGATCATGGACCGCATCATCACCACCAGCGCCCTGAAGGCCCTTCGGCTCCTGCCGCGGGCGGCGCTCATCCTGGTGCTGCTCGCCGCCCCGGTGCTGGCGGTGCCGATGATGCGCGCCGATACAAGCGCGACGATCGAAGCGCCGTCGCCGAAGAAGTCCGGTGTCGGCTTTGTCCTGCTGGTCGCCCTGCAGCGCGGGTGAGGTGCGTCGATATTCAGGGGATGCCGGCCTGCAACTCGGCGCGGCCTGACCTGAATCTCAACACACCTTGAACCTTGGACGAACAAAATCGGCGCTCACGCTGTGTTCCGGCTTGGCTCCCCCTCCCAACCGCTCTTCCAAGTCTCTATATTGAGCCATGGAAAAGCGAATCTACCCCCAAGCTATCGAATCTGTCGTCATGCCTGAGCCTTTCGGCAGGCAGAGTTTCAACGACGCCAGGAAAGCGGTCGCCGCGCTTCAGGTGCTCTACGACCGCAACACCAAATTCCTGCGCGATTCCTTCGCGGCACTGGCCGCCGGCGGCGACAACAATAAGCGCTACCGGGCCTTCTATCCCGAGATCGGCGTCACCACGACGTCGTTCAGCCAGGTCGACTCGCGCCAGGCCTACGGCCACATGCCGACGCCCGGCCATTTCTCGACCACGGTCACCCAGCCGATGCTGTTCGAAAACTATCTCGTCGAGCAGCTTCGGCTTATCATGCGCAATCACGGCGTCCAGGTGACGGTGTCGGAATCGACAACGCCCATCCCGCTGCATTTCGCCTTCCTGGAGGGCACCTATGTCGACGGCACAGCCGCCGAGCGCATCAAGCGGCCGATCCGCGACCTATTCGACGTGCCCGATCTCGACGGCACCGATGACCAGATCGCCAACGGCACGTTCGAAGTGGCCTTCGGCGAGCCGCGGCCGCTGGCGCCGTTCACGGCGCAGCGCATCGACTATTCGCTGCACCGCATGACGCACTACACGGCGACCAGCCCCCAGCATTTCCAGAATTTCGTGCTGTTCACCAACTATCAGTTCTACATCGACGAATTCGTCGCCCGCGCCCGCGAGCTGATGGAGAGCGGCGGCGGCGGATACGCCGAATTCATCGAGCCTGGCAATGTCATCACCCATGCCGGATCGAGCGTGCCCTCCGAAGGCGCGCCGCCGCAGCGCCTGCCGCAAATGCCGGCCTATCATTTGAAGAAGCCGAACCATGGCGGTATCACCATGGTCAATATCGGCGTCGGCCCGTCCAACGCCAAGACGATCACCGACCATATCGCGGTGCTGCGGCCGCATGCCTGGGTGATGCTCGGTCATTGCGCGGGCCTGCGCAACACGCAGGCGCTGGGCGACTATGTGCTGGCGCATGCCTATGTGCGCGAGGACCATGTGCTGGACGACGATCTGCCGGTCTGGGTGCCGATCCCGCCGCTGGCCGAGATACAGGTGGCGCTGCAGGAAGCGGTCGCCGAGGTCACCGGGCTTTCGGGCTACGACCTCAAGCGCATCATGCGCACCGGCACGGTCGCCACCATCGACAACCGCAACTGGGAGCTGCGCGACCAGCGCGGCCCGGTGCAGCGGCTGTCGCAGTCGCGCGCGATCGCGCTCGACATGGAATCGGCGACCATTGCCGCCAACGGCTTCCGCTTCCGCGTGCCCTACGGCACGCTGCTCTGCGTTTCCGACAAGCCGCTGCATGGCGAATTGAAGCTGCCGGGCATGGCGACCGAGTTCTACAAGCGGCAAGTGGCGCAGCACCTGACCATCGGCATCAAGGCGATGGAGAAGCTGGCCGGGATGCCGATGGAGCGGCTGCATTCGCGCAAGCTCAGAAGCTTTTCGGAGACGGCCTTCCAATAGCAGCAGCCCGAAACCCTCG
The DNA here is from genome assembly GCF_049887195.1 of Mesorhizobium abyssinicae. Classification (NCBI taxonomy): domain Bacteria; kingdom Pseudomonadati; phylum Pseudomonadota; class Alphaproteobacteria; order Hyphomicrobiales; family Phyllobacteriaceae; genus Mesorhizobium; species Mesorhizobium abyssinicae. Next base: position 308,707 of record NZ_JARAKC010000002.1, read on the forward strand.
GCGAGGCAATGCGTCGTCTTGATCGCGCCGCAATTTAGCGGATAAGCAGGCCGGACGGATCGTCGGCGGTATTCAGCAGACCACGACTTCGATGAGAACAAGCGGCGCGCGCCCGAACATGGTGGCTGGGGTGACATTCCTGGCAATGATGGCGTTCTCGGCCGCCCTGGTGGCCGGGTTTTTCGGCACGCTGCATCCGGCCTTCGATTCCTTCTCGCATTTCCGCGTCCATCTCGCCGTGTTGGTCGCGCTCCTGGCATTGCCGCTGCTTGCCTCGTCGTTTCGCCTGCAGGCGGCCGCGGCGTTATTGTTTGCCGTCGCCAGCTTCGCCACCACGCTCAGCACGCTGCCCAGGCTGTGGCCAGTGCAGGCGGTCGCCAAGCCCGCTGACCAGATCGTCTACAGCCTGCTGCAGATGAATCTGCGCTACGACAATCCGACGCCGAAGAAGGTGCTGTCGCTGATCGGCCGGACCAATCCCGACGTGATCACCCTCGACGAGGTGTCGGAGATGTGGACGACCGAGCTAGGCTACATCACCAGCGCCTATCCCTACCGGATCCTTTGTCCCTATCCCAACGGCGTGTTCGGCGTGGCGCTGCTCTCCAGGCGTCCATTCGCCGCCGGGACCGAGCCGCATTGCGAGCGGCGCGGGGCGATGGCGATCGCGAGCGTCGACTTCGGCGGTGTCAGCGCCGATGTCGCCGCGATCCATCTCAGCTGGCCATGGCCGCGCGAGCAGTCCTGGCAGATCGGTGAACTCTCGGAGCAGCTCGCCTCGCTTGGCGAGACGGCCATCATGGCCGGCGACTGCAACGCCGTGCCGTGGAGCGCGGCGGTGCGGCGTGTCGCGGCGCTCGGCAAGCTCACCGTCATGCCGTCGGCCGGACCGACCTGGATGTACATCAAGCTGCCCGACGTCCTGCGGCGCTTCGCCGGCCTGCCGATCGATCAGGTGTTCAGCAAGGGCGGGGTGACGATCCACTCGGCGACGCGGCTCGAGGAAACTGGCTCCGATCACCTTCCGGTGCTGGTGGAGTTTTCGCTGCGGGCGGAAGAGAAGAAGCCCGACGACGAGCATGAGATCGCACTTGCAGCCATGGCTCGGTTCGGCAAGACGCGTGGTTAGCGCGACGTTCCCGTCCGCTCAGGGCTTGGTCAAACCATCCACCAGATGCTCGACATGGCCGCCGTCGCGATGCTCGCGGGCGTCGAAAGCGTTCTGCTTGGCCTCGTATTCGGCATAGATGGCGTTGATGCGGCGCCTTGCCTCGTGGCGGGTGCCGGTGCAGAACCAGTTGTCGGCACGCTTGAGCCCACGGACCGCCTTCGCGGTGGCTTGCATCATGCGCCTGGCGATGCGGCCATGCGTCTCCTCGTGCGCGCGGACGCCGGCAAAGAACCGCTTCCAGCGGCGTTCGAGCGCGGCACTGGCCGGCTGCGCCAGACGCGGATAGGTGTAGGTGAGGTCGAGCACGCCGTCGGCCTGCCGCAGGTGGCAGACCCCGTCGGTGCGGCTCATGGCGAGATCCCAATTCACCGTGTAGGCAGTGTCCGCGATGGCGCGGGTCATGAAGCCGTGCTTTGGGCCCTTGCGGTCCATTGCCTCGACCAGGGCAGCACCCGTCGTACCCGCAATGTCGTATGTCCGCGTCTTGACCAGCAGCTTGGTGCCGGCCGATGCCGCCGGGGTTAAGCTGCACAGGCTACCGACCGCTGCAAGGTATGCCAGGACCGCGAGGCGCATGGCCGTCCCTCCACTTTCAGGAAAGGGAACCACAAGCGCGCCGCGGTTTCAACAGGCCCGTCACATGCCCTGATAGACCGGGCCTTCGCCGGCTCTTCGTTTGGGCGGCGGTCGAGACGGCCCGGTCGGGCCGCCGCTCTCACATGCCCTGATAGACCGGGCCTTCGCCGCCTTGTGGCGGCACCCAGTTGATGTTCTGGTTGGGGTCCTTGATGTCGCAAGTCTTGCAGTGGACGCAGTTCTGCGCGTTGATGACGAAGCGCACGTCCTTGGCGGAAGGATCGGCAGCCGCATTGCCATCCTTGTCGACCCACTCATAGACGCCGGCCGGGCAATAGCGCGTCGAGGGTCCGGCAAAGACATCGTGCTCGGAGCGCTGCTGCAGCGCCGCGTCGCCGACGATCAGGTGCACCGGCTCGTTTTCCTCGTGGTTGGTGTTGGACAGGAACACCGAGGAGAGCCGATCGAAGGTCAGCACACCATCGGCCTTCGGATAGGCGATCTTTTCATATTTTGCCGCCGGCTCCAGCGTCGCGTAGTCGGCCTTGCCGTGCTTCAGCGTGCCGAAGGGCGAGAAGCCGAACAGCGTGTTCAGCCACATGTCGAGGCCACCGAGGCCGACGCCGATGATGGTGCCGAAGCGCGACCACAGCGGCTTGACGTTGCGCACCTTCTTCAGATCCTTGCCGATGTCGGTCGCGCGCCACGCAGCCTCGTAGGACGCAAGCTCGTCATTGGCGCGGCCGTCGGCGATCGCTTGCGCGACATGCTCGGCCGCCAGCATTCCCGACAGCACCGCATTGTGCGAGCCCTTGATGCGCGGAACGTTGACGAAGCCCGCCGCGCAGCCCATCAGCACGCCGCCCGGGAAGGACAGCTTCGGCACCGACTGCCAGCCGCCTTCGGTGATGGCGCGTGCGCCATAGCCGATCCGCTTGGCGCCCTCGAAAGTGCCCTTGATCGCCGGATGCGTCTTGAAGCGCTGGAATTCCTCGAAGGGCGAGAGCCAGGGGTTCTTGTAGTTGAGATGGACGACGAAGCCGACCGCCACCTGGTTGTCTTCCAGATGGTAGAGGAAGGAGCCGCCGCCGGTCTTCATGTCGAGCGGCCAGCCGAAGGAATGCTGGACGAGGCCAGGCTTGTGGTGCTCCGGCTTGACCTGCCAGAGCTCTTTCAGACCGATGCCGAACTTGGCCGGCTCGCGGCCATCGGAAAGCTGGTATTTGGCGATCAGCTGCTTGGCGAGCGAGCCGCGCGCGCCCTCGCCGATCAGCACATATTTGCCCATCAGCGCCATGCCGGGCGCGTAACCAGGACCCTGCGTACCGTCCTTCTCGACGCCCATGTCGCCGGTGATGACGCCGGTGACGGCGCCGGCATCGTTGTAGACGAGGCTTGCGGCGGCAAAGCCTGGATAGATCTCGACGCCGAGCGCCTCCGCCTTGGTCGCCAGCCAGCGGCAGACATTGCCGAGCGAGACGATGTAGTTGCCGTGATTGTTCATCAGCGGCGGCATCAGGATGTTGGGCAGGCGGAACGAGCCGGCGGGCCCAAGGACCAGGAAGTGATCATCGGTCACCGGCGTCTTGAACGGGTGCCCTTCCTCCTCGCGCCAGCCCGGCAGAAGGCGGTCGACGCCGATCGGATCGACGACGGCGCCCGACAGGATGTGGGCGCCGACCTCGCCGCCCTTTTCCAGCACGACGACGGAAAGCTCGGGATTGACCTGCTTCAGGCGGATCGCCGCGGCGAGGCCGGCCGGACCCGCGCCGACGATCACCACGTCGAATTCCATGCTCTCGCGTTCGATATCGCTCATCGACCCCTCACTGGCTTGCCGCGCTTTCCCGCATTGTGCTGGCTCATGCGCTGCATAGCGCATCAATTCGCGACGGGAAACCGGCGCTTAACGGACAAAGCCGATTTCGACAAAAAGTCGCGCCCGGCATGCAAGAACCATTTCCCTCAACGTTTTTCAATTGTTCCATGGCTTGCTTATCGGCAATACTTCGCGCCATGCGCACGCCTGAGCCATCCGGCTTCTCATTGACGCGCTTCTTCTCCACGCCCGGCCAGCTTTGCCGCGCGGTTCTTCCGCTCCTCTCGCTGCTGGTCCCGACCGCGGCCGATGCCGATCCGCAAAAGGTCTGGGCGACCGGCGCCTATTCCTTTTCCGACGAGCTCGGCGGCTTCCACATCACCGGCGCTTCCGGCATCGGCACCAAGGAGGATCCGATCGTCATCACCGAAGAGCTGAATTCGGCGACACCGGTGACGCTGACCATCCGCACCACCAAGCCGATCGAGGCGTTCGGCAAGGCCGGCGAGGTCGCCAACGGCATCATGTACATGCGCATCAAGGCCCTCAACAACAGCGGCCAGGCCTGGGTGGAATTCCAGTTCGAGCTGCAGGAGATCCGCGACCAGCCGAGCGTGTTCGGCGACGGCCTGTCCTTCGACCAGCGCAACAAGTCGCCCGACAACATCGTGTCGAGCAACTTCGCCGACTTCGACCGCGACTTCGAGCCCTATGACCGGCTCCTGTTCAAGAACGGCAAGATCGACCCTCTGAAGACGGGCAGCTTCGAATTTTTGATCACCGACTACACGCCGCGCTGGACGTTCTACCTGGTGCAGGACCCGCGCATACCGACAGGCTGACGCAGCCCAACTTGCAAATCGGCGCCGCGCGGACGATGGTGGCGCCATGATTGCCGCCTCCCCCAACACCCCCGCCGAGATCGCCGAGCTGCTCGCCTTCTATGCCAGCGCCGGCGTCGACGAGGCGCTGGAGGATGAGCCGATCAACCGCTTCGCGGAGGTTCGGCCGAAGCAAGCCGAGCGCGCGCCGGCACCGGCCGCGCGCGAAAGCACGGCTCAGGAACGTCCAGCATCGGAGCCGGGCCCCGACGCCAACAGAGCGCCGCAGCGACCTGAGGCAGCGCCCGGGCTCGACGCAAGCAAGGTGCCGGACGCGCCGGCGCGCACCACGCCCGCCACCGCAGCGGTGCCCGACGAGGCGCAGGCCCTGCTGGCGCGGCAGATGGCGGCAAGCGCCTCGACGCTTGACGAGCTTCGCCAGCACATGGCGGGTTTCGACGGCTGCAACCTCAAATTCACCGCCAAGAACCTGGTCTTCGCCGATGGCAACCCGAACGCGGAGCTGATGCTGGTCGGCGAGGCGCCGGGCCGCGACGAGGACCTCGAAGGCCTGCCCTTCGTCGGCCGCTCGGGCCGGCTGCTCGACCGGATGCTGGCGGCCATCGGCCTCGACCGCAATTCGGCCTACATCGCCAACGTCATCCCCTGGCGGCCGCCGGGCAACCGCACGCCGACGCCGCACGAAACCGAGATTTGCCGGCCGTTCATCGAAAGGCAGATCGAACTGGTCAATCCCAAGGTGCTGGTCAATCTCGGCGGCCCCTCGGCCAAGACCCTGCTCAACACCACCGAGGGAATCTTGAGGCTGCGCGGCAACTGGCGCACGCATACGACGGCGTCCGGCACCGTCATTCCGGCGATGCCGACGCTGCATCCGGCCTATCTCTTGCGGACACCGGCGCACAAGAAGCTCGCCTGGCGGGATTTCCTCGAGGTGAAGGCGAAGCTGCGGGCGTTGGGGTGAAGCGCGCCCTTCTCCCACAGGGGAAGACGGGAAAGCAGCGCCATAACCTCCCAGGTAATTGAATTACTCCCCTCCCCGCCTTAGTCCTTCCCCTATGACCACATCCGAAATCTCTGCCGGCAGCCTCATCCGCGAGTGGCGCGCGCGCCGGCGCATGAGCCAGCTCGACCTTGCCATGGAGGCCGATATCTCGCAGCGGCATCTCTCCTTCGTCGAAAGCGGCCGCGCCCAGCCCTCGCGCGAGATGGTGCTGCATCTTGCCGAACAGCTGTCGATCCCGCTCCGGCAGCGCAACCAACTGCTCTTGGCGGCGGGCTTCGCGCCGAGCTTCAGCGAGAAGCAGCTCTCCGATGCCGCGCTCGCGCCGGCAATGGCGGCAGTGGAGACGGTGCTCCGGGGCCACGAGCCGTTCCCGGCGCTAGCCGTGGACCGCCACTGGAACCTCGTCTCGGCCAATGCGGCAATCGCCCCATTCCTCGCCGATGTTTCCGAGCCGTCGCTGCTTGCGCCGCCAGTCAATGTGCTGCGGCTCAGCCTGCATCCGGGCGGCGTCGCGCCGCGCATCGTCAATCTCGCCGAATGGCGGGCGCATCTGCTCGAACGGCTGAAGCATCAGAACGACGCCATCGGCGACGCGGTGCTTATCAAGCTGGAGCAGGAGCTGCGGGCCTATCCGTCCGGGCTGAAGAGCGCACGGCCGGCCCCGGTCGAGCCGAGCGGTATCGTGCATCCGCTCCGGCTGGCGCATGGCGATCAGGTGCTGTCCTTCATCAGCACGATCACCGTCTTCGGCACGCCGCTCGATGTCACGCTGTCGGAATTGGCGATCGAATCCTTTTTCCCGGCGGACGAGCAGACGCGGTCGACGTTGGTGCGGCTGGCGAAGGAGCGGGCCGAGCGGTCTTGATCACCCCTGCGGCGGCGTCGCCCTTCTCGTTCGCGTGCGTTCAAGCCCAAGCTGGCGTTCGCGCCAGATGATGAAGATGCCGGCCGCCACCACGATCACACCGCCGGCCAGCGTGTTGAGCGATGCCACATCGCCGAACACAAGATAGCCGACGACGACGCCGAGGATCATCGAGGTGTATTCGAAGGGCGCCACGACCGAGGCCTCGGCATGGCGGTAGGCCGAAGTCATCAGGATCTGGCCGAGCCCGCCGCAAAAGCCGGCGACAACCAGAAGGGCGGCCTGCGTCGGCGTCAACGCCTGCCAGCCGAAGGGCACCGAAAACAGCGCCATGACGCTCGCCGTCACCGAGAACCAAAGCACGATCGTCGCCGTCTTCTCGGTCTGGACGAGGTTGCGCACCAGAAGCATGGCGACGGCCGAGATCGCGGCGGCGGCGAAGGCGGCGATGACGCCCAGCAACTCCTGGCCATCGAGCGCCGCGCCCGAGCGCAGCAGCGTCAGCTCCGGCCAGGAGATGATCAGGACGCCGACGAGGCCGACAGCGACCGCGCTCCAGCGGTAGACGCGGATCGCCTCGCCGAGGAAGATCGAGGAGAACACCACCACCAGCAGCGGCTGCGCGTAGTTCAGCGTGATCGCTTCGGGCAGCGGCAGCCTGGTCAGCGCGAAGAAGCCGAGCCCCATGGCGCCGACGCCGACAAGGCCGCGCGCGACGTGGTTGAACCGCCGTTTCGTGGCGAATGCCGTGGCCAGATGCCCCCTGGACGCCAGGAAGGCGATGATCGGGAAGATGGCGAAGAAGGAGCGGAAGAAAACGATCTGCCCGGCGGGCACGTCGCCGGCCGCCTTGATGCAGGTCTGCATGCCGACAAAGACCGCCACCGAGACGATCTTCAGCGCGATGCCCCGCAACGTGCTGTGGTGGCCGGCGTGTCCGCCGTCGCCTTCCGGCTCCGCCCCGCCGCTCACCTTGGCGATGCGTCCCGGATCGCCGCCCAGATGCGCGCCGGCGTGGCCGGCATCTCGATATGCCTGATGCCATGGGCGCGCCAGAGCGCGTCGGTCACCGCATTGAGCGCTGCCGGCGTGGCGCCGATCGTGCCGGCCTCTCCTGCCCCCTTGATGCCCAGCGCATTGGTGGTCGAAGGCACGTTGCGGGTCTCGAAGTGGAAGAACGGGAAATTGTCGGCGCGCGGCATGGCATAATCCATGAAGCTTGCCGTCAGGAGTTGGCCGTCCTCGCTATAGACGGTGTTCTCGGTCAGGGCCTGGCCGATGCCCTGGACGACGCCGCCATGCACCTGGCCGGCAAGCAGGATCGGATTCACCGTGACGCCGAAATCGTCGACGATGGTGTAGCGCAGGATCTCGGTGGCGCCGGTGTCGGGATCGATCTCGACCTCGCAGATGTGGGTGCCGTTGGGATAGGTGCATTCGTCCTGGACGAATTCGCCGAAGCCCTTGAGGTCGTCCGCGGTTTTCGCCGCTCTGGCGACGCCGGCGAAATCGATCGCGCGATCGGTGCCGACGATGCGGGCGACGCCACCGGACAGTTCGATGTCACCGGCCGAGGCTTCGAGCTCGTCGGCCGCGATGCGCCTGATCTTGTTCGCCAGATCCTCGCCAGCGCGGGAGGCCGAAACACCGCCGAGTGGGATCGAGCGCGAGCCGCCGGTACCGCCGCCAGCCTTCAGATCGTCGGTGTCGCCCTGGCGGACATGGATCTTCTCGATCGGCAGATCGAGCTTCTCCGACAGGAACTGCGCATAGGCGGTGGCATGGCCCTGGCCGTTGGTCTGCGTGCCGATCTTCAGCGTCACCGTGCCATCGCCGTTGAGCTCGACAAAAGCCGGCTCGGAGCCCGGGAAGGCGCAGGCCTCTATGTAAGTCGCCATGCCGATGCCGCGGATCCTTCCCGCCGCCTTCGACTGTTCGAGCCGCTGCGGAAACGCCTTCCACTCCGCCCGCTCGATGGCGCGGTCCATGTGGCCGGCGAACTCGCCGGTGTCGTAGAGGCGGCCGGTCTGGGTGCGATATGGGAACTGCTCGGGGCGGATGAAATTGCGGCGGCGGATCTCCTCGACGGGCAAGCCCAGATCATGCGCGCAGGCATCGACCAGTTTCTCCAGCAGCATCGCCGCTTCCGGGCGGCCGGCGCCGCGATAGGCATCGACCGGACAGGTGTTGGTGTAGAGGCCGGTCACCGAGACGTCGATCGCCCCTATGTCGTAGACGCCTGTCGACATGGTGACTCCGACATAGGGGATGAACGGACCATATTGCGAAACATAGGCGCCGATATTGGCCAGCAGCTCGACCTTCATGCCGAGGAAGCGGCCGCCCTTGTCGAGCGCCATCTCTGCCTTGACGACATTGTCGCGCCCCTGGGCGTCGGTGAGGAAATGCTCGGTGCGATCGCCGGCCCATTTGACCGGCCGTCCGAGCCGTTTGGCGGCCTCCAGCACCAGTGGATACTCCCGATAGACGAAGGCCTTCGGGCCGAAGCCGCCGCCGACGTCCGGCGTGATGATGCGCAGCTCGCTCTTCTTGATCTTGAACAGCTCGGCGATGATGTACTGCATCGAATGCACGCCCTGCGACCCGGTGGTCAGCACGAAGCGGCTCTCGGCCACGTTCCATTCGCCGATCGCCGAACGCGGCTCCATGTAGTTGCAGACCAGCCGGTTGTTGATGAATTCGATGCGGGTGATATGGGCGGCCCTGGCGAAGGCGGCCGCGGTCTTCTGCTTGTCGCCAATATGGTAGGTGAAGGCGCGGTTGGAGCCGAGTTCCGGCCAGACCAGCGGTGTGCCTTCATCCAGCGCCGTGGCGGTGCCGGAAGCGGCATCCTCGCTGTCAAAGTCGACCTCGATCAGCTCGGCCGCGTCCTGCGCCAGCGCGCGGCTGTCGGCGACGACGAAAGCCACCGCATCGCCGACATAGTTGACCCTGTCGCCGCACAGGATCGGGATGTCGCGGGTCGGCGCCCTGGTGCCGTCGGGCTGGCGCTGCATGACGCCGGATTTGAGCTTGCCGAGATGGGCGATGTCCTTGCCGGTCAGCACAAGATGCACGCCCGGCGCCGCTGACGCCGCTTCGGTGGATGTGATGGTGAAGCCCGCCTTGGCGACAGGCGAGCGCAGCACATAGCCATGCAGCAGGCCGGCCGGCTTGATGTCATCGGTATAGCGGCCCTCGCCCTTGAGGAAGGCCTGGTCTTCGCGACGCAACACGGAGGCGCCCATGCCGAATTTCGGTGTGACGACGGTCATGAATGCCTCGCGATGACGGTGGGGGGATGGATGCCTGAAATAGGCATAGGCGCAGTTTTGTCGAGTGACCGTTTCGTGTAAAGAGCGCGAACCTCGAATTTTTTGGACCAGCGGGCCCGTTTGCCGCGCCGGGAACAGACAGGAAAACCCTTGGGAATGCGCACCGATACCGGCCATGTCTTCAAGCTCGAAGACTATCGCCCCAGCGACTATCTCATTTTGCAGACCAGCCTCGTTTTCCGCCTTTCCCCCGAGGCCACCCGCGTCATCGCCACGCTCACCATCGAGCGCCGCGAAGGCGTTGCCGCAACGGCGCCGCTGGTGCTCGACGGCGACGGGCTGACGCTGCTCGGCATTGCCATTGACGGCCGTGACCTCCAGCCGGAGGACTACGCGGCGACGCCGGACGAACTCGCCGTCCTGAAGCCGCCGGCCGCCTCCCGCTTCGAGCTGGTGCTGGAAACCGAAATCGCGCCGGCGCGCAATGAAGCGCTGATGGGGCTCTATCGCTCCAGCAATGTCTATTGCACGCAGTGCGAAGCCGAGGGTTTCCGGCGCATCACCTATTTCCTCGACCGGCCGGATATCCTCTCGATCTACACGGTGCGCATCGAGGCGCCGCACAACGAAGCGCCGCTGCTTTTGTCGAACGGCAATCCTGTCGAAAGCGGCGTGCTTGCGGATGGCTGGCACTATAAGGTCTGGCACGACCCCTTCCCCAAGCCGTCCTACCTGTTCGCGCTCGTGGCAGGCGCGCTCGGCAAGGTCGCCGACAGCTTCACCACGCTGTCCGGCCGCACGGTCGAGCTCGGCATCTATGTCGAGCCGGGCAAGGAACGGCTCGCCGGCTATGCGATGGATGCGCTGAAGCGCTCGATGAAATGGGACGAGGAAGCCTTCGGCCGCGAATACGACCTCGACGTCTTCAACATCGTCGCCGTCTCCGACTTCAACATGGGCGCGATGGAGAACAAGGGCCTCAACATCTTCAACGACAAGTATGTGCTGGCCGACGAGGAGACCGCGACCGATGCCGACTTCGCCAATATCGAGGCGATCATCGCGCATGAGTATTTCCACAATTGGACTGGCAACAGAATCACTTGCCGCGACTGGTTCCAGCTCTGCCTGAAGGAGGGGCTGACCGTTTACCGCGACCACGAATTCTCCGCCGACCAGCGCTCGCGGGCGGTCAAGCGCATCGCCGAGGTGCGCACGCTGCGCGCCCACCAGTTCCCCGAGGACCAGGGGCCGCTGGCGCATCCGGTCAGGCCGCGCCGCTACCGCGAGATCAACAACTTCTATACGGCGACCGTCTACGAGAAGGGTTCGGAAGTGGTGCGCATGATCCGCACCATCCTCGGCGCCGAAGCGTTTCGTGCCGGCATGGACCTCTATTTCGAGCGCCATGACGGAGAGGCGGCGACCATCGAGGATTTCCTGAAAGTGTTCGAGGACGCCTCGGGGCGCGACCTGTCGCAATTCGCGCTTTGGTACCATCAGGCGGGCACGCCGAACCTGACCGTCAGTTCCTCGCACAACGCACGGGCAAAGGAGTTCACGCTGGAGATCGAGCAGTCGGTGCCGCCGACGCCGTCGGAGAGCCGCAAGCGGCTGATGCACATTCCGCTCGGCTTCGGTCTGGTCGGTGCCGGCGGCAAGCCCGTCTCTTACGATGACGTCGAGGGCGCCACCGTCGAGGACGGCGTCATCCACATCCGCAAGCGCCGGCATGTCGTGCGCTTCACCGGCGTCGCCGAGCGCCCGGCGGTGTCGCTCAACCGCGGCTTCTCGGCACCGGTCACGCTGTCGGTCGAGCAGAAGACCGACGACCAGTTCTTTCTTGCCGGCCATGACAGCGACAGTTTCTCGCGCTGGCAGGCGTTCAACACGCTGCTCACCGACGCACTGATCGCAGCCTTCCGCCAGGTGCTCGGCGGCAAGCCGCCGGTCTTCACCCAGCGGCTTACCGAACTTGCCGGCAGGATCGCCGCCGACGAGACGCTGGAGCCGGCCTACCGGGCGCTGGCGCTTTCGCTTCCGGGCGAAGCCGACATCGCCCGCGACATCGGCAAGGGCATTGATCCCGACGCCATCTTCGCCGCCCGCGAGGCGCTGGCACTGGCCATTGCCAGGGCGAACCGGGAAAACTTCACCGGCCTCTATGAGCGGCTTGCCGACAAGGGGCCATTCAGCCCCGATGCGGCGAGTGCGGGCCGGCGGGCGCTGCGCAACATCCTGCTCGACTATCTGGCGCTGCTGCCGGAAAGCGCCGCGCTTGCGGCAACTCACTTCCGCTCCGCCAGCAACATGACCGACCGCGCCGCCGCGCTGACCGTGCTGGCGCACCGCCATGCCGGGTCGGCCGAAGCGCAACAGGCGCTGGCCGATTTCGAGGCTAAGTACCGCAACGATGCGCTGGTGATGGACAAATGGTTCCAGATCCAGGCCGGCGTGCCCGGCCCCAAGACCGTCGAGACGGTGCGCGCGCTGACCGGGCATCCGGCCTTCTCGATGGCCAACCCGAACCGTGTGCGCTCGCTCATCGGCACCTTCTCCAGCGCCAACCAGACCGGCTTCCACTGCGCCGACGGCGAAGGCTACCGCTTCTTCACCGAGACCGTGCTCGAGGTCGAGAAACGCAATCCGCAGGTGGCGGCCAGGCTGGCGACCGCGTTGCGCTCCTGGCGCTCGCTGGAGCCGGGGCGCCAAGCCAAGGCCAGGGAGGCGCTGCTTGCGATCGCAGGCACGGAAAAGCTGTCGGCGGATCTAAGGGATATCGTCGAGCGAACGCTGGCGTGACTAGCGATCTCCCCCCTCGTGGGGGAGATTGGCAGTTTCGACGAATTTCAATCAATTTTTAATCTTTTTTGGCCGCGCCTCTGGACAAGGCGAATCACCTTTGATTCTTTAATGACGATTCGGACGTGCGGCGTAACCGGATCATCAAGCAGAGGGAATTCGGGGAGTAGCCATTTATGGCCAAGGCGGACGCGTGGGGCGCGCCCGGAGGGAAGGCTTTTGAGCGTCGCAACGCGCGGCGCGACGGTCTTGCCGGCAATACCCGGCTGATCGCCGAACCCGCCTATAGGCGGCTGCTGGCGGCCGAGCCTTGGCTGCGCCGCTCGATCCCTGCCCTCATCATCATCTTCCTGATCGTCATCGCCGCGCTGCGCGTCCTGTCGCTGATGAACGAGCGCGACGAGGTCGAGCGCGACGCCAAGGCAATCCTTTCGCTGGCGGTGGGTCAGATGGCGAGCGCGATCGCCGCCGACCCGAATACGGCCACCGTCAGCGCGGCGGACCTGATGGAGAGCACCGGCCGCCAGGGCGCCATGGGCCGCAGCCATGTGCTGGCGATCACCGACGGCAGCTTCAAGATCATCGCCGTGTCGCCGCTGTCGAGCGGCTGGCAGGGGCGTTCGCTGGACAGCCTCGTTCTCGGCGGCCAGCCGCTGTTCATGTTCGGCGAGCGCGCCGGCGTCATGGAGGTCAGCATCGGCGGGCAGGACTGGTACGCGGCGGTGAGCCTGACGGCCAGCCGCAAGAACGCCGCCGCCGCTCTGGTGCCGAAAGACGCAGTCTTCGACAGCTGGCGCAAGACGGTCTCGCTCAACGTCACCCTGTTCGTGCTGACGGCCGGCGTGCTGATTATCATCCTCTACGCCTATTTCGGCCAGGCGGCGCGCGCCCAGGCCGCCGACCGCATTTACCTCGAGGCGCATCAGCGCATCGACATGGCGCTGGTGCGCGGCCGCTGCGGCCTGTGGGACTGGGACATGGTGCGCGGCAAGATGTACTGGTCGCGCTCGATGTACGACATGCTGGGTTACGAGCCTTGCGACACGATGCTGTCCTTCGGCGAGGTCGACGAGATCATCCATCCCGAGGACGGCGACCTGTTCGAGCTTGCCAACCGCATCGTCGAGCGCGAGATCGACCATATCGACCAGGTGTTCCGCATGCGGCACGCCGACGGCCAATGGGTATGGATGCGCGCGCGGGCCCAGGTGATCGACCCCGAGGCGCCGGAGATCCAGCTGATCGGCATCGCCGTCGACGTCACCGAGCAGCGGCATCTCGCGCTGCGCTCGGAGGCGGCGGATCTGCGCTTGCGGACCGCCATCGAGAACATCAACGAATCCTTCGTGCTGTGGGATGCCGCCGAGCGGCTGATCATGTGCAATTCCAAATACCAGAAGGACAACGGCCTGTCGGACCGCGACGTGATGCCGGGCGCCGTGCGCGCCGTGCTGGAAGAGCGGATGCTGGCCTTCGCCTCGGAGCGCAGGCTGGCCAATGCCAACGGTCCACAGGGCGGCTCGACGTTCGAGCGCCAGCTTGCCGACGGCCGCTGGCTGCAGGTCAACGAATTGCGCACCAGGGACGGCGGCACCGTCTCGGTCGGCTCCGACATCACCCAGATCAAGCTGCACCAGGAAAAGCTGGTCGACAGCGAACGACGGCTGATGGCGACGATCCACGACCTCAGCCTCGCCCGCCGGGCGGAAGAGGAGCGCGCCAGGGAACTGGTCGAACTCAACCGCAAATACATGAAGGAAACCGAACGCGCCGAGGCGGCGAACCGGGCGAAGTCGGAATTCCTGGCCAACATGTCGCATGAGCTGCGCACGCCGCTCAACGCCATCATCGGCTTCTCCGAACTGATGGAACAAGGCCTGTTCGGGCCGCTCGGCTCGCCGCGCTACGAGGAATATGCCACCGACATCAACGGCAGCGGCAAGTACCTGCTCGGCGTCATCAACGACATACTCGACATGTCGAAGATCGAGGCCGGCCAGTTCTCGATGGACCGCGAGGAGATCGACCTCTGCCCGCTGATCAAGGAGACGGTGCGCGTCATCTCGCTGCAGGCGGCGGAGAAGTCGATCACGGTGGAGACCCGCATCGCCGATGCGATGCGGCTGTTCGCCGACCGCCGCGCCATCAAGCAGATCGCTATAAATCTGCTTTCCAACGCCGTGAAGTTCACCGGTCAGGGCGGGCACATCTCGGTGCGGGCGCGCAGCGCTTCAGGAGCGCTGGTTCTGACGATCGAGGACAATGGATGCGGCATCCCCAAGGCGGCGCTGAGCAAGCTCGGCCGGCCGTTCGAGCAGGTGCAGAACCAGTTCTCCAAGAACCATGCCGGCTCCGGCCTTGGGCTCGCCATCTCGCGCTCGCTGGCCGAGCTGCAGGGCGGCGCGTTGAAGATCCGCTCGACCGAAGGCGTCGGCACGATCGTGTCGGTGCGCATCCCGCTGAAGAAGGCGACGCCTTCGGTAAAAGCTGCGGCTTAGTTTTTCAGCTTCGCGTGTTTCAGAATCCGGCTATGTCGGCGGGACAGCACCCCCTCTGTCCGGCAGGACAGAGGGGGGCGCGAAAGAACGTGGCCTTTCGAGAGTCCGGCACTCCAGTCGCCGGATCCAGATCATTCAGCCTCACTGCACGCCGTCGTCGCCGTCCCCGCCGTCCCACTGCCGATGACGTCCGAAGCGGCCGCCCTTCGGCAGTTCGCCCTTTTCGATCTTGCCGTCATTGTTCCTGTCCAGCATGGCGAACAGCTTCTTCTGGCGGCTCGTGATGTCGTCTGCGGTCAGCGTGCCGTCGCCCCTGGTGTCGAAGCGCGCGATGATGCGCCTTGCCATGCGCTCGAAGCGCGCCTTCTCCAGCGCGTCGGCGAGCTCGCCGACAGTCAGCTTGCCGCCATTCTCGGCGACGAGCTTCTTCAGCCGCGAGTCCATGGCGTCGGAGAACTGGTCGAAGGTGATGGCGCCGTTGGGGCTCTTCAGCGCCTCGTCGAGGCGCTGCATCATGTCGTCACGCATTTTGGCGCTGGCATTGTTTTCGGCATAGGCCGTGGTGCCGACAGCGCCCGCGAGCGCCATGAAAGCAAGGGCAAGCTTGGTAGACTTTCTCATGGTCTTCTCCTGTTGCATCGTCACCCCCGATGCCAGGACGGCAACCTCTCAATCAGATTCAGGCCGCCATCCATCTCTTTGTTCGAGCATCGGATTTCCTCCGCATCGGGCCCGACGCTCTCGCCGTAACATTCATCCCTTCGTCATGAGTTCTTCGCACGCAGCAAGAGGTCGAAATCCTGTCTGACCTTTCGCGACGTCTCCTTGAGATGCGCTTCCAGAACAGCGAAATCCGGCAGGTCGGTCACCGCCAGAAGCAGATCCGAGAGCCCCGGCGGCACGTCGTCGCGCTGGAACTCACCGGTGAGGCAGAGCCTGATCATCTGGGTCAGCGCGAGATAGAGCGTGTAGGCATCGCACAGCTGCTGCCTGACATCGGCGCCGGCGAAATCGGGAGAAAGCCTCGCCAGGATGTCGGCCGTCGCGGTCACCCTGCGGCCGGCCTCGACGACATGGCCGGTGAGCACCGCCACCTGGGCGATGAATTCGAGATCGATCAGGCCGCCCGGGATCAGCTTGATGTCCCAGCGGTCGCGCGGCGGCTTTTCCTTCTCGATCAGCGCGCGCATCTCCGACGCCTCGGCCACCACCTTGGCGGCGTCGCGCTGCAGAGCCAGCACGGCGGCCACCTCCGTCTCCACCTCGGCGCAGAGTGCGGCGTCACCGCCTATGGCGCGCGCCCGCGCCAGCGCCATGTGCTCCCAGGTCCAGGCGTCCTGGCGCTGGTACTTCTTGAAGGCATCGACATGGGTGGCGACCGGCCCCTTGTTGCCGGAGGGGCGTAAGCGAAGGTCCAGCTCGTAGAGCACGCCCTCCGCCGTCGGCGCCGAGACGGCGGCAATCAGGCGCTGCGTCATGCGGGTATAGTAGTGGGAGGGCGCAAGCGGCTTTTCGCCGTCGGACTCCTCCGCGTCCGGATCGTGGTCGTAGAGCAGGATCAGGTCGACATCGGAGCCCGCCGTCAGCTCGCGGCTGCCGAGCTTGCCCATGCCGAGCAGCGCCACGGTGCCGCCGGCGATGCTGCCGTGGCGCAGCGCGAATTCGGCGATGACCGCCTGCAATGCCGCCTCGATGGTGAGATCGGCAAGGTCGGAAAAGGCGCGGCCGGCGCGGGCCGGATCGATCGCGCCGGCAAGCAGCCTGACACCGATCAGGAATTTTTGCTCCGAGGCAAAGATGCGCAAACGATCGAGCACGTCCTCATAGGCGCGGTCGCCCTCGATGAAAGCGGCGAGCCGCGCCGAGAGATAGGCGCGGTCGGGCAGTTCGGCGAGCAAAGCCGGATCGAGCAGGCCGTCGAAGACATGCGGCCGGCGCGTGATGATGGCGGCAAGCCTCGGGGCGGCGCCCATGATCGTCGCCATCAATTTCAGCAGCGCCGGATTGGACTGCAGCAGCGAGAAAAGCTGGATGCCGGCAGGCAGGCCGGCAAGGAACTCGTCGAAGCGCATCACCGCCTCGTCGGCCCGCCGCGTCTGGCCGAAAGCCTTGAGCAGCGCCGGCGTCAGTTCGGTCAGCCGCTCGCGCGCCTCCGCCGACAGGGTGACGCGGTAGCGGCCGAAATGCCAGCCGCGAATGACGCGGCAAATGTCGCTCGGCCGCTGGAAGCCGAGGCGCTGCAAGGTCTGCAGCGTATCGGGATCGTCGACGTCGCCGGTGAAGACTAGGTTGCCGACGCCGGCCGAAAGTTCCGGCGCGGTCTCGAACAGCGCCGCGTAATGACGCTCGACCTGCTGCAGCGAGGCGCGGAAGGCCTCGGCGAAGCGCGCCTGATCGACAAAGCCGAGCATGCGGGCGATGCGCTCCAGCCCCTCGTCGCTCTCGGGCAGGATATGGGTCTGCTCGTCCGCGACCATCTGGATGGCATGCTCGACGCGGCGCAGGAACCAGTATTGCCGGGCGAGCGCATCGCGCGCGTCGGCGGTGATCCAGCCGCGCGCGGCAAGCTGGCCGAGCATCGGCACCGTCTCGCGGCCGCGCAGTTCCGGGAAGCGGCCGCCGGCAATCAACTGCTGCGTCTGGACGAAGAACTCGATCTCGCGGATGCCGCCGCGGCCGAGCTTGACGTTGTGGCCCTTGACCGCGATCTCGCCGTGGCCCTTGTGCGCATGGATCTGGCGCTTGATCGAGTGGACGTCGGCGATCGCCGCATAGTCCATGTATTTGCGCCAGACATAAGGCTGCAGCTCTTTCAGGAACGCAGCGCCCGCGGCGAGATCGCCGGCCACGGGACGCGCCTTGATCATGGCGGCGCGCTCCCAGTTCTGGCCGCGCCCCTCATAGTAGTGAAGCGCCGCCTCGACCGGTATCGCCAGCGGCGTCGAGCCGGGATCGGGCCGCAGCCTCAAATCGGTGCGGAAGATATAGCCATGCTCGGTGCGGTCCTGGAGGATCCGCACGAGGCGGCGTGTGAGACGCGCAAACAATTCCGTCGCATCGAGCGGATCGACGATCGCCGGCGCGTCGGGATCGAAGAAGACGACGAGGTCGATGTCGGACGAAAAATTCAGCTCATGCGCGCCGAGCTTGCCCATTCCGAGCAGGATCCAGCCCGACTGGCGCGCCGGGTTTTCGGGGTTGGGCAACCTGAGCTTGCCCTGCCCGTGCGCGTCGCGCAGCAGGAAATCGACGGCGGCGCGGGTGCAGGCGTCGGCGAGGTCGCTGAGGCGCCGCACGGTCAGCGCTGGCTCGGCCTCGCCGGCGAGATCGGCCAAGGCGATCAGGAAATGCGCTTCCGTCTTGCACTGCCTGAGCTCCATCATCAGGCTCTGCTCGGAGACCGTCTCGGCCCGCGCCGCCTTGCCAATGGCCTCGCCGATCGCCGCCAGCCGAGCCTTCACATCGGCGTCGAACAAGGCATCGAGGATTTGCGGGCGGCGGCGCGCCACATCGCGCAGGAATGGCGACAGGTCGAAGACGGCGGCGAGGAGGTCCTGGTCCACGCCCTCGGCCGCCAGGAATGTTTCCAGGCGGGCAAGGCCTTCTTCCGCGGCGGCCGAAGCGATTTCCGACAATTCGCGCCTTGCGCGATCTGCGTCCAGCGGCAAAAGCGTTGCCGCCGGTTGCAGGCGCCATTCGGTATCAATGCGTTTCGCAGCCATCCTCACCGCCATCATTGGTTCGCCCGTGCGGGAAAACTCATGATAACGGACAATCCGGGATTGGCGGGCAGAAGATCAAGCCTGCCCTTGTGGAAAGTCATGATCGCCTTGGCGAGGCTCAGGCCCAGGCCCGACCCTGGCTGCGAGCGGCTCTTCTCCAGCCGCACGAAGCGCTCGGTCACCCGGGCGCGATCGGCATCGTCGGGAATGCCCTGGCCATTGTCCGTGACCGACAGCCTGACTTCCCTGTCGATTTGCTGTAGCGCCACGCGAACGGACGGCTTCGTCGTCGAGTCGGTCGAATATTTGATGGCATTGTCGACGATGTTCGAAAGCGCCTGGCCGATCAGTTCGCGATTGCCGTTGACGGCGAAATCCTCCTCGACGGAGGTCTCGATCGTCACGCCAGCCTCTTCGGCCACCGGCTCGTAGAGCTCGACGACGTCGCGGACTGCTGCCGCAAGGTCGACCGGGCTGGTGGTCTCCGAGGAATAGCCGGCCTCCAGCCTGGAGATCATCAGGATGGCGTTGAAGGTCTTTATCAGCTGGTCGGATTCGGCGATCGTGCTTTCCAGCGCCTGCCGGTAGTCGGGGGTCCTTTGCCGGCCGGCAAGCGTTGCCTCGGCGCGGTTGCGCAGCCTGGTCAGCGGCGTCTTCAGATCATGCGCGATGTTGTCGGAAACCTGCTTCAGCCCCTCGTTCAGCTTGGCGATCCTGGCCAGCATGGCGTTGAGGTTCTCGGACAGGCGATCGAACTCGTCGCCGGCGCCGGTGACCGGGAGACGACCGGTAAGGTCGCCGCCCATGATGCGGCGGCTGGCCTCGGACACACTGTCGATGCGCTTCAGCGCGGCGCGCCCGACGAAGAACCAGATCAAGAGCCCGCCAAGCCCCATCATGCCCAGCGCCAGCATCAGGGCGCGGCGGATGACGGCGCGGAAGCGCTCGGGCTCGCCGAGGTCGCGGCCGACCAGCATGATCATCTGGTTGGGAAGTCTCAGCACCAGCGCGATCGCGTTGTGGCCCTTTTCGCCCTCGGCCTGCGTCTCGCTCTCGCCGGCCGGGGGCGTGGTCTGGTCGGGAGCCTGATTGCGCTGCCGTTCGAGCTCGCCCTCGCCGAAGCGCTGGTATGAGAACGGCTCGGTCGTCCAGCCCTCGGTCTCGATCACCCCGGGCGCCAGGCTCTGCACGTTGCCGGTCAGGATCTGGCCGTTGGTGTCGGCGATGAGATAGAGATTGGCGCCGGGCTGGCGCGACCGGGCTTCGACAACGCGCACCAGTACCGGCAGGCCGCCGCGCTGATAGGCGCGGGCAAGCCCGAGCACCTCGTCGTTGATGGTCTCCTGCGTCTGCGCGGTCAGCATGCGCGCCGACAGCGAGGTCATGTAGAAGACCAGCAGCACGGCGCACAGGGCGAAGAGCAGGAAATAGAGCGCCGAGAGCCGCGCTGCCGTCGTCCTCATGATGGCGGGCACGGACAATGCCATGGCAGGTGCTACCCGCCCTTCAGCATATAGCCGGCGCCGCGGACCGTGTGCAGGATCGGTTTGTCGAAACCCTTCTCGATCTTGCCGCGCAGGCGCGAGACGTGGACATCGATGACGTTGGTCTGCGGATCGAAATGATAGTCCCAGACATTCTCGAGCAGCATGGTCCGCGTCACCACCTGGCCGGCATGGCGCATCAGATATTCGAGCAGGCGGAACTCGCGCGGCTGCAGCGTGATCTCGCGCGCGGCGCGGCGGACCGAATGGGAGAGCCGGTCGAGCTCGAGATCGCCGACCCGGTAGACGGTTTCGGCTTCCCTGGCGCTGGCGCGGCGGTTCAGCACCTCGACGCGGGCGAGCAGTTCGGAAAAGGCATAGGGCTTGGTCAGGTAGTCGTCGCCGCCGGCGCGCAGGCCGGTGACGCGATCGTCGACCTCGCCCAGCGCCGACAGGATTAGCACCGGCGTCGTGTTGCCCCTGGAGCGCAGGCCGGCGATCACCGACAGGCCGTCGCGGCGCGGCATCATGCGATCGACAACCATGACGTCATAGTCGCCGGCATCGGCGAGCGCGAAGCCGGTTTCGCCGTCGCCGGCGACATGGGCGGTGTGGCCGGCCTCGGCAAAGGCCTTCTGCAGATAGTCGGCGGCCTCGCGATCGTCTTCTATGACGAGAATCTTCATAGAGCCGTTATACGCGATTTCGCCCTGAGATTGAGTGGCCGGCATGAGCATCAGGGCCTTTGATGGTTGGGAGCGGCAGCGGGCGATGGGAAGCCCGCTGCCGCCGGGGTCGGAACACGGTGACTGACTAACGTATTCGGGCCCCGTGCTTTCCCCTGCGGCGGCTCGGGGGTGTTGAAACCGCCGCTTCGGGAAAAGTTGCGCGATCGTCAGCCCTTGGCGACGGGCAGCGCGACGAAGCGGTTCGCGTCGTCGCGGGTGATCTGCACCAGCACCGCCTTGCGGCCCGACTTCACGGCGTCGGCCATCGCCTTGTCGACATCTGCCGTGCCGCTCACCTCGGTCGAGTTGACCGAGGTGATGACATCGCCGGGCTGGATGCCGCGATCGGCGGCGTCGCTGTCGGGATCGACATCGGTGACCACCAGCCCCTTGCCGTTATCCGACTTGGTGACGGTGAGGCCGAGATCGGCCAGCGTGTCGGCCTTTGGCGTCGCCGGCTGCTTGTTGTCATCGTTCGACGCCTGCTTGTCGCCCGCCGGCAGCTTGCCGAGGTCGACCTTGACGTTCTCGCTCTTGCCGTCGCGCCACACGGTGACATCCACCGACTTGCCCGGGGCGTAGGCGCCGATCAGACGGGCGAGCTCTTTCGGCGAAGCGACGTCCTTGCCGTCGACCTGGGTGATGACATCGCCGGCGGCAATACCTGCCTTCTTGCCGGGGCCGTCGTCCTGGGCGCTCGACACCAGCGCGCCCTTTTCGGACTTCAGCCCGAGTGACTCGGCGATGTCGGAGGTGACCGGCTGGATCTCGACGCCCAGCCAGCCGCGCTGGACGGAGCCGCTCTTCATCAGGTCCTGCACCACTTCCTTGGCGGTCGAGGCCGGGATGTCGAAGGCGATGCCGACGCTGCCGCCCGAGGGCGAGAAGATCGCGGTGTTGATGCCGACGACCTGGCCGTTGAGGTTGAAGGTCGGGCCGCCCGAATTGCCGCGATTTACCGAGGCGTCGATCTGCAGGAAGTCGTCATAGGGGCCGGCGCCGATATCGCGGCCGCGGGCCGAGACGATGCCGGCGGTCACGGTGCCGCCAAGGCCGAACGGATTGCCGACGGCCACCACCCAGTCACCGACGCGAACCTTGGAATCGTCGGCGAAGTCGACATAGGTGAACTTGCCGTCGCCTTCGACCTTGAGCACGGCGAGATCGGTGCGCGGATCGGTGCCGATCAGCTTGGCGTCGATCTCCTTGCCGTCGTTCATCACCACGGTGAAAGCGGAGCCCTCTTCGACGACATGGTTGTTGGTGACGAGGTAGCCGTCATCGGAGATGAAGAAGCCGGAGCCCTGAGCGACCGGGCGTGGCTGGCCGTCATTGTGGCCGCGGTGATTGAAACGGCGCATGCCGAACTGGCCGCCCTGATCGCCGAAGCCACGGAATTCCTTGAAGAAGCGGCGCAGCTGCGGATTGTCGGGCAGGTTGTTCATGCCGTCCTGATCGTCGGACTGGTCGGAACCGTCATCGGCGGCGGGCTCGATCTTGGCCTTGACTTTGACGCTGACGACGGCCGGGGAAACGCGCTCGACGACATCGGCGAAGCTTGGAACCTGCGGCGCCTCGACACGCACTGCGTCGGCCAGAACGGGGGCGGTTCCGGTGGCGAGCGCGCCGACGCCGAGCGCGCCGATGACAGCCAGCGACGCAACGGTCGCGGTCAGGCGCTTGCGGGTGCCGAAATATGAATTGGGGGCAATATTCATGGGTCTCGTATCCTCTTTCACAAGGGATGCGCTCAGGCTGGCATCCTCCGGCAAGAGGAATAGAGAGCCGCACATTACGGCGCCATTTCCGGTACATGAAAGTTTTGTAATGTTGGCGCTCAGTCGCGCAGCATCTTGTCCAGCGCCGCCCGCTCCTCGGCGGTGAGCGTGTTCGCGGGGGCCGCGCGGCGCGAGCGGGCGCTGAGCAGGATGAACAGCCCGCCGGCAAGGAGAAGAACGACCGGCGTGCCCCACAGCAGCGCGTTGCGCAGGCTGAAGCGCGGCTTCAACAGCACGAACTCGCCATAGCGGGAGACGATGTAGTCCATCACCTGCTGGTCGCTGTCGCCGGCAACGAGGCGCTGGCGCACCAGGATGCGCAGGTCGCGGGCGAGGTCGGCGTCGGATTCGTCGATCGACTGGTTCTGGCAGACCATGCAGCGCAGGCCTTCCGAGAGCGCTCGCGCCCTCGCCTCCAGTGCCGGATCGGCGAGCACCTCGTCTGGCTTCACCGCGAAGGCGCTGCCGGCGAAGAGCAGGCCCAGCAGCAACGCCAGCGAGGCGAGCGAAACCCTGACCTTCATGGCGCGCTCGCGGCAGGCGCGGCGCCGGCCGGCTTGCGGCGGCGCGACGGCGCGCCGACGCGCAGGCGGCGGTCCATCAGCGACATCAAAGCGCCCGCCATCATCACCAGGGCGCCGCCCCAGATCAGCGTCACCAGCGGCTTCCACCACAGCCGAACGACGACGGAGCCGTCATTGCCCTCGTCGCCGAGCGACAGATAGAGCTGGCTGAACCCGATCGTCCTGATGCCGGACTCGGTGGTCGTCATCTGCCGCACCGGATAGAAGCGCTTGGCCGAACTGATCTCGCCGCTGGCGTTGCCGTCGGCGCCGATGACGAGGAAGCGGCCACGGTCCTCGCTGTAGTTCGGTCCTTGCGCCGGGTAGAGGCCCTCGAAGCGCAGCGTGTTACCGGAGAGCTCCACCGTTTCGCCGGCGTGCATGGTCAGGATCTTCTCGGTGCCGAATGAGACAGTGCCGACTATGCCGAGCAGGGTCAGGCCAAGGCCGAGATGCGCGAGCGCGGTGCCGAACACCGAGCGCGGCAGGCCGGTAAAGCGGCTGAGCACGACCGCCGGCGCAACATTGCCGAGCCCGGACTTGACGGCGAGATCGGTGAGCGCGCCGCAGAGCAGCCAGACGGCGAGACCGACGCCAAGGGCGGCGAACACCGAGGCGCCGTCGATGAACAGCGCCGTCACCAGCACGGCGGCAAGTGCTGCCGCGAAGGCCGCCATCAGCCGCTGGGCGGCGGCAAGGACGTCGCCGCGCTTCCAGGCAAGCAGCGGTCCGAACGGCACGATCGCCAAGAGCGGCAGCATCAGCGGACCGAAGGTGAGGTCGAAGAAGGGCGCGCCGACCGAGATCTTGCCGCCGGTGATGGCTTCGAGCGCCAGCGGATAGAGCGTGCCGACCAGCACCGTGGCCGTGGCGGTGGTGAGGAAGAGATTGTTGAGGACCAGCGCGCCCTCGCGCGAGATCGGATGGAACAGGCCGCCGGCGGTCAGCCTCGAGGCGCGCAGCGCGAACAGCGCCAGCGAACCGCCGATGAACAGCGTCAGGATGCAGAGGATGAAAACGCCGCGCGCCGGGTCAGTGGCAAAGGCATGCACCGACGTCAGCACGCCGGAGCGCACCAGGAAGGTGCCGAGCAGCGACAGCGAGAAGGTGAGGATCGCGAGCAGCAGCGTCCATATCTTCAGCGCCGAGCGTTTCTCCATCACGATCGCCGAATGGAGCAACGCCGTGCCCGCGAGCCACGGCATGAAGGAGGCGTTCTCGACCGGGTCCCAGAACCAGAAACCGCCCCAGCCGAGCTCGTAATAGGCCCAGTAGGAGCCCATGGCGATGCCGCCGGTGAGGAACATCCAGGCGACCAGCGTCCATGGCCGCACCCAGCGCGCCCAGGAGGCGTCGATGCGGCCCTCGATGAGCGCGGCGACCGAAAAGGAGAAACAGATCGAGAAGCCGACATAGCCGAGATAGAGCAGCGGCGGATGGATGGCGAGGCCGAGGTCCTGCAGGATAGGGTTCAAATCGCGGCCCTCGATCGGCGCCGGGTTGAGCCGGATAAAGGGATTGGACGTCGCCAGGATGAACAGGAAGAAGGCGGCGCCGATCGCCCCTTGCACGGCGAGCACATTGGCCCTGAGCGTCGCCGGCAGGTTTGAGCCGAAGACGGCGACAAGCGCGCCGAAAAAGGTCAGGATCAGCACCCAGAGCAGCATCGAGCCCTCGTGGTTGCCCCAGGTACCGGTGATCCTGTAGATCAGCGGCTGCAGCGAGTGCGAGTTCTCCCAGACGCTCGCCACCGAGAAATCGGAACCCGCATAGGCGCTGGCCAGCGCGGCGAAGGACAGCGCGGAGAGCGCGAAGCCGGTGACCGCCACCGGACCGCCAACCGCCATCATTTTCAGGTTGCCGACGCGCGCGCCATAAAGCGGCACCAGCATCTGCACCAATGACAGCGCAAAGGCCAGGACGAGCGCGAAATGTCCGGTTTCGACCATTATTCGCTCTTGCTTTCCTGCCAGACACCCTTGGCCTTCAGCCCGTCGGCGACTTCCTTCGGCATGTAGCGCTCGTCATGCTTGGCAAGCACGCTGTCAGCGACGAAAATGCCGTCCGCGCCAAAGCTGCCTTCTGTGATGACGCCCTGCTCCTCGCGAAACAGGTCGGGCAGGATTCCAGTATAGGTGACCTTGACCGATTTCTGCTTGTCGGTCACCGAAAAGGCGACCGTCGCGCCCTGCCCGCGCACGATCGTGCCCTTTTCGACAAGACCGCCGAGGCGGATGCGCTGGCCGGGCTCGACAGTCGCCGTGGCCAGATCGCCGGGCATGTAGAAATAGGACGCCTTCTGGCCAAGCGCGTAGAAGGTGAGACCGGTCGCGGCGGCGAGGAATGCCAGCCCGGCCACGATCACCGACAGTCGCTTCTGCTTGCGCGTCATCATCTACTCCGTCGCCGCCAGGCCGAGCGTGGCGGCAAAGGCGGTGAATTTCTTCGCTTCCTCGCTGTCGGCGCCAAAGGCGGCAATGGCGCGGCCGAGCGCATCGCGCGCCTGGTCGGCCTTGCCCAGCACCGCATAGGAACGAATGAGCCGCATCCATCCTTCCACATCGCGCGGGTTTTGCTTTAGCTTTTCGTCGAGGCTGGCGACCATGGTCTCGATCATCGCTTGCCTGTCCTGCGGCGACATCTGCTGCGCTGCGTCCACGGCTTGCGCATCCGGGCCGTTGGCGGGTGCACCCGCCGCAGCGGACTTGCTTGCCGTGTCGGCCAGCGCCTGCTCGACCGCGCCGCGCCACGGAGAGTCCGGCGGCAGCGCGGCCAGCATTTTTTGCCAGGCCGCCGTCGCCTCGCCGGTGCGGCCTTCCTGCGCCAGGCCCATCGCCAGATAGAAGCTCGCCTTCGCATTGGCGGGGTCCTGCTTCAGCGCCGCCTCGAAGGCAGCCTGAGCCTCGGCCGAGACGATGCCGCCGGCGGCGTTGGCGATCGCCTCGCCGAGACCGGCCTGGCGGGCCGCGCTGTCGCCGTCGAGGCGGATGGCGTTGCGGTAGGCGCTGACCGCGTCGGAATAGCGCTGCAGCCGCAGATAGACAGGCGCCAGCACGTCCCAGCCCCTGCCATCGGACGGGTTGGCGGCAAGATGCGCCTCGGCACGCGCCACCAGCTCGTCGACCGAGGAGTCGGCGGGGTTCTTGGCGAGCCTCTCCGTCAGAGGCTGCGACGGCAGGTCGGGCGAGCCGAGCTTGATATAGAGGCCCCAGCTGACCAGCGGCACCGCCAGCACGGCCGCCGTCGCGACCAGCCTGGTCGCCATGGATGACCGCCGGGCGGCCGGGCCGGACTGACCAGCAGCGCCCAGGCGCAGGATGCGACGACCGATTTCGGCGCGCGCTTCCTCAGCCTCCGCCGGCTGGATCAGGTCACGCGCCACGTCGCGGTCGAGTTCCGACAACTGGTCGCGATAGACTTCGAGGTCATGCTCGCCGGCGCTGGACGCGCCCTTGGTGCCGCCGGCCAGCGGCAGCAGCACCGCCAGGCTGGCGCCCAGCGTGAGGATCGCGGCTATGACCCAGAACAGCATGGTTCTTCCAATAACGGCAGAGCCCTGCCCTGCCAACACAGGCACGCTGCGACGCTTTGACGGCCAAGCGTCCGCCCGTCATTGATCGACGTCAACCCGACAGGCCTCTGGCCGGTTTCTTCTTGATGCATGTCGTTGTCCCAAAACCGCTTCACACTTTTGGGCGACATGCATTGGTCAGGTCAGCGGCGTCCAGCTGCCGTCGCCGTTGCGGCAGGCGGTACCGCGCGCGGTGGCGCTGGCGGTGCCGGTGAAGACGGTATGGGTGTACTGCCGGCAGTCCTGCGAACCCACCCTATACGGCTGAGCTGCGACGACTTCGCCGGAATGGCCGGTGCTGTCGCCCTTCCAGGTCACCTTCTGGCCGCTCGCCGTGTATTCGAGCGCCTTGTATTCGGCTTCCAGCGCCTTGCGCTTGTCGGTGTCGTCGAGGCCGGAGCCGATCGATCCGCCGACAAGGCCGCCGTGCATGGCCGAAATGATCGTGGTGGCCACCTTGCCGCCGGCCGGCGGCGTAGCGGCCGGCGTGACGCCGGCGTCCGGGCCGCCCCGGCTCAGCGTCGTGCAGCCGGAAACGGCCAGCAGTGCGGAAACGAGCGCGACGCGAATCTTCATGCCAACAACCGGTTTTCTCGAGCAGGATGTGCTGGGGGCGGCGCCATCGGGAAAGTTGGCGTGGCCATAGTGTTGATGTTTGTCGGAAATTTGGCCGCGGCCGCCGACATCGGGAGCAATCGACGTGGCGCATACCATGCTCCGCCCATCGATGTCGACCGGCCCGGGCAAGGCATCACTGAAGGCTCCGCAACCGCACCACCGCCTTCAAGCCGCCCGTGGCGGAGCGTTCCAGCGCCAGCACGCCGCCATATTCGTTGACGAGGTCGGCGACAATGGCGAGGCCGAGCCCGGTGCCGGGCTTGGTTTCGTCGAGGCGCCGGCCCCGCTTCAGCGCCTCGCGCGCCTTGTCCTCGGGAATGCCCGGGCCGTCATCCTCGATCGATATCTCGAACAGGCCGACGCCGGGAACCGGCGCCACCGAGACGGCGACCGCACCCTTCGCCCATTTCAGGGCGTTGTCGAGGAGGTTGCCCAGCAGTTCCTCCAGATCCTCGCGCTCACCGCCGAAGATGATCTCGGCCGCCGGCAGCGACAGTGTAAGCTTGATCTCCGGCTTGAGCTTCTGCAGCACCCGCACCATGCGCTGCACCAGCGGCGTGACCGGCGTGCGGTAGACTACGCTGTCGCGCTGGGCGGCGACGCGCGCCCGCTGCAGATAGTGGTCGACCTGCTTCTGCATCGAGGCGGCCTGTTCGGCGATGAGCTGGCCCTTGGCGCCGCCGAGCGCCCGGCCCTCGTTGAGCAGCACCGCGAGCGGCGTCTTCAGCGAATGGGCGAGGTTGCCGACCTGCGTGCGCGAACGCTCGACGATGCGCTTGTTGTTCTCGATCAGCGCGTTGGTTTCGTTGGCAAGCGGCTCGATCTCGGCCGGGAAGCGGCCGTCGAGCCGCTGCGCAGTGCCCTCGCGCACCATGGCCAGCGCGTTGCGGACACGGCGCAGCGGCTGCAGGCCGATCAGGATGGCAATGGCGTTGATGGCTATCATGCCGACGCCGAACAGCGACAGATAGGTGAGCAGGCGGCGCTGGAAGGTAGCGATCTCCTGTTCCAGCTCGGTCTGATTGCCCATGACGCGGAAGCGCGCGGCGCGGTTCTTGGCGTCGAGGACGAATTCGCTCTCGAACACTTCAAGCTCCTCGCCCTTGATGCCTTCGGCCGAGTAGCTGCGCTGGAAGTTCGCGTTAAAGGGAACCTCGGCGACGGAAGGCGACAGGACCGACGTCGTCATCGAGGAGGAGTGGATCTCGCCGTGGACGCCCTCGGAGGCCGGCTCCACGGACCAGTACCAGCCGGAATTCGGTTCGGAAAAGCGCAGGTCGCCAAGATCCGGCGCGCCGGTGAGCGCCCCGTTGTCGGAAATGCCGACCGACCCGATCAGGTTGAACAGATGCGCCGACAGCAAGCTGTCGAAGCCGCGCTCGCTCGCCTGACGGTAAAGCGTTGTGATCAGGGTGAAGATGACGACCAGCGTCAGGATCGCCCAGAGGGTCGAGAACGCAATGACGCGGAAGGCCAGCGAGCGCGGCCAGAGCCGCGCCGCGAAAGGCTTCCTTGCGATTGTAGCGAGCGGTTCCGCCTTACGCCTCCGGCTCACGCATGCGGTAGCCCATGCCGCGCACGGTTTCGATCATGTCGATGCCCATCTTCTTGCGCAGCCTGCCGACGAAGACTTCGATGGTGTTGGAATCGCGATCGAAATCCTGGTCATAGAGGTGTTCGACCAGTTCGGTGCGCGATACCACCTCGCCCATATGGTGCATGAGATAGGCAAGCAAACGGAATTCGTGCGAGGTCAGCTTCAGCGGCACGCCGTCGACATCAGCTTTGGATGCCTTGGTGTCGAGGCGCAGCGGCCCGCAGGTCAGTTCCGACGAGGCATGGCCGGCGGCGCGCCGGATCAGCGCCCTGACCCGCGCCAGCACCTCCTCGATGTGGAAAGGCTTGGTGACATAGTCGTCGGCGCCGGCATCGATGCCGGCCACCTTGTCGCTCCAGCGGTCACGCGCGGTGAGGATCAGCACCGGCATCTTGCGGCCGCCGCGGCGCCAGCGCTCGACCACGCTGATGCCGTCCATCTGCGGCAGGCCGATATCGAGGACGACGGCGTCGTAAGGCTCGGTGTCGCCGAGGAAATGCCCCTCCTCGCCGTCGAAGGCGCGGTCGACGACATAGCCGGCGTCGACCAGCGCGTCCGACACCTGCCGGTTGAGATCCTTGTCATCTTCGACGACGAGCACACGCATGCCGGAGTTCAAACCTCTTGACGTTCAGGGCGGATATACAGCGATTCCAATAGTTTGGGAAACTTCGATATCAATTCAGCGGAACGACGATCTCGGTGCGGCGCGGGCGCTGCCCATCCTTGCCGGGCACCAGCACGACGATGACGCAGACCGCCTGGCCGCCACGCGTCGCCTGCGAGGCCTTGGCCAGCGTGCCGCCATTCTGCGCCGCCACCTGCTGGCCGATCGCGTAGCAGTCCGATGCGGCGACCACGAACGGCTGCGTGTCGTCAGGCGCGATGGCCGGAGCCGACATTGCCTGCGACGCGAGCAGGCCCGTCGCTGCGAGCGCCAGTGTCGCGGTTCGGAGATGGGAGCGAAACGTATTCATGGCAGGCGTTGTAACGCATCGGTGCTGAACGTGAAATGAACGGTGAACGCCCGAAAAACCATGCCCGCAACACCCCCTGAAACGCAACTGCGATCGCGCCGTTCCCCTCAGGCCCGACCCCAGACTCATAACCGGAAAACGGCGGTGGCGGCTAATGGTTTCGTTGCAGACCTTTCGCCTTGCCGCGGGTAGAGTACGAAGACCCGATGAGGAGAGTAGCAGGCGATGGGACGCGAGGAACTTGCCGAACTTTACCGTGGCTACATCGCGTGTCTCAACGCCCAGGACTGGGCCAATCTCGGCCGGTTCGTCGGCGAGGCGGTGCAGTACAATGGCGAAACGGTTGGACTGTCGGGCTATCGGCGCATGCTCGAAGGCGATTTCCAGGCCATTCCCGATCTCCGTTTCAGCATCGAACTCCTGGTTTGCGAGCCGCCGCGCGTGGCTGCCCGCCTGCATTTCGACTGCACACCCAAAGGCAGGTTGTTCGGATTGCCCGTGAACGGCAAGCGGGTCAGCTTCGCCGAGAACGTGTTTTACGAATTTCGCGACGCGCACATATGCGAGGTCTGGTCGGTCATCGACAAGGCCGAGATCGCGGCTCAGCTTTAATGCGATCCGTCAGGCGTCTTCCCGCGTGACGGCGCGGAAGCGCTGCAGTCCATGATGGACCGCAAGGTCCTCGTCGTAGCGAGCCTCGGCGAACTCCAGCGACAGGCGTGTTTGCCCGCGCGGGCCGATGGACAGCGCCGCTCCCGCAAGGCGCGCCTCGATGCGGTTCATGATGAGGCGCGTTTCAGCCTCGCCATGGGCCTTCGACCAGACATGCAGCGTGACAAGCTGGTCGGCGTCGTTGTCGGCGCCGGTGTCCTGGTCGAACGCGCTGGTGTGGCCGTACGTGACATAAGGAAAGGCGGCGTTCTCGGTTGCCCGCTCGAGCAGGCCGGCGCCGCCCAGCAGCGCCGTCAGCTTCGCGTCACTCTTCAATCTCTGGAACAAGGCCTGCAGCAAATCGTCGGGCGCCGTCATCGTCGTCTCCGCTCGCCAGTCACGCCTTGGACAATCCCTTGCGCCGCCAACAGTCTTCACATGCAGCGTAGCCGCGTCGCAAGACCCGCGCCAGACCGCATGACACTTCCTGTCCGGATATGACTGGCCTGGCGTCAGGAATGCCTTGTCGCCTTGCGGCAGTTCCGCAAGGCTGGACTGATCTCCGTCAAGACACCGGCGCAGCGCCGCCCTCCTCGGTGCGTCGGGCGATGAACTCGTCGAGCACGCCGGCCGTGGCGGCGGCCGAAGCCGGGGGCTGGAAGTCGGCGAGCAGCCGCTTCCAGATGCCGGTAGCGCGCTCGGTGGCACTCTTCGAACCGGCCTGCGTCCAGCTACCGAAGTTCGACCAGTCGGCGACCAGCGGCTCGTAGAAGGCGGTGCGGTAGCGCGCCATGGTGTGACCGGCGGAGAAGAAATGGCCGCCCGGTTGCACCTCCGCGATGGCCTCGAAGCCGATGGAATCCTCGTCGCCGGGTATCCTCGAGCAAAGCTCGGCGACCGTCTGCAGCGCCTCGATGTCGGTGATCAGCTTCTCGTAGGAGACGCTCAGCCCCCCTTCCAGCCAGCCGGCGGCGTGGATGCAGACGGTGGCGCCGGCCAGTACCGAGCCCCACAGCGCGAACTGCGTCTCATGCGCGGCCTGAGCGTCGGAAATGTTGGCGGCGCTGCCGCCGCCGGAGCGCCAGGGCAGTCCGGTGAAGCGGGCGAGCTGGCCGGCGCCGAGCGTCGCCTTGACGTGCTCCGGCGTGCCGAAGGCCGGCGCGCCCGACTTCATGTCGACATTGGAGGAGAAGGAGCCATAGACGACCGGCGCCCCGGGTCGCACGATCTGTGCCAGCGTCAGCCCTGCCAGCGCCTCGGCATGCTGCAGCGTCAGCGCGCCGGCAACGGTGATCGGCGCCATGGCGCCGGCCAGGCAGAAGGGCGTGATGATCGACACCTGGCCGGCCCTGGCGAAATCGATGATGCCTTGCGCCATCGGGATGTCGAGCTGGCGCGGCGAGGTGGTGTTGATGACGGTGTAGCAATGAGCGCCGGCGCGGAACTCGTCCTCGGAGAGGCCGCGCGCCAGGCGGACCATCTCGAAACTGTCGTCGACCTGCGGAGTGCCGCGCGCGAAGACGAACGGGAACTTGTCCGAGAGCGTCAGCTGCGCCCGGTTGACGGCATAGTGACGGAAGCGATTGTCGACATCCTGCGGCTCGATGCTGGGACAAAGCATGTGCAGCACGTCGAAATGCTGGATGAGCTTGGTCAGTTCCTCGTAGGCGGCCAACGTGCCCGGCCGCCGGCCGCGTTCGAGATCGGTGACGTTGGGCGCGCCGGCCCCGGCGAGGAAGGTCATCGAGCCCAGTTCGAGCATCAGATCGCGATCGCGCGCGCCGCCATGGGCTTTGATCGAGCGCGGCGCCGAGGCCAGTGCCGCCTCGACCAAGTCGCGGCCGATGCGCACCATCTGGCTGTCCTCGTCGACCAGCGCGCCGGCGCCGGCCAAGACATGCCGCGCTTCCGGCAGCAGCACCTTGATGCCGAGTTCCTCCAGCACGCGCAGCGCCGTGTCGTGGATGGCCGCGACCTGGTCCTCCGAGAAGATCGGCTGCGGCAGGAACGGGTTCTTGAGCGACCGGTAGTCCGGCCGGCGGCTTGACTCGCTGCCCGCCTCGCCGGTGCGTCCACGCCGGCGTTCGCGCCTCAGATCGCAGGCGACATCTTCAACCATGTCAGATCCTCCTTGGAATAGGATGACTTTTCTTCGAAGCGTCATCCCGTTCCATCTTATCCTCTTGTTTGGGCATGATCTTTTCCGAAAACCGGTTCCCACTTTTCGGGATCATGCTCTATTGCCGCATCGCCTTGCCGTCGGGGTCGTGGGGTGAGGCGGGGATGACGCGCGCCGGCCGTTCGACGCCGACAATGTGCACCGAAAGCTCCGTCCCCTCCCCGGCGAAATCGTCGTCCACCAACGCCAGCGCGACGCTCTTGCGAACCGTGTAGCCATAGCCGCCGGAGGTGACGAAGCCGACGCGCCGACCCTTGTGCCAGACCGGCTCGAAACCGCTGGCGTCGGCATCGACGGCATCGATTTCCAGCGTCACTATCCGCCGCGAGACGCCGGCGTCACGTTCCTTCAGCGCCGCGTCGCGGCCGATGAAGTCGCGCTAAGCCGTGACCATATACCCACTGTACATATGTGTCTAGACACTTATGTCCAGAGCTTGCGCGTGGCGGCTGGCCGTGCCACTTGTGTGTCCATGATCATGATCGCTCCGCAGGACGAGGCGGCGCCCGGCAACATCAAGGTGACGCGCCAGGACTGGATCAATCTCGCGCTCGAAATCCTGATTTCCGACGGTATCGAGAGCGTGCGCGTGCTGTCGCTCGGCCAGAAGCTGGGTGTGTCGCGCTCGAGCTTCTATTGGTATTTCGAAAGCCGGCAGGATCTGCTCGACCAGTTGCTGAGGCATTGGCATGAGACCAACACCAAGGCGATCGTCGAGCGCGCCCGGCGCCCGGCCGCAACGATCATCATGGGGGTGCTCAACGTGTTCGAATGCTGGGCCGACGAGCGCATGTTCGACCCGAGGCTCGATTTCGCCATCCGCGAATGGGCACGCCGTTCCGACGACGTGCGGCGCATGATCGACCAGGCCGACGACGATCGCCTCACCGCCATCCGCGACATGTACCATCGACACGGCTATGACGCGGAGAATGCCTTCATCCGGGCGCGCGTTCTCTACTACATGCAGATCGGCTACTATGTGCTCGACCTCAAGGAACCGGTCGAGGCGCGCGTCAGCCATCTCGCTGCCTATCTGCGCGCCTTCACCGGCCAGGAGCCGAGCGATGCGGACGTGGCGCATTTCATGCGCTTCATCGCGGCGCGGTGATTTCGCTCTAAGTTCTTGTTTTGCGTAATTCCGGACGGAAAACCGCTACGCACTTTCCTGGAATTGCTCCAGGCACCATCAACCTTAGCGATCAACAAAGCTTGTGTGTGGCTTCGCTGCCCTTGTGAGCGGTGGTAAAATGGTCGAATAGTCGCGCAGGGTGCCACTCTCCGAAACTACCGACGCCGTTTCGGGGCAGTGCGCTGGGGCGGAATTCTGCAATGGCAAGTCCTTTGAGACCACGCAAGAGAAGAGGCCGCATCGCCTCGGCGCTGCTTGCCGTCGACGCCTGGCTCGATTCCTCGCTCTACGAGATCGGCTTCAAGGCGCGGGAATTCTGGGAAGCGGCGACCATCTTTTCCCGCCGCTTCCGCGTCAAGGGCTGGCGGCGCGGCATCATCGAGGTGCTCAGCGAAGGCTTCACCATGGGCGCCGGCGGCGTCGTCGTACTGCTTGCGCTGGCCATGCCCGCCTTCCAGATCACCGACGGTGACTGGCGCGCGCAAGGCGACTTCGCCGTCACCTTCCTCGACCGCTACGGCAACGAGATCGGCCAGCGCGGCATCATCCAGCGCGATTCCGTGCCGGTCGACGAGATGCCCGACCATGTCATCAAGGCGGTGCTGGCCACCGAGGACCGGCGCTTCTTCGACCATTACGGCATCGACGTGCTCGGCCTGTCGCGCGCCATCTTCGAGAATGTGCGCGCCAACTCGGTCGTGCAGGGCGGCTCCAGCATCACCCAGCAATTGGCCAAGAACCTGTTCCTGACCAATGAGCGCACCCTGGAGCGCAAGATCAAGGAAGCTTTCCTGTCGCTGTGGCTGGAGGCCAACCTTTCCAAGAAGGAGATCCTGCAGCTCTATCTCGACCGCGCCTATATGGGCGGCGGCACGTTCGGCATCGAGGCGGCGGCGGATTTCTATTTCGGCAAGAGCGTCAAGGATCTGAGTCTCGCCGAGGCGGCGATGCTGGCCGGCCTGTTCAAGGCGCCGACCAAATATGCCCCGCACATCAACCTGCCGGCCGCCCGCGCGCGGGCCAATGTGGTTCTGTCCAACCTCGTCGATTCCGGCTTCATGACCGAGGGCCAGGTGCTGCAGGCAAGGCTGCACCCGGCCGACGTCGTCGACCGCGGCGAGCAGAAAAGCCCGGATTACTTCCTCGACTGGGCCTTCGACGAGGTCAAGAAGATCGCCAAGCCCGGCCAGCATTCGCTGGTCGCCCACACCACCTTCGACGCCAACATCCAGAAGGCGGCGGAGGAATCGGTGGAATTCCATCTCCGCCAGTTCGGCAAGGAATACAACGTCACCGAAGGCGCGGTGGTGGTGATCGAGACCAACGGCGCGGTGCGCGCCATCGTCGGCGGCCGCGACTATGGCGCCAGCCAGTTCAACCGCGCCACCAAGGCGCTGCGCCAGACCGGCTCCTCGTTCAAGCCCTATGTCTATGCGACCGCGATGGAGCACGGCTTCACGCCGGACTCGGTCGTCTCCGGAGGCGCGATCAGTTGGGGCGGCTGGTCGCCGCACAACTACAATGGCGGCTCGGCCGGCAACGTGACGCTGATCACGGCGATCGCCAAGTCGATCAACACCGTGCCGGTGCGGCTGGCCAAGGACCATCTCGGCATCGGGCCGATCAAGGCGATGGCCGAATCGATGGGCGTGGAGTCGCCGCTGGAAGGGCACAAGACCATGGTGCTCGGCACGTCGGGCATGACGGTGATGGACCAGGCGACGGGCTACAGCGTCTTCGCGCAGAACGGCCTCGTCGGCTCGAGGCACGGCATCACCCAGCTCGTCACCCGCACCGGCGATGTCGTCTATGACTGGGCCAAGGACGCGCCGCCGCCGCACCGGGTGCTGTCGGAGCAGGCGCTGAAATACATGAACACGATGCTGGCGGCGGTACCGGTGATCGGCACGGCACGGCGCGCCCAGCTTCCCAATATCGTCGTCGCCGGCAAGACCGGCACGACGCAATCCTATCGCGATGCCTGGTTCGTCGGTTTCACCGGCAACTACACGGCCGCCGTCTGGCTTGGCAATGACGACTTCACGCCGACCAACAAGATGACCGGCGGCACGCTGCCGGCGATGGTGTGGCAGCGGCTGATGGTCTATGCGCACCAGAACATCGACCTGAAGCCGATCCCCGGCCTCGACCACCCGTTCGTCGATCCGGAAGTCGCGGCCAAGGCTGAGGAGGCCGCCAAGAAGAACGCCGAGGCGGCCGAAGCGCAGGCCGCGGCCGAGCGGCCGCCGGTGTTGTCCAGCCAGACCACCCAGATGCTGCGCGAGATGACCAAGGCGTTCCAGACAGCCCCAGTGCTCGACGCGCCCAAGGCGCCGGAAACGCTGTCGGCGCTCTGAGCGCGGGTGACGGATCGCCGTCATTGCCAAGCTGGAAAACCTCTCATCTGACCGAGCTTCGCTTGTCCCCTTCTCCACTAGGGGAGAAGGGGACAACCCGCTTGCCACGAGGCCCCTGCCCGCGATATCCCCGAACGGCAAGTTCTCCTGTTTTGGCTGTTCATGCTCAAGACCGCCCTCCTGACGCTGCTTTCGCTTGCCATTGCCGTCGGCGTCGGCGGCGGTAGCGTCTGGTATGCGCTGCAGGCGCAGGACGGCGTCGGCGCGATCAGGATCGGCCAATGGACGGCCTTTCCCGAGATCGGCACGCAAGGCGCCGATCCCTATTCGAAAGCGCGCGTGGCGCGCGAAGGAGTGCTGGCGCTGGGCAAGGCCGAGGGCCTGTCCTTCATCGCCGAGCGCGATGCCGCAGGCGAGCCGTTGAGGCGCGAATGCGCCTATACGATCGAAGGCGGATTCCCGACCGCCCGCTTCTGGACGCTCTATGCCGCCGACCAGTCGCTGGGCGTGGTCGACACCGGCAAGCCGAGGCTGGCCGCGCTTCAGTCCTACCAGGTGCTGCGCCAGCCCGACAATGCGGTGACGATTGCCGTCGGCAACCGCCCCGCCCCCGGCAACTGGCTGCTGACCGACGGCTTCGGCAAGATGTATTTCGTGCTCACCTTCTACGATACGCCGATCGCCAGCAGCACCGGCCTGTCCGACGTGGCGCTGCCCAGCATCGTGAAAGTGGGCTGCAATGCGTAGGCTCTTCCACGCCGTGCTGCTCGGCCTGATCGGCGCCGGCATCGTCCATATCGTGGTGCTGATGCTGGTGCCGGATTTTTCCGAGCGCGATGCCTGGTCGCGGCTGGCGATGGCCTCGGACCTCTACAGGATGACCAGGCTCGACGCCGAGGCCGGCGGCGCGCCGGTGGTGAAGTCGGTTGATCCGCTGTTCTACGCGGCCGCCTGCCGCTTCGACCTCGCCGAAGGCTTGGTGCGCATCAAGGCGCCGGGCCACGTGCCGTTCTGGTCGGTCTCGGTCTATGACCGCAACGGCCACAATTTCTATTCCTTCAACGACCACACCGCGACCGGCGGCGTGCTCGATACGGTGGTGCTGACGCCGGCGCAGATGATCGATGTGCGCCGCGAACTACCGGAGGAGCTCCAGGGCGCGATCTTCGTCGAGGCGCCGATCGAGGAAGGCATCTTCGTCATCCGCGCCTTCGTGCCGGACGACAGCTGGAAACCGATCGTGTCACGCTTCCTTGAGCAGAGCTCCTGCGAGCTGCAGGAGTACTGACCGGCCGGCCCCGCCTGCGCTATCCCCAAGTGCTGGAGCGTCCTTGCCGCCCTCTAGTGATGCGGCACGGGCGTCGGCGGCTTGTCCGGGCCAGCCGGCCGCGTCTCGCCGGCCACTGGCGGCTGTTCGTAGCGGACGCCGGGGAAGATGATCACCGCCGCCGGCGTGCCGGTGTTCTGAACTGCTCGATTTACTGGTGCCGGTCGCGGCACGAAAGACAGTACCATGCCCATGGTTCGCGTATTCCTCTCGGTTGCACCGGAGCAGAACGCAACGCCTCCAAAGTTGATTAAGGCGGGCAGAGGGTTAACGGAGCGCTAACGGATCGCCGCTAATTTGATCTTTGTTTCTGGCGGACGCGAAACCGGCACGGTTCGGTCGAGCAAAGCCAGGCTTGTGTCGAGTATCGGGCGTATCCTCCGTGTCATCTTCGGATTTCAGGCAAATCGCTATTCGGACGGAGGCGGGAAAGGCCGAAAGGCTGTTCCGCGCATCGGTATCGGCATTCTGCTCGCTCACGCGCCCATCGCGGCGCGAGATCGGCCAGCTCGAGGACCTGACGCTGCCGCTGTTCGAAGAGGTGTCGGTCGAATCGCGCCGCTACGTCGCCGCCGCGCTTTCCGAATGCGAATACGCGCCAGGCGCCCTGGTCCGGCGGCTGGCTGAGGAGCCGGTCGACATCGCCGCTCCCTTGCTGACCCGCTCGCGGGCGCTGAGCGACATCGACCTCATCGCGCTGATCGGCCGCCACGGCCTGCCGCATGCGCGCGCCATTGCGCGCCGCAAGGAACTGAACCCGACCATCGCTGATCTGATCAAGGCGCTCGAGAAGCCGACGCTGGTCAGGGTGCGGCCGCCGCAGCCGATCGCGCAGCCAGTGTCCGCGAAGGCCGAAGCGGCGC
Source organism: Mesorhizobium abyssinicae (assembly GCF_049887195.1). Taxonomy (NCBI): domain Bacteria; kingdom Pseudomonadati; phylum Pseudomonadota; class Alphaproteobacteria; order Hyphomicrobiales; family Phyllobacteriaceae; genus Mesorhizobium; species Mesorhizobium abyssinicae. The sequence continues at coordinate 347,108 of NZ_JARAKC010000002.1, forward strand.
CGGCCAAAGCCGAAGCGGCGCCGGCCGCGGAATCGCTGGCCATCGCCAGCGACGAGGATGCGCGGCAACCGCCAGGCATGGCTGCCGAAAATGCCAGGCGCCGGCTGCGCGCGATGATGCGCCCTGAAACCGGAAGCGAGAGTGTCAATCCGTTCGTCGGCCGGGCGAGCTTTGTGAAGCTGCGCGAGACCGCGCTGACCGGCAATGCGGCGTTCTTCCAGACCGCGCTGGCGGACGCACTCGACATCGATTTCCAGACGGCGCGCTTGCTGACCGAGCAGGCCAGCTATGCCGCGCTGCTCGCCGCCTTGCGCTCGCTCGACCTCAGCGAGGATCGCGCCTTCCTGATCGCCGTCGCCGTCTACCCCCGGGAGTTTCCCCATCCGCAGGCGATCCGCCTGTTCCTCGACCGCTACCGCCTGCTGCATCGCGAGGCGGCGCTCGACAAGGTGCGCAACTGGAAGGCCGAGACCCTGTCGCGGGCGATCCTCGGCAACGCCGCCGATACGGCGAATGACGAGGAGCGCCGGGCCTCTAACAGCGGCGACGCGGCCGCCAGCCTCAAGGCGTCATGAGTCCGTCCTGACGGACAAAAGCTCCTCGACCGGAACGGCTCCGGCCTCGATCTCGACCACCCATATATCGGGATCGAACTTCTTCTCGCGCTCCAGCTTGGCGTCGAACGGCGCGGCATCGTCGCCGGAGCCGAGCAGGCTGAAGAAGCGCTCGTCGGGCTTGGCCGAATCGTAGCTGGTCTGCGGCGCCGGCCCGAACAGGGCGACCTCGCCCAGCCCGCCGCGCGACAGCACGAAGATCGCGCCCGCCTCGGCCGCGCCGCGCTTGACCACGGCGGCAAAACCGCCGGCGGCGAACACCCGGCGCAACAGGGCCGACACCCACAGGTCAGTGGTCACGCGCATGGCAAGGTTCCGGACGACATGCGCGGCTCCTTACAGCATCAAGCCGGAAACCAAAACAGATCGCTCCAGCTTTCGGCCGACGCTCAGTTGGTCAGGCCGATCTCGCGCATCTTGACGTAGACGATCTCGTCGGGCTCGCCGGTCTGCGGCAGGCCGAACAGCGACTGGAATTCCTTGATCGCCGCCTTGGTTCGCGCGCCGACGACGCCGTCGAGCTGCATGTCGTCATTGCCGAAGGCCTTCAGCCCGGCCTGGATCTTGACGATGCGGGCATCGGGCGCCGGCGCGGCGGCATCGGCCGGCGCGGAGACCGGGATGGGCGCAGGCGCGACGGCGGGAGCGGCGACGCTGTCCACCGGCCTCGGCACCGGATGCGGGATGGCCGCCGTCGTCTGCCTGGCGCCGAGCTGGTCGAGCAGCACGGCGTCGATTTCGCCGGTCGCCGGCAGCCCGACCTTCTGCTGATAGGCCTGGATGGCCTTGCGCGTGTTGGGGCCGGAGATGCCGTCGACGGTGCCGGAATAGAAATCGAGATCCTTCAATATGCCCTGGACCTGCTCGACGGTGGGGTCGGTCTTGACCGGCGGCCGCACGATGTTGATCGTCGTCTCGGGCTCGTCAGCCGCGCGCGGAAAGTCCTCGATGCTTCGGGTGGCGAAGAAGGCGCCGGCGTGCGGGAACGGCTGGTACCAGAGCGCGTTGGCCGACACGTAGAACAGCGTCACCAGGAAAGCGGTCGAGCCGCCGACCAGCACCGGATTGCGCGAGATCATGCCGCCGAGCGCGAGCGCGCCCTCCTCGAAGGCGCTGCTTTGGCGCTTGACCGCCCTAGGCTGTCTTGCGGAGCGAGCCATTCCTGTCCCCTTTCGCATGCCCCTTGGTCTTCACCGCTGGTATCGCCAGCACGCCGCTATCCTTGTCCCGCGAATGGCCCTTCGGCCCGTTCACCGGCAGGCTGATCGTCACCGTGGTGCCCTCGCCCGGCATGCTTTCGATCGACATGGTGCCGTCGTGCAGCGCCACCAGGCCCTTGACCAGCGACAGGCCGAGCCCGGTTCCCTCGAAGCGGCGCGTGTAGTCATTCTGGATCTGCATGAACGGCTTGCCGAGATTGGCGAAATCCTCCTCGGCGATGCCGATGCCGGTATCGCTGACCCAGAAATGCAGCCGCGAGCCGACGCGCTTGGCGCCGACCACGACATTGCCGCCATCCGGCGTGAACTTGATGGCGTTGGAAACGAGGTTGATCAGGATCTGCTGCACGGCGCGGCGGTCGGCATTGATCTCGCCCGCATCCGGCGCGATCTGCGCGGCAAGGCCGATGTTCTTGGTCTCGGCCTGCAGCCGCATCATCGACCGGCACATATCGACCGCCTCGACGAAGCGGAACGGCTCCGGCTCGGTCGAATAGGCGCCGGCCTCAATGCGGGAGACGTCGAGGATCGAGCTGACGACGCCCAGAAGATGCTGGCCTGAGTCCCTGACCAGGCTGACATATTCCTTCTGGCGCGGATCCTTGAAGGGACCGAACATCTCATGCAGCAGCATGTCGGAGAAGCCGATGATGGCGTTGAGCGGCGTGCGAAGCTCGTGGCTGACCACGGCAAGGAAGCGCCCCTTCGCCACCTCGGCCTCGGCTGCGGTCTCGTTGGCAGCGGCGAGCTCTTCGCGCAGCGCCGCGACATCGTCGTTCTCGCTGAGCAGCAGCGTGAACGCGTCCTGCTGTTCGCCCCGCATCAGCTGAAGGCGAAACGGCTGGAAATTGTCGGCGGCTGCCGAGCCATCACGCGGCAGCCGGATGCGCAGATCGATCCGGCGCATGGCAGCGCCGTCGCGCATGTCGGCGAGCGCCGAGAGATAGCCGACGCGGTCGGCGAGGTGGATGCGCTCGAACAGGCCGGTGCCGAACAGGAGTTCCGGCTGCAGCCGCAGGATGGTGCGCGCCTTGGCCGAGGCGTCCAGCACCTCGCCATGCCGGCCGAGGCGCAGAACCACGGCATCGATGATATCCTCCAGCCGGTCGCCGGCAAGCGACGCCGGCTGGGTGCCAGCCGGGCTGCTCAGCGAATTCAGGCGCGGGATCAGCGTCGACGCCCAGGCCAGCGGCAGGAGCCAGTGCCAGGCAGCGATCTCGGCCGGGGCGAGCGGTGGCAGCGAGCCGGCGAAAGGTTGCAGCAGGACGGCGCCGAGCGCGGACAGCGCGCCCCAATAGACTGCGCGTCGCGAGCCGCCGATCCACCAGGTTTCGAATGGCAGCGCAAGCGCAAGCAGCGCGACGGGCGAAGCCAGCCCGCCCGCGGCGAAGATCGCGGTGCCGAGGGCAAGACCGCCGAGCACGAGCGCCGCCTGGCCGGCAAGCGCCATCCGACCCGATGCCGCCACCAGCAGCGCGGCGAACCAGCAGAAACCGAAGGCGGCGAAGATCGCGGCAATCGTGACGGCGGCGCCGAGGCTCGATGTGACCAGCGTTACCGCGGCGCCGGCGGCGAGGAAGGGGGCCGCCAGCATGACACCGATGAAGCGGCGCTGGCGCAGGCGCTCGCCCGCGGCGGTAATGGTCGGATGGACCATACGGTCGCAGCCGGCAGCCATCGCGCCAGGCAATTCAACGTATCTGGCCGTAATCGAACTCAACGCACTCGCACCCGATCGTGAACTGCCCTGCTTTTCGCAGATCGCTGTTGTTGTCCTGAAACTCTCATTCAGCGTTTAAGGAATGGATAAGGCGGACCCGGTCAACGCCCGGCCCGCGGCAAATATTGGGACGCCGTCACGGCGAAACCCGGCGATCTCGCGCCATGGTAAACGGAGGGTTATGCAAAACCGGTGGAGGCAAGCTGCGCAAAACCGAGCGTCAATCGCCCTCGCGTTTCAAAATACACTTTAATAACAACAAGATACATGGTTATCGTAAAGTTAATGCAAGCGATGAGATTTAAGTGAAATCGGTTGCAAAACCAATCCTTTCGAATTTGCCTAAAATTTGAGGAAAATTCTCTGTTTGCTTACAAGCCGGTCTTTGCGCGTGTGTGCCACTATGCAGCCCATAAAAGAGGTCATGCCGAAGGATGCGTGATCCGGTCACGGACGAGAGGGCATTGAGATGGGCTTTCTTATTAGAATGGTTTTCTGGTTTTCGCTGGTGCTGCTGGCCCTGCCGCTGAATGTCGGCAGCGACGAGGCCGGCCACGACAGCGTCGGGCCGATCCAGGCGCTGTTTGCGGCGCGCGAGGCGGTCGGCGACATTGCCGGCATCTGCGAGCGCAAGCCCGATGTCTGCGAGACCGGCAAATCCGCCATGCACACGATTGGCGTCCGCGCCAGGGAGACCGCGAAGATCGCCGCCGCCATGATGGACGACACCGGCGACAAGCCGGCGAACGGGCTCGACACGTCCGTCGCCACCGGCAGCGTCGACATCGTCCTGCCGGCGACCGTCAACATCCCGGCGAAGGCGCCGACGAAGAATTGAGTTTTCAGCCGCTGATTGGCGACACCGCAGGCTCGTCCGACCTCTCGACGCCTGCGGTGTTTTCTTCTTTTTCCGTGACGCGAGGACGCCGGATGACTATATCCGGCACAATGACAACGACGATCCAAACGATCCGCGACGACTTTTCCCTGCTCGACGAGTGGGAGGACCGCTATCGCTATGTGATCGAACTGGGCGAAGCGCTGCCGCCGTTTCCGGAAGCCGAGCGCACCCCCGCCAACAAGGTGCCGGGCTGCGTCAGCCAGGTGTGGCTCACCACCGAGCACGGACCGGGCGCCGATCCGGTCATCGCCTTCAGGGGCGATTCGGACGCTCATATCGTGCGCGGCCTGGTCGCCATCATGCTGGCGCTGTATTCCGGGCGGCCGGCGAGCGAGATCCAGAAGACCGACGCGGAAGCGACTCTGAAGACGCTCGGCCTCGACGAGCACCTGTCGCCGCAGCGCGCTAACGGCCTGCGCTCGATGGTCAAGCGCATCAAGCGCGACGCCGAAGCGGCGCTGACGCAGGCCGCCTGACCTGACAAATCGGATTTTTGGGAACGATTGGCGCGGCGACCGGCCGGCGCGCCGGCGAGTGCTCAAAGCAAGACGGCGCCCGAAGGCGCCGTCCGGCATCGAAGTGACGAATTGCCTTCAGCGGCCCTTGCGCTTGCGGCCGAGGCCCATCTTCTTGGCAAGCTGCGAACGGGCGGCGGCGTAATTGGGAGCCACCATCGGGTAGCTTGCGTCGAGACCCCACTTCTCACGATATTCATCGGGCGTCAGATTGTAGTGGGTCATCAGGTGGCGCTTCAGCGACTTGAACTTCTTGCCGTCCTCAAGACAGACGATGTAGTCGTCATGGACGGAGCGCTTCGGATTGACTGCAGGCTTCTGCTTGTCGGCGGGCGGCGCTTCGGTGGCACCGCCCACGCGGCCAAGGGCTGCGTGGACATCGGCGATCAGGTTCGGCAGTTCGCCGACGGGTACGGGATTGTTGCTGACATAAGCTGCGACCACATCGGCGGTCAGCTCGATCAGCGCGTCGCTGTTTCGGGAAGGTGTTTCGGCGATATCCATTGTGTTCAGGCCCCAACGAGAGTTGTTTCTAACTGCGCCCATTTTTTGGCTGGGCTTCGCGCGAATTTCATGCAGGAAAGAGCCTCCGCGATTCGCGTCGCATGATCTTAATGATCCCAATAGTCAAGTAAGTCAATTCGCCTAACGTGCTATATTCAGCGATATTAATCAAATATTCCCCGTTCAGCTTCAACCTTTCGTGCATCGCGTAACTTAGCGAGATTTTCCTGGTCAGACCAGCACCACCTGACGCGGCGTCACGTCGCAATTACATCGGCAAAAGCAGCTAAAATAAGCGAAATGCTTCGCCTATGCTTGATCCGCGACAGGTCGCAAGGTTTCCGCATCCTAATGAAATCACGGGTTGCAAGGCATTACTGCTACGCGCGGCCGGAGATAAGCGGAGGATGTCGGGCCGCTCAATACGGCGCGATGTACTTGCCATAGACCCAGCCGGTGACAAAATGGCCGTCCCGTGCCGGGTCGTTCCAGATCTCGCACCAGCGATAGCGCACCGCCTGGCGCTGCTTCCAGTGCGGCTGGCTCGCGATGTCGAGCAGGTTTATCCCGCCGGTGCAGCGGCCGGTCATCTGCAGCACGGCACCGTTGGGATAGGCGGCCTGCTTCTGCGAACTGCCCGATGGATATTTGCGCGCGTTGAGCGTGTCGCCGTAGGGCACGCCCGACACTTGCCAAGCGGCGAAGGCGGTTGCATGAGACTGGCCGGCGGAGGCCAGAACAGTCGAAGCGACGGCAAGAGCCGCGGCGGTGCGAATACAGGAATTCATCATCTTCCCTCTCTCCGGCCTATCGTGGAGCCGTCGCAACAATGCCGGCCGGCTCTTGAACCGACACTGATCGGCGTGTTCATTTGCCATTCAAGCAATTTCCGCAGCGAGACCTAATGACCAGATCTTCCGCCTTTCCGACCGCCACCCCGCCGCAGACCGAGAAACGGTCCATCTTCGACACGCATCACGGCTTCACCCGCACAGACGACTACGCCTGGCTGCGGGCCGACAACTGGCAGGCAATGTTCAGGGATCCTTCCCTGCTCGACAGCCGGATCCGCGCGCATCTCGAAGCCGAGAATGCCTATCAGGCGGTGCTGATGGCCGACACCGCGGAACTGCGCAAGCGGCTCTTCGCCGAGATGAAGGGGCGCATCAAGGAGGACGATTCCACCGTGCCGATGAAAGACGGCCCCTATGCCTATGGCTCGTCCTACAGGCTGGGCGGCGAGCAGCCGCGCTATTTCCGCACGCCGCGCGATGGCGGCACGGACGAGATCCTGCTCGACGGCGATGCGGAAGCCGAAGGCAAGCCCTATTTCCGCCTCGGCGGCGTCGACCATTCGGCCGACCACAAGAAGCTCTTGTGGGCATTCGACGACAAGGGGTCCGAGTTCTTCACGCTCCGCGTGCGCGACCTCGGCAAGGGCCACGAACTGGCGGACAGGATCCCCGATACCGGTGGCGGCGGCGTCTGGAATGCCGGCGATGACGGGTTCTTCTATACCCGCCTCGACGACAATCATCGTCCCTCCAAGGTGCTGTTCCACGCGCTTGGCGACAGTGCCGAAAACGATCGGCTGATCTATGAGGAAACCGATCCGGGCTTTTTCATGGATGTCGGCGGGACGCGTTCCAACGAGTGGATCATGATCGGCATCAACGATCACGAGACCTCGGAATACCGGCTGATGCGCGCCGACGACCCGCTTGCCGAGCCGAAGCTGGTCGCCGTGCGCGAAACCGGCCTGCAATACGACCTCGAGGAAGGCGGCAACATCTTCTTCATCCTCACCAACGCCGACGGCGCCAAGGATTTCAAGATCATGACGGCACCGGTCGAAAATCCGGTGCGCGCAAACTGGCGCGAGCTGGTTCCGCACGAGCCCGGACGGCTGATCCTCTCGGTCCTGGGCTTCAGCAACTACCTGGTCCGCCTGGAGCGCAAGGAGGGCCTGCCGCGCATCGTCGTGCGCGATCGCGAAAGCAGCGAGGAGCACTTCATCTCCTTTGACGAGGAAGCGTTCTCGCTCGGCCTGTCTGGTTCTTACGAGTACGATACCGAGATCATGCGCTTCACCTATTCGTCGATGACGACGCCGGCGCAGGTCTTCGACTACAACATGCGCACACGCGAGCGCGTGCTGTTGAAGACCCAGGAAGTCCCTTCGGGTCACGATCCCGACCACTATGTGACGCGCCGGCTGATGGCGCCCGCCAGCGACGGCGAACTGGTGCCGATCTCGCTCATCCACCACCGCGACACGCCACTCGACGGCTCGGCACCTTGCCTGCTCTACGGCTACGGCTCCTACGGCATCACCGTGCCGGCGTCCTTCAACACCAATTGCCTGTCGCTGGTCGACCGTGGCTTCGTCTATGCCATCGCCCATGTCCGCGGCGGCAAGGACAAGGGCTACGGCTGGTACGATGACGGCAAGCGGGCGCAAAAGATGAACACATTCACCGACTTCATCGCCTGCGCGCGCCATCTGGTGACCGAGCGCTACACGGCGCATGACCGCATCGTCGCGCAAGGCGGGTCGGCCGGTGGCATGCTGATGGGGGCGATCGCCAACATGGCGCCGGAGTGTTTTGGCGGCATCGTCGCCGAAGTGCCGTTCGTCGACGTGCTGACCACGATGCTCGACGCGACCTTGCCGCTGACGCCGCCGGAATGGCCCGAGTGGGGCAATCCGATCGCCTCGGCCGACGACTACAGCACGATCGCGGCCTACTCACCCTACGACAATGTGGCGGCGCTCGACTATCCGCCGATCCTGGCGCAGGCCGGGCTCACCGATCCGCGCGTCACTTACTGGGAGCCGGCCAAATGGGTGGCGAGGCTGCGCGAGCGCAAGAGCGGCGACAACCCGGTGCTGTTCAAGATCAACATGGAGTCCGGCCATGCCGGCGCCTCTGGCCGTTTCTCCAGGCTGGAGGAGATCGCCTACACCTATGCCTTCGCGTTGAAGGTGGCGGGCAAGGCCGATTCAGTCTCGGCGGCGGCGAGCGGGTGAGAAGGCCATTGCGTCGCGAGCCACGGCGTGGCTTTGATTGGGCGAAGTCGCGGAGGACCCTGGAATGATCGACCTGGCCACATTGGCGACCTATGTCGCGGTCGTGCTCGGCTTTGTGTTCATTCCCGGCCCCGCCACGCTGCTGACCGTCGCGCGGGCGACGAGTTCGGGAACGAAAGTGGGCATCGCCACCGGCGCCGGGATCGCGGCCGGCGATATATTCCACACCGTCATGGCGATGGTCGGCATCTCGGCGATCATCGCCACATCGGCGATGCTGTTCAGCATCGTCAAATATATCGGCGCGGCCTATCTCGTTTATCTTGGCATACGTGCGATCATCGAGAAGACATCGACCGATCCAGCCGCCGGTGCGCTTGCGATCCGGGCGGGCAAGGCTTTCCGCCAGGCGGTGCTCACCGAGATGCTCAACCCCAAGACCGCGCTGTTCTTCCTTGCCTTCCTGCCGCAATTCGTGCGGCCGGAAAACGGATCGGTGATGCTTCAGCTGGCGGCACTGGGAATCCTCTTCGTCCTGCTAGGCCTGTTCAGCACGGTCGTCTTCGCGGTGAGCGCGGGTGGGCTGGGTGCCTTCCTGCGCCGGAATCCCGCGGTGCTGAAATGGCAAGGCAAGGTCGTCGGCGCGATCTACTGCGCGCTCGGTGTGCGCCTGGCGTTGCAGCAGCGCTGAGCGGTGCGCACCTGCTGCTCAGAGCAGCGCAAAACGGCCGTCCAACGGCCAATTGCGGGACCTGCCGGCATCGCTCCCAAACTGATGCGTCCGGTCATAAATTTTTGATTTGCGCATGACGTTTTCAGAGGCTTCATTTCGCGCTCATGCGCGGCGATTTTGTGCTCGCAATTGCCGCTGTCGCGCGCTACCCAATGCCCGGCTTTTTTCGAGCCGCGCCTGCCAGTCACCGTCTTGCAAGGGTCCGCCATGCTGCTCGTCGACGTCTATCTCGACAAATCGCCCATCCAGGGCATCGGCGTCTTCGCCAAGAACCACATCCCCCAGGGCACGCTGATCTGGAAGCTCGACCCCAGATTCGACCGGGTGATCGAGGTCGACACCTATGAGAACGAGACCGGCCCGGTGAAATCCTATCTCGACCGCTATTCCTATCCCGACCGCCGCGATCCGGCCTACATCGTCTTCGAGGCCGATGACGCCCGCTACATGAACCATGACGACGACCCGAATTGCGACGTCTCCTCGCCGGAGGAAACCTACACGCTCCGAGATATTGCGCCTGGCGAAGAGCTGACCTGCAACTACAATCACTTCTTCGAAAGCGGCTTCGATTTCCTCGGCGACCGCCACCCGTAGCCCGAGCGGCTCAAGCACGACCGCGGACTAGGCGTCTCACGCAGAGAGCAATTCCGGCTGGCGTCCTACCGCCAATCTGCCGCGCAGGTTTCGAACGGCGGCCAAGGCTTTGCCGGCGATGATGCCTAGGGTGACGCCGCCAGCCATCGCAAGCAATTGGAAGCCCGGAGCCGGCAACCGGCCCGCGACGGGCGCCATCAAAAGCTCCGGGACGAAGCGGTGAAACAAATAGATCGGGAAAGCCGCGACGGCGACCTGCATAACCACCCGCCCCACCCCGGCTGGCAGGCGAAGACGCGGCAGATAGAGAAGCGCCGAAAGCGCCGCGAAAATCATCAAATACTTAACCGTCGTGCCCAGCCAGACCGACTCCCAAAAGGCCAGATACCCCAGCACAATGGCGGCAGACGCGGTCACGACGACTTTCCTGACGTGCGTGTCGGCCAACCCGGCGCACCAGCCGAAGACAGCAAGGTGGAAGACCCAGTAGATCGCGAATATCTGGCGGTTGCCTAGCTCGACGAACAACGGGACCGAAAAGCGCGCGGCAGCGGCAAACACCAAAAGGCCCAGCGAGAAGGCGAAGGGTCGAGCTCTGGCCAGCCGGCGTAGAATGGGAATGGCGAAGATGAGAGCGAAGACCAGGAGCGTCTGCGCGTAGGCCTCGATGAACCAGTAGAGATAAGGGATCATCTCGTGACGTTCCGGTTCGGCATAGCCGAAGTTGCCGGTAAGGGTCATCGAGGCCCAAGGCGCCGCCTGCCAGGCGACGGCGTAAGCGGCGACAATGAAGAAATACGGGATCAGCACGTCGATCGCAGGTTTCAGCGCGTGCCGAAGGCGCCCGGCGAGCAAATGGGCCGACTGGAAACGCGCAAGACTGTAGCCGACAAGCAGCATCATGACCCCGGAACCGCCGGGGATAGGCCACAGCGTCTCGTGATGCACGACCACCAGAAGGATCGCGATGACCCTCAACACCAGATCGACCGGCAGTTCGGTTGCCTGCGTGCGTGCGAGAGGCCGCGCCGCCGCATGACGATGTGTCAGTTCCGCGACGCTTAGCCGTTCCCAGCCGTCCGGCAGCTCCAAGCCGAGCCGTTCTAGTTCCAGAGCCAGTTGCAGGAAGCGAAGGGAATCGCCGCCGAGGGAGACAAAGCTGTCGTTGCGACCGACGCGGAGCGGGTAGAACACGCGAGCATAGGCATCGGGCACGCCGCCCCTTTCGGAACGGGCCCCCGCCCGTCCTTCCAACATCTCGCGCTGAAGGCAGCCATAGTCGATCTTGCCGGATGCAAGCCTTGGAAAGTCGCAGCGCGTCGCAACCCGAACCAGATTGGCGGGCAAGCGGCTGACTTCGGCCAGGATACGGTGTGCCTTCCCCGCCGAGCCGGCGCCGACCACATAGGCATGCAACCCTCGATCGTCGCCGAGCACCGCGGCGGCAATACCTTGCCGCTCCAGCGCCTGCTCCATGACATCGAAGCCGATCCTGAGGCCGGCAATCTTGGCAAAGCGGCTCTTGCGCCCGACGATGCGGAAGAAACCGTGCTCGTCCTGCACGGCAATGTCGCCGGTGTGCAGGGTCTCGACCTCGGCACCCCGCAGCAGATCGCAACGCTTCGCGCCGTAACCCATCATTACGTTAGGACCGCGATAGACGAGTTCTCCGGGAATGTCCGCTCGCCTGATCGGCTTTCCTTCGGCGTCGACGATGCCAAGGCTGCCGCCCGGGATAGCGACGCCGATCCGCTCCTCCCTGTCGGAAAGGCTCTCAGGCGGCACGAAAGCGATGCGCGCCGTCGCCTCGGTCTGGCCGTACATGACGAAGAAGCCGCCGCTCCGGGCGCGCATGTGATCCCTGTAGAGGCGGATAAGGTCGGGGCGGAGCTGTCCGCCCGCCACCGTCATCATCCGCAGTGTGCTGAACTCGACCTCGCGAAAACGCGCTCTTTCCAAGAGCTCGTAGGAATACGGTACGCCCGACAGATTCGTGCAGCCGCCGTCTACGATTGTCGTGAGGAAATCGCCGTCCATAATGGGGGCGCGGGGAAAGAGGACGCTGGCGCCCGCGATCAGATGCGAGTTGAGGACCGACAGCCCGTAGGAATAATGCAGCGGCAGCACGAGAGCGGCCCGGTCGTCCGAAGAGAGTTCGAGATAGGCCGCAATCGAGCGCGCATTGGCTTCGAGATTGCCATAGGACAGCCTGACGGCCTTGGCTGCGCCCGAACTGCCGGACGTCATCAGCAGCAGTGCGAGATCGGGGTGCAGCGGCTCGGCGTCCCGTGCACACCGAGCCTCCTTGACCAGACGCCATCGGCCGTCGAGTGGCCGATAGGTGAAGTCGGGCTGGAAGGCCGCCAGGAAATCATCCCAAAGTCGGTTGTCGCATGGCGGCAGCATGGCCACCGCATGGCCCGCCCGCAAGGCTCCAAGATAGGCGACGATCGCATGCTCGGAGGCTTCCGCCGCGATGGCCACCAACTGCTTTTCTGCTTGCCCCAGCCTCGCTGAGAAGCGCTGCGCAAGGCTGTCCAGCTCCGCGTAGCAGAGCGTTCGTCCATCAGCGAGGAGAAGCGCCGTGCGCTGCCCGCCAAGGCTAACTCCGGACACAAGATCGATCGAGGGCATGGCAACTTCGGTTAGCCGGAAAACTGGCCGAAGCGCCTATAATACATGAGTATTGAAGTCAACTAATATGCATCGCGAGACCAATTGCGTGGATGGTGCCACGCACGGGCGACATGCAGGCGGTCAACTCGCCGGCTTTTTGCGCGCCGGATAGCCGTTGGGATGCGGCGGCACGGCCTTGAGATAGGCGGCGATCGCGGCACGGTCGTCGGCAGTCAGTTCGGCCATGTTCTTCTGCACGTCGACCATGGCGCCGCCGACGGAATCGAAATCCGGCGTAAAGCCGGTCTCGAGATAGTTGGCGATATCGCCCTCCGACCACTCGCCGATGCCGCCCTCGCCCGCCGTGATGTTGGGCACGATGCCCGAGCCTTCGGCGGCCGTGGCGCCGGCCAGCCATTCGCTCTTCCTGGTGCCGCCGGCAAGGTCGCGCGGCGTGTGGCATTCGCCGCAATGGCCGGGGCCTTCGACGAGATAGCGACCGGCCGCGACCTTGTCCGGCGCGCCGTCGGCCACGGCGATCACCTGCTCGGGGTTGAGATAAAGCCGCTTCCACAGCCCGATGCCGCGGCGGATGTTGAAGGGGAAGGCAAGCTTGTGATCAGGCGCCTTGCCGGCGACTGCCGGCAGCGTCTTCATGAACGCGTAAAGGTCGGCGACATCGGACGGCTTCATGCGCGCGTAGGAGGCGTAGGGAAAGGCCGGGTAGAAATGCTCGCCCGCCGGCGAGACGCCCCTCAGCATGGCGTTGGCGAAGTCTTCCTCGCTCCAGGCGCCGATCCCGTCCTTGGCATCCTGCGAGATGTTGGGCGGCACGAAGGTGCCGAAAGGCGTCTTCAGTTCGAGGCCGCCCGCAAGTTCAAGGCGGACTTCGCCCCTCGCGCCGGGCCTGGCGTGGCAGGAGGTGCAGCCGCCGGCATAGAAGATGCGCTTGCCCTTGGCGGCATCGCCGGGGCCAAGCTGCGCGACGGTCGCGGCATCGAGCCTGACCGGCGCCGACAACACCCATCCGGCAACCGCGCCGACGCCGCCCAGAACGAGGGCGGCGCCGACGAGTTTCCTCAGCCAGGGCATTGACCGCGATCAGCCCTTCTTGATCCTGTAGTTCTGGTGGCAGGTGCCGCAGTCGCCGCCGATCGTGTTGAGCTGCGCCTTCAAGGCATCGACATCGGCTGGCGGAGCCGCGACTGCGGCCTTGACGTCGGCCAGGAACTTGTCCTCGGCCGCGTTGAAGCCGGCCGTATCTTCCCAGATCTTCGGCGCGGCGGTGGTGTCGCCCTTGTCGCTGCCGGCCGGAAAGAACTTCTCGGTGTCCCATTTCTCGCCATTGGCCTGCAGCGCCTGCAGCGCGGTCAGCACGGCGGCGGCGTCGAAAGCCTCCTCGCCCTTGACGACCTTCGACAATTGTCCGGCGAGCTTGCCGCGCTCCTTCATCAGGGCCTGGCGATCCTTGATCGGATCAGCGAAGGCGGCCGAACCGGCAATTGCGAGCATAGAGATGGCGAGAACAAGCTTTCTCATTCAGTGGCTCCTTGGTGAAGAGAGTTCGCGACTGGACGTTAACGGACGTCGCAAGGGAAATATTCCGTCCACTCAGCAACGATTTTCGCTTTCCGTTGCCGGCAGAAAAGAAAAAGCCCCGGTCGTGCCGGGGCTTTTTCTCCAATCAATCAGCCATTGGCCTTTTCATAGAGCTCAAGGACATGATCCCAGTTGATCAGGCTGTCGACGAAGGCTTCGAGGTATTTCGGGCGGGCGTTGCGGTAGTCGATGTAGTAGGAGTGCTCCCAGACGTCGACGCCGAGGATCGGCGAGGCGCCATGCACCAGCGGATTCTCGCCGTTCGGCGTCTTCGAGATCGCGAGCTTGCCGTCCTTGACCGAAATCCAGGCCCAGCCGGAACCGAACTGGGTGGTGCCGGCGGCGATGAAGTCCGCCTTGAACTTGTCATAGCCGCCGAGGTCGTTGTCGAAGGCCTTCTGCAGGGCCCCAGGGAGCTTGGAGCCGCCGCCGCCCTTCTTCATCCACTTCCAGAAGTGGATGTGGTTGTAGTGCTGAGCGGCGTTGTTGAAGAGGCCGGCGTTCTTGCCGAAGGACTGCTTCACCACCTCCTCGACCGAAAGGTCTCCCAGGCCGGCTTCCGCGGCGAGCTTGTTGCCGTTGTCGACATAGGCCTTGTGGTGCTTGTCGTGGTGATACTCCAGCGTCTCCTTCGACATGTAAGGCTGCAAGGCCTCGTAGTCGTAGGGCAAAGCGGGCAGCTCAAAAGCCATGGATGGTACTCCCTCATGGAAAATCCGGTGTCGATACCGGACTAAGATAGGTCTGGAATGGTTGGGGACAACTCCGGAATGAAGCGCCGGTTCCCTTTCTAGAGAGGTTCCGGAAGAGTGTCACATGGTTTTGCAGCAGGTGGCCGCGTGAAAGGAAAGCCCGGCCGCGGATCAGGCGGCGGACGCCGAATGCGCCCAGTCCCAGTAGAGCTCGCGCGCCTTCTTGGCGACCGGCCCGGGCTGGAGGTTGCGCTCCTCGATGCGGGTGATCGGCACGATCTTGGAGTGGTTGCCGGTGGAGAAGATCTCGTCCGCTTCGAGGAATTCGCGCACCGAGAGCGTCCTTTCGGTGGTCTTGAAGCCGTAGTCGCCGAGCAGGTTTATCGTGCGCGAACGGGTGATGCCGGACAGGAAGGTGCCGTTCGCCGCCGGCGTCAGCACATGGCCGTCCTTGACCAGGAAGATGTTCGAGGTTCCGGTCTCGGCGACGTTGCCCAGCATGTCCAGCACCAGCGCATTGTCGAAGCCGCGCATCTTGGCCTCGAGGATGGCGCGGCCGTTGTTGGGATAGAGGCAGCCGGCCTTGGCGTTGGTCGGCATGGTCTCGATGCTCGGCCGCCGGAACGGCGACAAGGTGATCGAAAAGCCAGCCGGCGAGATCATCGGCGATTCGTAGAGGCAAAGGCAGAAGCGGGTCGAGGCCGGATCGGCCGGCACGCCCATGTAGCCGCCATGCTCGGCCCAGTACATCGGCCTGATATAGACCGCCGTCTTGCCGTCGAACTTCTTCAGGCCATCCCAGGTCAGCCCGACGATCTTGTCGGTGGTCATGGTGGGTTTCAGGCCGAGCGCGATGGCCGAGGCGTTCACCCGCGCGGCGTGAAGCTCGAGGTCGGGCGCCACGCCCTCGAACCAGCGGGCGCCGTCGAAGACGCTGGTGCCGAGCCACATGGCGTGGCTGCGGGGGCCGAGAATGGCGACATTGCCTTCATGCCAGTCGCCGTCGACGAAGGTCCATGTCGCGGATTGCGCCGCTGCCGCCAGTGTCATTGCTCGTTCCGTCCAGATGCTTTTCGCGAAGCGGGCATAGGAAGATGCTTTGAAGGCCGCAGTCAACCGGTATCGCGGAGATTTGTTGAGGCCTGCGGCTCTTGGCCTGGCGGCTATCCGCAAGCATCGATTGGCGCTGGCCGCAATCAACGCTTGCGCTCCGCCTGCCCTCGCCTCACAACTGTCGCATGCACCATGCGGCTTATGTTTTCGACGCCTACGGCACGTTGTTCGACGTGCATGCCGCCGTGCGCCGCCATGCCGGCGAGATCGGGCCGGACGGCCAGCTGCTCTCCGACATCTGGCGCGCCAAGCAGCTCGAATATTCCTGGGTCAGGACGCTGATGGGCGCCTATGCCGACTTCTGGCAATTGACCGAGCAGGCGCTGGATTTCGCCCTGCGCAAGGTACCCTCGGTCGACAGGGGGCTGCGGGCCAAGCTGCTGGAGGCTTACTGGCGGCTCGACTGCTATCCGGAGGTGCCGGCCGTGCTCAAGGCGCTCAAGGCGTCCGGCGCTCGGCTGGCAATCCTCTCCAACGGCTCGCCCGAGATGCTCGAAGCTGCGGTCAAGTCGGCCGCGCTCGACCAGGTGCTGGACGACATCTTTTCCGTCGATCAAGTCAGGCGCTTCAAGACCGACCCCTCGACCTACGACATGGTGACCACCGGCTGGCGCCTCTATCCGGATGCGGTGTCGTTCCAATCGTCCAACCGCTGGGACGTGGCGGGGGCCGCCAAGTTCGGCTTCCGCACGGTGTGGATCAACCGCGCCAACCAGCCTGACGAATACCGCGATTTCATGCCGGGATTGATCCTGCCGTCGCTCGAAGGCCTGCTGACCGCTTGAGGTAGGTTGGTATTCAGGGGATGCCGACTTGACCTGGATCTCAACATAGCTTGGGGTCGCCAGGCCGCATGTGGCCGTGGCGCAACAGGCCGGATGCGGTCACAGCTTTGCCTTTGTTTGTCCACCCTGAGGCCAGAATCGGAACCGCCTATCGCCGCCAACTGTTAAAGGCGAGAGTGCTCCCGTTAACAGTCCGCACCGGCGCATTTATGCTTTGTTGCGACTTGAGACCTAAAAAAGGCAACCATGTTCACATCCGATCCGTCCTCCCTTCGCCTCAGCCGCCGCGGCTTTCTCAATGCCGCGGCGCTCGGCGCCGCCTCGGTCGCCGTTTCGGCTTGCGCCACGACGAGGCCGGAACCAGTCGAGCCGCCGCCGCCGGCCTATGTCGAGCCGCCGCTGGGCGACTATGCGACGATGTACGGCCCGATCTCGGACAGCGGTTTCGAAGTGCCGGCCATACCGTTCCAGAAGATCGATCCGCAATTCCTGCGCCAGATCGTTCCCGATCCGACTGGCCAGAAGCCGGGCACCATCGTCGTCGATACGACCGGCCATCACCTCTATCTGGTGCGTGAGGGCGGCCAGGCGATCCGCTACGGCGTCGGCCTCGGCCGTGCCGGCTTCGAATGGGCGGGCGACGCGGTGGTGCAGTGGAAGCAGAAGTGGCCAAAATGGACGCCGCCGGACGAGATGGTCGCCCGCCAGCCGGAGCTGAGGGAGTACAGCGCCGACAATGGCGGCATGCCCGGCGGGCTGAAGAACCCGCTCGGCGCGCGCGCGCTCTATCTGTTCCAGGGGAATGTGGACACGCTCTACCGCCTGCACGGCTCGCCGGAATGGAACTCGATCGGCAAGTCGGTGTCGTCGGGCTGCGTTCGCCTGATCAACCAGGACATCATCGATCTCTACGATCGCGTGCCCTCGAAGACGCCGGTGATCGTTACCGCCGATGTCGGCCAGCCGATGGTGGCGAGCGCCAATCGCAAAGCCATTCCGATCGACGCCGGCGTGCCCGATGGATCGATCCTGCTTGGGCCGATCAGGCGCGATACCGACGAGCTCTTCTGAAGCCTGAATCTCGTCAGCGGTGCGCGGCCAGCACAGTCGCCAGCATTGCAACACCGCGTCTCAGTACCTCCACGTCGAGCCCTGCATAGCCGAGGATGAAGCCGGCCGTTTCAGGTCGCGGCTCGGTTGGGTCATAGAGCGGCGATACCGGATAGAGGCCGATCCCGGCGGCGCGCGCAGCCGCGATGATCGCCGGCTCGCGTTCGGCATCGATGCCGTTCATCCAGGCGACGACATGCAGTCCGGTGTCGGCTCCCGCGACGGAGACTCCTGCACCCAGATGTTCGGACAACGCCTGCAGCAGGGCCTCCCTGCGCTCGGCGTTCTTCCTGCGTATGCTGCGGACGTGACGCTCATAAGCGCCGCTCGCCAGCAGGTCGCCCAGTATGTCTTGTTCCAGCATCGGAGCATGCCGGTCGGTCAGCCGTTTCGCCTCGCTAAACGCCCGGGTGAGGCTGGCGGGAACGACGAGATAGCCGAGCCTCAGGGTCGGCGAAAGCGTCTTGGACAGCGTGCCGATATAGATGACGGAGTCAGGATCGAGGGCCTGCAGCGGCGGGATGGGGGAGATGTCGTGACGGTATTCGCCATCATAATCGTCTTCGACGATGTAGGCGCCTGTAGCCTTGGCCCAGGCCAGGAGGGCGCGCCGGCGCGTCGCCGAAAGCACGCTGCCGAGCGGAAACTGATGCGACGGCGTCACGCAAGCAAGGCGGGCCGGCGGCAAGGCATCCGTCCTCAGCCCGTCGGCGTCGACCGCAACGGGCACGGCGATGCCGCCTGCCGCCGCGAAGGCATTGCGGGCCAGCAGATAGCCCGGGTTCTCGATCACAAACCGGTCGCCGGGGTCAAGCAGCAGCCGCGCGCAGAGGTCGAGCCCTTGCTGCGAGCCGTTGACGACGACGATCTGGTCCGGCGTGCAATTGATGCCGCGAGCGCGCCAGAGATAGCCCTGAAGCGCGCCGCGGGCGGCAAGGGACCCCTGAGGGTCGCCATAGCGCAGCCGCGCGGGGCGTCGCAAAATGGCTTTGTTCGACGCCCGCCGCCAGGCCAGCACCGGGAAGTCCGCCCCGGACAGGTCGCCATAGCGGAAATCGGCAAGCTTGGCCGGCTGCATTTCCGCCGGCGCAGGCAGGGCGACGAGGCGGCGGGCGAATGCCGACAGGTTGCGGGGCTGAGCGGCCGCGAGGGGCGTCTCCATCGACGGCGCCTCCAGCCCCGAGGCCACGATCGCGCGTGCTCCCGGCCGGATGATCAGATAGCCTTCGGCGTCGAGTTGGCTGTAGGCGGCCGTCACCGTGGTGCGCGAGGCGCCCCATTCGGCGGCAAAGACCCGCGTCGATGGCAGGCGGTCGCCAGGCCGGTAGGCGCCGCTGTGCACCTGCGCCTTGATCGCCGCGATGATCCGGCGCGCGACGCCATCCTTCTCCAACTGGACCACAGAGAACCTACGAAACTGGATATTTCCACCAAGCCAGACTTGCGGCATCGTCGCCTGCAACGCAAGGAGTTTCGCCATGTACATACCGCCCGCCTTCCGTGATGACGACAAGGAGAGCCTGAGAGCAACGATCCGCGCCGCGCGGCTGGCGACGCTGGTCACCGCCACGGCGGAAGGACCGCAGGCGACGCCGTTGCCACTTCTTCTCGACGAGAACGAGGGCGAGCACGGCGTGATCTACGGCCATGTCGCGAAGGCAAATCCGCAGTGGCGCGCACCGGCATTGGGCGATGGCCTGGCGATCTTCATGGGACCGGACGCCTATGTGACGCCGGCGTGGTATCAGGCCAAGCAGGAAACTGGGAAGGTCGTGCCGACCTGGAACTATGTCGCCGTCCATGCCTATGGACCGATTGAGTTCTTCGACGATGCCGACAGGCTGCTCGACGTGGTGACGCGTCTCACCACCCTCCACGAAGGCGGCCGCGCCTCGCCCTGGGCCGTATCGGATGCGCCGCCGGATTTCATCCAGGCGCAACTGAAGGGGATTATTGGCCTGCGCATGCCGATCACGCGGCTCGAAGGCAAGCGCAAGATGAGCCAGAACCGCAACGCTGCCGATCGTGCCGGTGTGCTGGCTGGCCTCGCGGCGAGCGACCGGCCATCGGACCGTGAGGTGGCTCCGCTCATCCCGGTGTGAGGTCGCTCCGCTCATCCCGGTGTGAATCCGTCATCGCGAATCTGAGCCAGTTCGCCTGGTACTTCGCCGCGGCTTCCTGCTCGCCATAACGCAGGAAGGATTGATCACGGCAGCGCTCTGTCACCGCGCTTGAAGCGACCTCCGCCCTTCTCGTGCAGACATCCTACCGCCCCCTGGCCAGGCTCCCCAGGATCCCGCGCACGATCGCGCGGCCGACAGACGAGCCGACCGAGCGCACCACCGACTTGATCGCCGCTTCGGCCACCGTCTGGCGGTTCGAGGGGCGTGGCGCCGGGGCGCGGCGGCCGCCGGACTGCGGAGCGGGATCGTCGCCAAAACCGGGAATCGTCCAGCGCGAGCGGCCGCTGTCGGCCTGTTGCGCCTGCTCTTCGGCCTCCTGCGCCTCTTTCGCCTTCTTCTGCAACAGCTCGAAGGCCGATTCGCGGTCGATCACCTGGTCGTATTGGCCCGAGACCGGGCTTTCCCCGATCAACTGGCGGCGCTCGTCCGGCGTGATCGGGCCGAGCCGCGACGACGGCGGCCGGATCAGCGTGCGCTGGACCATGGAGGGCACGCCCTTGGCCTCCAGCGTCGAAACCAGCGCCTCGCCGGTGCCGAGCTGGGTGATCGCGGTCATGCAGTCGAAATCGGGATTGGGGCGGAACGTCTCGGCCGCCGTCCTCACCGCCTGCTGTTCGCGCGGAGTGTAGGCGCGCAGGGCATGCTGGACGCAGTTGCCGAGCTGGGCCAGAACCTTCTCGGGAATATCCAGCGGGTTCTGGGTGACGAAATAGACGCCGACACCCTTGGAGCGGATCAGCCGCACCACCTGCTCGACGCGGTCGACCAGCACCTTCGGCGCGTCCTCGAACAACAGATGCGCCTCGTCGAAGAAGAAGACCAGCTTCGGCCTGTCCGGATCGCCGACCTCGGGCAATTCCTCGAACAGCTCCGACATCAGCCAGAGCAGGAAGGTGGCGTAGAGGCGCGGGTTCATCATCAGCTTGTCGGCGGCCAGCACGCTGATGGCGCCACGGCCGTCGCGGGTGGTGCGCATGATGTCGGCGATGCGCAGCGCCGGCTCGCCGAAGAAATTCGCCGCGCCCTGCTGTTCCAGCACCAGCAGCGTGCGCTGGATGGCGCCGACGGACGGCTTGGTGACATTGCCGTAGCGGGCGCTGAGCTCATCGGCGCGCTCGGCGATGTTGGCGAGCAGCGCCTGCAGATCCTTGAGGTCGAGCAGAAGCAGGCCTTCCTCGTCGGCGATGCGGAAGGCGATGTTCATGATGCCTTCCTGCGCTTCGGTTAGGTTCATCAGCCGCGACAGCAAGAGCGGTCCCATCTCCGAAGTCGTGGCGCGAATCGGGTGGCCCTGTTCGCCGAACAGGTCCCAGAAGATGACCGGGAATTCCTGGAAGTCGTAAGGGTCGAGCTTGATCTGCTCGGCGCGCTTGACCAGGAAATCCTTGGCCTCGCCCATCATGGCGATGCCGGAAAGATCGCCCTTGATGTCGGCGCAGAAGACCGGCACGCCGGCGTTGGAAAAACCCTCGGCGAGGATTTGCAGGCTGACCGTCTTGCCGGTGCCGGTGGCGCCGGTGACCAGGCCGTGGCGGTTGCCATATTGCAGCAGAAGCTGCTCGGGGCGCTGATAGCTGTCGTCGGGCTTGCGGCTGGCGCCGATGAAAATGCTCTTGTCGTCAGCCATATGTCCGGTCTCCGCAACCTGATGAAGTTAAAAGCAAAGGGCCCTCGCTGAGGTATAGTGAGGCGACACGGCAGCGACAATGCTCCAATCGCGAATCGGGCTTTCAGTCGGAGTTGGAACCGAACGCAAATCCCGACTTGCCGGGCTTCCTGCAGCTTGCGGACTTTGCGCATGTTTGGCAATCGGTCGGTGGTTCACCCGGCCGCATGCGTGGCGCATTGTGATATCGGACAGGGAACCTTAGACTGACGGTTCGAATTGATGCGGCAGAAAAATCAGGAGTGCGGATGGGCGCCGGCGCCTTGACCAGGGAAGTCGACCTTCAGAACGCTGACCGCCAGCGCTGGCTGGCGCTCGCCGAAAAGGCGCTTGCCGGCGGCTCCTTCGAGGACAGGCTGGTTTCCCACAGCGACGACGGCATCCGCATCGAGCCGCTCTATGAGCGCTCGGCCACGGCCGAACCGATGGTCAGGGCAAATCCGGGAGCGCCCTGGATCGTCAGCCAGCGCGTCGACGATCCGGATATTGGCCGCGCCAAGGCGCAGGCACTGGACGATGTCGCGCAAGGGGCGACCGGTCTGTCACTGGTTTTCGAGGGCGCGCCGAACGCTTTCGGCTATGGCCTGCCGCGAACGGCCGAGGCGCTGGAAGCGGTGCTCGACGGCGTGCCGCTCAACCGCGTCCAGGTCCGCATCGATGCCCATCCCTGGAGCCGTGCGGTGGCCGACTGGCTGGTGGCATTCCTGGGCAAGCGCCGCTCCGATCCGGCCAAGCTCAACCTTTCCTTCGGCATCGATCCGGCGGCGATCTTCGCCGGGACCGGCCGGCTGCGCATGTCGATCGAGGCGCTGCAGGAATCGATGCCGCAGTCGATGGCGCATTTCTTCTCGATGGGAGTGCCCGGCGTGCTGCTCGAGGCCGACGGGCGCGTCTTCCACAATGCCGGCGCCACCGAGGCGCAGGAGCTCGGCACGATGATGGCGTCGGCGGTCTCCTATCTCAGGATGTTCGAGAAGGCGCGCCAGCCGCTGGTCTATGCCGCACCCCATATCGGCTTCGCGCTCAGCGTCGACCAGGACCAGTTGCTGTCGATGGCCAAGGTGCGCGCCTTGCGCCGGCTGTGGGCGCGGATCCAGGAAGCCTGCTCGATCCCGGCCTCGACGGCCAGCATCCACGCCGAGACGTCCTATCGCATGATGACGGCGGCGGACCCGGAGACCAACATATTGCGCACGGCGATCGCCTGTTTCGCGGCCGCCGCCGGCGGGGCCGATTCGATCTCCATCCTGCCACACACAATCGCGCATGGGCTGCCGGCCGGCTTTGCCCGCCGCGTCGCCCGCAACGCGCAGCTGATCATGGCCGAGGAAAGCCACGTCGATCACGTCGCCGACCCCGCTGGCGGATCGGGCGCCGTCGAGGCGCTGACCAATGATCTCTGCGCGGTCGCCTGGCAAGAATTCCAGCGCATCGAGGCCGAAGGCGGCGTGCTGGCGAGCCTGCAGCAAGGCTACATCCAGAACCGCGTCCAGACCGCCGCTGCGAAGCGCAACGCCGAATACCGGACGGGCGCGCGCGCTATCGTCGGCACGACACTGTTCCGCGCGGGCAGCGAACGCCCGGTCGAAACACTGGCGGCGGAGCGGCGACCGGCGCTCACGGAAGGCGTCGCGACCTGCGAGCCGCTGTTTCCGGTGCGCATCGATCAGTCGATCGGAGCCGGCGCATGATCCCCGATTTCAGCCAGATCGGCTGGTCTGCTCCGCGCCGCGCGCCGGTCGAGCTCAAGGGCCAGCGGATGACGCCGGAAGGCATCGCCGTGAAGCATCTCTACATGCAGGGCGATCTCAAGGGCCTCGCCAATCTCGATACCTATCCCGGCTTGGCGCCCTTCGTGCGCGGCCCCTACCCGACAATGTACGTCCAGCAGCCCTGGACGATCCGGCAATATGCCGGCTTCTCAACGGCGGAAGAGTCGAACGCCTTCTACCGGCGCAACCTGGCGGCCGGGCAGAAGGGCCTGTCGGTCGCTTTCGATCTCGCCACGCATCGCGGTTATGACAGCGACCATCCTCGCGTCGCAGGCGATGTCGGCATGGCGGGAGTCGCCATCGATTCCATCCTCGACATGCGCCAGCTGTTCGACGGCATTCCGCTCGGCGAAATGACGGTGTCGATGACCATGAACGGCGCGGTGCTGCCGGTCATGGCGCTCTACATCGTGGCGGCGGAGGAACAGGGAGTTGCGCAAAAGGATCTCGCCGGGACCATTCAGAACGACATTCTGAAGGAGTTCATGGTCCGCAACACCTACATCTACCCGCCGAAACCCTCGATGCGGATCGTGTCGGACATCTTCGCCTACACGTCGCGCAACATGCCGAAGTTCAACTCGATCTCGATCTCGGGCTACCATATGCAGGAGGCCGGCGCGACGGCGGACCTCGAGCTCGCCTACACCATCGCCGACGGCATCGAATATGCCCGCGCCGGCGTCGCTGCCGGGCTCGACATCGACCGCTTCGCGCCGCGGCTTTCCTTCTTCTGGGCCGTCGGCATGGACTTCTTCATGGAGGTCGCCAAGCTCAGGGCCGCGCGCCTGCTGTGGTCGAGCCTGATGAAGAAGAATTTTGCGCCCAAGGACGAGCGCTCGCTGTCGCTGCGCACGCACTGCCAGACGTCAGGCTGGTCACTGACGGCGCAGGATCCCTACAACAACATCACCCGCACGATGATCGAGGCGATGGCGGCGACGCAGGGGCATACGCAGTCGCTGCATACCAATTCCTTCGACGAGGCGATGGCGCTGCCGACCGACCATTCGGCCCGCATCGCCCGCAACACGCAGCTCATCCTGCAGAAGGAATCCGGCACCACGCGCATCGTCGACCCGTGGGGCGGCTCGGCCTTCGTCGAGCGGCTGACGCAGGATCTGGCGGCGCGCGCGCTCGCTCACATCGAGGAGGTCGAGAGCCTCGGCGGCATGGCGGCGGCGATCGAGAAAGGCATTCCGAAGCTGCGCATCGAGGAGGCCGCGGCCCGCACCCAGGCACGCATCGATTCCGGCGAGCAGACGCTGGTCGGCGTCAACGCGCATCGGCCGCAAACCGACATCGAGGTCGACGTGCTGAAGATCGACAATGCCGAGGTCAAGGCCAGGCAGTTGGCGAAGCTGCAGCGGCTGAAGGGCACGCGCGACGTCGGCGCGGTCGAGGGCGCGCTTGCCGCGTTGACGCGGGCGGCCGAGGACGACGAGAACCTGCTTGAATTCGCCATCCGCGCGGCGCGCGCCAAAGCGACCGTCGGCGAGATTTCGCTGGCGCTGGAAAAGGTTTTTGGGCGTCATGTCGCCTCGGTGCAGACGATCTCCGGCGTCTACCGCGATGCGCTCGGCGACAATCCGGCGGTCGACAGGCTGCAGGACAAGATCGCGACGTTTGAGGAGAAATCCGGTGGCAAGCCACGTATCCTGGTTGCCAAGATGGGTCAGGACGGCCATGACCGCGGGCAGAAGGTGATCGCCACCGCCTTTGCCGATCTCGGCTTCGACGTCACCGTCGGTCCGATGTTCCAGACGCCCGAGGAGATCGCGAAACTGGCGGTCCAGCACGACGTCGACATCATCGGCGCCTCCTCGCTCGCGGCCGGACATTTGACGCTCATTCCTGAGCTCAAGGAAGCGCTGAAGAAGCTCGGCCATGGCGACATGCTGATCGTCGCCGGCGGCGTGATCCCGCCGCAGGACTATGATGCGGTGCTGAAGGCGGGTGCGGCGGAAATCTTCCCGCCGGGCACGGTCATTCCAGAAGCGGCGGACAGGCTTATGGACCGCTTGCTGGCGGCAGATTGAACATTGTCGTATACCGCTGAAAAGGTTGTGCCATAGCGATGGCTGCAACCGACGGAGGCATCGGCCATGAAGACGATCATCTCCAAGCTCGACGACGGGTCAGATGCCCTGATCTTGCCGCGGGAGTTGCTCGACAGCTTGAATCTTCAAGTGGGCGATCAGCTTCAGATCATCGAAACTGACGATGGCATCATTCTGAGGCCAGTTCACGACAACTTCGAACGGCAGATGAGTGCCGCTCGTAATGTCATGGACAAATACTCAGTCGGATTGCAGAAGCTAGCAAAGTAGACGCCGCCGGTTAGCTCTCAGCCTTGTCCGATAGCTTGGTGATCTCCCACTCCCTGCCATTGACCGACGCGATGTCGCCAAGCTTCTTGCCGAACAGCGCCACTGCCATCGGCGAGACATGGGAAATGCTGCCCTTTGAGGGATCGGCCTCGTCCTCGCCGACGATCTTCCAGTGCACTTTCTTGCCGTCATCGCCTTCCAGCGTGACGCCCATGCCGAAGCGGACCACGTCGCTGCCGGGCTCGGGCACGGAAAGCTCCGCACTCTCGCGCCTGGCGGTCCAGTAGCGCAGGTCGCGCGACACGAGCGCGATGCGCTCGCGGTCGGCTCGCCTCTCGGCCTTGCCCAATTCGTCGCGCAGTCCTTCGAGTTCCTGATCGATCATTGCCAAGCCGCGCTCCGTCACCAGGTTGCGGTGTTGGCTGATCGGACGCTCGCCTATGCCGGCGATGGCGTTTTCGCTGTCTTCTTCGCGGGTAAAAGCTCTGCTCATCCAATGAACTTAGGCCCGGTGCCGCCTCTGTACAAGCCGTAGTCCGACGTCAGGCCTGGCACGATTCCTGCGACAGGGATGGCAAAAGCCAGGACCTGTGCCGATGTTGAACAGACGAACGCTGCTCGCTCAGACCGCCGGCTTTGCCATCGCCGGCCTTTGCGCCGGCAAAGCCTCGGCCAAGGTGCTGCCCGGCATCGAGAAGGCCTCGATGCGCGGTCCGATCAACGCCACCGCGCTCGGCGTGCAGCCAGGCGCGCTTGACGACCAGAGCAAGGCCTTCACCAAGCTCCTCAACGACGCCAGCGAGCGTGACGCGCCGGTGTTTTTGCCGCAGGGCACCTATGTCGTGTCCAACCTCAGGCTGCCCGCGCGCCTGCGCCTGAGCGGCGTACCGGGCGCCACGCGCATCGTCTATGGCGGCAACGGCCATCTGATGATGGCAGAGCAGGCCGAGCATATCGAACTCGGCGGGCTGGTGTTCGACGGCTCGAACCGCTGGCTGGCCGACTATGCGCAAGGCCTGCTCGACCTGCGTCGCGTCGGCCATCTCGTCATCGACAATTGCCAGGTCACCGGCAGCGGCAAGAACGGGCTGGCGCTGGAGCATGTTTCGGGCCGCGTCGGGCGTTGCGACATTTCCGGCGCGGCGGACGCCGGCATCTATTCGGTCGAAGCCGGCGGGCTGGAGATCTCCGGCAATACGGTTTCCGACTGCGCCAATGGCGGCATCCTCGTGCATCGCTGGCAGCAGGCGGAAGACGGCACCCTCGTCAGTGGCAACCGCGTCGAGCGCATCGGCGCCAGGAGCGGCGGCACCGGCCAGAACGGCAACGGCATCAACGCCTTCCGCGCCGGCAATGTCGTGATCTCGGGCAACATCGTCTCGGACTGCGCCTTCTCGGCGATCCGCGCCAACAGCTCCAGCAATCTGCAGGTCACCGGCAACACCTGCTCGCGCTCGGGCGAGACGGCGCTCTATTCGGAATTCTCCTTCGAAGGCGCGGTCATCGGCAACAACATCATCGACGGCGCCGCCAACGGCATCTCGATCGTCAATTTCAACGAAGGCGGCCGCATGGGCGTGTGCGCGAACAACATCGTGCGCAACCTGTCGACGGTCGGCCCCTACCCCGCCGACGCGCCCGGCTTCGGCGTCGGCATCAGCGTCGAGGCCGACACCACCGTGTCGGGCAATGTCGTCGAGAACGCGCCGCTCTATGGCATGCAGATCGGCTGGGGGCCTTATCTGCGCAACGTCGTCGCCACCGGCAACATCATCCGCAAGGCCGGAACCGGCATTGCGGTGTCGGTGGTCGAGGGCGCGGAAACGGCCATCATCTCGGACAATGTCATCGATGGCGCGCTGAACGGCGCTATCGTCGGCCAGCGCTGGGCCGATCCGGCGACCGCCGACCTCGCCCAGTCAGGCAATGCCGGCTATGCGCATCTGACCGTTGAGCGCAACCACGTTAGTTGAGCGCAGCCGTCGGCCGTAGCGTGCCGACCTTGGCGCCAATCCGGCTTTCGACGGGGCGATGGGCGAGCTCCATAAGTTTTGTGGCGAGGCCTTCGTCGCTGCGCAGCAGCCTGGCCAGCATCGCGGCGATCATCACCTCGGCGGCGCGGCCGGCGCCGTCGTCGCATTTCAGCGCAATGCCGAGGCCAAGCTCGGGAACGGCGGCGCAATAGACGCCCTCGGCACCGGTCTTGACGAAGATGCGGCCGGGCGCCGCCTGCATCAGCGCGACATCGGCGCCGCCGCTGCCGGAGACCAGGAAGGGCTCGGCCATGCAGGCGGACAAGAGCCGCTTCGCCGCCCTGGCCCGCTCCGGCGCAAAGCCCCTGCCCGTCGCCATGCGGGCAAAGCCGAGCGCGAAGCTCTTCAGCGGCACGGCATAGGTCGGGATGGAACAGCCGTCGGTGCCGCAGTGGTCGACGTCATGGGCGGCACCGGTCACGGACTGCATGGCATCGCGAATCATCTCCTGCTGGGCGTGGCCGGCCTTGACGTAGCCGCGATGGGCGATGCCCGCATGCACGCAGGTGCAGAGGAAGCCGGCATGCTTGCCCGAGCAGTTGTTGTGCAGCGCGTTCGGCACGCCGCCGGCACGGGCAAGGGCTATGGTGGCGTCATGGTTCGACGGCCAATGCGCGCCGCATTCGAGCGCGGCTTTGTCGAGACCGGCTTTCGCCAGCATGGCTTGCGCCAGTTCGACATGCGCGGCCTCGCCGGTATGCGAGGCGCAGGCCAGCGCCAGTTCGCGGTCGCCGAAGCCATAGGCGTCGGCCGTACCGCTTTCGACCAATGGCAGCGCCTGGATCGCCTTCACCGCCGAGCGCGGAAACACCGGGCGCGCCGTCTCGCCGATTTCGAGCAACGGCTTGCCGTCGGCATCGAACACGGCGACCGCGCCGCGATGGGCGCTTTCGACCACCGCGCCGCGCAAAACCTCGACCAGAACCGGATTTGACATGCTGCCTCCCGCACGCGCGCGCCCAGAGGACCCCGCTTTAAATGCGGGCCGCTTCTACCTGATCCGGTCGAGAATGGAAACGTAGTTGGCAACGGCAGCGCCGCCCATGTTGAAGATGCCGCCGAGCTTGGCGCCCGGCACCTGGATGCCGCCCGCCTCGCCGGTGAGCTGCATGGCGGTCAGCACATGCATCGACACGCCGGTGGCGCCGATCGGATGGCCCTTGGCCTTAAGGCCGCCGGAGGGGTTGACCGGCAGGCGACCGTCCCTGGCCGTGGTGCCGTCCAGCGCCAGCTTCGCGCCTTCGCCTGGCTTGGCCAGCCCCATCGCCTCGTATTCGATCAGTTCGGCGATGGTGAAGCAGTCATGCGTCTCGACGAAGGAGAGGTCGTCGAGCGTCACGCCGGCCTTCTTCAGCGCCTGGTTCCAGGCCTGCTCGCAGCCCTCGAAGGCGAGGATGTCGCGCTTCGACATCGGCAGGAAATCCTGGACGTGCTCATTGGCGCGGAAGGTGACGGCGCGGCGCATCCTGAGCGCCGTCGCGGTGTCGGTGAGCACAAGCGCGGCGGCGCCGTCCGAAACCAGCGAGCAGTCGGTGCGCTTCAAGGGACCGGCGACGAACGGGTTCTTCTCGCTTTCCTGGCGGCAGAATTCAAAGCCGAAATCCTTGCGCATCTGCGCGTAAGGATTGTCGACGCCGTTCTTGTGGTTCTTGGCGGCGATCATGGCGAGCGCATCCGACTGGTCGCCATAGCGCTGGAAATAGGCCTGCGCGATCTTGCCGAAGACGCCGGCAAAGCCGGCGGGCGTGTCGCCATCCTCCGGCAGGTAGGAGGCCTTGAGCAGGTTTTTGCCGATCTCGGGGCCGGGCGTGGTGGTCATCTGCTCGGCGCCGACCACCAGCACAATGCGGGCCGCATTGGCGTCGATGGCGCGGATGCCTTGACGGACGGCGGCAGAGCCGGTGGCACAAGCGTTCTCGACGCGCGTCGCCGGCTTGAAACGCAGCCGGTCGTCGGCCTGCAAAACCAGGCTGGCGGTGAAATCCTGCGCGGAGAAGCCGGCGTTGAAATGGCCGAGCACGATCTCGTCGACATCGTCGGGACCAATCCCGGCATGGTCGAGCGCCTCGACGGCGACCTTGGTGATCAGGCCCTCGAGCGTCTCGCCCTCGAGCTTGCCGAAGCGCGAATGCGCCCAGCCGACGATGCATGCGGTCATTACAGCCTCCATTTGCCGCGCAGCCTGGCGTGTGGATCCTCAGGTGATGCCGGCCTGACCTGAACCTCCATACACGCTAGCACGTCCTGTCGCGGCATGAGATTCAATATTGTTCAACAGTGAACTTTTTTCCACCCCAGGGGATGGGCCAGACCAACAGGATCGTTTGATGCCAGCATCGATTTTTTGTTGATTGATCCGTCAATAAAAAATAATCTTATATCGAGCCCGGATCCCAAAATGCCGAAAATCGGAATGGAACCCTTGCGCCGCAAGGCGCTCATCGATGCGACGATCTCGGCGATCGGCGAGCGCGGCTCGCTGGACGTGACGATGTCGGAGATCGCTGGCCGCGCCGGCGTGTCGTCGGCGCTGGCGCACCATTATTTCGGCGCCAAGGACGAGCTTCTGTTCGCGACGATGCGGCACATACTGGCGGAGCTCAACACCGACACCAGGCGTGCGCTGCGCGCCACCGGCACTGCGCGCCAGCGCGTCTCGGCCGTGGTCGCCGTAAGCTTCTCCGACGACCAGTTCCAGCCCGAGACCATCGCCGCATGGCTTGCCTTCTATGTCGAGGCGCAGAAGTCGTCGGCCTTGCGGCGCCTGCTCAAGATCTATGCGAGGCGGCTGCATTCGAACCTGATGAGCGGGCTGACCGGCATCCTGTCCAGGGGCGGAGCGGATCGCGTCGCCGAAGCGACGGCGGCGCTTATCGACGGGCTCTACATCCGTCGCGCGCTGAAAGACGGCGTGCCGGACGCGGCGACGGCCATCGCGCTCGTCGAAGACTATCTCGAAACCAAGCTCAGCGGACGGAGCCTGCCTTGACGAGCGGACGGCCCAATTTCCTGATCGTCATGGTCGATCAGCTCAACGGCACGCTGTTCCCCGACGGACCGGCGGAATTCCTGCATGTGCCGCATCTGAAGGCACTTGCCGCCCGCTCGGCGCGCTTTGCCAACAACTACACCGCCTCGCCGCTCTGCGCGCCCGGCCGCGCCTCGTTCATGAGCGGGCAGTTGCCGTCACGCACCGGGGTCTACGACAACGCGGCGGAGTTCACGTCCTCGATCCCGACTTTTGCCCATCACCTGCGATCTGCCGGCTACTACACCTGCCTGTCTGGCAAGATGCATTTCGTCGGGCCGGACCAGTTGCATGGCTTCGAGGAGCGGCTGACCACCGACATCTATCCGGCCGATTTCGGCTGGACGCCGGACTATCGCAAACCCGGCGAGCGCATCGACTGGTGGTATCACAATCTGGGCTCGGTGACCGGCGCGGGCGTCGCCGAGACCACCAACCAGATGGAGTATGACGACGAAGTCGTGTTCCTGGCCACGCAGAAGCTCTACCAGCTTTCGCGAGAGCAGGACGATGCGGACCGGCGGCCCTGGTGCCTGACCGTTTCGCTGTCGCACCCGCACGACCCGTACGTCGCGCGCAAGCAGTATTGGGACCTCTACGAGAATTGCCAGGCGCTGGACCCCGAAACCGGGTTCATCGCGCATGACGAGCAGGACGCGCATTCGCAGCGGCTCTACCACGCCAGCGACTATTCCTCTTTCGCGATCACAAGCGACCAGGTGCGCCGTTCGCGGCGCGGGTATTTCGCCAACATCTCCTATGTCGACGACAAGCTCGGCGAGCTGCTGGACGTCCTCGGCCGCGCGCGCATGCTCGACGACACCGTCATCCTGTTCTGCTCGGACCATGGCGACATGCTCGGCGAGCGCGGGCTGTGGTTCAAGATGAGCTTCTTCGAGGGTTCGGCGCGCGTACCGCTGATGATCGCCGGCAAAGGCGTGCCGGCCGGGCTGATCGAGGCGCCGGTCTCCAATCTCGACGTGACGCCGACGCTGTGCGACCTCGCCGGCATCGACATGGGCGCCATCGCTCCGTGGACCGACGGCCAGTCGCTGCTGCCGCTCGCCAATGGCGGGCAGCGCACCGCGCCCGTGTTGATCGAGTATGCCGCCGAAGGCTCCTACGCGCCGCTGGTGGCGATCCGCGACGGCAAATACAAATTCGTCCATTGTGAACTCGACCCGCCGCAATTGTTCGACCTCGAAGCCGATCCGCTCGAGCGTGACAACCTCGCCGACGATCCGGCCAACGCGGCGCTGGTCGCGGCGTTTATGGACAAGGTCCGGGCGCGCTGGGACATGGCCGCTTTCGACGCCGCCGTGCGCGAGAGCCAGGCGCGCCGCTGGGTGGTGTATCCGGCGCTGCGCAACGGCGCCTATTACCCCTGGGATTTCCAGCCGCTGCAGAAGGCGTCCGAGCGCTACATGCGCAACCACATGAACCTCGACAATCTCGAGGAGAGCAAACGGTATCCGCGAGGCGAATGATGACAACGCTCGTCCCCTCACTCGACCATCTCAAAATGGCCTATGCCGTCACCTCTGCCGCAACGCAGGTGACGCCATTGCTGGAGTCGACCGCGCTCGCCAGGGAGACGGGTGCGGCGCGTGTCTTCGTCAAGCCGGAATCGCTGCAATGGGCCGGCTCCTTCAAGGTGCGCGGTGCCTACTGGCGGCTGAAGCAGCTGTCGCCGGATGAGGCCAAGAAAGGTGTCGTCGCCTACTCGTCCGGCAATTTCGCGCAAGGGCTGGCCGCCGCCGGCCAGGCGCTCGGCATTCCCGTCACCATCGTGATGCCGATCGATGCGCCGGCCGCCAAGCGTGAGGCCACCGCCGGCTATGGCGCGCGCGTCGTGCTCACCGACCATGGCGATCGCGCACGCGAGGAAGTGGCTGCAGCCAGGGCGCGCGAGATCGCCGAGACGGAGGGGCTGACGCTGCTCCATCCCTTCGACGATCCGGAGATCGTTGCCGGCCAGGCCGGCGCCGGGCTGGAGGCGCTCGACCAGTTGGCGGCGAAGAACGCGCATGCCGACCTGGTGTTCTGCTCCGTCGGCGGCGGCGGGTTGATCGGCGGCGTGTCGCTCGCCTTCCATTACCAGTCGCCGAAGACCGAGATTATCGCGGTCGAGCCCGAGGGATTCAATGGAATGGGCTCCTCGCTGGCGCATGGCGCCATCGAGACGATGCCGATCGGGCCGAAATCGATCTGCGACGGGCTTATGGCGAGGAAGCCCGGCGAAGCGCCCTTCGCGGCGGTGAGCGCGGCCGGCGTGCGCGGCGTCACTGTCGACGACGCCTCGGTGCGGCGGGCGATGAAGATCGCCTTCGAGCGGATGAAGCTGGTGCTGGAGCCGTCGGGCGCGGCGTCGCTGGCGGCGCTGCTTGGGGGAAAGGTGAACGTGGCGGGAAAAACCGTCCTTGTTGTGGCTACCGGCGGCAATGTCTCGCTCGCCGATTTCATCTCGCATATGAACGATGGGCGCATATGAACAATGCTTGAAGCGGATTTCGTGATCATCGGCTCCGGCTCCGCCGGCTCGGCCATGGCCTACAGGCTGTCGGAGGATGGCAAGCACTCGGTGATCGTCATCGAGTTCGGCGGCACCGATATCGGGCCGCTGATCCAGATGCCGTCGGCGCTGTCGATCCCGCTTAACATGAGCCTCTACGACTGGGGCTTTGCCAGCGAGCCGGAGCCGCATCTCGGCGGCCGCGTGCTCGCCACCCCGCGCGGCAAGGTGATCGGCGGCTCGTCCTCGATCAACGGCATGGTCTATGTGCGCGGCCATGCGCGCGACTTCGACCACTGGGCCGAACAGGGCGCAACCGGCTGGGGCTTCGCCGACGTGCTTCCCTACTTCAAGCGCATGGAGGATACCGACGGCGGCGAGGATGGCTGGCGGGGCAAACGCGGCCCGCTGCATGTCCAACGCGGCACGCGCAGGAACCCGCTCTACGGCGCCTTTGTCGAGGCCGGCCGCCAGGCCGGTTTCGAACTGACCGACGACTACAACGGTTCGAAGCAGGAAGGGTTCGGCCCGATGGAGCAGACCATTCTCGGCGGCCGCCGCTGGTCGGCGGCGAACGCCTATCTGAAGCCGGCTCTGAAACGCAAAAACGTCACCTTGGTCAAGGGCTTCGCCCGTCGCGTGGTGATCGAGAATCAACGCGCCATCGGGGTCGAGATCGAAGCTAACAAACAGATTCAAATCGTTAAGGCGCGACGTGAAGTGATCGTCGCGGCATCGTCGATCAATTCGCCGAAGATCCTGATGCTGTCGGGCATCGGCCCGGGCGCGCATCTGCAGGAAAACGGCATCCAGGTCGTTGCCGACCGGCCAGGCGTCGGCCGCAATCTGCAGGACCATATGGAACTCTACATCCAGCAGGAATCGACCAAGCCGATCACGCTGAATTCGGTGCTCAACCCCTTCTCCAAAGCGTTGATCGGCGCACAGTGGCTGTTCTTCAGGACCGGCCTCGGCGCCACCAACCATTTCGAGGCGGCGGCTTTCGTGCGCTCGCAGGCCGGCGTCGACTACCCGGACATCCAGTACCACTTCATTCCGGCGGCGGTGCGCTATGACGGCAAGGCGGCAGCGAAGTCGCACGGCTTCCAGGCGCATGTCGGGCCGATGCGCTCGAAGTCGCGCGGCTCGGTGACGCTGCGCTCGCCCGATGCGAAGGCGAAGCCGGTGATCCGCTTCAACTACATGTCGCATCCGGACGACTGGACGGAGTTCCGCCACTGCATTCGGCTGACGCGCGAGATCTTTGGGCAGAAGGCCTTCGACAGTTTCCGCGGCAAGGAGATCTCGCCCGGCAGTCATGTGCAGTCGGACGAGGATCTGGACGCCTTCATCAGGGACCACGCCGAGAGCGCCTACCATCCTTGCGGCACCTGCAAGATGGGCCGCGCCGACGATCTGACGAGCGTGGTCGATCCGGAATGCCGGGTGATCGGCGTCGAGGGCCTGCGCGTCGCCGACTCCTCGATCTTCCCGCGGGTGACCAACGGCAATCTCAACGCGCCCTCGATCATGACCGGCGAGAAGGCTTCCGATCACATCCTTGGGCGGATGCCGCTGGCGCCCTCCAACCAGGAACCCTGGATCAATCCGCGCTGGCAGGCGGCGGATCGATAGGGCATTGTCAGGCTGGCGCCCTCCCGCCCAGCGACCATCAATGGAGAAGACCATGCGCGCCCAGCCCACGGCATCGCACTATGTCAACGGCCGCTACATCGAGGACGAGGGCGGCGCGCCGCTGCCTGTGATCTATCCGGCGACGGGCGAGACCATCGCCACGCTGCATTCCGCGACGCCGAACGTGCTGGAACTGGCGATCGAGGCCGCGCGCGCGGCGCAGCCGGCCTGGGCTCGGCTGAAGCCGGTCGAGCGCGGCCGCATCCTGCGCCGCGCCGCCGACATTCTTCGCGCCCGCAATGCCGACCTCGCGCGCATCGAGACACTGGACACCGGTAAGGCGATCCAGGAGACGCTGGTGGCGGACGCGCCCTCGGCGGCGGATTGCCTTGAATATTTCGGCGGCGCGGTCGCCGCCTTCAACGGCGAGGCGGTCGATCTCGGCGGGCCTTTCGCCTACACGCGGCGCGAGGCGCTTGGCGTCTGCGTCGGCATCGGCGCCTGGAACTATCCGATCCAGATCGCCGGGTGGAAATCCGCCCCGGCGCTCGCCATGGGCAACGCCATGGTGTTCAAGCCATCGGAGAACACGCCGCTGTCGGCGCTGGCGCTGGCCGAGATCTACTCAGAGGCCGGCCTGCCCGACGGGCTGTTCAACGTCGTGCAGGGCTACGGCGATGTCGGCGCCGGCCTCGTCGGCCACGATGTCGTCGCCAAGGTTTCGGTGACCGGCTCGGTGCCAACCGGACGCAAGGTGCTGTCGCTCGCCGGCTCGAAGATGAAGCACGCGACGATGGAGCTCGGCGGCAAGTCGCCGCTGATCGTCTTCGACGACGCCGATCTCGAAAACGCCATCGGCGGCGCCATGCTCGGCAATTTCTATTCGACCGGTCAGATCTGCTCCAACGGCACGCGTGTCTTCGTGCAGAAGGGCATCCACGACCGTTTCGTCGACCGTCTGGTAGAGCGCACCAAGAAGATCCGCATCGGTGACCCGCTCGATCCGGAAACGCAGATGGGGCCTCTGGTCAACAAGGCGCAGCAGGAGAAGGTCGTCTCCTACATCGCCGCCGGCAAGCAGGACGGCGCAACGCTTGCCTGCGGCGGCAATGTGCCGTCGCTGCAGGGTTTTCAGGGCGGCTTCTTCGTCGAGCCGACGGTCTTCACCGGCGTCACCGATACGATGCGCATCGCCCGCGAAGAGATCTTCGGGCCGGTGATGAGCGTGCTGAAGTTCGACAGCGAGGACGAGGTGATCGAGCGCGCCAACGACACCGAATTCGGGCTCGCCGCCGGGGTCTTCACCCGCGACCTGCCGCGCGCCCACCGCGTCATCGCCGAACTGCAGGCCGGCACCTGCTGGATCAACGCCTACAATCTGACGCCGGTGGAAATCCCCTTCGGCGGCGTCAAGCAATCCGGTATCGGGCGCGAGAACTCGCTTGCGGCGCTGGCACTCTACTCGCAGCTGAAGGCGGTCTATGTCGAGACGGGCGACGTGGCGAGCCCGTATTGAGGGGCTGGCGCGAGGCACGCCTAATCTCCCCCCTTGAGGGGGAGATGTCGCCGAAGGCGACAGAGGGGTCGCCGCGCGTGGGGCGCTAGCCTTATCCTGTCGCAAAAGAAGGTCGCGTTCAGTCGAACCGACCCCCTCTGGCCTGCCGGCCATCTCCCCCTCGAGGGGGGAGATTGGCGGCTTCAGCCTCCCTCCCCGGCCGTTCCATCCAGATACTGCGTCAGCGCGCAGACGAGGTGGTAGAAAATGCTGGCCGGCACGTCGGTCGCCAGCGAGCGGCCGCGTTCGTCGATGCGGTCGATCCAGAGGCCGAGCGGCGCCGGGTCGATGTGCCAGCGGAACAGGCGGCCGACGCGCGCCTCGATCTCCGGCTTGAGGTCAGGCCCGCCCGTGCCGTCAAGCGCGATCGCCGCCTTGACCGCTTCGGCCTGCGGCCAGCTGCGCGACACCCGGTCGAGCGGCAGGCCTTGCCTGGAGACAGCGCCGTAGGAAAGGCCGGTGGCGCGGTTGAGGCCGTTGGCGACGGCGGAGGCATAGAGCTTGCGGGCAAAGGCGGTGAGCTCGGTCTGGCCGCTGCGGCCGGCGAAATCGGTGAGCAGCGAGGCCCATTCGAAATGATGGCCGGGCTCGGTCCAGCTGCCCTTCTCGCCGGCCACCGGCCTCCAGCCGTCGTCGAAATGTTCGCCGAGCGTCCAGCTTTCCGGATCGAAAAAGTGGCTGCGGAAGAGGTCGATGATCTGCGCCGCGCGGCGCAGATAGGCGCGCTCGCCGGTCGCCTGATGCCAGGCGAGGAAGGCTTCGAGCAGATGCATATGCGGGTTGGAGCGCCGCTCACCTTCGCCGTCGGACGTTTCGAGGAAGCCGGTCATGCGGCTGTCCTCGAGATGGGCGTCGAGAAAAGCAAAGGTCTCCTCGCCGAGCCGGAGCGCGTCGGCATGACCCGATATATGGGCGTGCGCCAGCGCCAGAAGCACGCAGGAATGGTCGTAGGCGTCCTCGGCCGGGTCGGCGACCGAGCCGTCGATGTTGAGCGTGCGCACCCAGCCGCCCCTTGCGGTGCGGCCCTTGCCGGTCATGAAATCGATGCCATGGGCGATCAGCCGGTCGGCCGGGCCGGTCCAGCCGCGTTCCTTGGCCACCGCGAAAGCATAGACCTGGCGCGCCTGCGTGCGCATGCGCTTGGGCTTCATCAGCGGCGAGCCGTCGAAGCCGAGCGCCTCATGGAAGCCGCCATGACGCTCGTCGACGCCCGACGTCGACCACAGCGGCAGCGTCTCGTCGAACAGCCAGTGATGCACGCGCTGTCGCCAGGCGCCGCTTTCGATGACGCGGTCATGCGCCGGCGTGAAGCGGGTTTCCAGGCGACCCGACTTCTCCAGCTGCTCGACGATCTTCTTGACGTGCTGGCTGTGGCTGACCGGCGCCACGAAAGTGGCGTCGGCGGTCGAGACGATGGCGACGTCCTTCATGCCGATGGCCGAGAGCAGCCGGCCCTCGCCGCGAATGTAGGAATTCTCGCAATCGATGGCGACGACATCGCCGACGATGACGTTGCCTTGATTGTCGGAGGGCCCGACATCGAGCAGCGACTGCCAGGAGCCGAGATCGTTCCAGCGGAAGCCGGCCGGCACCATGGCGATGCCCTTGGCACGCTCCATGATGGCGTAGTCGATCGAGGTCGATGGGATGGCGGAATAGAGTTCCAGCGGCATATAGAGACCGGAAAGATCCGATGTCGCCGCCTTATAGGCGGCTTCGGTGGCCTGCCAGATATCAGGCGCGAAAGCCGCGAAGGCGTCGCGCATGGCGCCGGCGCGAAACAGGAAGATGCCGGTGTTCCAGTAGAAGGTTCCGGCTTCGAGATAGGTTTGCGCGGTGGCGAGGTCGGGCTTCTCGACGAAACGCGAGACATCGAACACACCGTCCCTGTCGGCGGCGACCTCTATATAGCCGTAGCCGGTCTCGGGCTGGGTCGGCTTGATGCCGAACACCACCAGGCGGCCGGCATGAGCCGCCACGGCCCCGGCTTCAACACTGCGCCAGAACTGCTCCGCGGTCGAAATCTCGTGATCGGACGGCACCACCAGCACCAGGCTGTCGCCGAATTCGGACAGCGTGCGCAATGTGGCGAGCGCGACGGCGGCCGCGGTGTTGCGTCCGGTCGGCTCGAACAGCGGGCCGCCGCCGGCAAGATCGAGGCCTGCGAGGTCGGCATGGACGCGCTCGGCGTGGCGCTCGGCGGCGATCAGGAAGATCGGCGTTTCGCCGGCCGGCCTTGCCGCCAGCCGGCGCAGGGTCTTGGCCAGCATCGAACCGTCGCCGGAAAAATCGTGGAACTGCTTGGGATTGTCCTCGCGCGACAGCGGCCAGAGCCGCGAGCCGACGCCGCCACTCATGACGAAACTGACAATGCGCTCGCTCATCCGGGTCTCGCAATCAGAAGTTGGTCGCATGGGTACGCACAGCTTTATGCACTGTTTACCCGATTCGAAATCCGCTCGGTCGCCAGATCGATGAACGCCTTGACCAGGGGCGACAGGTGGCGGCTGCTCGGATAGAGGACGTAAAGACCGCCGGCCGGCGTGGTGTGATCCCCAAGGACGCGGCGCAGCCGCCCCTCGCCGATCAGCGCGTCCGCCATTCCGTAGGGCAATTGAGCGATGCCGTAGCCGGCAATGGCGGCGGCGACGACAGCCTGCATCTCGTTGGCGGCGAAGCGCCCGGATACCGTGACCGTCTCCTGGCCTTGCGGCCCGTCCAGGACCCAGTGAGCGCCGGCTGCCGAGGGGCCGGCAATGACGCAGTGGTGATGAGCGAGATCCGCCGGCGCTTCCGGTGCTCCATGGCGCGCCAGATAGTCCGGGCTGGCGCAGAGATGCCTGTGCGTCGAGCCGAGCTTGCGGGCGATCAGCGTCGAATCCTGCAAGACGCCAGTGCGGAAGGCGAGATCGATCCCGTCCTCAACCAGGTTGAGCTTGTCGTCGGTCAGGCGAAGCTCGACCTTGGTCTTCGGATAGATCTCGAGAAACTCGACCACGGCGCGGTTGAGGAAATAGGCGCCGAAACCGACGGGCGCCGAGATACGGATCGTGCCCGATGGTTCCGCGCTCGCCTCGGCAAGGCGCAGATTGGCCTCTTCGATCGCCCGCAGTGCCTGGCTGCTCTGCTCGTAATAAAGGCGCCCAGCATCCGTCATGTTGAGGCTGCGGGTCGTGCGCTGCAGCAGGCGGACGCCGAACTCGCGCTCGAGCGCGGCAATGCGGCGGCTGACCGTCGTCTTTGGCATGGCAAGCAGGCGCGCGGCGGCGGTGAAGCTGCCGGTTTCCACAACGCGGGCAAAAACCGCGATGTCGTTGAGGTCGATCATTGTATCCAAGAGTGGGACAAAGTTTTCCAATTATAGGTGATTATGCATCAATGCCGCAAACCCTAACTTTGCTCCACGCAAACACGGAGCAAACAGATGACCATCAAAAGAGACATTCTGGTGACCGGCGCCACCGGCCAGCAAGGCGGCGCGGTCGCGCGCGCTCTTCTTGCCAAGGGCCACGGCGTCAAGGCGTTGACGCGCTCGCCGGACGGCAAGGCGGCGCGGCAACTGGCGACCGCCGGCGCCGAAATCGTGGCCGGCGATCTATCCGACGCCGCCTCCATCATCAAGGCTGCGAGCGGCGTCGACACCATGTTCCTGATGGGCACCATGACCGAGGCCGGCATGGAGGAAGAGACCCGCCAGGGTATCCTTGCCGCCGACGCGGCGAAGGCTGCCGGCGTCGGGCATCTCGTCTATTCGTCCGTCGCCGACGCCAACAAGAAAACCGGCATCCCGCATTTCGAAAGCAAATATCTGGTCGAGCGGCATATCGAGCGGCTCGGCATCCCCTATACGATCAGCGCCCCGGTCGCCTTCATGGAGAATTTCGTCGCCCCCTGGTCGATCGGCGCGCTGGCCCAGGGCACGCATGCTTTC
This sequence comes from Mesorhizobium abyssinicae, assembly GCF_049887195.1. Classification (NCBI taxonomy): domain Bacteria; kingdom Pseudomonadati; phylum Pseudomonadota; class Alphaproteobacteria; order Hyphomicrobiales; family Phyllobacteriaceae; genus Mesorhizobium; species Mesorhizobium abyssinicae. The sequence goes on from NZ_JARAKC010000002.1 coordinate 387,503, forward strand.
GCGGTGCCCGCCAAGCGCAGGCTGCAGCTGGTCGCGCTGGCGGACATCGGCGCCTTCGTCGCGGCGCTGATCGAGCGTCGCGAACGGGTATTCGGCAAGCGCTTCGATTTCGCCGGAGATGAATTGTCCGGCGAAGAGCAGGCGAAAATCCTGTCGCAGGCCATCGGCCGCCCGATCGGCTACCAGGAGGTCCCGATCGCCATGGCCCGCCAGCAGAACGAGGATGCGGCGTTGATGTTCGAATGGTTCGACAGCGTCGGCTACGACGTCGACATCCCCGGCTTGCACAAGGAATTCCAGGAGGTGCGCTGGCACAGCTTTGCCGACTGGGCGCGCGCGTTCGACTGGAGCATGCTCGATCGGTCAGCCGCCTGATTGCGCTGGGTTTCGGCAAGCGGATCAGCCAGCCCATCGTGCTGGTCCGCTTGCCCTTTTCGCGCAGCGGATCGCTGAGCCAGCCCGAAGATTTCAACAGTCCGCGGCGAATGTGACGAAATGCGACAGACGTACTGCCATTGGCGCTTGCAGGATCGAAAAGCGGCGGCTATAAGCCCGCGGTCTGGTCACGGAGTGTAGCGCAGTCTGGTAGCGCACATCGTTCGGGACGATGGGGTCGCAGGTTCAAATCCTGCCACTCCGACCAGAAAAACAAGCACTTGGGTGCTTGTTGCCTCCCGCTCCCGAAATCACCCATCTGCGCCGCAAATCGAGCGGAACGGCCTCTGGCCTTCCATTGTGCTCGACAACGAGCTCTCGCTTTGACCTAATGGGGCCCTACCCTGGTTCGACGGGCGTGCGAGACTGAGGAACGGCGAGAGCAGGTGAAAGTATGAAGTCCGCGCCGACGGCAGCGCTCCCATTCACCTTGATCACTGTGCTGCTCGTAGCGGTTGGCTGCTCCTCGAGGTTTGCCTCGACCGATTCGGGCAAATACGACCGCATGAGCTGCCCGGAACTCAACGTCGCGCTCGGCGACACCGCCACCGGGATCTCGCAAACCGCCATCGCACGCGGCAAGGTCGCCAACACCAGCGTGCCGAACTGGCTGCTCGGCGGCGAGCGCGTGAAGACGGTCGTGGCCAACCGCGAAACGGCCAGGATCGAACGGATGCAGCAACAGCAGCAGGCGATCGTCGCGGCAAGAAAGCGGCAGTGCCCGTCGTAGCGTTGTGCGGCTGGGCACAGGGCCGCTGCCCTACGCGCTCATCCGAAATCGCGCCGTATCGATCGCGGCGTTCATCAGTGTCTGGGTGTAGCCGGCCTGCGGATTGCTGAAGATGTCTTCCGTCGGCCCTTCCTCGACGATCTTGCCCTGCTTCATGACGATTATGTAGTCGGCCATGGCGCGGACCACGGCGAGGTCGTGGCTGATGAACAGGTAGGACAGTTCGTGGTCGGCCTGCAGCTTGCGCAGCAGCTCCACGATCTGCTTCTGCACCGAGCGGTCGAGCGCCGAGGTCGGCTCATCCAGCACCACCAGCTTCGGCTTCAGGATCATGGCACGGGCGATGGCGATGCGCTGGCGCTGGCCGCCCGAGAATTCGTGCGGATAGCGGTTGCGCGAATTGGGGTCCAGCCCGACTTCGCGCAGCGCCTCGACCGCGCGCTGGTCGCGCTGCTTGCCGGTGAGCGACGGCTCGTGCACCAAAAGCCCTTCGGTGATCACCTGGCCGACGGTCATGCGCGGCGACAGCGAGCCGAACGGATCCTGGAAGACGAGCTGCAATTGCCGCCTGAGGGGCCGCATCGCCTGGCGGTCGGCGTCGGAGATGTCGCGGTCGCCGAAGCGGATCAGGCCCTCGCTGGGCAACAGCCTGAGCAGCGCGCGGCCGAGCGTCGACTTGCCGGAACCGGATTCGCCGACGATGCCGATCGTCTGGTTGCGCTTCAGGCGGATCGAGATGTTGTCGACGGCGCGCAGCATCAGCGGCTCCCCGGCAAGGAAGCCGCCGCCGATCCTGAACACCACCTCGACATTGCGGCCCTCGAGCAGCACCGGGGCACCGGCCAGCGGCGGCGCCTTGGAGCCGGTCGGCTCGGCCGCCAGCAGCATCTTGGTGTAGGCGTGCTGCGGGTTGGCGAAGAGTGCTTCGGCCTCGCCCTCCTCCACCACCTCGCCCTGGCGCATGACATAGACGCGGTCGGCGAAGCGCCTGACGATGCCGAGATCGTGGGTGATGAAGACGATGGCCATGCCGAGCTTGCGCTGCAATTCGGCGAGCAGCATCAGGATCTGCGCCTGGATGGTGACGTCGAGCGCCGTCGTCGGCTCGTCGGCGATCAGGATGTCGGGATCGTTGGCCAGCGCCATCGCGATCATGACGCGCTGGCGCTGGCCGCCCGACATTTCGTGCGGATAGGATTTCATCCTCCGTTCGGGATCGGGAATGTGCACGAGCCGCAAGAGCTTCAGCGCCTCCTCGCGCGCTTCCGCCGCGCCCAGCCCGCGATGCCTGCGGATCGGTTCGATCAGCTGGTTGCCGATCGAATAGAGCGGATCGAGCGAGGTCATCGGCTCCTGGAAGATCATGCTGATCTTGCGGCCGCGCACCTTGTTGAGCTCGCTCTTGCTCATCGTCAAAAGGTTGCGGCCGCGATAGTCGACGGCGCCTGTCGCCTCTCCATTGGAGGCCAGCAGGCTCATAGCCGCCATCATGGTCTGGCTCTTGCCGGAGCCGGATTCGCCGACCACGGCGACGGTCTCGCCGGCCCTGACGTTGATGTTGATGCCCTTGACCGCCTCGACCGCACCGTCAAGGGTGCGGAAGCGGACGCGAAGGTCCCTGACGTCGAGGATCGTTTCGGCAGCGGCCATATCAGCGGTCCTTGGGGTCGAGCGCGTCGCGCAGGCCGTCGCCGACGAAGTTCAGCGCGAACAGCGTCGAAACGAGGAAGAAGGCGGGGAACAGAAGCAGCCAGTTGGCGCTGCCGATATTCTTGGCGCCGACCGAGATCAGCACGCCCCAGCTGGTCATTGGCTCCTGCACGCCGAGGCCGAGGAAGGACAGGAAGCTCTCCAGGATGATGACCTGCGGCACCAGCAGGGTCATGTAGATCACCACCGGGCCTAGTAGATTGGGGATGACGTGACGCATCAGGATGCCGCGCTGGCCGACACCCATGGCTTCGGCGGCCTGGACATATTCTTGCCTTCGGATCGACAGCGCCTGGCCGCGCACGATGCGTGCCATGTCGAGCCACAGCACGGCGCCGACCGCCAGGAACATCAGGACGAAGTTGCGGCCGAAGAACACCACCAGCATGATGACGAAGAAGATGAAGGGCAGCGAATAGAGCACGTCGACGATGCGCATCATCACCTCGTCGACCCGGCCGCCGGCAAAGCCGGCCGCGGCGCCGTAGAGCACGCCGATCACCACCGCCACGACGCCCGCCAGCAGGCCGATGGCCAGCGATATGCGCCCGGCCATCAGCGTGCGCGACAGCAGATCGCGGCCGGTGTTGTCGGTGCCGAAGTAGAAATATTGCTGCTTGATGGCGGCACTCATCGTCACTTCGAGCCCATCGGGCGATTTGCTATCGATCTTTGTGTCGTCGAAGGCGTCGGACCGATCGAGATAGCGGATGTAGCGGTCGTCTATCGGCTTCTTGGACGTGACCGTCACGATCACGCGGCTGCCGTCCTGGTGCCATTCCTTGATGTCGACGCGCATGCGCTTGATGGCGTCGGTCAATGCGGTCTGGATCATGTCGGGCTTAGGGTATGCCGAGAAGCTCGGCGGCGTGCGTACATAGTCGCCGTAGATCGTGGTGTATTCGTGCGGCACCAGGGATGGACCAAACACGCTGATCAGCGCGATGAAGGCAAGATAATAGAGGCTGAACATGGCAGCGCGGTTGGCCTTGAGGCGCGCCCAGGCGTCGCCCCAGAGCGAGCGGCCAACGACTGCGGGGGCTGCGGCTGCGATATCAGTCATAGCGCACCCTCGGGTCGACGACCGCGTACATGACATCGACGATCAGGTTGAAGACGATGGTGAAGATGGCGATGACCACCACCGTTCCCATGACCAGCGTGTAGTCGCGGTTCAGGGCGGCATCGACGAAATAGCGGCCGACGCCCGGAATGGAAAAGATGGTCTCGACGATGACCGAGCCGGTGAGCAGCGCCGCCGCCGCCGGGCCGGTGAAGGAGACGATCGGCAGGATGGCGCCGCGCAGCGCGTGCTTGACCACCACCGACCAGTCGGACAGGCCGAGCGCGCGGGCGGTGCGGATGTGATGGGAGCGCAAGCTCTCGATCATCGAGCCGCGCATCAGCCGGGCGACGATCGCGATCTGCGGCAGCGCAAGCGTCAGCACCGGGCCGATCTTGTTGATCAGGGCGCCGTCGCCCCAGCCGCCGATCGGCAGGAGTTTCCAGGTCAGGCCGAACAGGAGCTGGATCACCGGCGCGATGACGAAAGTGGGAATTGTGCTGCCGGCCGTCGCCAGCGCGATCACGGCATAGTCGCCAAGCTTGTTCTGGTTGAGCGCGGCGACGGTGCCGAGCACGCCGCCGACCAGCAAGGCCAGCAGCAGCGCCGAGGACCCGAGCTGGACCGAGATGGGCAGCCCCTTGGCGAACAGCTCGGTGACGGTGAAATCCGGCATGTTGTAGCTCGGGCCAAAATTGCCGCGCAAAAGGTTACCGAGATAGTGGGCATATTGCAGCCAGAGCGGGTCGCCCAGGCCGAACTGAGCTTCGAGATTGGCCCTGATCTCAGGGCTCAGTCCCCGCTCCTGGTTGAACGGGCCGCCCGGCGCGACACGGATCAGGAAGAACGCCAGCGTCACGATGACGAATAGCGTCGGGATGGCGGTCAACAGCCGCCGGAAGACATAACGCAGCATCGGCGCCCCGCTTCAGCCAGGGTGACGGCTCTCCAAACGAAGACCCGCAACGCCGGCATCTCTGATCTTCGCACCGGCATTGCCGAAAATCCAACCCGACTTTCGGCCCGGTACGACGACAGACCGCGGCCGCCGCTGCCCAAAATGGGAGCGGCGGCACGGCCAAGGTTTCTTGTCAGTCCTTGGAGATGAAGCGGGACGGATGGATGTCCATCACATTGTCGTCGAAGCCATGCAGCTTCGAGGAAACGATGTCGTGGAAGCTGTAGTAGAGAAGCGGGATCTGGCCGACGTCGTCGACGAGGACGCGCTCCGCCGCGGCCAGCTCCTTCATGCGCTCCTCGAGCTTGCCGCCGGCGGCGGCTGCCTTGTCCATTGCGGCCTCATAGGCCGGACTGTTGTAGTCGGAGTAGTTGTTGCCGCTCGCTTTGCGCGAGATGCCGAGGAAGGTTTCCGGATCCTTGTAGTCGGCGATCCAGGCGGCGCGGGCGACGTCATAATTACCCTTCTGCTCGAGGAAGCCGTAGTGGGTCTTGGTGTCGGTGTTGAGCAGCGTCACCTCCACGCCGAGCGGCTTCAGCTGCTCCTGGATGGCGACCGCCGTGTTCTTGTGGTTCTCCGAGGTGTTGTAGCGGATCTCCATCTTCAACGGATGCTCGGGCGTATAGCCGAGTTTCTCGAGGATCTTCTTGGCCGCGTCCTCGCGGTCGATCTGCGGCATGTCTGCGTATTTGGCCACTGCCGGCGTATAACCCTCGATGCCCGGAGGCACCATCGAATAGCCGGGGAGCATCGAGTTCTGCCAGACTTTCTCGGCGAGGAAGTCGCGATCGATCGCCATCGAGATGGCGTTGCGCAGCTCGACATTGTCCCACGGCGCCTTGTCGGTCTTGATCGCGTAATAATAGGTGCCGAGATATGGACCGACGCGGACCTGGTCGCCGAACTTGGTCTTGAGATCGGCAAGCTGTTCGGTCGGCAAGTCACCATAACTGTCGAGTTCGCCGGCCTCGAAGCGCTTCATCGCAGACGAGCGATCCTCGGTCGGGATGTAGTTGACGACGTCCATTTTGACGGTCCCGGCGTCCCAGAATTTCGGATTCTTGACCAGCTTGAGATGGTCGTTGGGCACCCATTCGGCCAGCGTATAGGCGCCGTTGGAAACCAGCTTGCCCGGCTTGATCCAGTCGGCGCCGAGCTTGTCTATGGAGGCCTTGTTGACCGGATAGGTCGCCTGGTGGGTCAGCATCTCCAGGAAATAGGGCGTCGGCGCCTTCAGCGTCACTTCCAGCGTGTTGGCGTCCACCGCCTTCACGCCCATGTCCTCTGCCTTGCCCTTCTTGGTGTTGAAGTCCTCAGCGCCCTTCACCGGATAGAGCATCGAGGCGTATTCGGCAGCGGTGGCCGGGTCTTCCAGCCGACGGAACGAATAGACGAAGTCTTCCGCCGTCACCGGGCTGCCATCCGACCAGAGGCCGTCCTTGCGCAGCTTGAAGGTGTAGACAGTGCCGTCGTCGGACACGGTCCAGCTTTCCGCGGCGCCCGGGATGAGGTTCGTCTTCTGGTCATGCATGACCAGGCCCTGGAACATGTCGCGTATGATATCGGCTTCGTAGACCGTCGAGGTCTTGTGCGGATCGACGGTCTCCGCCTCGGCGGCGGATCCGCGGTTGTAAACGGTCTCGGCGAAAGCCGGCGTGTAGAAGGTGCCCGCGGCCAAGGCCATGGTGGTGGCGAACACCGTCGCCTTCAGCACATTTTTCAGCATGAAGTTCTCCCTGTCGGCGCGGCCCCTCAGCCACACCTTTTACGTGTTGACGCCCCTGAACCAATTTTGGTCGCTTTTGGGCGTGCCACCGATCGCTTCCGGCGGCTGGTGGCAGGACACTAGACAGACAGATATCCGATTTCAACCGAGTCGTGCTGTGTGCACGCTTGACGCTAAGTTAGCGCGCAATCGCTAAAACAGCGGCGACTTAAGCAAAAACAGAACGTTCAACTTGCTGCACCTAGCGGTTGCTCCATCCGTTTTCTGTTTTTGCAGTGCGGATTTGGCATGCTCCGCACTATGCTGCAGGACCCAAAAAGCCGTGTTTCGTGGTCTCGTTTCCGGGCTGACGCCGTCGGGACAACGGCGGTCGAATTCGCCATGCTGGCGCCGCTTTTCATCCTGCTTCTGCTCGGCATGGTTGCATATGGCATCTATTTCGGAGCCAGCCATTCGGTCCAGCAGATCGCCGCCGACGCGGCGCGAACGGCGATAGCCGGGCTGAACCAGACCGAGCGGCAGGCCTTGGTCACCAATTTCATCAATCACGACGTCGCCGGCTATCCGTTCGTCGACCCGCACAAGCTGACGGTCGATGCCAAGGACAGCGCTATCGACGGCAGCCAGTTCGTCGTTTCGGTCAGCTACGACGCGCGCGAGCTGCCGATCTGGAACCTGCTGGACAGCCTGCCGATGCCATCGATGACGATCAAGCGCCAATCGACGATCCGCGTCGGGGGCATATGATGCGCGCCGCTGCCGCCGCGATGCTGCGATCGGGCAGCCGGCTGATCGCCGACAGGCGCGCCAACTTCGCCGTCATGGCGGCGCTGAGCGCGCCGGTCGCGCTGGCGCTGACAGCCTTCGCGGTCGACGAAGGCGCGCTGTTCAACGAGCGCCGCGCGGCACAGTCGATCGTCGATCTCGCGGCGATCACCGCCGCGGCCAACATCAACAATGCCGAGAAGGCGGTGCTGACCACGCTGAAGGACAACGGCTTCAACTCGGTCGCCGTCCAGAAGCAGGGGACGATCATCGAGCCGACGGCCAGCAAGGCGGTCGTCCAGGTGGTGCCCGGCCGCTATTCCGGCGTCAGCGCGATCGCCGCCGGAAGCCGTTTCGAGGCCGGCAAGCTGCCCTACAACGCCGTGCAGGTGTCGCTGAAGAAGAAGGGCACGCTCTATTTCGGCGCGATGATGATGAAGCCGCCGGTGATCGGAACGACGGCCACCGCCAGCGCCCAGGCGGAAGCCGCGTTCTCGGTCGGGTCGCGGCTCGCCAGCCTCAATGGCGGCGTGCTCAACGCGCTGCTCGGCGGCCTGCTCGGCACCAACATCTCGCTCAGCGTGATGGACTACAACGCGCTGATATCGGCCGATGTCGACGTGCTCTCCTTCACCGACGCGCTGGCGACGCAACTGCATCTGACGGGCGTGAGCTATTCGGACGTGGTGGCTTCGAAGGCCACCATCGGCCAGATCGCTACAGCCATGGCCAATGTCCCGGGGCTTGACCGCACCTCCAAGCTGGCACTGCAGACGATGGCCGCCGGCGCAACCAACACGGTCAAGATCCCGCTCAGCCACCTCATCGATCTTGGCTCCGTCGGCAGCCTCGGCGTCGGCCAGAAGCCGGCGGGGCTTACCGTCGCGACGAGCGCCATGAGCATGATGACGGCGGCGGCGGCACTTGCCAACGGCACCAACCAGGTCCAGGTCAATCTCGGCGCCACCATACCGGGGCTGACCTCCACCACGCTCAGCATCGCCATCGGCGAGCCGCCGCAATCCTCGCCTTGGCTGAGAGTCGGCGAGGCCGGCACCGTGGTGCGCACCGCGCAGACCCGCATCAAGCTGAATGCCAGCGTCGGCATCGGCAGCGGCAACAATGGGAACGGCAACGCCGGCGTGAATTTGGGCGGCGGCATCAAGCTGCTCGCCGTCAACCTGCCGCTCAATGTCGAAGTGGCCTATGCCGAAGCGAAGCTCACCGACGTCAGCTGCCCGACCGGCCGTCCCGACAGCCTGAAGGTCACGATCGCGGCACAGCCCGGCATCGTCGCCGCGCATCTCGCCGACACCAACGCCAACGGCTTTGCCGACTTCACCAAGCCGCAATCGTTTAGCGACGCCGAAATCGCCGACGTCAGCGTCAAGCTCTTGCTGGTCAACCTCAGCCTGCTGCAGATCAACGGATCTTCGGCGTTCTCGGTTACCAACATGGCGCCGACGAACCTGACCTTCAACGCCACCGAAATCGCCGCCAAGACGATGAAGACCGTGTCGACGAAGAACCTGACGCAGTCGCTCTCCACCTCGCTGGTCAACAACCTGTCGCTGTCGGTCAAGGCGCTCGGTGCCGGCCTCGACGTCACCGCCCTCCTCGGCACCGTGAAGCCGGCGGTGGTGACGGTGCTGAACGGCGTGACCGCGCCGGTCGACAGCCTGGTCTACAACGTGCTTGGTGCGCTCGGCGTGCATGTCGGCGAAGCCGATATCCGGGTCACCGGTGGGACCTGCGGGCGCTCCGTGCTGGTGCAGTAGTCAGGTTGCAGAGATAATCAAATTTGCCTCTTCAAAGAGGTTCAGGCCATCGAAATCGACGTATATGGTCTGGCCTTGCGCATCTATTCGATCAAGCATCGCTGAAATCACACCAGCGTGTTCCTTAGACAAGGATATCAATACTTTTCCGTCTTGAATCTTCACCAAGTGCTCGTTTTCATTGACAATCGTGACTTGGAAGCCAGATATCCCGCCCAAAAAAACAGCGTTGAATCCAGACGACATGTCGATAATATCGCGGAGCAACAACTTCGAAGACAGCTCGCGTATCTCGTGCAGCGTGCACAACACAACTACAGATGGCGGTTGCTCCCCGAACGCGACATCGTTCGTAAAATCACCAAGCCTCGACGGACCCTGACCGGGTCAGGTTGATTCGCCCCAGAAAGGTACCTAGCGGCGGCAGCACCAGTACGTCTTCGCCAATGACCGAAGCGGTGCCAAGGTCAATCGCTTCAACTGGCCCCAAATCCCCAGGCAACGCCCAATTTACCTGCTCGTCGGCGAAATTGAAGATGCAGACCAGCCTCTCGCCCTCACCCTCACGGACGAAGGCAAGGACATCGCCTTCGGTATCCAGGAAGCGGATGGAGCCGCTGACCAGCGCTGGGTGCCGCTTGCGCAAGGCAAGCACCGCCCGGTAGGCGGAAAGCACCGATCCCTCCTCGCCGTTCTGGACGTCCACGGCGCGGGCGCGGTGGCTGGCCGGCAGCGGCAGCCAGGGCTTGCCCGTGGTGAAGCCGCCATTGTCGGCGCCGGCTTCCCAGGCCATCGGCGTGCGGCAGCCGTCCCTGCCCTTGACGCCTGGCCAGAAGCGGATGCCGAGAGGGTCGCGCAGATCCTCGAAGGTGAGTTCCGCTTCCTCCAGACCGAGTTCCTCGCCCTGGTAGAGGCAGATCGAGCCGCGCAGGCAGGCGAGCAGCGCGATCGAGAATTTCGCCACTGTGTCCGGATCGCCGCCCGGCCGCGTCCAGCGGCTGACATGGCGCACGACATCGTGGTTGGAGAAGGCCCAGCAGACCCAGCCGTCGGCGACGGTGCCTTCGAAAGCCTCGACGCAGCCGCGTATGTGCGCCGCCGAGAATTGCGGCCCGAGCAGGTCGAATGTGTAGCACATCTGCAGCCTGTCGCCGCCGGAGGTGTAGGCGGCGAGCGTCTGCAGCGAGCGGTCCTCGTCGCCGACCTCGCCGACCGCGGCTCGGTCCTGGTACTCGTCGAGCAGCGCGCGGAAGCGGCGCAGGAAATCGAGGTTCTCCGGCCGCGTCTTGTCGAACAGATGCTCCTGGAAGGCATAGGTGGTGGTGGCGCCGTTGGTGCCGGCGACGCTTGCCGCCAGAGGCGGGTTGTCGCGCAGCCAACGGTCATGGAAATAGTAATTGACCGTATCGAGTCGAAAGCCGTCGACGCCGCGCTCCAGCCAGAAGCGCACCGTGTCCAGCACCGCGTCCTGAACCTCCGGATTGTGGAAGTTGAGGTCGGGCTGGGCGGCGAGGAAATTGTGCATGTAGTACTGCCGGCGTGTGGCACCCCACTCCCAGGCCGGTCCGCCGAACAGTGACAGCCAGTTGTTGGGCGCATTGCCGTCGGACCTGGCATCGGCCCAGACGTACCAGTCGGCCTTCGGGTTGTCGCGGCTGGCGCGGCTCTCGACGAACCATTCATGCTTGTCGGAGGAGTGCGAGATCACCTGGTCGATAACCACCTTCAGGCCGAGCCGGTGCGCCTCGGCGACCAGCGCGTCGAAATCCTCGAGCGTGCCGAACATCGGATCGACATCGCGATAGTCCGACACGTCGTAGCCCATGTCGGCCATCGGCGACTTGAAAAAGGGCGACAGCCAGATGGCGTCGACGCCGAGCGAAGCGACATGGGCGAGCCTGGCGGTGATGCCCTTGAGATCGCCGCTGCCGTCGCCCGTCGTGTCCTGGAAGGAGCGCGGATAGATCTGGTAGATGACGCAGCCGCGCCACCAGTCGGCCCCCCGCTCCCCATTGCCATCAGTCATCCCTTGTCCTTCCCGCTGCGTGTCCGACCGCCGGCCTTGCGCTCGATCATGAATACCACCGTCCGTCCCGGCACCGGCCGCGACAGGTCGCCGCCGCCATCCGCCGCCTCGATGGCGGCATGCCAGCGGAACCCGGTCCGTTCCGGCAGCGTGAAGACGCATTGGCGGCGGTCGCCGTTGACGACGACGGCGAGGCGGCCATCGCCGGCGCTGGCCCCGCCAAGGACCATGGCGAGGCGATGCCGCCGCGCGTCGTTCCAGTCGGTCTCGCCGAGCGGCGCGCCGGATTCGGTCAGCCATGCAACATCGGGCACGTCGGAGCCGGCCTGCGGCTGGCCGCTCAGGAAGCGCGTATCCGAAAGCGCCGGCACGGCGCGGCGCAGCGCGCTGAGCGCTGCCGCGTACCGCTCCAGCGCCTGATCGCGGCCTGCCCAGTCGAGCCAGGTGATGGCGTTGTCCTGCGCGTAGGCGTTGTTGTTGCCGTCTTGCGTGCGGCCGAACTCGTCGCCCGCCGTCAGCATGATCGTGCCGCGCGAGGCAAACAGCGTAGCAAGCAGCGCGCGCCGATCGCCGAGCCGCGCCTCGACGATCGAAGCGTCGTCGGTCTCGCCCTCGACGCCATTGTTCCAGGACAGGTTGTCGCCGTGGCCGTCGCGATTCTGCTCGCCATTGGCCTCGTTGTGCTTCTGCTCATAGGCGACGAGGTCGGCCAGCGTCATGCCGTCATGCGCGGCGATGAAATTGACTGTGCGGCTCTTGTCCTGCGCTGCCCTGGCAAAGACATCGGACGAGCCGGCGAGCCGCGTGGCCAGCGTGCCGAGCGTGCCGGCATCGGCGCGCCAGAAGCGCCTGACGTCGTCGCGGCAGCGGTCGTTCCATTCGAGGAAGGGTCGAGAAAAATTGCCGAGCTGATAGCCGCCCGGGCCGATATCCCAGGGTTCGGCGATCAGCACCCGGTCGGCCAGCAGCGGATCGCCGGCGATGGCTTGAAGCAGCGGCGCTTGCGGGTCGAACGTGCCGTCGACGCGGCCGAGCACTGGCGCCAGGTCGAAGCGGAAACCGTCGACGCCGGCATGGCGGACGAAATGGCGCAGCGTGTCGAGCACCATTTCGCAGACGACCGGGTGATCGCAGGCGATGGTGTTGCCGGTACCGGTGTCGTTGACCAGCCTGCCGTCCGGCTCGTGCCGGTAGTAGGCCTGCGCATCGAGGCCGCGCAGCGACAGCGTCGGACCGAAGCGGTCACTCTCGCCGGTGTGGTTGAAGACGAGGTCTAGGATGGTGCCGATGCCGGCCTTGCGCAAGGCGGCGACCGTGTCGCGCAATTCGGCGAGGCCGCCCGGCGCCAGGCGCGGATCGAGCGCCATGAAGGTGACGGGATTGTAGCCCCAGGCGTTGTGGAGCCCGAGCGGCGGCAGATGCCGCTCGTCGATCGAGGCGCTGATCGGCATCAGTTCGACAGCGGAGACGCCGAGCTTTTGCAGATGCTCGATCACAGCAGGATGGGCGAGCGCGGCGATGGTGCCGCGCTGCGCTTCCGGGACGTCGGGATGCAGCCTGGTGAAGGAGCGGACATTGAGCTCATAGATCAGGCCGCCGGGCTTGAAGACGGGCGACAACAGCGCGGCCGGTTGCGGCAGCGCGACCACGACCGCCTTGGGCATCAATGCCGCGGTGTCGGCGCCTTCGTTGCGTTTGGCGGCAAGCCGCCAGTTGAATTGATACGGTCTGTCGATCTCGATGGCGTAGGGGTCGGTGAGCAGTTTCTCCGGGTCGAACCAGAGGCCGCGCTCGGGGGCGTAGTCACCATCGGCGCGGAAGCCATAGCGCGTGCCGCTGGGGAGGCCGGTGACGAGCAGCGCGCGCGAGCCCTCGCCTTCCGGCTGGAGCTCGAGCCGGTCGATCTCGCGCTCGCCGGCATCGTCGAAGATCGAGACCCAAAGGCGTCTCGCCGACGACGACCAGGCGGCGAAGCGGATCCCTTCGTTGGTGATGGTTGCGCCGGGTGAGGTCACGCGCGCGCCTCCCCTTCTCCCCTTGTGGGAGAAGGTGGAGCCTCAGTTACCACCCTCAAGTAATCACGCTCGGCTTGTCGCGGCCGGTGTGGCTCTTGATGCCGGCAATGTCGTCCGCCGCGGCGATGAGGTCGGCGAGCGCTTCCTGGGTGTCGAGATCGTGCCTTGCCTGATCCGGCTCGTAGCGCTCGATATAGACGCGCAGCGTGGCGCCGGAGGTGCCGGTGCCGGAGAGGCGGAAGACGACGCGCGAGCCGCCCTCGAACAGGATCCTGATGCCCTGGTTCTTGCTCACCGAGCCGTCGACCGGATCGTGATAGGCGAAGTCGTCGGCGGTGGCGATCTTCAGGCCGCGCACGCTGGTGCCAGGCAGCGAGGCGAGCTTGGCGCGCAGTTCATCGACCAGCCTGTTGGCGCGGTCGGTGTCGACCTCCTCATAGTCGTGGCGCGAATAGTAGTTGCGGCCGTAAGTCGCCCAATGCTCGGTGACGATCTGCTTGGCGCTCTCGCCGCGCACGGCGAGGATGTTGAGCCAAAGAAGCACCGCCCACAGTCCGTCCTTCTCGCGCACGTGGTTGGAGCCGGTGCCGGCGCTTTCCTCGCCGCAGATCGTCGCCATGCCGGCGTCGAGCAGATTGCCGAAGAACTTCCAGCCGGTCGGCGTCTCGTAGATGCCGATGCCAAGCTTCTCGGCGACACGGTCGGCGGCACCGCTGGTCGGCATCGAGCGGGCAATGCCCTTCAAGCCGTCCTTGTAGCCCGGCGCCAGATGCGCATTGGCGGCGAGCATCGCCACCGAATCCGACGGCGTGACGAAGATGCCCTTGCCGATGATCAGGTTGCGGTCGCCGTCACCGTCGGAGGCGGCGCCGAAGTCCGGCGCGTCCGGGCCCATCATCTCGTCATAGAGATGCTTGGCGTGCACAAGGTTCGGGTCCGGGTGGTGGCCGCCGAAGTCCGGCAGCGGCTTGAAGTTGCGGCAGGTACCGCTCGGCGCGCCGAGCCGGCGCTCGAGGATCTCCTTGGCATAGGGGCCGGTCACCGCATGCATGGCGTCGAAGCGCATGCGGAAGCCGTATTTGAAGTTGGCGCGGATGGCATCGAAGTCGAAAAGGTTTTCCATCAGCTCGGCATAGTCGCTGACCGGATCGATAACCTCGACCGTCATGCCGCCGGCCTTGACCGTGCCGATCGTGTCGATGTCAATCGCGCCGATATCGGCGATCTTGAAGCTCGAAATCGTCTTGGTCTTCTCGAAGATCGCGTCGGTAATCTTCTCCGGCGCCGGGCCGCCATTGCCGGCATTGTATTTGATGCCGAAATCCTCGTGCGGGCCGCCCGGATTGTGGCTGGCCGACAGGATGATGCCGCCGAAGGTCTTGTACTTGCGGATGACGTTGGAGGCGGCCGGCGTCGAGAGGATGCCGCCCTGCCCGACCATGACCTTGCCGAAGCCGTTGGCGGCGGCCATGGCGATGGCCTTCTGGATCACCTCGCGGTTGTAGAAGCGGCCGTCGCCGCCGATCACCAGCGTCTCGCCCTCGAACCCTTCCAGCGCATCGAAGATCGACTGGATGAAGTTCTCGGCATAGTGCTCCTGCTGGAACACAGGCACCTTCTTGCGCAGGCCGGAGGTGCCGGGCTTCTGGTCAAGATAGGGTTTGGTGGCGACGGTCCGTATCATGATTCAGGCAACCCTTTTCGAAAGCAGCAGGCGATAGAGTTCGACATATTTCTCGGCGCTCCTGTCCCAGGAGACATCGGCCTTCATGCCCTGGCGCTGGATCGAGCTCCAAACGGCGGGATTGGCATGCGCGCTGACCAGCCGGTGGATGGCATGGACGAGCGCGCCGCCATTGTTCGGCGCGAACTGGAAACCGGTCGCAACGCCAGCCGATATCGCCGCTTCGTTGGCGTCGATGATGGTGTCGGCGAGCCCGCCGGTGCGGGCGACGACCGGCACGCAACCATAGCGCAGGCCGTAGAGCTGGGTCAGCCCGCACGGCTCGAAGCGCGACGGAATGACGATGGCGTCGCAGCCGCCCTGCATGATGTGCGAGAGCGCCTCGTCATAGCCGACGACGACGCCGATGCGGCCGCGATGGCGGGCGGCGGCGGCAAGCAGCGCGCCTTCGAGGCCGGCGTCGCCGGAGCCGAGGATGGCCAGGCGCGCGCCGGCGGCGACGATGCCGTCGACGACCGCAGCCAATATGTCCATGCCCTTCTGCCAGGTCAGCCGGCTGACGACGCAGACGATCGGACTGTCGTCACTCTCGAGATTGAAACGGTCCTCCACCGCCTTGCGGTTCTTGGCCCGCGCAGCAAGCGTCTCGGCCGAATAATTGGCCACAAGATGCTTGTCGGTCTCGGGATTCCAGATGTCGACATCGATGCCGTTGACGATGCCGTGGAGATCGATGGCGCGCATGTTGATCAGCCCGTCGAGGCCCATGCCGAATTCCGGCGAGCGGATCTCCTGCGCGTAAGTAGGACTCACCGTGGTGATCGCCCAAGCGGCCTGCAGGCCGGCCTTGAGATAGCCGACGCCGCCATAATATTCGACGCCGTCGAGCGCCATCGCCACGCCCGGCAGGCCGAGTTCGCCGAAGATGCCGGCGCCGAACTGGCCCTGGAAGGCGAGGTTGTGCACGGTGATCAGCGACGGCACGCCGACCGCCTTGCCGTAGCGCATATAGGCAAGCGCCATCGCCGACTGCCAGTCATGGGCGTGCACGATGTCGGGCTGGTAGCCGGAGATGGCGCCGCCGGCGATGTCGCCGCCAACCTGGCTGAGCGCCGCGAAGCGCCGCCAATTGTCTGGCCAGTCGGCGCCGGTGGCATTGCCATAGGGGCCGCCCGGCCGGTCGAACAGATGCGGCGCGTCGAGCACAAAGAGGTCGAGCCCGGCGATCTGAACGGCATGGATGGAGGCTTTGCCACCCTGCAGCAGCGGATACTGGTAGACGGCCTTCTTTTTCTTGAAGGCGGCCATCACCTGAGGGTAGCCGGGGATGAGGGTGCGCATGGCGACGCCCTTGCCGGCCAGCGCGATCGGCAAAGCGCCGGTCACGTCGGCAAGCCCGCCGGTCTTGATCAGCGGGAAGATTTCGGGCGTGACCGACAGAACCTGCATGCGCTTAATGATCCCATCCTGTCTACAGTTTAAGCTTGTCGAGCATGTCCTGGGTGACGAGGCAAATGCCCTTCTCCGAGACGCGGAAGCGCTTGGCGTCGAGGGCGGCATCCTCGCCCACCACCAGCCCTTCCGGGATGCGCACGCCATGGTCGATGACGACGCGCTTCAGCCTGGCGTTACGGCCGACATGCACGTCCGGCAGCATGACGACTTCTTCGAGCGTCGAATAGGAATTGATGCGCGCGCCGGTGAAGATCAGGCTTTTCTTCAGCGAAGCACCGGAGACGATGCAGTCGCCCGAGACCAGCGAGGAAACCGCCGAGCCGCGCCTGCCATCCTCGTCATGGACGAATTTTGCCGGCGGCTTCAATTCGGCATAGGTCCAGATCGGCCAGTCGCGGTCGTAGAGGTCGAGTTCGGGCGTGACGTCGGTCAGGTCAATATTGGCCTCCCAATAGGCGTCGACCGTGCCGACGTCGCGCCAGTAGGCCTCGTTCTCGGCCGTCGAGCGCACGCAGGATTTGGCGAAGCGGTGCGCGATCGCCTTACCGTGCTGGACGACATAGGGGATGATGTCCTTGCCGAAGTCGCGGCTGGAGCCGGGCTCGGCGGCGTCGCGGCGCAGCTGCTCCATCAGGAATTTGGTCTTGAACACATAGATGCCCATCGAGGCCAGGGCGAAGTCCGGCTTGTCCGGGATGCCGGGCGGGTCGGCCGGCTTCTCGATGAAGGAGATGATGGTGTCCTTGGCATCGACATGCATGACGCCGAAGCCGGTCGCTTCCATGCGCGGCACTTCGAGGCAGCCGACGGTGACGTCGGCATTGGCGTCGACATGCTGGCGCAGCATCAGCTCGTAGTCCATCTTGTAGATGTGGTCGCCGGCCAGGATCACCATGTATTCGGGGCCGTAGGCCTCGATGATGTCGATGTTCTGGTAGACGGCGTCGGCCGTGCCCTCATACCACTGCGTCTCGGAGACGCGCTGGCTGGCCGGCAGGATGTCGAAGCTCTCGTTTCGCTCGGGGCGCAGGAAGTTCCAGCCGCGCTGCAGGTGGCGGATCAGCGAATGCGCCTTGTACTGGGTGGCGACGCCGAGGCGGCGAATGCCGGAGTTCAGCGCATTGGACAGCGCGAAATCGATGATGCGCGTCTTGCCGCCGAAATAGACCGCGGGCTTGGCGCGGCGGTCGGTCAGTTCCTTGAGACGGCTGCCGCGCCCGCCGGCCAGCACGTAGGCCATGGCATCACGTGCCAGCGGCTGGGTTCTTTTCAAGTCTGCCATTTTTACCCTCCCAAATTACCAGTGTGCGGCATCGTTCAGTCCGGGACAAATTCAAGCATGATCGTCGACAGTGGCGGCAAAAGCATCGTCGCCGATACGCCTCCACCTTCCGCCCTGGCCTCGACCACGCCGCCATTGCCCTTGCCCGAACCGCCATAGGCCGAAGCGTCTGTGTTGATGATCTCGCGCCATTTGCCGGCCTTCGGCAGCGGCACGCGGTAATTTTCCCGCGGCACCGGCGTGAAGTTGGAGATGACGGCGATCGGATTGCCGTCTGGCGCGCTGCGCAGCCAGGCGAACACCGAATTCTCGCTGTCGTCGACGATCAGCCAGGAAAAGCCCTCCGGTTCACAGTCGCGCGCATGCAGCGCCGGACGCGAGCGGTAGAGATAATTGAGGTCGCGCACTGTCTGCCAGATACCGCGATGCGGAGCGTGGTCAAGCAAGTCCCAGTCTAGCGCCCGCGCCTCGCTCCATTCGCGGCGCTGGGCGAATTCCTGGCCCATGAACAGGAGCTTCTTGCCGGGGTAACCCCACATGAAGGCGTAATAGGCGCGCAAGGTCGCGAATTTCTGCCAGTCGTCGCCGGCCATCTTGCCCAGCAGCGTGCCCTTGCCGTGCACGACCTCGTCATGGGAGAGCGGCAGCACGAAGTTCTCGGAGAAGGCGTAGACAAGTCCGAAGGTGATGTCGTTGTGGTGATGCTTGCGGTAGATCGGCTCCTTGGAGAAATACTCCAGCGTGTCGTGCATGAAGCCCATGTTCCACTTGAAGCCGAAGCCCAGCCCGCCCTCATGCACCGGCCGCGACACTTTCGGCCATGAGGTCGATTCCTCGGCGATCGTCACCACGCCGGGATGGTGGCCGTAGACCTCCTTGTTCATCTTCTGCAGGAAGGCGACTGCCTCGAGGTTTTCGCGTCCGCCCTTCTCGTTGGGGATCCATTCGCCGGCCTTGCGCGAATAGTCGAGGTAGAGCATCGAGGCCACCGCGTCGACGCGCAAACCGTCGACATGGTATTTCTCGGCCCAGAACAGCGCGTTGTTGACCAGGAACGACACCACCTCGCGGCGGCCGAAATTGTAGATCGCGGTGTTCCAGTCGGGATGGAAGCCCTGGCGCGGATCCTCATGCTCGTAGAGCGCGGTGCCGTCGAAGCGGGCGAGGCCATGCGCATCGACGGGAAAATGCGCCGGCACCCAGTCGAGGATGACGCCGATGCCGGCGCGATGCGCGCCGTCGACGAAACGGGCAAAGCCGTCTGGATCGCCGAAACGGGCGGTCGGCGCGTAGAGGCCGGTGGTCTGGTAGCCCCAGGACGGGTCGTAAGGGTGCTCTGAGATCGGCAGGAATTCGATATGGGTGAAGCCGGTGTCGGCGACGTAGGGGATCAGCCGCGCGGCGAGTTCGTCCCAGCTCAGGAACGTGCCGTCGTCGCGAAGCTGCCAGGAGCCGGCGTGAACCTCGTAGATCGAGATCGCCTCGCGCCTGGGGTCGGCACTGCGCCAGAACGTACGGTGCGCCTCGTCGCCCCACTCATGCGCCATCGGCGGCGCCGTCACTGACGCGGTGGCCGGGCGCAGTTCCGACTCGAAGGCGAACGGGTCGGCCTTCAGCGGCAGGCGCACGCCGTCGGGGGCGATGATCTCGAACTTGTAGGGCTGGCCCGCGCCGATATCGGGGATGAACAGTTCCCAGATGCCGGTGTCGCGGCGGTCGCGCATCGTGTGCCGGCGCCCGTCCCATTCGTTGAATGCGCCGACCACCGAGACGCGCCGCGCATTGGGCGCCCAGACGGCGAAATGCACGCCGGTGGCGCCCTCATGGTCGATGACATGGGCGCCGAGCTTGTCGAAGAGCCTCAGATGCGAGCCCTCGGCAATATAGTAGTCGTCCAACGGGCCGAGCACCGGGCCGAAGGAATAGGGATCGGTCAGCCACCAGTCGCCGCCGGCATTCCTGGCGTGATAGCGCAGCGGCTGACGCTTCCTGAGCGTGAGCTTGCCCTCGAAGAAACCCGAATCGTCGCGTCGCGACAGCTCGCCTGCCGCCTTGCCGCTCAGTGTGTAGGCGGTGACGAACTCGGCGTTCGGCACGAAGCAGCGGGCAACAAAGCCCTTGCCGGCCTCATGCACGCCGAGAACCGCGAAGGGATCGCCATGCGTGCCGGCGACAATCGCCGCGACATCGCCGGCTGGCGCCAGTCCGTCCGGCCCGCTCGTCGCAGCGGTCGCGCGCGGCTTCCTCATCAGGCGGTCGCCCTCCCTGGGCACTCGTACTCAAATACTAGCGGAGGTTTGACTTCGACATCTGTATCGCCGACTGGTCCTGGATCGGTCGCAAGTGTCAAACTCACTCCACTAGGGGCCACGTTGTTCGTGACCTCATGCAATCATATCAGACGGGCACGTTCCAGATTTCTTTCGCATATTGGCGGATCGTGCGATCGGAAGAGAACCAGCCGACGCGAGCGACGTTGCGGATGGCGCGCGCGTACCAGTCGGGGCTGTTGCGCCAGACGGTATCGACGTCGCGCTGGGTGGCCGCGTAAGTGTCGAAGTCGGCCGCCACCATGAACCAGTCGCTGTTGTAGAGGCCGTCGATCAATGCGCGGTAGCGCTGCGGATCGTCAGGCGAGAAGACGCCCGAGGAGATGGCAGCGAGTGCCTGCGAAAGTTCCGGCGAGCCTTCGATCACCGCGCGCGGATTGTAGCCATTGTTGCGCCGCTCGGCGACCTCGGCGGTGGTCAGGCCGAAGATGAAGATGTTGTCGTCGCCGACGCATTCCTTGATCTCGACATTGGCGCCATCCAGCGTGCCGATGGTCAGCGCGCCGTTCAGCGCGAACTTCATGTTGCCGGTGCCGGAGGCTTCCATGCCGGCGGTCGAGATCTGCTCGGAAAGGTCCGCGGCCGGCATCAGCACTTCGGCCAGGCTGACATTGTAGTTCGGCACGAACACGACCTTGAGCAGGCCGCGCACCGCCGGATCGCGGTTGATGACCCTGGCGACGTCGTTGGCGAGTTTGATGATTAGCTTGGCGTTGTGATAGCTCGGCGCCGCCTTGCCGCCGAAGAATTTCACGCGCGGCATCCAGTCGCGCTCGGGATGCGAGCGGATCTGGTCGTAGAGCGCGACGGCTTCCAGGATGTTGAGCAGCTGGCGCTTGTATTCGTGGATGCGCTTGACCTGAATGTCGAACAGCGCCGAGGGGTCGAGCTTGATGCCGAGCCGGTCGGCGACCAGGTTGGCGAGCCTCGACTTGTTCGCCCGCTTCACCGCCGCGAACTTCTCGCGGAAGGTGGCGTCGCCGGCAAAGGCGTCGAGCCCCTTGATGGCGTCGATATCGTCCAGGAAGCGGTCGCCGATCGCCTCGCGGGCAAGCGCGGTGAGGCCGGGATTGCACTGGATCAGCCAGCGCCGCGGCGTGATGCCGTTGGTCTTGTTGTTGATGCGGTCGGGATAGAGCTTGTGGAGGTCGGCGAACACCGTCTCCTTCATCAGCTCGGTGTGCAGCGCCGAGACGCCGTTGATCGAATGCGAGCCGACGAAGGCCAGATTGCCCATGCGTACGCGGCGGTCGCCATTCTCCTGGATCAGCGAAATGCGGCTGATCTGCTCGCCCGAGAACTTGTTGGTGGCGCGCGCCTCCAGCAGCACCTCGGCATTGATGGCGTAGACGATCTGCATGTGGCGCGGCAGCAGCCGCTCGAACAGCGGCACCGGCCAGCTTTCCAGCGCCTCCGGCAGCAGCGTGTGGTTGGTGTAGCCGAAGGTGCGCTTGGTGATGTCCCAGGCCTGGTCGAAATCCATGCCGTGGACGTCCATCAGGAGCCGCATCAGTTCGGGCACGGCGATCGCCGGATGGGTGTCGTTGAGATGGATCGCCGCCTTGTCGGGCAGCGACTGCAGGTCGCCGTATTGGCTGAGATGGCGCTGGACGATGTCCTGCAGCGAGGCGGTGGAGAAGAAATACTCCTGGCGCAGTCTGAGCTCCTGCCCGGCCATGTGGGAATCGGCGGGATAGAGCACGCGCGACAGGGCGTCGGCCTTGTTGCTTTCGGCCAGCGCGCCGATGTGGTCGCCGGCGTTGAACTTGTCGAGCAGGATCGGATCGATCGGCATGCCGGACCACAGCCGCAGCGTGTTGACGCGGTTGGCCCGCCAGCCGGCGACCGGCGTGTCGTAGGCGACGGCCAGCACATGCTCGGTCGGCTTCCAGACGTGGCGCTCGAGCCTGCCGTCCTTGGAGGTGATCGATTCCACCGAGCCGCCGAAGCCGACCTCGAACGAGCGCTCGCGGCGCTCGAACTCCCAGGGATTGCCGTGATCGAGCCAGGTTTCCGGCAGCTCCACCTGCCAGCCGTCATGGATCTCCTGGCGGAACATGCCGTTGGCGTAGCGGATGCCGTAGCCATGCGCCGGAATGCCGACGGTGGCCATGCTCTCCATGAAGCAGGCGGCGAGCCGGCCAAGACCGCCATTACCGAGCGCGGCATCGGGTTCGAGCCCGGCGATGAGATCGAGGTCGACGCCGAGCGAGCGCAGCGCCTCGCGCATGTTGTCCATCAGGCCGAGATTGGAGAATGCGTCGCGCATCAGGCGGCCGATGAGGAATTCCAGCGACAGGTAGTAGACGCGCTTTTCCTGCTGGGCGTAGGCCTCCTGCGTGGCCTGCATCCACTGATCGACGACGCGGTCGCGCACGACCTTGATCGATGCGGTGAGCCAGTCGTACTGGGTGGCGACGTTGGTGCCCTTGCCGACCCTGTATTTGAGGGCCAGCAAGACCTCGTCGGCGAGCGTCTTGGGGTCGGGGATTTCCAGGATGGGAGCTTCGGTCGTCATCGCGCTTGTCATGTCGCCTCTCGTGCGGTTGCCATGATCATACCGGCTTTCACGGTTCCTCCCACCCTACCCCAGTGCATTGCAGCATATATTCAATCGATTTAGGTCGACAGGCAACCGATTCATCTGCGGCAAATTACCCGTCGCGGCGAATCAGGCGGCCAGCGCGTCCTCCGGCGGCTTCTTGGCGCCGGTCATCAGGGCGACGGCATCCGACATGGAAATCTGCTTCGGATCGACGACGCACAGGCGCCGTCCGAGCCGGTGGATGTGGATGCGGTCGGCGACCTCGAACACATGCGGCATGTTGTGCGAGATGAGCACGATCGGCAGGCCGCGCTTCTTGACGTCGAGGATCAGTTCCAGCACGCGGCGGCTTTCCTTGACGCCGAGGGCGGCGGTCGGCTCGTCCATGATCACCACTTTCGAGCCGAAGGCGGCGGCGCGCGCCACCGCGACGCCCTGGCGCTGGCCGCCCGAGAGCGTTTCGACCGCCTGGCTGATGTTCTGGATGGTCATCAGGCCTAGTTCGGTGAGCTTGTCGCGGGCGCGCTTTTCCATCGCCGGACGGTCGAGCATGCGCAGCCAGCTGCCGAGCGGGCCAGGTTTGCGGATCTCGCGGCCGAGGAACATGTTGTCGGCGATCGACAGCGCCGGCGACAAAGCGAGGTTCTGGTAGACAGTCTCGATGCCGGCTTCTCGAGCCTCCATCGGCGACTTGAAGGCAACGGCTTTGCCTTCAAGCTTGATTTCCCCTTCGTCGGGCACCGCCGCGCCGGAAATCGCCTTGATGAGCGATGATTTGCCGGCGCCGTTGTCGCCGATCACCGCCAGGATTTCGCCCGGATAGAGGTCGAAATCGGCATTGTCGAGGGCGGTGACACGACCATAGCGCTTGGTGAGACCGCGCGCGGTGAGGATGGGTTCCTGGGTCATGATTATGCCGAAACCTTTCTGATCCATTGATCGACCGCCACGGCGCCGATGATCAGCACGCCGGTGAGCAGCACTTTCCATTGCGGATCGGCGCCCATCATGTTGAGACCCATCGAGACGACGCCGACGATCATGGCGCCGAACAACGTGCCGAGGATCGAGCCGCGGCCGCCGAAGAGCGAGATGCCGCCGATCACCGTCGCGGTGATGGCTTGCAGATTGTAGTCGGTGACGGCAGCCGACGGTGAGATCGAGCCGTTGCGGCCGATCGAGACCCAGGCCGCGAAAGCGGCGATCAGCCCGGCAAGGGCATAGACCGTGATCAGCACCTTCTTGGTCTGGATGCCCGACAGTTTCGCAGCCTCCTGATCGTCGCCGACGGCATAGACATGGCGGCCCCAGGCGGTGTGGTTGAGCACGTACCAAAGCACTCCCACCAGCACGACCGTGGCAATGACGCCGGCTGTCAGCACGGCGGAGCCGACCCTGAAGCTCATCGCGAACAGGTGCAGCAGCGGCGCCTGCGCATCGACATCGGCATCGCGGATCGTCTCATTGGCCGAATAGATGAAATTCGTGGCCATGACGATGTTCCAGGTGCCGAGCGTGACGATGAACGGCGGCAGCTTCATGTAGGCGACCAAAAGGCCGTTGAGCAGCCCGCAGGCGGCGCCGGCGGCAAGGCCGACGATAACGGCGAGGATGGTCGGCATACCGTAGGTGATGGCGCAGTTGCCCATGATGACGGCCGAAATCACCATGATCACGCCGATCGACAGGTCGATGCCGGCGGTCAGGATGACCAGCGTCTGGGCGGCGCCCAGAATACCGACGATGGCGATCTGCTGCAGGATCAGCGTCAGCGTGTAGGACGAAAAGAACCGTCCGCCGATGGCGATACCGAAGATGATGATCGACAAGACCAGCACGATCAGCGGCACAGCGGCCGGCGTGGAGTGCAGGAAATGCTGGGCGCGCTTGACGAACGACTTGCCGTGCTCATCGAAGGCGGCGACGCTGGTGTCGCTGCTCGAGAGAACCTTCTCGAATTCCTGAATCTGAGACATATCTCCTCCCGTCTGCGCGGAGCTTCTCACGGCTCCCCGTCCCGTTCACGCATTCCGGTCTGTCGCCTGGATTGTCAGCGCCAACGAAAGCGCATCGTCCACCCGATGCGGCCGGGGATCAAGCCCCCAGCCGCAAGGTTTATGTGCCGGTCAGCCCAGCATCAGCCCCAGCACTTGGCGAGGCCTTCCTTGGTGTCGATCGACTTGACGCCGTTGGCCGGCTTGTCGGTGACGAGGTTGACGCCCGTATCGAAGAAGTTCTTGCCTTCGGTCGGCTTCGGCTTGGTGCCGTCCTTGGCGAACGCGGCAATCGCCTCGATGCCGAGCGCGGCCATCTGCAGCGGATATTGCTGCGAGGTGGCGCCGATGACGCCTTCGGTGACCGACTTGACGCCGGGGCAGCCGCCATCGACCGAGACGATCAGCACCTGCTTCTCGAGACCGACTGCCTTGAGCGCCTGGTAGGCACCGACGGCGGCCGGCTCGTTGATGGTGTGGATGACGTTGATGGTGTTGTCCTTCTGCAGGAGGTTCTCCATCGCCTTGCGGCCACCCTCTTCGTTGCCGTTGGTCACGTCATGGCCAACGATGCGCGGATCGTCCTCATCGCCGATCTTGTTGGGGTCCTTCACGTCGATGCCGTAGCCCATCATGAAGCCCTGGTCGCGCAGGACGTCCACGGTCGGCTGCGACGGGGTCAGGTCGAGGAAGCCGATCTTGGCGTCCTTGGCCTTGTCGCCAAGCGTCGCAGCGGCCCAGGCGCCGATCAGCTTGCCGGCTTCGAGGTTGTCCGTGGCGAAGGTCGCGTCGGCCGCATCGATCGGATCGAGCGGGGTGTCGAGCGCGATCACCAGCAGGCCGGCGTCACGCGCCTTCTTCACCGTCGGCACGATGCCCTTGGTGTCGGACGCGGTGATCAGGATACCCTTGGCACCGTCGGCGATGCAGCTTTCGATCGCCGCAACCTGGCTCTCGCTGTCGCCGTCGATCTTGCCGGCATAGGTCTTGAGGTCGACGCCAAGTTCCTTGGCCTTGGCGGTCGCGCCTTCCTTCATCTTGACGAAGAAGGGATTGGTGTCAGTCTTGGTGATCAGGCAGGCGCCGACGCCGGCGGCCGATGCCGTCGAGGCGAACGCCATCAGGCCCAACGCGGCGGCCGCGAACACGGTGGACTTCAGCAGTGCTTTCTTGGTCACGATTTTCCTCCCAGTGGAACCATTGCGGACGCCGGGCCACCCGACGTCTCAAGCGCATCCAACCATTTCTCCCAGCGTGGACGCCCCCTCAAAAGACACCACTCCGAGACGGCTGTCAATAATTAAATCACTCTTATTTATTATTGACAGCCTTGCGTCGTTCACTCATTCTGCACGAAAAGCATTGAGGGGAAACGACGGAGGAAACAGGGTGGAGACCGGCATTGCGAGGCACGGTTCGCCCGAGGCGGCAGAGAGCCGCCTGCACCGCGGCACCAACCAGAGCGGCATGCGCGACCACAATGAGCGGCTTGTGCTGTCCCTGGTGCGCCAGCATGGCAGCCTCGCCAAATCCGACATAGCGCGCATGACCGGACTCTCGGCGCAGACCGTTTCGGTGATCATGCGCGAACTGGAGGACGATCGGCTGCTGGTGCGCCAGGCGCCGCTGCGCGGAAGGATCGGCCAGCCCTCCATTCCCATGGCGCTCAACCCCGAAGGCGCTTTCTTCATCGGCCTCAAGATCGGCCGCCGCAGCGCCGAGCTGGTGCTGATCGACTTCCTCGGCAATGTGCGCTCGATGCTGCAGCATTCCTACCGCTATCCGGCACCGCGCGAGACGGTGGAATTCGCGCTTTCCGGCATGACCAGGATGCGTGGCGAACTTACCCAGGCGCAGGACAAGCGCATTGCCGGGCTCGGCATCGCCATGCCGTTCGAATTGTGGAACTGGGCCGACACCGCCGGCGCGCCGCGCGAGATCATGGACGAGTGGCGCCACCGCGACATCCGTTCCGACATCCAGGCGCAGTGCGACTTCCCGGTCTACCTGCAGAACGACGCCACCTCGGCCTGCGGCGCCGAGCTCGTCTTCGGCCAGGCGGGCGGGGCGCGCGACTTCGTCTATTTCTACATCGGCGCCTTCGCCGGCGGCGGCATCGTGCTCAACGGCCGGCTGTTCGGCGGACCGACCGGCAATGCCGGCGCGCTCGGCTCGATGCCGGTGCCGGGGCCGGACGGCAAGCCGACGCAGCTCATCGACGTGGCGTCGATCGCCATGCTGGAGAAGGCGCTCAACGCGCGCGGCGTCGAGGCCTCGCATCTGTGGACGTCGCCCGAGGACTGGGGCGAGATCGGCCCCGAGCTCGACCTATGGATCGCCGGCGCCGCGCAGGCGCTCGCCTACGCCATCGTCGCGGCCTCCTCGGTCATCGATTTCGAGGCGGCGGTGATCGACGGCTGGATGCCGCTCTCGGTGCGCGGCCGTCTCGTCGACGCGGTGAGAGTGGCCATCGGCACGATCGACGGCGAAGGCCTGAAGTTGCCGGCGGTGCGCGAAGGAACCGTCGGCATCCACGCGCGGGCACTTGGCGGCGCCAGCTTGCCGCTGTCGGAGCGCTTCCTGATCGGCTCGACCACGATTTCCAGGAGCGCCTAAGCATGCTGATCGGCATCCCCTCGCTGCTCGGCCCGGAGCTTCTGGCAACGCTGCGCGCCATGGGCCATGGCGACGAGATCGCGCTTGTCGACGGCAACTACCCGGCCGAGCAGCAGGCGCATCGGCTGATCCGCGCCGACGGCCATCACATGGTTCCCGTGCTCGACGCGATATTGAGCGTGCTGCCGGTGGACGACGCCGTGCCGGAGGCGCTGTTTCGCGCCTCGGTCAAGGGCGATCCGGCGCTCGCCGATCCGGTCCACCATGAGATGGAAGCGGTATGCGCCAGGCGCGCGCCCGGCCACAAGGTGGTTGCGCTGGCCGGCGCCGATTTCTATGCACGGGTCAAGGCCGCGCATGCGATCGTCGCCACCAGCGAACCCCGGCTCTATGCCAACATCATCATCCGCAAGGGCGTGATCTATCCGCCGGAAAGCCAGACATCATGATCCTCTGCTGCGGCGAAGCCCTGATCGACATGCTGCCGCGCACGACGACCGAGGGCGAACCGGCCTTCGCGCCCTATGTCGGCGGCGCGGTTTTCAACACGGCGATCGCGCTCGGGCGGCTCGGCGCGCCGGCCGGCTTCTTTTCCGGCCTGTCGTCGGACCTGTTCGGCGGCCAGTTCCGCGAAGCGCTCGGCGCAAGCAAGGTCAGTTCCACCTATGCCCACACCTCGCCAAGGCCGACGACGCTCGCCTTCGTGCGGCTCACCAACGGCCAGGCGACCTACACTTTCTACGACGAGAACACCGCCGGGCGCATGCTCACCATCGAGGATCTGCCGAGCCTCGGCGCCGAGATCGAGGCGATGCTGTTCGGCGCCATCAGCCTGATCTCCGAGCCTGCCGGATCGGCCTATGAGGAGTTCATGCGGCGCGAGCACAACAGCCGCGTCATGATGCTCGACCCTAACATCCGGCCGAACTTCATCCCCGACAAGGCAAAACACCTGCGGCGCATCCGCGAGATGATGGCGATGGCCGACATCGTGAAACTGTCGGACGAGGACCTCAACTGGTTCGACGAAGCCGGCTCGCACGAGGACGTCATCCGCAACTGGCTGGATCGCGGACCGAAGCTGATCGTCGTCACCCATGGCAGCGAGGGCGCGGTCGGCTACAGCAAGAGCCACAAGGTCACGGTGATGCCGCAGAAGGTGACGGTGGTCGACACGGTCGGCGCCGGCGACACGTTCAATGCCGGCATCCTCGCCTCGCTGCACGAACAGGGCCTGCTTACCAAGGCAGCGATCGGCGACCTGTCGGAAGACGCGACCCGCCAGGCGCTGGCGCTCGGCGCCAAGGCGGCGGCGGTGACGGTGTCGCGCGCCGGCGCCAATCCTCCCTGGCGCCACGAAATCGCCTGATCGGCCGGCCATCCGGCGGCAAAGCCGCTCAACCGGCTGATCACTTTATGTATCCATCGGCTGAAAAAGCGCGAGAAATGGCACTGATCGCGCCTTGCAAAGGCCGGAATTCCGGCACCTTGCGGAAAAGCAGGAGTGATCGTCGGTAACAGGCTGCGACATCCGGACAGGTCGCCATGCCCGTGGGCCGGCTTTCTCGGATTGTCCAAGTCTGGTACCAGCGGCCCGTTAAGTTGTTGTTTCCGTGCGTGTCATGCCCCCGCCGCTTGCCATGGCGACACGCACCAACCCCTTGTTGAGGCAGACATGCAGTTCATCGATCTCGGCGCGCAGCGCGAACGTATCCGCGACCGGCTCAAAGCCGCGATCGACCGCGTTGTCGACGAAGGCCGCTATATCCTCGGGCCTCAGGTCACCGAATTCGAAAACAAGCTCGCGGCCTATGTCGGCACCAAGCATGTCGTGGCCTGCGCCAACGGCACCGACGCGCTGCTGCTGCCGCTGTTCGCCGCCGGCATCGGTCCGGGCGATGCGGTCTTCGTGCCGAGCTTCACCTTCGCAGCGACGGCCGAAGTGGTGGCGCTGGCCAAGGCCGAACCGGTGTTCGTCGATGTCGATCCCGACACCTACAACATCGACATCGCCAGCCTCGAGGCGGCGATCCAGTTGATCAAGAAGGAAGGCAGGCTGAAGCCGAAGGCGATCATCCCGGTCGATCTGTTCGGGCTCGCCGCCGACTACGAGGCGATCATGGCGATCGCCAAGCGCGAGGACCTGCTGGTGATCGAGGACGCCGCCCAGTCAATCGGCGGCTCGGCCGACGGCAAGTTCTGCGGTTCCTTCGGCCATGTCGGCTCGACCAGCTTCTATCCGGCGAAGCCGCTCGGCTGTTACGGCGACGGCGGCGCGATGTTCACCAATGACGACGCGATGGCCGACAAGCTGCGCTCCTTCGCCTTCCACGGCAAGGGCGAGACCCAGTACGACAACATCCGCGTCGGCATCAATTCGCGTCTCGACACGCTGCAGGCGGCGATCCTGATCGAGAAGCTCGCCATCCTCGAAGACGAGATGGTTGCCCGGCAGGCGGTCGCCGACCGCTATGCCTCGGGTCTCGGCGATATCCTCAAGGCCTCGCGCAACCTGGGCCACGGCCGCTCGGCCTGGGCGCAATACGCCATCGAAACGCCGAAGCGCGACGGGCTGAAGGCGCATCTGACGGAGAAGGGCATCCCGTCCGTCATCTACTACGTGAAGCCGCTGCACGTGCAGCTTGCCTATCGCGACTATCCGCGCACGCCGACCGGCCTCGCCGTTTCGGAAGAACTGCCGAAGCGGATCCTCTGCCTGCCGATGCACCCCTATCTCAGCGAAGCCGACCAGGACCGGATCATCGAGACGATCCGCAACTATATCGGCTCGAACTCGGCGCACGTCGCGGCGGCGTAGGCCCCTCTGCTGCCTGTCCGGCTCGACTATTCGTCGTCGAGCAGGATGCGTTCGGCCGCACCTTGCATGTCGTCGTACTGACCGCTTTTCAGCGACCACAAGAACGCGCCCAACGCCGCCCCGCCAAGCAGGAGCGCCAGCGGAATGAGATAGACGAGACTGCTCATGCGCGCCCCACCACGGGCGGCAGTGGTTTTGGCATCCGGTCGGCAACCCAGCCGCTGGCCACATCGCGGCCGGCGATGCCGCGAAGCCGCAAGGCATTCGCGACGACCAAGATCGACGACGCCGACATGGCCAGTGCGGCAAGCAGCGGCGTGACCTGCCCGGCGATCGCAAACGGAATGGCGATGGCGTTGTAGCCGATCGCGAGGACGAAATTCTGATGCACCAGCCGCGCCGCCTGCCGGGCGATGCCGATCGCATCGGGAATGGCCAGCAGGCTCGACCGGAGAAAGACAAGGTCGGCGGCATTGCGGCCGATATCGCCGGCGCTGGACGGCGCCATCGACACATGCGCGGCACTCAACGCCGGCGCATCGTTGAGACCATCGCCGACCATCATCACCTTGCGGCCCGTGGCGGCAAGCGCGGCGATGCGGGCAACCTTCTCCGCGGGCAGCAGTCGTGCCGACACGTCGCCTATGCCGAGTTGCCCACCGACGCGCAAGACCGTTCGCTCCTGGTCGCCCGACATGATGGCCACGGCAAATCCATCGCGCTTCAGAGCCTCGATCGAGCGCGCCGCATCCTGCCGCAGGCTGTCCTCAAAAATGAATGAAGCGAGCGGATGGCCGTCGCGTGAGAGCATGGTTGCGGCCGTGGCGCCGGATACGGCCCATTCTGCCCGGCCGAGCCGGTAGAGGTGCCGCCCGATCCGGCACTCGACCCCCAGTCCCGGATGCTCGGCAATTGCGACCGGCATCATTTGCAAACCGTCGTCGAAGGCCGCCAGAGCCCGCGACACAGGATGATTGGAGCGAGCCGCGATCGCACCGGCAATCGCCAATGCGGATGGCTCGATCTGCGAGGCATTGGCCAAGCTCAGCCGCCCCGTCGTCAGCGTTCCAGTCTTGTCCAAGAGAACCGTGTCGATCTCCGCCAGCCGCTCCAGGGCCGAGCCTTCCTTGACCATGATACCGGCCTCGAACAGCCGCCTGGCCGCCACCGTGTGCACGATCGGCACCGCAAGCCCAAGCGCGCAGGGGCAAGTGATGATCAACACCGCGATGGCGACACTTATGGCGCCATGCCAGTCGCCGGTCGCGAGCATCCAGCCGAGAAAGGTGAAAAGCGCGGTCAGGTGAACTACCGGCGAATAGAGACGCGCGGCGCGATCGGCGATGCGCCTGTAGCGCGAGCGGCCGCCATCTGCCGCTTCCATCAGCGCCACCATTTCGGCGAGCGAGGAATTGCCGGCATCGGAGGTGGCCGTCAGCGTCAGCGCGCCGTTGAGGTTGAGCGTCCCGGCGCGCAAGGACGATCCGGGTTCGACCGATTGAGCGGCGCTCTCGCCGCTGACCAGCGAGCAATCGACATCGGACCGGCCGCCGTGGACGATGCCGTCGACCAGGAGGCGCTCGCCGGGCGCCACCGCCAGCAGCATGCCCGCCTTGATCTGTCCGGCAGGCAGATAGTCGCGCGTACCGTCCTCGCGTTCCACCGTCGCGCCACGCGGCGTGAGCCGGATCAGGCCGCGCACGGCGCTGCGCGCCTTCTCGCGCATGACATGGTCGAGGCTGCGGCCGATGAGGAGGAAGAACAAAAGCGACACCGCCGCATCGAAATAGGCATACGCGCCGCCGGCGGCGGTGTCGTAAAGGCTGAGCGCGAACGCCAGGATGACGCCAACGGAGATCGGCACCTCCATGTTGGTCCTTCCCTGCCGCAGGGCCGACCACGCCGCCGCGAAAAACACGCGTCCGGAATAGATCAGCGCCGGAAAGGCCAGCACCGCTGAAATCCAGTGAAAGGCCTGGCGGGTCTGTGGCTCCGCGCCCGACCAGATCGATACCGACAACAGCATGATGTTCATCGAGGCAAAGCCGGCGACGGCGGTTGCCCGCAGCAGCCGCGAAAGCTCGGGGTCGACGGCCGCGTCCTCGTTGTCGAACAGATGCGCCGCGTAGCCTGTCGTCATCACCGTCTCGAAAATGGGGGGCGGCATCTCGCCCCGCCATTTCACCGACAGCCGCCTGGCGGACAGGTTGACGCGCGCCTGCTCTACACCCGGGACGCGGCGGAACGCCCCCTCGATCGCGGCGATGCAGCCAGCGCAGTGGACGCCGGGCACCGACAGATCGGTCTGGCGCAGGCCATCCGCAAGGTCGTGGCTGGCGAGCAGGATTTCATCGCGCGACGGAGGGCCGCCGAGCTCGGCCGCGGCTTCCGCTCCGGGCGCGCAGCAACTCATCTCATTGCCTTGTAGGCGTGCCACGTGCCGTGACCGAGCACGGGAAACACGACAACCAGGCCAAGCAGGCCGGTGGCGACGCTCAACAGGAAAAGCGCAAGCACGATCGAGCCCCAGGCGATCATCACGGGTATGTTGTTCCAGACCAGCGAAATGCTGGTGCCCATGGCCGTGAAGGCATCCGTCTCCTCGTCGAAAAGCATCGGAACGGAGAAGGTGCTGATGGCAAAGGCGAAAGCGGCGAAGACGCCGCCGGCCACGGATCCAACCAGGAGCATCGCCCATCCAGTAGGCGTCGTGAACAACATCGACGTGATGTGATCGAGACCCGGGAACGGCAGCAGGCCGAAGAACAGCGCGTAGATCAAGACCGCCGCCCGCATCCACACCAGCATAAGCAGGCACAGGATCGCCCCGGTGAACCAGACCTGCGCGCCGGATTTCGGCCGGACGAAGATCATGCGCGAAAGCGAGACTGGCTGCCCTGCGGCAATCGCCCAGCTCTTTTCATAGAGGCCGATGGCGATCAGCGGCCCGACGACCATGAAGCCGGCGAGCGCGGGAAACAGGATATAGTCCAGGCCAAGCGCGAACAGTGTCCAGACGATCGCCAGCGAAACCATGAAAACCGCCGCGCCATAGACGAGGCTCGGGCCGGGGCTGACCATGAAATCCCGCCAGCCGGCTTTGAGCCAACCGACAGCGGTGCCGGCCGGCAGGTTGCGCCGGTTGCGCTCGATGTAGGGCCGCGAGGCGTTTGGGGCTTCGGTCATGGTCTTTCTCTCAACACGCCGGCCTGGCCGGACGAAGGAGGGACGCCGAGTCTAAGGCGGGATCGAGCACGCATTCCGGCTGCGATTGGACGGCGACGTAGACAAGATGAACATTGGCGCCGATGAAGACGGCCAACAGCACCGCCACGACTGCAAACCACTTGAGCCGGGTGTTTGCCCGCCTTCGCGCCGATAGACCGGCAATCATGGCCGCCGTTCTCATTTGGCCTGCCCAAGCTGGCCGACATAGAGCGCGAGCAGCTTGATCTCCGCCGGCGTCAGCCGCGCGTTCCAGTTCGGCATGTGCCCCTGGCGGCCGGAATAGACCGTCGAATACACATCCTGGAGCGTGCCGCCGTAGATCCAATGGCTGTCGGTGAGGTCGGGCGCACCCTGCTCATGCATGCCCTTGGCGTCCTTGCCATGACACGCCACGCAGTTGCCGGCGAAAACCTCTCGGCCGGCCTCGATGCTTTCGGCCGACCCTGCGTCCGGCATCGACAGGGAGCGGACATAGGCGACGACGTCGGCAATCTTCTGACGATCGAGTATGCCGTCGCGGCCGAATGCCAGCATCTGCGAAACGCGGGTATCGTCATTGGTCGAATTGATGCCGATGCCGATCGTCTCGGCGATCTTCTCGGGTTCCCCGCCCCAAAGCCAAGACTTTGCCGTCAGATCCGGGAAGCCGGGCCCCCCGGTTGCCTTGATGCCGTGGCAAGCCGCGCAATTGTCCGAAAACAGCACGTGGCCGGCCTTCGTCACGTCCTGCATCAGCACCGGATCGGATTTGATCGCGGCGAAATCCAAGGCCTGGATCTTGTCCAGCCAAGCGGCGCGCTGAGCCTTCGCTGTTGCCACCTCCTGATCGACGATGCGACGCTGGTCGTTGCCGAGCAAGCCCTTCGTATAGGTCGAACCAAGCGGCCAGGCAGGCATCAGCAGCCAGTAGCCAAGGCAGAACAGCGCTCCGATGGCGAGAAAGAACAGCACGACCTTGGGAACCGGCGTGTTCAGTTCCTCAATGCCGTTCCATTCATGACCGGTCGTGGTGCGGCCGGTGACAGGGTCGCGTCGTCCTACATCCACGGCTTGTCGTCCTTGTCCAGAATGCTGCTTTTGGCGCGATCGAACCCGGCTCGATTGGACGGCCAGTAGGCATAAATCACCACCCCGGCGGACAGAGCGAGGAGATAGAAAAGGCCCCAGCTTTTGGAGATTGCGACCACCGCGTCATGCATGCTCATTCCCCCAGCGCCGTCTGGTCGGTCTTCCTGGCCGCATCGGTCAATCCGCCGAGGATCTGCAGGTACGCGACTAGCGCGTCCATCTCCGTCAACTCGCCGGGATTGCCGTCGAAAGCCCTTACATGGGTCGCCTTGCCGTAACGCTCGGTGACGCCACGCGCCTTGTCATCATCCGGCGCAGACTGGCCATAGGCATCGATCGGCGCGTTGGCGACCATCTCGTCCGTGTAGGGCACGCCGACGGTCCGCAAGGCGGCCAGGTGCCTGCCGAGATCGTCGGTCTTCAAAGGCGTGCGCAGCAACCAGCGATAGGCCGGCATTATCGATTGCGGAACGACATCGCGCGGGTTGTTGAGATGCGCCACCTGCCATGCATCCGAGTATTTCTCGCCGATGCGGGCTAGATCGGGCCCGGTGCGCTTCGACCCCCAGAGCATCGGGTGATCATATTTGGATTCGACCGCCAGCGAGTAAGGTCCGTAACGCTCGACCTCGTCGCGCAGCGACCGGATCATCTGGGAATGACAGGCGTAGCAGCCTTCGCGCATATAGATGTTGCGCCCGGCGACCTCGAGTGGCGTGTAGACGCGCATGTCTGGCGCCGCCTCGACCGTGGAGCCGATGGTGAAAAGCGGCGCGATTTCGACCAGGCCGCCGATCGAGGCGACGGCGATGATGGCCAGCATGAAGCGGATGGCGCTGCGTTCGAGTTTGCGATGGAGGTCAGCCACGGGTCATTCTCCAGGCTGTGCGGCAGGCCTGCCGAGCGGCAGGTCGACCTCGCCACCGGCCTCGACGCCACGCTCGAGGCGCGCCTGCCGGATGGTCATCAGCACATTGTAGGTTCCGACGATCGCGCCGAGCAGAAACAGCAGCCCGCCGAAGGTGCGCGCGATATAATAGGGATGCATCGCCTCGACCGTGTCGAGGAAGGAATAGGCGAGCGTTCCGTTCTCATTGTAGGTGCGCCACATCAGGCCCTGGATAATGCCCGAGTTCCACATCGAGAAGACGTAGACAATGGTGCCCGAGAGCGCGAGCCAGAAGTGCACCTCGACGAGTTTCGGCGAATAGATCGCCGGGCGCTTCCACATCCACGGGACCAAAGCGTAGATCGAGCCGAACGTGATCATCGCCACCCAACCCAGCGCGCCGCCGTGGACATGGCCGATTGTCCAGTCGGTGTAGTGGGAGAGCGAGTTGACGGCGCGAATCGCCATGAACGACCCTTCGAAGGTCGACAGGCCGTAGAAGACCGCCGCGACCATCATGAAGCGCAGCGTCGCGTCGTCGCGCACCTTGTGCCAGGCGCCGTTGAGCGTCGCCAGGGCGTTGCCGGCCGAGGCCCAGGACGGCACCAGCAAAACCAGCGAAAATGTCATGCCGAGCGTCTGCACCCATTGCGGCAGCGCCGTGTAGTGCAGGTGGTGCGACCCTGCCCACATATACATGAAGGTAATGCCCCAGAAGCTGATCAGCGAAAGCGGATAGGAGAAGATTGGCCGCCCGGCGCGCTTCGGCAGGTAGTAGTACATCATGCCGAGGAAGCCCGAGGTGAGGAAGAAGGCGACGGCGTTGTGGCCGTACCACCATTGCGTCATCGCATCCTGCACGCCGGAGAAGGCCGAGTAGCTCTTGGCGCTGCCGAAGGAGATCGGCACAGCCAGGTTGTTGACGATATGCAGGATCGCCACGACCAGGATGAAGGCCATGTAGTACCAGTTCGCCACATAGATGTGCGGTTCCTTGCGGCGGGCCAGCGTGCGGACAAAGATCAGGAAATAGACAATCCAGACAATCACCAGCCAGAGGTCGGCATACCATTCCGGTTCCGCATATTCCTTGGATTGGGTGATGCCCAGGAGATAGCCGCTGGCTGCAACGATGCAGAAGAGATTGTAGCCGATCAGCACGAACCAGGGGCTCAACTGGTCGGGCAGCCGGGCGCGCGACGTTCTCTGCAGGACGTGGAAGGAGGTGGCGATCAGGGCATTTCCACCGAAGCCGAAGATGACGCCGCTGGTGTGGACCGGCCGCAACCTGCCGAAGCTCGCCCAGGCGGCGTCGAAGGTCAGCTCCGGCCAGGCCAAAAGCGCCGCAACCCAAACGCCAACGAACATGGCGATGACAGCCCAGAACATGGTGAGGACAATGCCCACCTTGGTCGGATCGTCATAGTAGTGCTCGAGCAGGGACCGGTCCGGCGGCGGCGCATCCCATCTGGCGATGATGAAGCCGCTCAACGCCAGCGCGAGAAGGAGCACGGTGAAGCCCTGGACGCCAAAAGGCTCGCCACGACCCGCGGCGGCCATGGCAAGCCCGATCGCCGCCACGACGAGGCAGATGATAAGCCCAATCTGCCGTTCGGTGACAGTAAGCTTGGTCATGCGAGGTCTGCCTTTCGCGTGCATGAACGGCGGTGGTTGGCCCGCCTTATACGCGCTGGCAGAAGCTGTCTTTGCGCTAGCGCAAATTGGCCTGCCCTATTGCCCGGTTTGCACTTTGAAAGTCTGTGCTTTCGCGGCATTGTACAAAGTATGACCACTGCCGAAATGAGATGAGCGCCGGCCGCCAGGACGTCCACAATTCCAACGTTCCCGCACTGTGCCAAAGCTGCGAGGCGCGACACAACGGCATGTGCGGCGTGCTCAACGCGGATGAGCTGCTCGCCTTCGCCAAGCACACGAGAGTCGTCAGGCACGGCGCCGGCGAAGAACTGCTTTCCGAAGGCGCGTCGATCACGGCGTACAGCAATGTCATGCGCGGCGTGGTCAAGCTGATCAAGACGCTTGCCGATGGACGCCGGCAGATCGTCGGGTTGCAGTTCGCGCCGGACTTCGTCGGCAGGCTCTATGCCGACGAAAGCGCGGTCACCGCCGAAGCCGCCTCGGACGTCGAGCTTTGCCGCATATCGAAGCGTGCCCTGGAGCGCATGGTCGCCAGCAATCCGATGCTGGAGGGGCGGCTGCTCAAGCAAGCGCTGCGCGATGTCGACGAGGCGCGGGAATGGATGGTCGCGCTCGGCCGCAAGACTGCCTCGGAGAAGCTGGCAAGCTTCCTCGGCCAGATCGGCAGACATCTCGACCCCATGGTCGCGCAAGACGATCGGACGCTGGCCTTCGAACTGCCGCTTACACGGGCCGAGATCGCCGATTTCCTGGGATTGACCATCGGGACGGTCTCGCGCGAGCTGTCGAGGCTGAAACGCGACGGGATTATCGAGATCAGATCCCGCCGTCAGATCGAAATCATCGACAGGCAGCGCCTCCAGCAGCGGTCAGGCTGACCCGATCGCGGCCGCTCACACTGCCTTGGCTGCCTTCCCGCTCGCAATAAAGTGCGGATTCGCGAAATCGGCGTCGCTGGCCTGGTTGCGCTTGCCGTAGGCGAGCGGCTGGCCGTCCAGCGTGCGCGTCATGCCGCCGGCTGCGCGCAATACCGCATCGCCCGCCGCCGTATCCCATTCCATGGTGCGGCCAAAGCGCGGATAGACGTCGGCCTCGGCGGCGGCGACGAGGCAGAATTTCAGCGACGAGCCTACCGAGACGATCTCGGCGGCACCGAGGTCGCGAATGAAGGCATCGGTTTCGGGCGTATTGTGCGAGCGGCTGGCGACGACGGCGAGCGGCGTCCCCCCTGCCCGCACCGCGATGGTCCGGCGGTCCGTGATATTGAAATCGCCGTCGACCTCGATCGCTTCCGCCCTGCCCGGCCGGCCCGAGAAGAAGCGCCCGGTACAGGGCGCGAAGACGACACCGACTTCCGGCACGCCGTGACGAATGAGCGCGATGTTGACCGTGAAATCGGTGCGGCGGTTGACGAACTCCTTGGTGCCGTCGAGCGGATCGATGAGAAAGAAGACGCCGTCGAGATCGGGTGTCGCAATGCCGGCCGCCACCTCTTCCTCGGCCACGCAAGGGATGGCCGGATAAGCGGCGCGCAGGCCGGCGAGGATGATCTTCTCGCTCTCGCGGTCGGCTTCCGTCACCGGCGAGGAGTCGGACTTGCGGTCAACGGCGCAGCCTTCGTGAAAGACGCGCATGACCTCGCGCCCGGCTTCCAGCGCCAGGCGCTCGAACACGCCGAGCATTACCTCGTCGTCAGATGCCGCCGCCGCTGTCGTATTGGTCTTCGGCAATGTCGCGCTCGTTCAGCCAGAGTTCCAGGGCCTCTACCATCTCCTCGGCCGATCTGCCGAGCGTCTTGAGATGGATTTCAGGATTCTCCGGAGCTTCATAAGGTGAATCGACGCCGGTGAAATTCTTGATCTCGCCACTCAGCGCGCGCGCATAGAGACCCTTCGGATCGCGCCGGGCGCATTCCTCGAAGGGCGTGTCGACGAACACCTCGACGAACTCGCCATCGGCCATCAGTTCGCGCGCCACGCGCCGTTCGGCGGCGAAGGGCGAGATGAAGGAGACGATGACGATCAGGCCGGCATCGGCCATCAGGCGGGCGACCTCGGCGACGCGGCGGATGTTCTCGACGCGGTCGGCGTCGGTGAAGCCCAGATCGCGGTTGAGGCCGTGGCGGACATTGTCGCCGTCCAGGATGTAGGTGTGGCGCCCGGAGGCGAACAGCTTCTTCTCGAACAGGTTGGCGATGGTCGACTTGCCAGAGCCGGAAAGGCCGGTGAACCAGAACACGGCCGGGCGCTGGTTCTTCAGGTCGGAACGGCCGCGCTTGCCGACATCGAGCGACTGCCAATGGATGTTTTCGGCGCGGCGCAGCGAATGCAGGATCATGCCGGCGCCGACCGTGGCATTGCTGATGCGGTCGATCAGGATGAAGGCGCCGGTGGTGCGGTTCTCGGCGAAATTGTCGAAGGCGATCGGCGAGCGCGTCGAGAGATTGCAGATGCCGACCTCGTTCATCTCCAGCGACTTCGCCGCCTCGTGGGCGAAGTCGTTGACGTTGACGCGGTACTTCAGCTCGGTGACGGTGGCGCTCACCTGGTCGGTTTCGGTGCGCAGGATGTAGGAGCGGCCGGGCAGCAGCGCATGCTCGTCGAACCAGACGATGTTGGCGGCGAACTGGTCGGCGACCTGCGGCCGCGACGCCGGCGCGACCAGAATGTTGCCGCGCGACACCTCGACCTCGTCGTCGAGGACGAGCGTGATCGCCTGGCCGGCGACCGCTTGGGCAAGGTCGCCGCCATGGGCGACGATGCGCTTGACGCGGGACGACTTGCCGGACTTGGCGACGACGACCTCGTCGCCCTGCGCAACCGAGCCGGAAGCGATGGTGCCGGCAAAACCGCGGAAATCGAGATTGGGCCGGTTGACGTACTGCACCGGGAAACGGAACGGCTGCTCGACCGCGGCCTCGTCGACCGAAACGGTTTCCAGGTGCTCGATCAGCGTCGGCCCGGAATACCATTGCATGTTGGCGGAGCGGCTGGAGACATTGTCGCCATAGCGGGCCGACATCGGGATCGGCGCGATCGTCTGGAAGCCGAGATTGTGCGAGAACCGGCTGTAATCCTCAACGATCTTGTCGAATACCGCCTGGTCGAAATCGACGAGGTCGATCTTGTTGACGGCCAGCACAATGTGGCGAATGCCGAGCAGCGAGGCGATGATCGAATGCCGCCTGGTCTGGCGCAGCACCCCCTGGCGCGCGTCGATCAGCACGATGGCGAGATCGGCGGTCGAGGCGCCGGTCGCCATGTTGCGCGTGTACTGCTCGTGGCCGGGCGTGTCGGCGACAATGAACTTGCGCTTCGGCGTGGCGAAGAAGCGGTAGGCGACGTCGATGGTGATGCCCTGCTCGCGCTCGGCTTCGAGCCCGTCGACCAGCAGCGCGAAGTCGATGTCGTCGCCTGTCGTGCCGTGCTTGCGCGAATCGCGCTCCAGCGCGGCAAGCTGATCCTCGAAGATCTGCTTGGTGTCCGACAGCAGACGCCCGATCAGCGTCGACTTGCCGTCGTCAACCGAGCCGCAAGTGAGGAAGCGCAGCAGCGACTTCTTCTCCTGCGCGGCCATGTATTCGCGGATCGAGTCGGTGGGGGCGAGGCTTTTGGCCATGATGTGGCGCATGCTCAGAAATACCCCTCGCGCTTCTTCTTTTCCATCGAGCCGGCCTCGTCGCGGTCGATGAGGCGGCCCTGGCGCTCGGAGGTGCGCGCCGTCAGCATCTCGCCGACGATGGCCTCCAGCGTGTCGGCATCGGACTCGATGGCGCCGGTCAGCGGATAGCAGCCAAGCGTGCGGAAGCGGACCAGTCGGTTCTCGACCGCCTCGCCGGGCTGCAACTGCATGCGGTCGTCGTCCTTGAGGATCAGCATGCCGTCGCGCTCGACCACCGGCCGCTCCTTGGCGAAATAGAGCGGCACGATCGGGATATCTTCCTGCAGGATGTACTGCCAGATGTCGAGCTCGGTCCAGTTCGACAGCGGAAAGACGCGGATCGACTCGCCGGCGGCAATGCGGGTGCTGAAGATCTTCCACATTTCCGGCCGCTGGTTCTTCGGATCCCAGGAATGCTGGGCGTTACGGAAGGAGAAGATGCGCTCCTTGGCGCGCGACTTCTCCTCGTCGCGGCGGGCGCCGCCGAAGGCGGCGTCGAAGCCGTATTTGTCGAGCGCCTGGCGCAGCGCCACGGTCTTCATCACATGGGTGTGGGTGTTCGAGCCATGGTCGAACGGGTTGATGCCGTCGCGCACGCCGTCCTCGTTGACATGCACCAGGAGGTCGAAGCCGAGCTTCTGCGCCATCTGGTCGCGAAAGGTGATCATCTCGCGGAACTTCCAGGTGGTGTCGACGTGCAGGAAGGGAAAAGGCGGCTTGGCCGGGAAAAAGGCCTTCATCGCCAGGTGCATCAGCACGGAAGAATCCTTGCCGACCGAATAGAGCATGACGGGCTTGGAAAAGGAGGCCGCCACCTCGCGGAAGATGTGGATGGATTCGGCTTCGAGCCGCTGCAGGTGCGTGAGTGCGATATTCATGGACTGTGAGCGTTCTCTCGTGCCATCCAGACCTTGCATCAACAGATCAGGCACCGTTTCGTAAAAACAGCCCGGTTCAAGCTTTGCTTCTGGACATTCGTGCCGGCGTTCTAGCAGATCGCGATTGCGGGGAACAATGCCAGACGCGCCCGCCAGACGGCCAATCCGGAATGAATTTTCCACGATCGGTGCGTATGCGGGAAAATCCTGCCCTACCGCCTGATGCATGCCAAAGAACTGAGAAACTATTGCCTTTCGGGGGACTGTGGACGGCCCGCAGCGCGAAGCTCCTGCTCACGCGGTTGCGGGC
The DNA here is from genome assembly GCF_049887195.1 of Mesorhizobium abyssinicae. Classification (NCBI taxonomy): domain Bacteria; kingdom Pseudomonadati; phylum Pseudomonadota; class Alphaproteobacteria; order Hyphomicrobiales; family Phyllobacteriaceae; genus Mesorhizobium; species Mesorhizobium abyssinicae. The sequence goes on from NZ_JARAKC010000002.1 coordinate 429,122, forward strand.
CGGGCTGCCGATTTGTGATGAGCCCTCCAGCCGCCGCACTATCGGGAATCGAACCCAGCCGCTATACGACCAGAAATGCTGCCCGCGCGCCGTGGCACCAGATAAGCTTCGAAGGTGATCGCGTCCGCCGTCGCGGAACAACACGGCGTCCCAACGACCCCCAGACATTGCGAAACAGAGCATTGAACCCGCTTTTATCCATCAAACGGCACCTCACGCCCGCGCAGATCAACGTCTACTTCTCGATCCTTTGCTTCTTTTGTCCGCCGGTGCTGGGTTCGGCCGTGAGTTTCGTGTTCAACGGCGGCGGCCTTTGGTCGGTGCTTCTGCTCGCCCTGAGGCGGCGGCGCTTCAATTTCGACCCGCCGATGCTCGCCATGACGGTCGCGATCTATGCCTATTGCGCGGCATATCTGCTGGCGTCGGTCGTCAACAACGCGCTCCGGGCCGATGCGCCGCATCTCCTGGCGCTGGTCACCTTCCTGCTCTTCCCGATCTCCTACTCGACCTGGAGCATCACCGCCAAGGCGACGCTTGCCCGCATCGTCGTGGTGGCCAGCATGGCGGCATGTTTCGGCGCCCTAGTGCTGGCCGTGGCGCAGTATTACTGGCTAGGCATGCGGGCCGAGGGCGGAGCCGGAAACGCCATCCCCTTCGCCACGGTCACCTGCCTCGGCGTCATGATGTGCCTGGCCGGCGCGCTTTCGGGCATTGAGCGACCCAAGGGCCTGCTGCTCCTGGCGGCCGTGACCGGCATCATTGCCATCCTCTATTCGGGCACACGCATCATCTGGGTGGCCGTGCCGGTATCGGTCCTCGCCGTGCTTCTGATCAACCGGCGCAAGCTGGAGGAGGCAAGTCTCGTGCGTCTCTTGCTGATCGCCGCCGCGATGTCGCTGGTGATCGGCATTCTCGGTTTCCACATCGTGTCGGAACGTGCGGATTTCCTGTTCAGCGACTGGGACGCGCTTGCCAAAGGCGACCATTCGACGGCGACGGGACTGCGCGTGGCACTGTGGCAAATCGGGCTCGATGCGTTCCGGGACGCTCCGATTTTCGGCCATGGCATCGCCGCCAGCCAGGCGCTGATGAAACAAGGTTTTCACGACCAGTTCGGCATGGCCGCGGGCTTCAGCCATTTCCACAACGGTTTTCTGACAGCGCTGGTGCAGGCCGGCTTGGCCGGGGCCATCACGCTGGCGGCGATCTTCGTGGTCGCGGCGTGGAACGCGGCAAGGGTCCTGCGCGCCAGCGCCGATCCGCTGGAGCGCTTCGGCGCAACGATGGTCGCCGTCACGGTGATCGTCTACCTGATCGGCGGAATGACCGGCATCCTGCTCGGCCACGATATCCTTGATTCGACATTCATGGTCTTCGTGGTCGCCGGGACCTACCTCGCATCGGGACGCCAGCAGGAGCTGCCGCGGGAGCTGGCGGCGGCGGCTCCGGCCGCCTGACCACGGGGATGCGCAAACCCGGGGTAACGCCATGAAAGTGCTGGTCACAGGCGCGACGGGACTCGTCGGACGCCAGGTCGTGAATCGACTGCGCGATGCTGGGCTCGAGGTGCGGATCGCCTCGCGTCACCCGGAACGGCTGGGGCGGACAAGCGACGCGGTTCTGCTGCCCGGCTTCGATGCCCCGGCCGATGCGTTCCTGGCGGTGATGCAGGATGTGACGCATGTCGTTCACTGCGCGGCGCTGAACAATGACCGCGACGCCAGCGAGCACGACTATCTGGCGGTGAACGGAGCCCTGACCGGGCAGCTTGCGGGTGCCGCGGCGACGCTGGCAAGCGGACGCTTCCTCTACCTGTCGTCGATCCGGGCGGTGGTCGGTCCCGGCTTCAGCGGCACCATCGATGAGGAGACGCCCCCTGCCCCGCAAGACGCCTATGGCAGATCGAAGCGCGAAGGCGAGATCAGGACGCTCGATGCTTATCGATCCGCCGGCCGTTCCGACGCCGCGGTGCTGCGCCTGCCGCCGGTTCATGGCGAGGGCATGAAGGGGAACCTGGCAACGCTGATGCGGCTTGCCGATACCGCCCTGCCGCTGCCGACAGGAGCCCTGACCGGGATCCGCTCGCTGATTTCGTCCGACGCGGTGGCCGGCGCGGTGCTGCAGCTCCTGACCAAGCCGGCGCCGCTTCAGCCCATTTATGTCGCCGGCGACCGCCCGCCTGCCGCGATTTCCGAGATCGTCGCCGCCTTCCGGCGCGGCTTCGGCAGGCCGCCGCGCCTGCTCGCCGTGCCGGGTACCCCCCTGCGCGCGGCGGCGAAGGTGCTTGGCAAGGGCAAGGCGTGGGACGCCCTGACGGCAAGTCAGACCTGCGATCCGTCGCTGCTTGTCTCGGAGGGATGGATTCCGGAAGCCGACACGCTGGACCAGCTCACCGGACTGGCGCGGCGGCGCAAATCGGCCGCCGCTCACGCGCGATAGATCGTCCCCAGCAGTATTTTGAGATCGAGGCCGATCGAGGCCGTCCGAAGATATTCGGCATCGGTTTCCGCGCAGAGCCTCGGGTCCGACATGTCGATGCCACGGATCTGGGCGAGGCCGGTGATGCCGGGAAGCGCCGACAGCACGCCGAGCGCCCGGCGACGCTCCACCAGTTCGGTCTGCGTGGGCAGGCACGGCCGCGGCCCGACCAGGCTCATGTCGCCCCTGAGCACGTTCCAGAGTTGCGGCAACTCGTCGATCTTGGCCCGGCGCAATGCCTTGCCAACGGCGGTAACAGCCTGTGACGGCGCCTCATGCGTGGGCAAGGACGGCGTTCCCCGGTACATGGTCCGCAGCTTGTGGCAGCGAAAAAGCACACCGCCGTGGCCGACCCTGATCTGCGAAAACAGAGCCGGGCCGGGTGACGACGCCTTGACCGCCAGCAAAGCGACAAGCAGCACGGGCGACGTCGCCACCAGCATCAGGGCCGCCACCACGAGATCGAGGGTTCGCTTCGGCCCTTGCAGGGTCATCCAATGTCGCTCCGGTCGAGGGCCTGCGTCCCGGCGCCATCGAATGCCAGATAGGGGCCAAGGCGCGAGAACGCCGGGATTGGCTTCAATAGCCAATCATCGACGCGCCGGACAGGTCTAGCCTGCCTGTCCAACCGATTTCGGGCTGGTTTCCTGCTGCGCCCCGGCCGGAAGCCTTTCAGCCTCATGCAAACCCGCCAGCACGGCAAGGGCTGCCGCCTTGTCCTGGTCGCGTATCGCCGCCTGCAGCGCCGTCAGCGCGGCCTGAATCCTCGGCCACTCCACCACCTCGGCGCGCAGGCCAAAAATCTTGGCCGTATCGAGGGCGACGACCTCTTCGTTCTCGCCTTGCAACACCTCATGCAGCTTCTCGCCTGGCCTGATGCCGGTGAAGCGGATCGGGATGTCGGTGTAGGGGCTCTTGCCGGCCATGCGGATCATGGTCTCGGCGACTTCAAGGATCGGCACCGGCTTGCCCATATCCAGCATATAGATGGCGTAGTCGTCCCTGCCCTGGCGCTTTTCGGCAACGGCGGCCGACATGATGACGAGGTCGACGGCTTCAGCCACCGTCATGAAATAGCGGGTCATGCGCCGGTCGGTGATGGTGACCGGGCCGCCGGCCTCGATCTGCGCCTGGAAGATGGTGGCCACCGAGCCGTTGGAGCCGAACACGTTGCCGAAGCGCACGGCGATGAACTTGGTGCCGGAGCGGCGGCCGCCCTGCCCGACAGCCTGCGTTTCGTGCAGGGAACTCACGATCTGCTCGGCTGCCCGCTTGGTGATGCCGAGCACCGAGGTCGGGTCCACCGCCTTGTCGCTCGAGATCAAAAGAAATTGCGGAACGCCGCATTTGGCGGCAACCTCGGCGCAGGCGAGCGTGCCGAAGATGTTGGTCTGGATCGCCGATTCCCAGTTCTCCTCGAGCAGCGGCACGTGTTTCAGCGCCGCTGCATGGAAGATGATGGACGGCCTGAATTCGCTGACGACGCGAGTCATCTGGCGCCGGTCGGTGACGTCGACGATACGGCTCTTCAGGCGATCCTGGTCCTTTTCGCCGATGGACTGGTCGAGCTGGAAAATGCCGAATTCCGAAATGTCGGCGACCAGAACGGCCTCGGCGCCCAGTTCCAGCGAGCGTTTGACCAGAATGCGGCCGATGGAGCCGGCGCCGCCGGTGACCAGCACGCGCTTGCCGCGGACGAAGGCGCCGATGCGCTCTATGTCTGGCGGAACGGTCGAGCGGCGCAGGATGGTTTCCATCTCGACGGTGTCGAGCACAAGCCTGCCACCTTGCCCGAGTTCCGAGAAGCCCGAGAACTGGACGACGGCGATGCCGCTGTGGCGGGCGACGCGGACCAGCTCCGAATACTCCTCGATCTCGCGTTCGGCGCCGTTGCCGAAAATGAGCATGTCGATATTCTCGGTGCCGTTGGCGTATTCCTCCAGCACTTCGACCAGTCGCGGGCGGGCGGCCAGCACCGGAACGCCCTGCATCTGCGTGCCCAGCGGCGCCTCTCCCTCGATCGCCATGATGCCGGCGATGGCATATTCGGCGGGCTGCGCGGTGCGCGTGAAACGGATGATCACGTCGGCCTCGCTCAACCTGCCGATGAACAGCGCCTGCTTGATCCCTGGATCATTCCTGCGACCGAGGATGCGCCAGCTCGCGCCGTCGCGCAGGAATCGATAGTAGAGCCTGGGCGCGGAAATAATGGTGAAGGAGACCAGGAAGAAGACGATGAACTGGCGCTCGTTGAGGCCGGCGACGGGCTGGAAGAAGAAGCGAAAGCCCAGCGAGGACAGGTAGAGAACGACCGTGAGGATGCCGCAACCCTTCAGGATGTTGAAGAAGTCGGGCGTGGAAGCAAAGCGCCAGACGGTGTTGTAGAGGCCGCAATATCTGAACAGCAGATGGGCAAGCAGCACGAGGATCGTCCAGCAAGCCAGCCCGCCGTAAGACAGCGCGTCGAATGAAAGCCTCGATTGCGACAACGTTAGACTGAGCGCCACCGCTACCAGGACCATGACGATGTCCTGAAGCATGATGATAGCACGCCGCATCTTCGGCCGAAGTCCGGACACGGCTTCTACATAGGATGTCATTGGGTAGTACTGAACTCCAGGCGCGATGACATGGCCACTAGATAGGCACCGGACAGATCATCATCCAACGCCGATCCAGAGCGCCATCCCCCAGCCCGTCACCCTGTTATCGCATAGCGTGGAGTTGAGATCATCGCCAGATATTTTTTGAGGGTTGAGGCCAGATACTTTCAACGGCCAGTTGTCTTGTCCGCATGAGCTTCGCCAGATTGGGGCGCGCATACGCAACATTAGCGATCGCTATGGCGCCGCCACGTCGGCGAAGGATCCATCAGCATCCTTTCCCAGCAAACGCGATACCGTTTCTAGCGTGGACAGCCGCCAATCCGGTGCCTGCCAGGCGAACACGCTGCTGAATTTCGCCGTCGACAGGCGCGAATTGGCCGGGCGTGGCGCCTTGGTCGGATAGTCGCCGGTGGCAATGTCGCGCACCCGTGCATGCGGCCCCCCATGCGCCAGGCTCATCTCCAGTATGTGACGCGCGAAGCCGCTCCAGTTGGTCTCGCCGGTTCCCGCCAGGTGGTAGATGCCGTATGCGTCGAAGTCCCTGTCGCGGCCGAGCCTCGCCGCCGCGCTGAAGATGGCTGCGGCGACGTCGAATGCGGAGGTGGGGTTTCCCCATTGGTCGGCCACCACCGCGATCTCGCCGCTGCCGGCGGCGCGCTCCAGCATCGTCTTGAGAAAGTTCTTGCCGAACGGGCTGTAGACCCACGACGTCCGCAGGATCAAATGACGCGGATTGGCCGCAGCCACCGCCTGTTCGCCGGCAAGCTTCGACGCGCCGTAGATGCCGAGCGGCCGGGTGGCGTCGGTCTCGACATAGGCGCCATCCTTGGTGCCGTCGAAGACATAGTCGGTCGAAAGGTGGATGACGGGAACGCCAAGCCGCGCCGCGGCTTCGGCGACGGCGCCGGCACCGGCGGCGTTCACGGCAAAGGCCAGATCCCTTTCCGCCTCGGCCTGGTCGACAGCGGTGTAGGCAGCGGCGGAGACGACGATATCGGGCTTCCATACGGCCAGGGCATCGAACACCGTGCCGGGCTGCGCCAGGTCGAGTTGCGGACGGCCGACGGCAACGACCTCAACGCCCTCCAGCTCTCGCCCGGCCTCAAGCAGGCTGGCGACGACCTGGCCGTCGCGCCCGGTTACAGCAAGCCTCACGCCGCGCCCTTCCTGTTCTCGGCCTGGCCCAGCCGCTCGCCGGCATAGCGCTGGTCGCGGATCGGCCCCCACCACCATCTGTTTTCGAGGAACCAGTCGACGGTCCTTGCCAGGCCGCTGTCGAAATTTTCCCTCGGCGTCCAGCCGAGGTCACGGCCTATCTTGGAGGCATCAATCGCGTAGCGGCGGTCATGACCCGGGCGATCGGCGACGAAGGTGATCAGGTCGCGATAGCTGCCGCCGCCGGCGCGCGGCCGTCGATGGTCGAGAAGATCGCAGATCGTCTCGACGACGCCGAGATTGCTGCGTTCCGAATTGCCGCCAATATTGTAGCTTTCGCCCGGTAGCCCCTTCGTGGCGACAAGCTCCAGCGCCCGCGCATGGTCTTCGACATAGAGCCAGTCGCGCACATTGGCGCCTGAGCCGTAGACCGGCAGCGGCTTTTCGTCCAGCGCGTTGAGGATGACCAGCGGGATGAGCTTTTCGGGGAAATGATAGGGCCCGTAGTTGTTCGAGCAGTTGGAAAGCACCACCGGCAGGCCATAGGTCTCGTGCCAGGCCCGCACAAGATGGTCAGAGGCGGCCTTCGAAGCCGAGTAGGGCGACGAAGGCGCATAGGGCGTCTCCTCGACGAACATGCCGCCGTCGAAGGGAAGATCGCCGAACACCTCGTCGGTCGAGACATGGTGGAAGCGGAAGCGGCCTTTGCGCTCTTGCGGCAGGCCGCGCCAATAGTCCAGCGTGGCATTCAGGATCCGGTAAGTGCCGACGATGTTGGTCTCGATGAAGGCGCCCGGACCGTCGATCGAGCGGTCGACATGGCTTTCCGCGGCGAGGTTCATGACGATGTCGATGGCGTCGCGATGCAAGATCTCCAGCACCGCCCTCTCGTCGCCAATGTCGGCATGGGCGAAGCTGTAGTTGTGCGCGTTTTCGATCGGCCGCAGCGAGTCCAGATTTCCGGCATAGGTGAGCTTGTCGAGATTGGTCACCCGGTAGGCCGGATTGGCGCACAGATGCCGGCACACGGCAGAGCCGATGAAGCCGGCGCCACCGGTCACCAGGAAATTCATGCTGCTCTCCTCCTCATGTGAACACGTTCGCAGCAGCAAGCACCGGCGCCTCGAGGTCCTTGTCCGAGAGCTGGAACCCGCCCGCGAACGCCGGCCATTCGATGCCAATGGCGGGATCGTCGAAACGCAGCGCGCGCTCATGGGCAGGCGAATAGGTGTCGGTCACCTTGTACAGAACCTCGGTATCCGGCACGAGCGTGACGAAGCCGTGCGCGAATCCCTTCGGCACAAGAACCTGATTGCCCTTCTCGGCCGACAGTTCGATGGCGATCCATTTGCCGAAGCTCTGCGAGCCGCGGCGGATGTCGACGGCAACGTCGAGGATCCTGCCGCTAACGACACGCACGAGCTTGTCCTGGGCGCGCGGCGGCAGCTGGTAGTGAAGCCCCCTCACCACACCGGCGGCGGCGGAATAGGACCGGTTGTCCTGCACGAAATGGAGATCGATGCCCGCCTCGGCAAAGCGCCTGGCGTTCCAATCCTCGACGAAATAGCCGCGAGCATCGTGAAAACGCTTCGGGATGATCTCCAGCAACCCGTCAAGGCCGAGCGGGCTGATCTCCAGCACCCTAGTTCTCCGTCAGTTCGGTGACACGCCTGCGCAGATAGGTGGCATATTCGTTCTGGCCAAGGCGGGCGGCGCGTTCAAGCACCTTGTCGGCCGTCAGCCAGCCTTGCTCGAAGGCGATCTCCTCCGGGCAAGCGACCTTGATGCCCTGGCGGTGCTCGATGGTGCGGACGAAGGACGCGGCCTCATGCAGGCTGTCATGCGTGCCGGTGTCGAGCCACGCGTAGCCGCGGCCCAGTTGGTGCACCTGCAACTGCCCGCGCTCGAGATAGACATTGTTGACCGCCGTGATCTCGAGTTCGCCGCGCTCCGACGGCCGGATGGCCGATGCAATGTCGACGACGTCATTGTCGTAGAAATAGAGACCGGTGATGGCCCAGTTGGACTTGGGCCTTTGCGGTTTTTCCTCGATGGTCAATGCCCGGCCGCTGGCCTTGTCGAAGGAAACCACGCCATAGCGTTCCGGGTCGTCGACATGGTAGGCGAACACCGAGGCGCCGCTTTCGCGCGTCGCCGCCATGCGGCAGAGCTGCGACAGTCCCTCGCCGAAATAGAGGTTGTCGCCAAGGATCATCGACACGCTCTCCTTGCCGATGAAGTCGCGACCGATGATGAAGGCTTCGGCGAGGCCGTTGGGATGAGGCTGCGGCGCGTAGGAAAGCTCGAGCCCGAACTCCGAGCCGTCGCCCAGCAGTTCCCGGAACGCTGGCAAGTCACGCGGGGTCGAGATGATCAGGATCTGGCGGATGCCCGCGAGCATGAGCACACTCAACGGATAGTAGATCATCGGCTTGTTGTATATCGGGAGTATTTGCTTGGACACCGCCAAGGTCAGAGGATAGAGCCGGACCCCGCTGCCTCCCGCAAGAATGATACCTTTCAACAAACCCTCCTTGAATTGCCGAACACCCGTCGGCATCAAGTTGCCTGTGCTTAGGTTTTGCGCGGTAGCCTGTCAACAACGGTGCTCGACTGTGCACGAATACCGGCGCTGTCGAGCGACAGCAAAAAGCCGGCGGGTGAGCACCGGCTTTTTCGGGCGATCTTTCGATCAGATTTTCAGGGCCGCTTCGGCAGCAGCGACCAGACCGCCGGCACCAGGCTCGCGGCCAGCGCCACCTTGATCAGGTCGCCGACGATGAAGGGCACGACGCCGAACTGCCAGGATTTTTCGGCGCCGATCAGCATTGCCAGCCAGGCAAAGCCCATGGCCATCATGACGACTTCGCCGACCAGCATGGCATTGAAGAGCTTGACCGGATGACGGTCCCAACCACGGTCGGCGGCCCAGCCGACGATCGCAGCCATGACGACGAAACCGGCCAGATAGCCGCCGGTGGAGCCGAGCATATAGGCGACGCCGATGCCCTTTTCCGGCGTGCCCTGGAAGACCGGAAAGCCCATGGCGCCCTCGGCCATGTAGAGAAGCAGCGTGGCGACGCCGAGGCGCAGGCCGAACGCCGACGCGATCAGCAGCACGGCCAGCGTCTGCAGCGAGATGTCGACCGGGCCGAGCACAACCTTGGTCTTGGCCGACAAGATGAGCAGCAGCGTCCCGATGATCGCCAGAAAAAGCTGCGTCGCCAGCCGCGCCGCGCCCTTTTCGGGCAGTGCCAGAGAAACAAGCGGACGCATCGTTGCTGCAAGTGCCATGGTATTCCTCATTCCGGACAGCCGCCGACATGCGGCTTCGCTTTTTCCTATATTGGCTTCCGTGTTATGCGGCAATCGCTTTTGCCGTCTCACGGAACGGAGCTTCGCGTCGCCTCATGGCCCTCAAATTCGACACACGCTTCGATCCCGCCTACGGCCAGGCGGTGACGGTCGCCCCGGACGTGCAGCGTGTCACCGCCGGAAATCCCGGTCCTTTCACCTTCCACGGGACCAACAGCTACGTGATAGGCCGCGAAACGCTGGCGGTAATCGATCCGGGTCCGGACGACGACGCGCATCTCCAGGCCCTGATCGAAGCTATCGGCGGCAGGCCGGTCAGCCATATCCTCGTCAGCCATACCCATCGCGACCATTCCCCGCTGGCGGCGCGGCTGAAGGAGCGCACCGGCGCGGCCGTGCTTGCCGAAGGCCCGCACCGCCCGGCCCGGCCGCTGCGAATCGGCGAGGTCAATCCGCTCGACGCCAGCGCCGACATGGGTTTCATCCCGGACGTCGCGCTCGCCGACGGCGCGCTGGTCCATGGCGACGGGTGGGCGATCAGGACGGTGCTGACGCCCGGCCATGCCGCCAACCACGCCGCGTTCGCGCTCGAAGGGACGGGCATCCTTTTTTCGGCCGACCATGTCATGGCCTGGGCGACCTCGATCGTCGCGCCGCCGGACGGCGCCATGGCCGACTACATGAGTTCGCTCGACCGATTGATCGAGCGCGACGACCGGCTGCTGTTGCCCGGCCATGGCGGGCCGGTGACCAAGCCGCGCAGCTTCATGCGCGGGCTGAAAACGCATCGCAAGATGCGCGAGCGGGCGATCCTGGAACGCATCCGCGGCGGCGACCGGACAATCAAAGAGATGGTGGCGGCGATCTATCGCGATACCGACCCGCGCCTGCACGGCGCCGCCGGCCTGTCGGTCCTTGCGCATCTGGAGGACCTGGTGGCGCGCGGCCTCGTCGCCAGCGACGGCGACGTCGCCATCGACGGCATTTTCACGCCGGCGGCATGACCATCATTCGGCCGGCGCGGGCCCGACCTGGCCGGCGACCTCCTGGTCGAGTTCGCCAAGGAAATCGACGATGCGGCCGGCATTGTCGCCGAGGTCGTAGCGGCCGTAGCGAGAGGCCGAGCGCATGTCGACCACGACCGTGTCGCCGTTATCGGCGATGCGGATCGCGACATCGGCGGGCAAGCCGAGCACGAAACTCCTGGCCAGCGCGTTGATCGTCACCTCGCTTTGCCCGTCGGTTTCGGGATACGGCCCCTGTAACTGCCAGTCGCGGCGGTCGAGCACGGTTTCGACCGCGTCGACGACGGTCTCGAACGGCAGGTTGTAGCTGCGGCCGGTGACCAGCGGATAGGCATCGCCCTGCAGCCGCTGCTCGCCGGGCGTGGGCGGCGACAGCACGTTCATGTCCGTCGTCCGGTCCGATGTGTCGAGCACCGGCGGATCGTCGAGATCGGTCGAAATGTCCCTCAGCGGCGGCGAGGTCGTCGCCCAGTAGGCGGCGACGCAGAAGGGGGCAAGGACCAGAAGCGCCAGCAGCGCGCCGACCGAGAGGTCGCGCCCGCCGCGATCGCCGAAATTCCACAGCCTCGACAGGGCGAAGCCGGCAAACAGCAGCGCGAAGGCGGCAAGCAGCGCAACGATCGCCAGCACCCAGAGGAACACAGGCGTTTCGACGAGGTCGAACTGATGGCCGACAAGCACCGTCAGCAGCAGGACCAGCGAAAAAGCCGCTGTCCGCCGCGACCAGCCGGCGGCGCTCGACGTCTGCCGTTCAGCAATAACAACCATGATCCGCCGCACCAACCCGAACGATCTTCAGAGCCTTTGACGGCTGCCAGAAGCCTCAGAAACGCCCGTCCCGTCAATCCGTTGGCAAGCGATAATCCCTGAACTGCTCACGCAAGGTGATTTTCTGTATCTTGCCGGTGGCGGTGTGGGGAATTTCGCCGACGAAGGCGACGTCGTCGGGCATCCACCATTTGGCCACCTTGCCGCTCATGAAGGTCAGGATGTCGGCCTTGCTCGGCTCCTTGCCCGGCTTGCGCACAACGACCAGCAGCGGCCGCTCGCCCCATTTCGAATGCGGAACGCCTATTGCCGCCGCCTCGGCGACATCGGGGTGACCGACGGCGAGGTTCTCGAGATCGATGGTCGAGATCCATTCGCCGCCCGACTTGATGACGTCCTTGGCGCGGTCGGTGATCTGCATGTAGCCGCCGGGATCGATATGGGCGACGTCGCCGGTGTCGAACCAGCCCTCGGCGTCGAACTGTTCAGAACCGACACCGCCATAATAGGCGCGCGCGATGGCCGGTCCGCGCACCTTCAGCCGCCCGAAGGTCTTGCCGTCCCAGGGCATCGCATTGTTCTCGTCGTCGGTCACCTTCATCTCGACGCCGAAGGGCGGATAGCCCTGCTTGCCCTGGATATCGAGCCGCGCCTCGCCCTCCAGCCCGGCATATTCCGGCTTCATGGTGCAAAGCGTGCCGAGCGGCGACATTTCTGTCATGCCCCAGGCATGGATGACATGGACGTCGTAATTGTCCTGGAATTTCTGGGTTATGGCCCGCGGACAGGACGAGCCGCCGATGACCACCTTCTGCAGATGGGGAAGTTTCCTGCCGGTCTCCTCCAGATATTGCAGCAGCATCATCCAAACCGTCGGCACGGCGGCGCTGAAGGTGACCTTCTCGGTATCGAGCAGCTCATAGATAGAGGCGCCGTCCATCTTGCAGCCCGGCATCACCAGCTTGGCGCCGATCATCGGCGCGCTCTGGCCAAGGCCCCAGGCATTGGCATGGAACATCGGCACGACCGGTAGGATGATGTCGCGGGCCGAAATGCCCATGGCGTCGGGCATGGCCGCGATCATGGCGTGCAGCACGTTGGAACGGTGGCTGTACAGCACGCCCTTGGGATCGCCCGTCGTGCCCGAGGTGTAGCACATGCCGGCGGCAGTGTTCTCGTCGAACGTCTTCCAGGCGAAAGCGCCATCGGCTTCGGCGAGCCACTCCTCGTAGGCAACCGCGTTCGGCAGCGCCGTCTGAGGCATATGCGCCTGGTCGGTCAGCACGATGATCTTGTTCAGCGATTTGACCGCGCCGGCGATCTTTTCCAGGACCGGCACGAAGGTCAGGTCGACGAAGATCGCCTTGTCCTCGGCGTTGCTCATGATCCAGGCGATCTGTTCGGGAAAGAGGCGCGGATTGAGCGTGTGATAGACCGCGCCGATGCCCATGATGCCGTACCAGGCCTCGATGTGGCGCGCCGTGTTCCAGGCAAGCGTGGCGATGCGGTCTCCGAGCCTGAAGCCGTCGCGCTCCAGCCGCTGCGCGACCTTCAACGCCCGATGATGGATCTCGGCATAGGTGGTGCGCACGATCGGTCCCTCGATCGAGCGCGACACGATCTCGCGTCCGCCATGCTGCCGCTCGGCATTGTCGATCAGCTTGTGGCAAAGCAGCGGCCATTTCTGCATCAATCCAAGCATTTGTTCCTCCCCTGCGCTTTGGCGATCCTTTTTGCGGCATTGTGGGACGAACCGGCGGATTGTCCAGCCGTAAGCGCTGAAAGCGTTGCATTCCTTGAAGACCCTGCGCAAACCGCCACAATCCGGCCATCGTCCGCGTTAAGTTTCGTTAATGGGCTGGGTGCGCGATTGGCGAATGAAAGAGGTTCGCATGGACACGCAGCTCGACGACAAGGCGCCGGAAGACCTGGAACTCGAAAACTCGCTTGCCGAAAGTCTGGCCGATCTGGCGCCGGACACCAGGACGGTCTCCGAAGATGAATTCGTCGAGGTTGTGGGCGGCGCCCTGGAGGCGGTCGGCGGCACGCTGCTGTTCAAGATGTGCGTCCAGAACGACGGCGAGGACCAGCACGTCGCGGCTGCCTGTGTCGGAGACGGCGGCAATCGACAATTCCTGCTGCTCACCCTGCCGGCCGTCGGCGGCGCGCTGAAGGTCGAGACCGCATCGAGGAGCACCAATCCGGTGGCCGGCATCGCCGCCGCCTATGCCGGGCTGATGGACGTGTTCCAGACGGCTGCCTGACGATTTTCGCGACGGCTCGCCCTGAACGCCGCCCCGGCGTGATTTCGCTTGGCCTTGCGCCGGCCGCCTGCACGACACACCTATTGCGGGCGACCTCTCAACCGGACAAGGACAGCCCGCCAATGGACCAGATCGCCAACCCCGCCCCCGGCTTCCAGCGCAATCCCGACAAAGTCATCACCGTCGAGTCCTTTCGCGGCACCGTCACCGTGCGCGCCGGCGAAACGGTCATCGCTTCCTCGACAAGGGCAAAGCTCCTGTCGGAGCCGCCCTATCCTGCGGTCTTCTACATTCCCTTCGACGACATCGATTTCAGCCAGTTGGCCAAGACCGGTCACTCGACGCACTGCCCTTATAAGGGCGATGCCAGCTATTGGAGCGCGCTGCCGGCCAGCGATACCGGCAAGGATGCGATGTGGGCCTATGAGCGGCCCTTCGACGAGATGACGGAGATCCGCAATCACGGTGCCTTCTATCCGAGCAAGGTGACGATCGAGGCCACGCCGGACTGACATGCTGCCTTACCGGACGGGACGAGGCCAAAGCGTGGCCTGACCGATCAGTCGGTGGTGCCGTCGTCGCCAACGCCGTCGGCATCGTCGAGCCGCACGAAGGTCAGACCTTTTGCCTTCAGCGCCAGCAGGCCCTGGACCACGCCTTCGCCGGCGGCATGGGTCGGCTGGTTGATGTGGGCGATGATGACGTCGCCATCCTTGGCGGCGGCGATGCGGCGGGCGGTTTCCCTGGCCCCCAGAAGCGAGCCGCCATCGCCGTTGATCGAGAAGCCCGCGACCTTGAAGCCGAGCTTGCGGATCGTGGCGATGGCCGACGGGCTGTATTCGGCGGTGGCGCCACGAAACCATTTCGGCGCCGGCTCGCCGGTGCCTGCGAGTGCCGCGGCACCCGATTCGACCTCGGTCAGCACAGCTTCCGGGCTGCCGGCGCTGCGGATGCCATAGATCTTCCGCGGCGTGTCGACCGCCGGGATATGGCGGCCGCCATGATTCTCCAGCTCGAACAGATCCGGATGCGCGCGCATGATCTCGACGGCGGCGGCGTTGCGCTTCAGCCAGATGCCGGTGACGAAAATGGTGGCCGGAATGCGGTTGTCGACGAGCGCCGAGAGGATGCGGGTGTCGGTCTGGCCGCCGCAGGCGTCGAGCGTCAGCGCGACGCGGCCGCTGCCGCCTGCCTGCGGTTTCAGATGCAGCGTCGGCTCGACAAGCGGCGCGGCGCCGGCCGTGGACACGGCGCAAACCGACAGCGCAATCGCGCAAAGATGTTTCCGCAAGAGACGCATGATCGATTTCCGGGCCGGTGGTCGAAGCAGGATGGTTGCAATATCCAGCCAAAAGACCCGCATCAAGGCGAAAATCGGGACGGCGCCCGTGCGACGAACGCAGTCACGAGAATTTGCTTCAGGCGTAGCGCGAGATCGCGTTTGCCGTTTGCTTTTCGGTGCGCGCAAGGATCTCGCGCACGGCGTCGGTTACAGGTCCGACTTCCAGGCGCCAGACGCAGCACGCCTTGCTCGGGTCGGTCGGTTTGCAGAAGTCGCTTGCCACGCATTCGCAAGGCATGGAGGGCTGCAGCGCGATGCTCGCCACGCCGACCGGCCCCCAGCGGATCGGATTGGTCAGCCCGTAGAGGCCGACGACAGGGGTGCCCGCTGCCGCCGCCATATGCATCGGTCCGCTCTCATTGCCGAGGAAAAGCCGCGCCTCCTTCAGCAGCGCCAACAGCGTTTCGAGCGAAAGCGCGCCGACAAAGTTGACGACCGGCGAGGCTGTCCTCGCGGCAATCTCGTCGGCCGCCTTGTGCTCGTCCGGGCCACCGACGAGCACGAAATCCAGCCCGGTCTCGCGCGCAATCTCGTCGATGACGGCGGCGAAGCGCTCCGGCTGCCAGCGCCGACCGAGAAAACTCGCCCCGGCATGCACCGCGACAAAACCGCTTCGCCTGAGATGGTATTTGTCCAGCAAGGCGAGCGCCCGCGCCGTTTCCACAGCCAATGGGCGGATCGACGGCGCTCTCACGCGCAGGTCGACGCCAAGCGCCTCGAGCGGCGAAAGGTAGCGGTAGAGATAGTGCCGCTCACCGAAGCCGAACGGCCTGGCCCGGACGTTGGCCGGCTGGCGCTCGTGCCAGCGCAAGGGCCTTTCGGACGGATGGTAGCCGACCCTGGTCGGGGCGTTGACGAGGCTGCTGATGAGGCGTGAGGTCTTCGAATCGGTCAGGTCGATCGTCATGTCGAAGCGGTGCCGGCGCAGCCTGCGCACCATCGAATACAGCTCGCGCCCTCGCTGCAGCGGCGATCCGCGCATCATGGCGCGGCGGAACGTGACGACATCGGAAGCGATGCCGTGGGCGGTGAGGAAGCTGGCGAAACGTGCCTCGCAAAGGAACACGATCCCGACGCCGGGATAGCCGAGCTGGAGGTTCCTGGCCAGCGCCGAGGCGAGAACGAGATCGCCGATGAACTTCGTCTGTAAAATGAGGATCGAGCGGAAGGGAGCGGGGGAAATCTGCAACATCTGTCTCGGGCGCCGGGGGGATCGGAGACCCTGGAGACTGGGCGGAAACGATGTCGAGAATGGGGGCCGCCACGCGCACGTTCGCGTGACTTTGCTTACAAAACCGTAAGGCGGCATGCCGATCGGCTAGCCGGAGCATTCCCTGGCAAGCCAGAGAATGCTCTGCCCAGGATTGTGATTTTGTCGCGGATTCCGGTCGGAAATCCGTGCGACACCGCGACCGAAAGGATCAGTCGCGTTTTGCTGATGTCTTTGCCACCTTCACCGCGGCCTGCGCCGCGGCCAGTCTGGCGATCGGCACGCGGTAGGGCGAGCACGACACATAGTCGAGGCCGACCTCCTCGCAGAAGCGAATCGACGACGGATCGCCGCCATGCTCACCGCAAATGCCGAGCTTGATCCCGGGCCGCGTCGCCCTGCCCTTTTCGGCCGCGATGCGCACCAATTCGCCGACGCCCTCTATGTCGAGCGACACGAACGGATCCTGCTCGATGATGCCCTTCTGCCGGTAGGTCTCCAGGAAGGAGGCAGCATCGTCGCGCGAAATGCCGAAAGTGGTCTGGGTCAGATCGTTGGTGCCGAAGGAGAAGAACTCGGCCGCCTCGGCGATGACATGGGCGCGGATGGCCGCGCGGGGGAGCTCGATCATCGTACCCGTCAGGTAGTCGATCTTCGTGCCGGTTTCCTGCATGACGCTGGCGGCGACCGCGTCGATGCGCGCCTTGACGTAGTCGAGCTCCTTCACGATGCCGACCAGCGGCACCATGATCTCCGGCACCACCAGCGCGCCGGCCTTGTGGCCGGCCTCGACGGCCGCCTCGAAAATGGCGCGCGCCTGCATCTCGGCGATCTCGGGATAGGAAACCGCAAGACGGCAGCCGCGATGGCCGAGCATCGGATTGAATTCGTGCAGGGCCTCGGTGCGCTGCCGGAGCTTGTCGGGCGACACATTCATGGCGGCGGCGACCTCGGCGATCTCCGCCTCGGTCTTGGGCAGGAATTCGTGCAGCGGCGGATCGAGCAGCCGGATCGTCACCGGCAGGCCGGCCATGATCTCGAACAGTTCGAGAAAATCCGAACGCTGCATCGGCAGGAGCTTGGCAAGCGCGGCGCGCCGGTCCTTTTCGGTATCGGCCAGGATCATCTCGCGCATGGCGACGATGCGGTCGCCATCGAAGAACATGTGCTCAGTGCGGCAAAGCCCGATGCCCTCGGCGCCGAAGGAGCGCGCCATGCGCGCATCGAGCGGCGTTTCGGCGTTGGTGCGCACCTTCATGCGGCGAGCGGCGTCGGCCCATTCCATGATGGCGGCGAAATCGCCCGACAATTCCGGCTGCAGCATGGCCACCGCGCCCTTCAGCACCTGGCCGTTGGCGCCGTCGATGGTGATGACGTCGCCCTTGCGGAAGGTCTGCCCCATTGAGATCAGCGTCCCGGCCTTGTAGTCGACGCGCAGCGAGCCGGCGCCGGACACGCAGGGCTTGCCCATGCCGCGCGCCACCACCGCGGCATGGCTGGTCATGCCGCCGCGCGTGGTGAGGATGCCTTCGGCGGCGTGCATGCCGTGGATGTCCTCGGGGCTGGTCTCGATGCGCACCAGGATCACCTTGCGGCCTTGCGCCTTGGCGTCCTCGGCATCGCCCGAGGAAAAGACGATCTCGCCGGTGGCGGCGCCCGGCGAGGCAGGCAGGCCGACGCCGATGACGTCGCGGGCGGCCTTGGGGTCGATGGTCGGGTGCAAGAGCTGGTCGAGCGAGGCGGGATCGATGCGGGCGACCGCTTCCTCCCTGGTGATCAGCCCGTCCCTTGCCATCTCGACGGCGATCTTCAGCGCCGCCTTGGCGGTGCGCTTGCCGGACCTGGTCTGCAGCATCCAAAGCTTGCCGCGCTCGATGGTAAATTCGAGATCCTGCATGTCGCGGTAGTGCTTTTCCAGGCTGTTGGAAATGTCGACGAAAGCCTGGAAGGCTTCCGGCATCAGCTTCTGCAGCGACGGCTTGTCGGAGCCGGCGGCGATGCGCGCCGCCTCGGTGATGTTCTGCGGCGTGCGGATGCCGGCGACGACGTCCTCGCCCTGGGCGTTGACCAGGAACTCGCCATAGAGCTGCTTTTCGCCGGTCGACGGGTTGCGGGTGAAGGCGACGCCGGTGGCGGACGTGTCGCCCATGTTGCCGAACACCATGGCCTGAACATTGACCGCCGTGCCCCAGCTCTCGGGGATGTCGTGCAGGCGCCGGTAGGTGATGGCGCGGTTGTTCATCCAGGAAGAGAACACCGCGCCGATCGCGCCCCAGAGCTGTTCTTTCGGATCCTGCGGAAACGGCTTGCCCAGTTCCTCCTCGACCTTGGCCTTGTAAAGCGTGATCACGCCCTGCCATTCGAGTGCCGTCAGCTCGGTGTCGAGCTCATGGCCGAGGTTCGCCTTCTCGTCCTCCAGGATCTCCTCGAAAACCTCATGGTCGAGACCCATGACGACGTCGGAATACATCTGGATGAAGCGGCGGTAGCTGTCATAGGCAAAGCGGGCATCGCCGGAATCGGTGGCCAGCGCCTCGACCGTCTCGTCGTTGAGACCGAGATTGAGAACGGTGTCCATCATGCCCGGCATGGAAGCGCGGGCGCCTGAGCGGACCGACACCAGAAGCAGCTTCGCCGGATCGCCGAAGCGGCGGCCGGTCAGCCGGCCGATATGGTCAAGCGCCACCGCGACATCCGCCTCGAGCTCGGACGGATAGGTGCGGCCGTTGGCGTAATAGGCGTTGCAAACCTCGGTGGTGATGGTGAAGCCCGGCGGCACCGGCAGCCCGAGGCTGCACATCTCGGCCAGGTTGGCACCCTTGCCGCCAAGAAGATTGCGGTCGCCGGCACGGCCTTCTGCAGCGCCATCGCCGAAGGTGTAAACCCACTTGGTCATGCTCGCCCTCCAACGGTCGCAGATTGCAGGTTGGCGAAGCCCGTGGCCTTGGCTCCGCCCTGTCCGAATCGAGCGATATGATGCTGCACTGCGAAAGGCAAGGCGTCGGTAAAGCCGGCCGGCCGCTACAATCGATTAAGGAAAACCGCTAAAATCGATTAACTAAAAGCTGCGTCAAAAAGACCGGATGGTCCGAGGCCACCAGAATGGATGCAACAAGAGTATCCGGAGAGCGCCATGCAACCTGTCATAGGTCTCATCATCAGGAATACATTGCAAAATGCAGAGCCGCTAAAATTCCGCGCGATAGATCGAGGCGCTGCCGAAATCGAGCGGCCAGGATTTCGGTCAACCACGTCAGCAGACGTGCCCGTATGATTTTTTGTTGACAGCGAACCCCACTCCAATATTACCGGCCTAACTTTCCAAACAGCAAAAGCGGAATGATGAAATTCGGGTCGAGCGGCGTCCGAGGTTTGGCCTCGGAATTGGTTGGGAAGCCCAGCGGACTCTATACCGCGGCGTTCGCCTGGCGCCTGGCTTCAAGCGGCTTGCAGTCGAGCGGTCCGGTCTTTGTCGGCCGCGACATGCGCGACAGCAGCCCCGCGATTGCGGACAATTGCATGGCGGCACTGGCCGCGAGCGGATTCCAACCGATCGATTGCGGCGTCATCCCCACCCCGGCCCTTGCCCTTTATGCCCAAAAGCATGGCGCGGCCGCCCTGATGGTGACCGGCTCCCATATTCCCGCCGACCGCAACGGCATCAAATTCTATCGCCCGAATGGCGAGATCGACAAAGCGGACGAGGCTGCGATAACGCAGTATGTCGCCGAAAGGTCAAACGTGTACGATCCGCCGGCGCCTGCCGAAACGGCCTGGCCATCGCATCACGATGAAGCCGTTGCCGGCTACCTAGAGCGCGCCAACGGCATTTTGGGGCCGGATTCGCTATCCGGAATGAGAATCGGCGTCTACCAGCACAGTTCGGTCGCGGCGGAATTGCTGGTGCAGGTCCTTAGCTCTTTCGGCGCCGAGGCAGTTCCTGTCGGAAAGAGCCAAACCTTCGTGCCCGTCGATACCGAAGCCGTGGATGCAGGCACGCTTGCGAAGCTGAAGGGCTGGGCCCGCGAATTCGCGCTCGACGCCATCGTGTCGACGGACGCCGACGCCGACCGCCCGCTTGTCGCCGACGGGAACGGTGATCTGTTCCGGGGCGACCTGATCGGGCTGGTTACGGCTCTTTTCGTCGCGGCGGATACGGTGGTGACGCCCGTGACCTCCAATTCGGGCATTTCAGATGCCCTGGGTTTCGAGGTGAGGAGAACGAAGGTCGGGTCCCCCTTCGTCATCGCCGGCATGGAAGCGGCGTACCGCGATGGCACGGTCGTCATCGGCTTCGAGGCCAATGGCGGCGTACTCCTGGGGTCGAATTGCCAGTTGAATGGAAAGACGTTGGCCGCGTTGCCGACGCGGGACTCGCTCCTCCCGATCCTGGCCGTGCTTGGCACCGTCGCATCGACGAAAAGACCACTGTCGCGCTTGCGCGAGCTTTGGCACCTTCCATTCTGCGCCAGCGAGCGCCTCGAGAACTTCCCGCTCGAGAGCTCGCGCAGATTGATGACCGAGCTCGCTGGCCCGGATGCGCTGCAGCAGTTCCTGGCCCCGTTCGGTACCGTCGCCGAAATCGATGAAACCGACGGCCTCAGGGCGCGGATGGATAGCGGCGAGATCATCCATTTGCGGCCGTCCGGAAATGCGCCGGAATTGCGGTGCTATTCGGAGGCCGCGACCTATGACGGGGCGACTGCGATCGTGGCGCTGACGCTGGAAAAGGCGCGGGCATTCGCATCCACCGGCCCAGAGGTCGCGTCATGAAAGTCGTTCCGGTCATCATCAGCGGCGGAGCCGGCTCGCGCCTGTGGCCCGCCTCGCGGCAGTCGCACCCCAAACCCTTCCTCAAGGTGGCGGACGGGCATTCGCTGATCCAGCACACCGCCTTGCGCGCCGCCTCGATCAAGGACGTCGTCGAGCTTGTCACCGTGACGTCGCGGGAGCACCTCTTCCTGACGACGGACGATTTCGACGAACTCGACCCCGTCGTTGCGCAGCGCACCTTCCTGCTCGAGCCGGAGGGGCGCGATACCGCCGCCGCCGTGGCCGCGGCCGCGATCCACGTCAGGACAACGCAAGGCCCCGAGGCCATTCTGTGCATTTTCCCTGCGGACCACATGATTGGAAACGTGGCGGCATTCCACAGCGCCATGGCCAGGGCCATCGAACATGCCGGGCAAGGACGCATCGCGACGCTGGGCATAAACCCAAGCAGACCGGACACGGCCTTCGGCTATATCGAGGCGGACGGCGAAAAGGTCGTCCGCTTCGTCGAGAAGCCGGATCTGGAGACCGCCAGGGCCTATGTCGCGTCCGGGCGCTTTTCCTGGAACGCCGGCATCTTCTGCTTCCAAGCGCAGGTCATGCTCGACGAAATGGCCAAGCATTGTCCCGCGGTGATGGAGGCCGTTCTCGCCAGCTATGAGGACAGCCGGATCAGCCGGGGCGAAGGCTTTGCGAACATCGAACTCTCGGCGGAGCATTTCGCCGTGGCGCCGCGCATTTCACTCGACCATGCGGTGATGGAAAAGGCGCAAAGCCTGGCCGTCGTTCCCTGCGACATGGAATGGAACGACATCGGATCGTGGAACGCGATGGCCGAACTGGTCGCCCCCGACCAGAGCGGCAATCGAATTCGCGGCGACGTTCGCATGGTCGACACCGCGGGCAGCTACGTCAGCTCCGACAAACGCCTCATCGGCACGGTCGGCGTCAGCGACCTGGTGATCGTCGATTCCCCGGACGCATTGCTGGTAGCAGCCCGCGACCGCGTCCAGGACGTCAAGAAACTGTTCGAATCCCTCAAGGCTTCGGGACATGAAGCACACTTGCTCCACAGCACCGTGCACCGGCCATGGGGGACCTACACGGTTCTCGAAGAGGGCGAGCGGTTCAAGATCAAACGCATCGAGGTGAAGCCTGGCCGGCGTCTGAGCCTGCAGATGCACCACCATCGCTCGGAGCACTGGGTCGTGGTCAGCGGCTCGGCAAAGATCGTCAACGGCGACGAGGAGCTGTTCCTGGCGACCAACCAGTCGACCTACATCCCGTGCGGCCACAAGCATCGGCTCGAGAACCCGGGCAAGATCGACCTGGTGATCATCGAAGTCCAGAGCGGCGATTATCTCGGCGAGGATGACATCGTGCGGTTCGACGACGTATACGGTCGCACCTGACAATTCATTGGCTCGCAGGGCTGGCGGGCAAAAACTTCACACACAGGGGCTGGGACGGGGCAAACATCAGACACACCGAGAGCATTGATGACAAAGACAGCATTGATAACCGGCATCACCGGACAGGACGGCGCCTATCTGGCGGAACTCCTGCTGGCAAAGGGGTATTCCGTGCATGGCGTAAGGCGTCGCACCTCCCTTTTTAATACGGACCGTATCGACCACCTGTACCATGATCCACATGAGAAGGGTGTGGACTTGACATTACACCACGGCGACTTGACCGACTCGTCAAGTCTGATGCGCATCATCCAGCTGGTGCAGCCGGATGAGATTTACAATCTGGCGGCGCAGAGCCACGTAGCCGTTTCATTTGAGGAACCCGAATACACCGCAAATTCCGATGCTCTTGGCGCCTTGAGAATTTTGGAAGCCATTCGCATTCTTGGCTTGGAGAAGAAGAGCCGTTTCTATCAGGCGTCCACGTCCGAGCTGTACGGGCTTGTGCAAGAGACGCCCCAAAAGGAAACCACGCCGTTCTACCCAAGGTCTCCATACGCTGTGGCCAAATTGTATGCGTATTGGATTACAGTCAATTATCGTGAAGCGTACGGTATCTACGCCTGCAACGGCATTTTGTTCAATCACGAGTCTCCTATGCGAGGCGAAACCTTTGTGACACGCAAGATTACCCGCGCCCTCGCACGTATCAAGCTTGGCATACAAGAGAGACTTTACCTGGGCAATCTCGACGCCCTGCGCGACTGGGGACACGCCAAAGACTACGTCGAGATGCAATGGCTTATGCTGCAGCAGGAGACGGCCGAGGATTACGTGATCGCAACTGGGGAGCAACACTCGGTGCGTGAGTTTGTGACCCTTGCGGCTGCGGAGCTGGATATCGACGTCCGGTGGGAAGGAAAAGGCGTCGATGAGAAAGGATATGACACCGAAACCGGCGAATGCATCGTGGCAGTGGATCCTGCTTATTTCCGCCCGACGGAAGTCGACACACTTCTTGGTGATCCTAGCAAAGCTCGAAATAACCTTGGTTGGGAACCTAGGATAAAGTTTATTGATCTTGTGAAAGAAATGATTCAGGAGGACTATAAGAGCGCACAACGAGATCAGCTCCTCAAGGAAAGCGGATATCAACTCTTTGCTCGTAAAGAATAGTAATATGGCGATTATTCCAGTATACGAGCCTTATCTCGGCGGAAATATATCTCTGTACGTCAATGAATGTTTGACTACGGGTTGGATTTCTTCGCGTGGAGCCTTCATATCTAGGTTTGAAAAGGCATTCGCAGAATATGTCGGCGCCCCACAAGCGACAAGCGTCGCGAACGGCACTGTAGCCCTTCATCTTGCATTGGATGCACTTGGTATCGGCATCGGCGACGAAGTCATCGTTCCAAGTTTCACCTATATTGCGTCCGTCAACACCATTTTGCAGACCGGCGCAACGCCGATCTACGTCGACTCGTTGGAAGACACACTGCAGGTGGATCCGCAAGCGATACGAAACGCCATAACCCCGAGAACGCGCGCCGTCATGGCGGTGCATCTGTACGGCCATCCTTGCGATATGGATGCGATCTCAACCCTTTGTCGCGATCACGATCTATTGCTCGTCGAAGATTGCGCGGAAGGCTTCGGAACCCGCTGGAAGGGTCAGCACGTCGGCACGTTCGGTGATGTTGCCACGTTCAGTTTTTTCGGGAACAAGACAATCACGACGGGCGAAGGGGGGATGGTGCTGGCGCGATCGGCTGATGTGATGGACAAATGCCGGCGCCTGAAGAGCCAAGGCGTTTCCCCAACGCGTGAATATTGGCATGACATCCTCGCCTACAATTATCGGATGACCAACATCCAGGCGGCAATCGGATTGGCGCAGATCGAGATCGCCGATAGCCTTCTTGCGCGCAAAAAAGCTATCGCGCAGAGCTACAAACAAGCACTCGCTGGACTGCCTTTGCGGACCCATGACCCGGTCGGGCCGGTGGACCATTCTTTCTGGATGTGCTCCATTCTCGTCGATGACCACGTCCAGCGGGACCCGCTGCGCAAACATCTCGCCGAATGCCAGATCGAGACGCGGCCTTTTTTCCCGCCTGCCCATCTCATGCCGCATTGCCGGGCGAACGTCACACTGCCCGCAGCAGAGAGCATAAGCACTCGCGGAATTAATCTGCCGAGCTATCCAGGTTTGACCTCTGAACAGTCTGAGCGCATCTGCGGGTCCATCACGTCCTTTTTCCGACAGAACCTGATATGAGCTTGCTTGAATACATGAAGGGCGTCTGGGCGGCGCGCCACTTCTGGTGGCATCTGTCCATGGCCGATCTCCGGGCGCGCTGGAGGCGGTCCTTTTTCGGCGTATTCTGGTCCATCCTGCAACCGCTCGGGCTGACGCTGCTCTTGTCCGTTGTCTTCAGTAATATCTTTGGAAGCTCTCTCGGGGCCTACGCACCTTATATCCTCTCAGGAATGATCATCTGGGAGTACGTTATGTCGACCGTCATCGGCGGTGCCTTGGCTTTTGTTCAGGCAGACGCCTACATCAAGCAGACCAGACACCCGCTTGCGATTTATACGTTGCGCAACGTTTTGACGGGACTGTTCGTGCTCGGCCTCGCCAGCACGGCGCTTGTGGTCTGGGTGCTCGTTGTTTTTCCGCACAATCTGTCATGGAGTTGGCTCGCTGCTCTTACCATTTTTCCGATACTGGCGATGATCGCCTGGCCATGGGCAACCCTGATGGCCTATGTCGGCACACGTTTCCGTGACCTGCCGCACGCACTAGGCCTTATCATGCAGGCCATGTGGTTTGTCTCGCCTATCTATTTCGAGACCTCGGTGTTCCGTAAGGGCAATTTGCATGTCCTCCTGGACTACAACCCTATCTACCACCTGCTCGAGATCGTCAGAGCCCCGCTCTTGCGGGGGGAGTGGCCTACGCTTTCGAACTATGGATGGTGCATCGGTACCGGCGCGCTGATAGCGGTGCTAGCCGTAGCCGTCGGCCGTCGCGCCGAAAAGAAGGTGATCTTCTACCTATGAGAAATGCGATACGGCTTCACGACGTCAATTTGCACTATGCCTCGACGGCATTTCGCGAATCCTCGCTAAAGACCATCCTCGCCTCTTCCTTCAGTTTTAAGCGCGAGAAAAAGGAGGTCCTGGACATTCACGCGCTGAAGGACATCGACATCCAGATAGAAGAGGGAGAGCGGGTTGGCCTGCTCGGGCACAACGGGGCAGGTAAGAGCACGTTCCTTAAAGTGGTCGCCGGACTATATCCCATTTCATCGGGAACGCGGACGGTGACAGGCACTGTACGGTCGCTCTTCGATCTCAGCCTTGGTTTCGAGCCGGATGCTACGGGGCGGGAGAACATCCTCTATCGAGGTCTTCTGCTTGGGTTGACGCCGAAATTCATGCGGTCGGTCGAAAAAGAGATCGCGGAATTCGCGGATCTGGGTGAGTTCATCGATTATCCGATCAAGACCTATTCGGCCGGAATGCAGGTGAGGTTGGCTTTCGCCATATCCACCGCAGTCGGCGGCGATGTACTCCTGCTTGACGAGATTGTCGGTGCAGGGGATGCGAACTTCATGGCGAAAGCCAAGACGCGCATTATGGAGCTTGTGGACAACGCCGAAATCCTTGTTCTCGCCTCGCATGACTTCGGCACGCTGCGGTCGCTTTGCTCACGCGGAGTTGTACTCCATCATGGCAGCGTTGCCTTTGATGGCCCGATTGAGGATGCTGTCGCCGCCTATTGTCGCATCAATGGGGTTGCGGCTAGCTAAGCGCGCCGCGCCTTAACGGCCTCATGCGCCGCGCTTTAGCTCTTTGTTTCATGCTTGTCGTTTTCTCAAGACTGAAGTCACTTTTGGGCGACATGCCTTTTTTTTGGCGCCCCTACGTCAGCGGATTTCGCAGTGAGGGTGATCGACCTATCCTGTCGTCCGACCGGGCCGTGAATCATGGTCGGCTAGAATTCTTTCAAAGGCGGCGACATGTTCTCTTGCCACGTCCCGCCAAGTGCGCTCGCGCAGGCGCTCATAGAGCGGCAGTTGCAGCTCATAGAGCTCACTTCGATGGCTGAGGCCAAATACGATCTTCTCAGCAATTTCTTCGGGCGACAGTGGATCAAAGAGCATCTGGTCAGCGAGTTCTCCCTGGATGAATTCCTCGGTCTGGGGGATTCGACTCATGACGACCGGAGTTCCAACGGACATCGCCTCCGTGAATGTGAATGGGAAGCCTCCCTCATAGAGGGTTGGATTTACCGCCAGGGCAGCGCCTCGATACAGCGCAGCGAGCATCTGATCGGACACATTCTGCGCCAATATTACATCGTACTGTAAGCGACGCTCCTCTAGAAGTTTCGCTGCCTCCGGGGCATCCGTTAGGTGGCCAGTGAGAATCAATTTGCATTGACAAAAATTCTTTCTTAGAGCTATCTCATAACCTCTTAGCAGATTAACGATATTCTTATTTGGTCTAAACTGAGACGCATAGAACAAGTATTGGCAGTCAGAGAAGTCGAAATCACGCAAGTACCGGTCTTTGTTCCATCTAATCCTCTGAAACTCTGTCAGCTTCATCCGCGCAAAATTGTCCGTGGCCGCCTCGGGGTCGGGGGTACCCAGGACACGTACATTTTTGGACAAATCCATCGCGGCGTGCGGTATTGTTGTAATTTTATTGCGAGGAACGCCAAATCTATCGTGAAGTGACGGACCAGCTGTCGTCTCACTATACGCAATAAAATGTTTTCCGGACTGTATCGCAGTTATTACTTGAGAATATACAGTATCGATCCGATCACTACGCGAGCTGAACGCAAATCTGGTTGGAAATTCTCCTAGGACCATATCTGGAAAACACTGAACAGTAGGCTTTCTAATCTTACTAAATTCTGGCCAAAAAACCGTCGGGCTATACCAGATATCAATATCGTTCATACCCTCTATAATAGCAAGCATGTTGGATATTTCTTTTCGGTGAACTGTATTATAAATGGCCGTCACTATCGAAGGGCGGTCACCAAAAGCGCGATTTACGAAATTAATAGCGGCTCGCCTTAACGAAGCGAGCTTGCGAAACATCCCCACTTGCGTCCTCAGCCTCGGGATTCCGTAGAGAACCAATGCGGCAAAGAGACCAATCAAGAACACTGGAGCGAGCGCGATCGACACGGTTGCGACGGCAATTGCCAGCGAAAGCGCAGCGACGAAAAAGACTGGGAGGCTCCTTGTGCTCAAGGCGGCCATAATTGCACCAAATGTCGCAACCGCCCCATTGAACGCAACCCTTTTTGCCCAGTGAAATGACCTCCTTAGCAGTCCCTCCTTGGGTTGGGCACGCTGCCTTAAAATCGTTTTATGAATCCGAACAATGACAGGTATGTTGGGCGGGGAAACTATATGGATAGCGCCTTCGGGCAAACGAGATGTCAATTTTTGAATGTCACGAGCCAGCCAAGACGGACAGACAACGGTGACCGCTTCTCCAGAATTCTGGGAAAAGCCCTGCAGGAGTTCAGCCATAAGGCGGCCGAGACCTTGATTGGTGAACGGCGTGTTGGGGCGATAAGCCAAAAACAGCCCAATCTTCATCAGGCGACTCCGAGGTGCGGCAGCATAAGCCTGTAAAACTCAGCGCTTCGAGCATCCCAACTGTTCAACTCCAGCATATGTCGCTGTGGCAAACCGCTCGACTTCGCTCTCCAGCCGTCCTCCATCTTCTTCATCTGCCGTGCCAGTTCGATAGGGTTTCTCGGGTCGAAGAAATCGAGCTTCAAATCGAATCGTTCGGCAAGGTAACGCATGGGTGGATAGTCGCTCGACAGCGAGGGGGTCCCAACATAGGCCGCTTCGGCAACCGAGAAGGTGCCGTTGTCCATGATAACGTTGTGCAGCAAAAAGCGAGCTCCGCTTAGAACCGAAACGTAGCGATCTTCTGGAAGGTCCCCCAGGAACTTTATGCGCCTGCGAAGAATTGGACTCGCGCGCAGAAAAGATCGGACTGACTTTGGGTATTTCGCGAGCACAGACCGATCGTCGTCATCTTGGAACCCGGGCGACAGTTGATGAGTGTTCACTCCAGTGACGTAGCAATCGAGCTTGCCTTCCAGGTTCGTGTAATAGTGTAGGAGGGCCTCTAGCGTCATGATGTGATTCTTATGGGGCGCGGCATTAGTTGTCCAAATCATGTAGGCGGCTTGCTCACGATCTGCCTGCGCCCCTCCATGGAGCTTGCTAAAATCCGCAACCATTGGCGCCAAGGCCGTCCGCGCCCGCGGCACCCCAACGTACTGGACGACGTCTTCCAACGTATGAGGGGTGCTTGCAAAGACGGCCGTTGCATGCCGCGCGGTTTGTATGGCGCCATTCTCGTAGTGGTCACCCATTGATTCCGGCACATAGCGCTGTAGGAAGT
Source organism: Mesorhizobium abyssinicae (assembly GCF_049887195.1). NCBI lineage: Bacteria > Pseudomonadati > Pseudomonadota > Alphaproteobacteria > Hyphomicrobiales > Phyllobacteriaceae > Mesorhizobium > Mesorhizobium abyssinicae. Next base: position 457,926 of record NZ_JARAKC010000002.1, read on the forward strand.
CTTGCGCAAACACACAATATGGCCTCAAGGGCGCAAGAGGCCAGGCGATGCTGTTTGTCGACATAATCCAGAAATCGCAATCAAGAAAATCTGTCGCACCATCAACGGGTAGCCAGTAAGCTGACTCAATCGGCCTATTGCCGTATCCAGTTAATCTTTGAATCCGAGCGAGCTCTTCTCTTGAAATTACCCTCCATCGATATGCTCTTGTTCGTACACCAAGTTCTTTCAAGTCAGCAAAATCGATGTCAGAATATATCTTCTCGTCTGGATGCGCAAATACAACTTCAATTTCTTCGTTATTTCTTTCCGCTCCAATCATGAGCATTTTGGCGGTCATCTTTGCGATATTCAGCGAACCTCCTCGGAAAGGTAGAGGCAATATCACAGCGACGCGGCGCCTGCGCTTTATCGGTTTGGACGGCGGGTTAGACAGAGATTGAGCGGCTTGTTCAATCTTGGCGAATTGGGCTCGCCAGATTGGTTCACAGTAGGCGCTCGACAGTTGGTTCAGAAGTTTGGCTTGAGAGGAGACAACAGACTGAGTGAACTTCCTGTCACCCTTTAATATCCTATCAACCTTGCTTCGAGCCTGTTTGTCGCTGATACAACGTCCAGGTAAGTCCATTCCGCCTAAGCGATCGAGCATGCCACCCGCCATGAAAATAAGCGGCATGCCGGCACGCACCGCCTCAAGTGGATGGTAGTGAAGGTGTCGCTCTTCGCGGCCATGATAAAACATCACGCGCGAGTCACGCATTACTCGTTTATAATCTTCATCCGACAACCGGCCAGTAACTTTTAAATCATCTTCAATTTGTATCGGCTGAGATCCGGCAACAATATAACTATATTTTCCAAACAATCTCTTAAAATCTTCATATATCTTGGCGTAGTACGATGACGTAGCAATACGAGGGCAAACGAAAAGTATTCGCTTGTCGTCTCCAACCCAAGTATTTTCTACCTCAGCATTCTTTAGGCCAAGCGGAAGCGTCAACGCTCTTCGCCTAAATACACCGGCCTCAATGGAGGCGAGATGGTCGTAAGCCTGACCGAACCAGAATTGCTCTTGCCGCCTCTCGATCTCGTGTAGAAAGTAGAATTCCAGATTTTCAATAGTCAAATTCGTATAGGTTGCGCTTCCTGACAAGCCAAACGGCCTAAGTACTACCTGACCTCTGAATTCTCTTACCAAAGACGCGAATTGAGCCGGAAAGAATGCGCAGAAGGCGATATCAAAATGCCTATTTACAATATCCGTCACCTTTGGCGACATGCCAAGGTAGAAATTGTGATCGTTCAGTTCCTTCAAATCATCGGGGGGAATCGTCAATCCCTTGTCCCGGCTGAAGTCAACCGAAGCACTTAAATTTGCTTCATCATAGTGATATATTTTAGGAAGAAACACTTCGTAGCCAAGAGACTCCAAGAGCGGAACCTCAAATTGGCGAAGCGTGCTGTGATTGATGAGCCAGAGTGCTCTACGGGGTTTCCCAGACAAGGCTACGCCCTTCGGTATCTCGAGTCAGGAGCGATGAGCTATAAGCATTGAGACGGCTTGTCTAGGGGGCGCCAGGCCGCTAACACGGCATGCGGAAACGACCTGATCTGTGTATTTCACTGCGGCGAGGTCGGAAATCCTTGGAAAGCTGGTGTCTGTCGGTCGCACGGAAATGGTCGAATCCATGACTGGCCGTCCTTAGCCGACGAGATCGAAATGGGCGCTAGCCAATTATGCACTCGCTTTGTGGCTTGCGGCGGGACTTGTGCCACAGTGTGTTTTCAAAGCGGACGTGGGAGGACGTGGTTTTGGAGCATATCATGATGCTCGATCGCATAGTGGCGGATCATCAAGCGGTTCCAGTCTAATGCCAAGGAATATCCCTCGGGGACTCTACATTCTGGGTTCGGGTGGGCATGGCCGCAGCGTCGCTGACATTGCCTCCGAGATCGGCATCGAAAACCTTGTCTTCGTGGATCCGAACCCGGCCCAAGTGGAAGCCCTGGCAGGATTTGTCTTATTGCGCAGCTTGCCGGTTCAGATCGAAGATGAGTGGGCGGTATTCCCCGCCATCGGAGACAACAGAATCCGGAAAATGGTGTGCGCCGGCGGTACCGACAGGCTGGCGACACTTGTCTCGCCAAGCGCCTCGATTGGATTGAGGGCCGAGATCGGCCAAGGGACCCTGGTCGGACGCCATGCTCATGTCGGTCCATTCACACGGATCGGCGTGGGTGTGATTGTCAACACGGCGGCGGTCATCGAGCATGATTGCGAGGTGGGGGATTTTTCTCATGTTTCCGTGAACGCTACCTTGGCGGGAAAGAGCCGTATCGGTAGCAACGTGATGATTGGCGCGGGGGCTACCGTTATCGACGGAGTTGGCATCTGCGACAACGTTATCGTCGGCGCGGGTGCGACCGTCATTCGCAACATCGAGCAAGCCGGTACATATGTCGGCACACCTGCGAAACCACTGTCTTGACTTCCCCCCCCAATCGCCGCCACGCAGACGATTTGCGAAACGATCAAGGCACAAGCCTTTCATTCAAGCCTAGCCAAGCGGGGTTGGCTAAGCGCGGAATCGCCGTTGTGCATGACTACTTTGCCATTCGCGGCGGCGGCGAGCGTTTGGCCCTGATCCTCGCGCAAGCGTTGGAAGCGGACATGGTTTACGGCTTTAGAGAAAATGAAAGCTACCCCAGCAGCATGTTTGGCCCATCCGTCGACTTCAATCTCTCACGACCGTTGCGCAGGCCCGCTATCCGAGCCCTGGTACTGGCTTGGCGCTTCTCCCGAGTCCAAAAGATGATGCGCAGCTACTCAACGCGAATCTTCAGCGGCGCCTTTGCACCCCTTGCCGCCCCAGATCGCCAGGCAGGCGGCGTGAATATTTTCTATTGTCATACCCCACCCCGGTTCCTCTATGACCAGCGAGAACACTTCTTCGGCAAGCTGCCCGGGCCGGCCCGGCTCGCCGCGCCGGCCATCACGAGGTTCTTCGAGAAGCGCTATCGGAAGGCCATTTCTCGGATGGACGTAATCGTCGCGAATTCCAACAATACGCGCTCGCGCCTTCGTCGTTATCTCGGCCTCGACTGCACGGTCGTCTATCCTCCGGTGGAAACCAACCGGTTCAGATGGCGTGGGCAGGAAGGCTACTACCTCTCTACGGCACGCCTTTCGCCTCTCAAGCGGGTCGATCGCATCGTGGATGCCTTTCTCAAGATGCCAGACAAGAAGCTGATCGTCGCTTCCGGCGGTGATGAACTCCATCGCCTCAAGCGCCGGGCAGGCAGTGCCACGAACATCGAATTTCGCGGCTGGACCAGTGACGAGGAACTGATGGATCTTATGGGCAGTGCGATCGCGACCATCTATCTGCCATTCGACGAGGACTTCGGTATGTCGCCGGTGGAATCGATGGCAGCCGGCAAGCCAGTCATCGGGGTCGCGGAGGGCGGCTTGTTGGAGACCATCCAACCTGGCAAGACAGGCATTTTGCTGTCTCCTGACTTCACAGACGGAGATTTGATCAAGGCAGTGCGGGACCTACCCTCAGAGCGGGCGGCGGCGATGCGGCACGATTGCGAAACCCGGGCTGCGGCGTTCACGCGGGAGCGGTTCATAGCGGCGATGCAAGACGTGATCGACGAGGCGCGGCGGAAAGCCCTCGGCAAAGCTGATGTTACGCTGCGTACGCATCCTCAGCCGTGAACCTGTCAGGGTTGCCGAGGCCTTCAACCGTCTCCATGGCGATGCGGGGTTCCGAAACAGAAGCGCGGCCGGCGCCCGCCGCAATGCGGCGCGTTTCACCTGGGAAAACCACGCCAAGGGCATGCTCGGGATCTTCGAACAGGCCGCAGGACAAAGACGAAGGACCGCCGCTTGAAAGTCCTGCATTTCTTCAAGACCTACTGGCCGGACACCTTTGGCGGCGTCGAGCGGACGATCCATGCCATTGCCCGGAGCACGGCGCGCCACGGCATCGATACGGAAGTGCTCTCGCTCAGCCGCACGCCCGATGAGGCGACGCGCCCCCTTGATGGACATCTGGCGACAAAGGCGAGGCTGGATTTCGAGCTGGCGTCGACCGGGTTCTCGGGCCAGGTTTTCCGCAAGTTCCGGGCGCTCTCGGCAAAGGCCGACCTGATCCACTATCACTTCCCATGGCCGCTCATGGACGTTGTGCATTTTCAGTCCCGCCACGGCAAGCCGACGCTCGTCACCTACCATTCCGACATCGTCAAGCAGCGGCTCATCCTGCCTTTCTACCGGCCGTTGATGATGCGCTTCCTTGGGGATGTCGACGCGATCGTGCCGACATCGCCGGATTATCTGCAATCGAGCCCCGTTCTCGGAGCTTTCAGAGCCAAGTCGACGGTCATTCCCATCGGCATCGACGAAGGCACCTACCCTTCCCCAACCGAGGCGGACAACGACTGGTGCCGGTCGACAATCCCGGAGCCGTTCGTGCTGTTCGTCGGCGTCCTGCGCTACTACAAGGGGCTGGACGTCCTGATCCAGGCCGCCGAGCAGGTGCGTTGCAAGATCGTCATCGCCGGATCCGGTCCCATCGAGAACCAACTGAAGCTGCAGGCCGAGACGCTGCGCCGCGACAATGTGATCTTCCTTGGCGAGGTGACGGAGCCGCGCAAGATGGCGCTGCTCGACAATTGCCTCGGCTTCGTCTTTCCCTCCAACCAGAGGTCGGAAGCCTACGGGCTTTCGCTGGTCGAGGCGGCGATGTGCGGCAAGCCGATGATTTCGTGCGAAATCGGAACGGGTACCAGCTATGTCAACGAGGCCGGTACAACCGGGCTCGTCGTCCCTCCCTCGGATCCGCAACGGCTTGCCGAAGCGATCAACCGACTGATTGCCTCGCCGACGGAAGCGGCCGGTTGGGGACGAGCGGCGCGCGATCGCTACGTTCGCCTGTTCACCGCCGACAGGATGGGAAAATCCTACACCGAGCTCTATCGTCGCCTCGCCGGCCGCGCACGCTGAACGGGCGCCCAGCCGAGACCGGGCGCACGCTATCCCACAGACCTGCCCCGGACGGACTTGCAGGACGACGCTTGGCGTAATAGAACATAACAAGAACATAGTAAGGAGTTGCGCCATGAAACTGACCGGGAAGCTCGACTATCTGGAACTGCCGGCGACCGGCGGCACGCTGGATAGCGTGAAAGCCTTCTACAGCGCCGCGCTCGGCTGGTCGTTCACCGACTACGGGCCGACCTATTCGGCCTTTGCCGAGGGGCTGGACGGTGGTTTCCAGGCCGATGCCGGCGAAGCCGCCGCGAAGCCGCTGCCGGTGCTCTATTCGGAGGCGCTGGAGGAAACGCTTGCGGCGGTCGAGAATGCCGGCGGCGCCATCGTCAAGCCGATCTTCTCGTTTCCAGGCGGACGACGCTTCCATTTCACCGATCCGGCCGGCAACGAGCTGGCCGTCTGGGGCGAATAGACGCAAACTGACCGGTCCTCGGGCCGCCCCTCGGACAGGCGCGCCGGTCAGTCGACGGCGAAACATGCGGCAAGATTACCTTGGATGAGACCTGTCCGAGCATTGAGCTTTGCGCCGGCTCGTCCTATAAGGCCGCGCGCAACGGCACGTTGCGGCTGTTGGGGCGTCGCCAAGTGGTAAGGCATCGGTTTTTGGTACCGACATTCCCAGGTTCGAATCCTGGCGCCCCAGCCAAACCAGCAGCACGAGACATCAGCGACTTGTCGCTTTGAGCGGCCCGTTTTCAGCCTTGCGCATGAACTTGCGGCAGGGCGGCATCGAGCGACCGCTCGAACGCATCGACCAGCGTATCGACCTGAGCCTCGGTGATGATCAGCGGCGGACAGAAAGCGATGGCGTCGCCCATGTTGCGCGAGATGACGCCATTCTGCTGCAGCAACCCGTTGACCAGCGCACCGAGAGCGGCAGGCTTGCCCCATGGCGCCTTGCTCGCCTTGTCGGCGACCAGCTCGACGGCGGCGATCAGGCCAACGCCGCGCACCTCGCCGACCAGCGGATGCGAGGCGAGCTTGCGTAATCGAGCCTGCAAATGCGCGCCGACCTTGCGCGCATTGCCGACAAGGTCGCGCTCCTCGATCAGCTTCACATTCTCAAGCGCGACCGCTGCCGCGACCGGATGGCCGCCACCGGTGAAGCCATGGCCGAAGGTGCCGATGCGATTGCTTTCGTCGGCAATCGGCTCGAACACCTTGTCGTTGATGAGCAGGGCCGAGATCGGCAGGTATGAAGAGGAAATCTGCTTCGACAGGACCATGACGTCGGGCTTGATGCCGAAGGCCTGCGAGCCGAACATCTCGCCGGTCCGGCCGAAGCCGCAGATGACCTCGTCGGCAACGAGCAGGATGTCGTATTTCGTCAGCACGGCCTGGACCTTCTCCCAATAGAAGGCAGGCGGTACGACGACGCCGCCGGCGCCCATGATTGGCTCGCCGAAGAAGGCGGCAATGGTCTCCGGTCCCTCGGCAAGGATCAGGCTCTCCAACTCGTCGGCGAGACGGCTCGAGAACTGCTCCTCGCTCTCGCCCGGCCTGGCGTCGCGCTAATGGTGCGGCGTCGAGATGTGCAGCACATTGGCGATCGGCAGGTCGAAGGAGAGATGGTTGTTCGGCAGCCCGGTCAGGCTTGCCGCGGCTATGGTGACGCCGTGGTAGCCGCGCTTGCGGCTGATGACCTTCTTGCGCGCCGGCTGACCGAGCGCGTTCGAGCGGTACCAGATCATCTTGAGCGCCGTATCGTTGGCCTCGGAGCCGGAATTGGTGAAATAGGCCTTGCTCATCGGCACCGGCGCCATCTGCACCAGCTTCTCGGCCAGGTCGATCAGCGGCGAATGCGCTTTCGATCCGAAGTCATGATAGAAAGGCAGCTTCGACATCTGCCGGGTCGCGGCCTCGACCAGGCGCTTTTCCGAGAAGCCGACCGCAACGCTCCACAGCCCTGCCATCGCCTCGATATAGCGGTTGCCGGCAATGTCCTCGACATAGATGCCGTCGCCCTTTTCGATGACCAGCGGACCCGTTTCCTGATGCTTGCGGGCATTGGTGTAGGCATGCAGGTGGTAGCGGATGTCGCGGGCTTCAGGGGAATTGGGTTGGGCGTCCATGCTGGCTCCTGTCTGCAGGCGTGCGGGCCAAACAGACCGTCTCTGTGATGAGAAGTCCAAGGTTCCGCCTCGCATTTGAGAGGCTTGATGCATCATGGCGGCAGGCGGCCGCAAGAGCCGCTCTGTCATGATCGATAGCGCCATGCAGTTCCCAACGCTGCTTCGCACCACCCCAATGCCGCGGCCAGGCGCATGATCGCCGGCACTGGACAACAAGGCTATGATCCTTGAAGGCTGTGAGGCGCCGCTTGCGTAACCAAAATGGACGGGGGCATGGAACAGGTCGATTGCATCATCGCCGGCGCCGGCGTCATCGGCCTGGCGGTTGCGCGCACCATGGCCGCACAAGGCCTCGACACGCTGATCCTCGAAGCCGCCGACGCCATCGGAACCGAGACGAGCTCGCGAAATTCGGAGGTCATCCACGCCGGCATATACTACCCAGAGGGGTCACTGAAGGCGCGGTACTGCGTTGACGGGCGCGAGCTTCTGTACCGCTACTGCGCGGAGCGGTCGATCCCGCACCGGCGCTGCGGCAAGCTCATCGTCGCAACCAACGAGGCACAGGAGCCGGTGCTTGCCTCCATTCGCGCCAATGCCGCCGCTTGCGGCGTTGACGACCTGCGGTTTCTCTCCGCAGCCGAGGCGCAAACGCTGGAGCCGGCGCTGCATTGCACCAAGGCATTGCTGTCGCCCTCCACTGGCATCATCGACAGCCACGCTTTGATGCTCGCCCTGCTCGGCGAGGCCGAAGAGAACGGCGCCATGCTGTCGCTCAACACGCGCGTCGTTTCCGGCCGGATCGGCGCCGGCGGCGGCATCGTCCTCGAGACGATGGACAGCGCAAGCGGCGAGCGTTTCGAGATCGCCGCCTCACACCTGATCAACGCAGCCGGTCTCGGCGCGGTGGCGCTTGCCGCCTCGCTCGACGGGTTCGACCGGCAGTTCCTGCCCACGCTTCGCTACGCCAAGGGCAATTATTTTTCGGTGGCCGGGCGGGCGCCGTTCTCGCGGCTTGTCTATCCGGTGCCCGAACCCGGCGGGCTCGGCGTCCATCTGACGCTCGACCTCGCCGGCACGGCGCGCTTCGGGCCGGATGTCGAATGGACGGACAGGCTCGACTACCGCGTCGACCCCGCGCGCGGCGAGCGCTTCTACGATGCCATCCGCAAATACTGGCCGGAGCTCGCCGACGGCAGCCTGCAGGCAGCCTATAGCGGCATCCGCCCAAAGCTCTCCGGACCCGGCGAGGCCAACAGCGACTTCGTCATCCAGGATGCGGCAACCCATCGCATCGAAGGCCTGGTCAATCTGTTCGGCATCGAAAGCCCCGGACTGACGTCCAGCCTGGCGATTGCCGAGCATGTCGCGCGTATTCTGGGACCAAGGGCGCGCTGATGCACCGCCCAACTACAAGCACCTCGATAGTCAGCTAAGCGGGCCACTAAGGACCCCGCCAACACCCCCGGAGCAAGGCCGCGCGTTGCGGGCGATATATTCAGCTCGCCTCGCGCATGGCTTCGGCCGCCTGCAGGTCGACCGAGACCAACTGGCTGACGCCCTGCTCAGCCATGGTGACGCCGAACAGCCGGTCCATGCGGGCCATGGTGATCGGGTTGTGGGTGATGATGACGAAGCGCGTCTCTGTGGTGCGGGACATCTCGTCCATGAGATTGCAGAAGCGCTCGACATTGTGGTCGTCGAGCGGCGCGTCGACCTCGTCGAGCACGCAGATCGGCGCCGGATTGGTGAGGAACACGGCGAAGATCAGCGACATCGCCGTCAGCGCCTGCTCGCCGCCGGAGAGCAGCGTCATGGTCTGCGGCTTCTTGCCCGGCGGGCGGGCAAGGATTTCGAGCCCGGCTTCCAGCGGATCCTCGGATTCGATCAGCTGCAATTCGGCGGTGCCGCCGCCGAACAGATGCGAGAACAGGCGCTGGAAATGGCCGTTGACCACCTCGAAGGCCGACAGCAGCCGCTCGCGCCCTTCCCGGTTGAGGCTCTGGATCGCCTGCCGCAATTTGCGGATCGCCTCGATGATGTCCTCGCGCTCGGAAACGATGGTCTCCAGCCGGTCGGACAGCTCCTTTTGCTCTTCCTCGGCGCGCAGGTTGACGGCGCCGAGCCGCTCGCGCTCGACCTTCAACCGGTCGAGTTGGCGCTCGACCTCGGCCATTTCGGGCATCGGGTCATCGGCTTCCAGACCGGTGTGGCGGATGACCAGGTGCGGCGGCGTGTTCAGCGTCTCCTGGATACGCGCCTCGACCTCCAGCCGCCGCTCATCGGCGGCCGTCAGCCGCTCCTCGGCGCGGACACGGGTTTCGCGCGCCTCGGCCAGCGACTGAATCGCCGCGGTCGCGGCCTTGTCGAGCTCGGCCTGCCGGTTCTCCGCTTCCTGCAAACGGTCGGCCGCCGCCTGGCGCAGAGTCTCCGCCTCGGTCAATTGCGACAGCAGCGCGCGACGCTTGGCGTCGATCTCGTCCGGAGCGTCGGCCAACCGCTCGCGCTCGGCCTCGGCTTCCGCCCTGCGCTCGCCAAGAGCGGCGATCTGCGTCGAGGCGTTCTCGGCCCGCTCCAGCCAGTTGCGGCGCTCGGCGCCGATCGCTTCGAGGCGGCGGGTGCGGGCCTCGGCCTCGCGCCGCAAGCCCTCATGGACGGCGCGCGCGTCGGCGAGGGTGGCGCGATCGCGCGAGACATTGGCCGAGGACTGTTCGAGCTGCAGCTGCAGGTCGCCGAGATCGGGCGCGTCCTGCAGCAGCATCTCGGCTTCCAGGAAAGCCGCCTGGGTTTCCTCATGGCTGTCGACGACGCGGGCGCGCGCCTCGTCGAGCGCGGCACGCCGGCTTACCAGCTCGCCGCCGGCCTTCTCGGCCTCGGCAAGCGCGTTGCGGGCAGCATCCAACCCATGCTGAGCGTCGCGGCCGGCCTGGCGGGCATTGCGCTCGGCCTCGCTTGCCTGGCGCAGCGCCTGTTCGGCCTGGGCAAGGGCTGCCTCCGCCTCGCGCAGGATGCGGGTGGCCTGCACCGCCTCGGCGTCTAGCTCGGCCAGTCGGTTCTTCTGCGCCAGCCGCTGCGCGGCGGCGGTCGGCGCGTCTGCGCTTGCGGTCAGACCATCCCAGCGCCACAGCGCGCCGTCGCGGCTGACCAGCCGCTGGCCGGGCGCAAGCAGCGCCTGCAGACGACGGCCGTCGGCGGCCTCGACAATGCCGGTCTGCGCCAGCCGGCGGGCAAGCTGGGAGGGCGCTCGCACCACGCTGGCAAGGCTCTTCACGCCTTCGGGCAGCGCGGCGTCGCCCGGCTGGACGGCGCTCTCGCCCCAATGCACGGGGGCGCTGCGGTCGAGCGGCACGTCGAGATCCTCACCGAGGGCGGCGCCAAGGGCCGTCTCGTAGCCGCGCTCGACGCTGAGCTGCTCCAGCGCGGAGGGGAAAAGATCGCCGCTGACGGCATTCAAAATCTTGGAAAGGGTGCGGGCTTCGGTCTCGATGCGCTGCAACTCAGCCTTGGCGTCCTGTAGCGGCGGACGGGCGGCGCTTTCGGCGACGCGCGCCTCGGCGACCGCCTGCTCGGCCGCAATGGCGCCGGCCTCGCTCTCTTCCAGCCGCGCCGTGGCATCCTCGACCAGCAGCCGCTTCTCGGCCGGATCGGGCAGGCCGGAAATGCGGGCGACGATGTCGGAAAGCTCGCGATCGACCTCGGCGAGCTGGCGGGCAAAACGGTCGCGACGTTCGGCGGTCTCGCGCAAAGTGCGCTCGATCTGATGGCGCGAGGCAGCCGCCTCGGCGCGTTCGGCGGTCAGCGCGGCAAGCTTTGCCTCGCTCTGCGCGAGCGTCGCGCCGGCCTGTTCGAAGGCGGCCCGGGTGGTGGCCTCGCGCTCGGCGGCGCCGGCGTTCTCGGAGTTGAGCGAGGCTTCCTCGGTGCGAAGGCGCTCGAGGATGTCCGCATTGTCGCGCACCATGCGCTCCTCGCGGGCGATGTCGCCGTCGAGCTGCTGCAGCCGGCGCTCAAGCTCGGCCTGGCGGGAGCGGATGCGGCCGGCCTCTTCCTCGATCTGTGTCTTGGCGATCGACAGGCGCTGGAAGGCGGCGGCCGCGGCAGCTTCGGCGTCGCGCAGGTCCGGCAACCGGTGGGCGCCGATGCCTTGCTCTCTCGCGGCGGCCATCTGCGCGGCGGCGCGATCGCCGACAAGCGTCGTCGCGGCGGCCAGAGCGGAACGCGCCTCGCCTTCCTGGGTCTTGGCCAGCGTCCAGCGCAGATGCAGCAGCGTCGCCTCGGCCTTGCGGATATCGGCCGACAGGTTCTTGAAGCGCGAGGCCTGGCGCGCCTGGCGCTTCAGGCTGTCGATCTGGCTCTCCAACTCGCCGACGACGTCATCCAGCCGTTCGAGGTTCTGCTCGGCGGCCTTCAGCCTCAGTTCGGCCTCGTGGCGGCGCGTGTGCAGGCCGGAAATGCCGGCCGCCTCTTCGAGTAGCGCCCGACGCGCCTGGGGCTTGGCTTGGATCAGCTCGCCGATGCGGCCTTGCCCGACCATCGAGGGCGAGCGCGCGCCGGTCGACTGGTCGGCGAACAGAAGCTGCACGTCCTTGGCGCGGGCTTCCTTGCCGTTGATGCGATAGAGCGAGCCCGCCTCGCGCTCGATGCGGCGCGACACCTGCAATTCATCGGCGTCGTTGAAGGCTGCAGGCGCGGTACGGTCGGTGTTGTCGAGGAAAAGCGTGACTTCGGCGGTATTGCGGGCCGGCCGCGTGCCCGAGCCGGAAAAGATGACGTCGTCCATGCCGGACGCGCGCATGTTCTTGTAGGAGCTTTCGCCCATCACCCAGCGCAGCGCCTCGACAAGGTTCGACTTGCCGCAGCCGTTCGGCCCGACAATGCCGGTAAGCCCGCGTTCGATGACGAACTCGCCGGGCTCGACGAAGGACTTGAAACCGAGGAGGCGAAGGCGCGAAAATTTCATTCGCGCCGCCCCACACTACAGGCGCGCGCGCCGAAGCCGAGCCGCTTCGGCGCGGCCTGGACGTCAGAGCAGAGGGTCGATGATGGCCGACATTTCCTCAATCGACATCGCCCCTTTGTAGGTCTTTCCATTGATGAAGAAGGTCGGCGTCGAGTCGACCTTGAACTCGTCCGCGCCGCGTTTCTGGACTGCTCTCACATCGTCCAGAAGTTTCTGGTCCGTCAAGCAGGCCTCAAAGGACTCCTGTGTAAAACCAGCGAGCTTGGAGATCTGCAGCAGTGCTTCCTTGGTGTTGTTGACGCCGACCCAGCTGGGCTGCTGCTTGAACAGCACGTCGACCATCGGGAAATAGTTATCCTTGGCGCAACGCGCCAGCATGAAGCCGGCCTCGGCGCTCGGGTCGAAGGGAAATTCACGCAGGATGTAGCGCACCTTGCCGCTGTCGATGTATTTGGTCTTCAACTCAGGGAAGGTGGTTTCGTTGAAGTGCGCGCAATGCGGGCAAGTCATCGAGGCATATTCGACGATGGTGACCTTGGCGTCGTCCTTGCCAAGCTGCTTTTCGGGCAGCGCGCCCGGCTTCAGCAGCTGCGCCATGTCGACCGTGCCCTGCGCTTCCGGCACCTTTGCGGCCGCCGGCGTTGCCGGCTTGGCGGGCGTCGACGGGTTGGCGGGCTTCACATCGGCGGCCTTTGCGTCCTCGCCCGAGTCGCTGCATGCGGCGATGAGAGCCACCGCCGGAATGGCGGCCAGCGAGGTCAGAAGGTTTCTGCGAGACAAAGGACGGTTCATGCGAATCACCTGATATCGGTTGGATTTTGCAATGCAAAGGCTAGAAAAGGCGAGAGTTGGCGCGAATTAAGGCATCGCCGTCCCCATTCCAATCGCCAAATTTTGGCGTGCGTTCACGAATACGCGAGATTAGCGACAATCCTATGGTCTTTTCTGCCCCAGAATTGTCGCGCCGAGGCGCTCCAGCGAGGCGCGCAGGCCATCGTCCTCGATCTTGCCCACGGTTCGCGAAAGCTTCGCCTTCTCGGCGTCGTTGAGCGGTCTCGGCGCCGGTTTCGGCCGGGCCTTTTCGGACAGCACCGGCTTCTGCACGATCTTGATGCGGCCAATGGCGTTGAAGCCGAGGAAAGCATTGACGCGATTGATGATTTCGCCTGCCTCGTGCTGCAGGTGGAGCGCCGCCATGCCCTCGCACGCGATGATCAGCAGCGCCGGCTCGAACGGATCGTCCTCATGCAGGCGGCGCGGCCACTGGATCTTTTCCGGGCGCGAGCGGCCGGCTAGCCGGGGCCCGGCGATCTCCTCCCAGGACTGCACCAGCCCGATCGAGATGCCGGCCCGCTTCTTCAGCACCGGATCGAGGATCTCGGTTGCGAGATCGCTCACCGGGACGGGATTGCCGTAGGGCCTTTTCCCTGCCATGTGCGTTCTCCAATCCCCGAGCTCACCCGATCAATGGCATCGCACGACCAGACCCGCAAGGCCGCATCCGGCGAAAGCAGCGAAGCCGTTTCAGTCGCCTCCCGCCTGCTTGACTGGTACGACGCGCATCACCGCGACCTGCCGTGGCGCGTCGCGCCCAAGGCGCTGGCGGAGGGAGCCAACCCCGATCCCTACCGGGTTTGGCTGTCGGAAGTGATGCTGCAGCAGACCACGGTCGAAGCGGTCAAAGCCTATTTTCGCGCCTTCCTCGAAAAATGGCCTGACGTCCGGGCGCTGGCGGCGGCGCCCGCCGAGGACGTCATGAAGGCCTGGGCCGGGCTCGGCTACTATTCGCGGGCGCGCAACCTCAAGGCCTGCGCCGATCTTGTCGCTCAGCGCGGCGGCCGCTTTCCGGACACGGAGGCCGGCCTCAGGGAGTTGCCGGGGATCGGCACCTACACGGCGGCGGCGATCTCGGCCATCGCCTTCGACCGGCCGGCGGCCGTCGTCGACGGCAATGTCGAGCGGGTCGTGTCCAGGCTGAATTCGATCGCGACGCCGCTCACGGAGGCCAAGCCAGAAATCCGCGCGCTGGTCGAGCGGATGGTTCCGGCAAGGCGGCCGGGCGATTTCGCCCAGGCGATGATGGATCTCGGCGCCACGATCTGCACGCCGCGGCGGCCGCGCTGCATGCTGTGCCCGCTGCGCGCGGATTGCAGCGCCATTGTCTCGGGCGATCCCGAGCGTTTCCCCGTCCGCCGGCCCAAGGACGACAAGCCGCTCAGGCGGGGTGCGGCCTTCGTGGCCCAGCGCAGGGATGGCGCCATCCTGCTTCGCAAGCGCCCGGAAAAGGGCCTGCTCGGCGGCATGACCGAAGTGCCGACGACGGCGTGGAGCGCAAGGGTGGACGGCGCGACCACGGAGGCTGGGGCGCCGTTTGCGGCTGACTGGCGACGCGCCGGCCGGATCGCGCATGTCTTCACCCATTTCGCGCTCGAACTCGAAGTCTTTCATGCCCACATGAAAGGTGATGCGCCGGAAGGGCATTTCTGGTCGCTGGCCCATGAGATTTCCGGGGAGGCGCTGCCCACCGTCATGAAAAAGGTAATCGAGGCAGCGATACCGGGCGCGACCAAAGCGCGTCGCGTGTGACCCGGTCACGCGCGACACGCTATCCCAAACCGCTGCACTTTTGGGTGACATGCGCTAAGGCAGCGCCCGCATTGAAAGGACAGGCATGACCGAAATCCGCCACATCGTGTTCGACATCGGCAGGGTGCTGATCCACTACGATCCGGACCTTCCCTTCAGCCGCCTGATCCCCGATGCCGAGGAGCGGAAATGGTTCTTCGACAATGTCTGCACGCATGACTGGAACCTCGAGCAGGACCGCGGCCGGACATGGGCAGAGGCCGAAGCGCTGCTGATCGGCGAATACCCGGGCCATGCGGAGAATATTCGCAATTTCCGCCGGCATTGGCACGAGATGGTGCCGCATGCCTATGACGACAGCGTCGCCATCATGATCGGCCTGATCGAGGCCGGCCACGATGTCACCATGCTGACCAACTTTGCCTCGGATACGCTTGCCGAAGCCCGGCAGCGTTTCGGCTTCCTCAACCGTCCGCGCGGCGTGACCGTTTCGGCCGACATCCGGCAGATCAAGCCGGATCGCGCCATCTACGATCATCATGTCGCCGCGTTCGGCCTCGAACCGTCCGCGACGCTGTTCATCGATGACAGCCAGAAGAATGTCGACGGCGCCAGGGCGGCCGGCTGGCAGTCGGTGCTGTTCACCGACGCCGTAACGCTCAAGGCGGACCTCGAGCGTTACGGGATCAGGGCCTGATTTGAATCGCTTCGGACGATCCGCTGAAGTTCTGATTCAACTTTAACAGCGGGATCTCAGGCCCCTGCCCGCTCCATGCCGAGGCGGGCGATGCGGCGCAGCTCGTCGATCGGGGTGAGGCCGCCGCTACGCTCATAATGCCAGAAGGTCCAGCCGTTGCAGGCGTCCAGCCCCTGCACCTCGGCGCCGATCTTGTGGATCGAGCCGGCGCTGTCACCGATCGCCACCGTGCCGTCGGCGCGCACCTTGGCCGCCCAGCGCTTCTTGGCGTCGTAGAGGGTGGCGCCGGGCTGCATCAGTCCGGTGTCGATCAGGCTGATGAAGGCGACGCGCGGCTCGGCGCGCTTGCCGGACAATACGGTCAGGTCGGCGCCTTCCAGCGGCCGCACCGCGTCGATGCGCTCATTGGCGGCGTCGATATAGGCCTGCTCGCGCTCGATGCCGACGAAGTGGCGGCCGAGGCGCTTTGCCACCGCGCCGGTGGTGCCGGATCCGAAGAAGGGATCGAGCACGACGTCACCCGGCTTGGTCGAGGCCATCATGATGCGGGCGAGCAATGCTTCCGGCTTCTGCGTTGGATGCAGCTTGTCGCCATTGTCGTTCTTCAGCCGCTCCTGGCCGGTGCATATCGGGAACAGCCAGTCGGAGCGCATCTGGACGTCGTCGTTCGAGGCTTTCAGCGCCTCGTAGTTGAAGGTGTAGCCCTTGGCCTTCTGGTCGCGCGAGGCCCAGATCATCGTCTCATGCGCGTTCTGGAAGCGGCGGCCGCGGAAGTTCGGCATCGGGTTGGTCTTGCGCCAGACGACGTCATTGAGGATCCAGAAGCCGAGATCCTGCATCTTGGCGCCGACCCTGAAGATGTTGTGATAGGAGCCGATGACCCAGATGGTGCCGTTCGGCTTTAGCACGCGCCGCGCCGCCAGCAGCCAGGCGCGGGTGAAGGCGTCATAGGCCTCGAAACTCTCGAACTGGTCCCAGTCGTCGTCGACGGCATCGACCTTGGACTGGTCGGGCCGGTGCAGGTCGCCATCGAGCTGCAGGTTATAGGGCGGATCGGCGAAAATGACGTCGATGGACTTTTCGGGCAGCCGCTCGAGGGCCGCGATGCAGTCGCCCTTGAGGATGGTGTTCAGCCATTCGGATTGCTGGGGAGCGCGGGAGAGCTCGTCGAGAAGACGCACGGCTGACATTTTTACACCCAAGGCACGCGTTACTGTTTACTGTCCGTTATGGTTACCGATCAGCGTAAATATTCGGTGAAGGGCGGGACTGCCCCGGTCGAGACCTGCCGTGAATTTGCGAAGCCCGGCCGCTTGGTGTATGCCGCGCCGCCTGAGCCGTATCAGGCCAGCTTTCTCCCGCGTTCCGGATTGCCATGCCCCAGCCAGACCTTGTCATCTTCGATTGCGACGGCGTGCTCGTCGATTCCGAAATCATCGCCGCGCGCATCGAGGCCGAGCTCCTGACCTCGGCCGGGTATGAGATCTCGGCCGAGGAACTGGCCGAGACCTATGCCGGACTGACCTTCAAGGACATCATGATGCGGGTCGAGGAGAAATCGGCCATCCCGTTCCAGGCCTCGCTGATCGGCCGCGCCGAAGAGCTGGTCGACCGCAAGCTGCGCAGCGACGTGCGCGCCATCGACGGCGCGCGCGAGGCGGTCGCGGCGGTGACGGTGCGGCGCTGCGTCTGCTCGAATTCGCGCACGGAGCGGGTCGAGTTCATGCTGGAGAAGGTGGGGCTACTGCCGTTCTTCGCCGGCCGCATCTTTTCGGGGCTCGACATCCCCAGCAAAAAGACCAAGCCGGCTCCGGACGTGTTCCTTTACGCCGCCGAAAGGCTCAACGCCGATCCGAAAAATACCTTCGTCATCGAGGACTCGGTGCATGGCGTCACCGGCGCCAGGACGGCCGGCATGCGCGTCATCGGCTTCACCGGCGCCGCGCACAGCTATCCCGGCCACGCCGACGCGCTGACCGAAGCCGGCGCGGAGACGGTCATCCGCCGCTGGGCCGAGTTGAAAAGCGTGATTGCCGCGCTGTCGGAATGGTCGGCGGACGCTTGAAGCGTCCGCCCCAGCCCACCTCAGTTTGTCGCCGGAGCGGCCTTTTTCTTCCGCTTGCCCTTGTCGGTCGCGGCTTTCGGCGTGTTTTCGTCATATCCGGCAAAGGCCTGGTAGTCCTTGGCGGTCGGTTCCGGCACCAGGACGTTCTGGTCGGTGAAGACGAACTGCGTCGCGGCCGACGGGTCGGAGACCTGGACCTGGTACTGGTGGATCTGCGAGTAGAGCACATCGGTGCCGTGCATCACCGCGACGCGAATCGGCATGGTGATGGTGCCGGGCGCGAACATCGGCCCAGGCACGACCTTGCCGGCCACCGCTATCTTCATCGACAGCTGGCCGTTGGCGCGCATGCAATCGCGGGTCACGTCGGTGATCGAGGCCTGATAGATGACCTTGGCGGGATCGCGATCGGGATCGACAATGGTGCCATCAGGCGCGGTCTGGGCGGCGGCGGCCTCGGCGTCCTGCGCGGCGTCGGCCTTCTTCCTGGGCTTGGCGCCGCCCTTGGCATAGGTGTTGAAGTAGGCGGTGCCGTCGCGCAGCGTTACTTTCGGGCAATAGGCCTCCAACTGGCTGGCAAGCACCTTGGGGTCCTGCGGCGGCGGCGGCGCCTGGGTGTCCTTCTTGCCCAGACCAAAGCTCAGTATGCCATTGTCGCTCGATTGGCAGCCGGCGGCGGCAAGCATAAAGCCGGCAAGCGCCAGACCCGCGACAAAACGACGGTTGACCGAATGAAACGCCATGAACTCCACTTCCCTCTCGCAAAGCTGGTGACGTATATCAACGGCGCGGCGAAAATGCGACTGAGCCGGCTCGGAAAATTAACCAATTGGCGGTGGATGAACCCGCCGGCTGCAATGGACTTGTGACGATGCAATATGTGAGTACCCGCGGGGACGCGCCCGTGCTTGGATTTTCCGACGCGGTGCTGGCCGGGCTGGCCCGCGACGGCGGGCTCTATGTGCCGCGCGAATGGCCGCAGTTTTCCGCCGCCGACATCCGCGCCATGCGCGGACTCGCCTATCCCGACCTTGCCATTCGCGTGCTGACGCCGTTCCTGGGCGGCGAGATCGCGGCGCCCGTCTTCGAGCGGCTGGTGCGCGAGGCCTATGCCACCTTCCGCCACGAGGCCGTCTGCCCGCTGGTGCAGACCGGGGCGAACACTTTCGTGCTCGAACTCTTCCACGGCCCGACGCTCGCCTTCAAGGACGTCGCCATGCAACTGCTGGCGCGACTGATGGACCATGTGCTGGCCGAGCGCGGTCAGCGCGCCACAATCGTCGGCGCCACCTCCGGCGACACCGGCGGCGCCGCGATCGATGCTTTCGCCGGCCGCGACCGCACCGACATCTTCATCCTTTTCCCGCACGGCAAGGTCTCGCCGGTGCAGCAGCGGCAGATGACGACGTCAAGCGCGGCGAACGTGCATGCACTCTCGATCGAAGGCAATTTCGACGATTGCCAGGGCCTGGTGAAGGACATGTTCAACGACCACGGTTTTCGCGACCGGGTCTCGTTGTCGGGCGTCAATTCGATCAACTGGGCACGCATCATGGCCCAGATCGTCTATTATTTCTCCTCGGCGCTGTCGCTCGGCGCGCCCGACCGGCCGGTGTCGTTCACCGTGCCGACCGGCAATTTCGGCGATATCTTCGCCGGTTATGCCGCGAAAAGAATGGGATTGCCGATCGATCGGCTGATCATCGCCACCAATGACAACGACATATTGGCGCGCACGCTGGCGAGCGGCGAATACCGCACCAAGGGCGTGTTCGCCACGACCTCGCCGTCGATGGACATCCAGGTGTCGTCGAACTTCGAGCGCCTGCTGTTCGAGGCGGCCGACCGCGATGCCGAGACCGTGCGGCGCTACATGAACGGGCTGAAGCAGTCCGGCGCCTTCACCATCGAGGCGGGCGAAATCGCAAAGATCCGCGCCGAATTCGACGCCGGCCGCTCAAGCGTCGACGAGGTCGCCGCCACCATCCGTTCGACGCTCGCGGCGAGCAACTATCTGCTCGACCCGCACACGGCGGCGGCCGTGCACGTTGCCGCCGGCAAGGTCGATGGCGCAGTCCCCATGGTGGTGCTGGGCACCGCGCATCCAGCCAAGTTCCCGGCCGCGGTCGAGGCCGCCAGCGGCATCACGCCGGCCCTGCCGGCATGGCTGGGCGCATTGATGACAGCCGACGAAAAATACACGGTACTTCCCTCCGACCTGAAAATGGTGGAAGATTACGTCGGACGCCACACGCGGGCGGCGCGTTAAGGAGTACTTGCCATATGGGTGTTGAGGTAAGCCGTCTGTCGAACGGCCTGACAGTCGCAACCGAAACCCTTCCAAGCCTCGAATCCGTTGCCCTCGGTGCCTGGGTCAAGTCGGGCGCACGCAATGAGCGTGAGGAAGAGCACGGAATGGCCCATTTGCTCGAGCATATGGCCTTCAAGGGCACGAAAAGGCGCACCGCCTTCGAGATCGCCTCGGAAATCGAGAATGTCGGCGGCGAGATCAACGCCGCCACCAGCGTCGAGACCACCTCCTATTACGCCAGGGTGCTCTCCGACGACGTGCCGCTGGCGGTCGACATCCTGGCAGACATCCTGCAGGAGTCCGAATTCGACCCTGAAGAACTCGAGCGCGAACAGCATGTGATCCTGCAGGAAATCGGCGCCGCGCACGACACGCCCGACGATATCGTCTTCGATCGCTTCACCGAAACCGCCTTCCGCCACCAGACGATCGGCCGCTCGATCCTCGGCACCCCGGAAACGGTCAAATCCTTCACCTCCAAGCAGCTGCACAATTTCATCGAGCGCCAGTACGGCGCCGAGCGCATGGTGGTCGTGGCCGCCGGCGACATCAAGCACGACAATTTCGTGCGCGAGGTGGAGAAGCGACTCGGCGGTTTCCGCGCCAAGGCCGAGAGCAGCATTCCGCAATACGCGCAATATGTCGGCGGCGACTTCCGCGAGGATCGCGACCTGATGGACGCGCAGATCGTGCTCGGCTTCGAGGGCCGCGCCTATCATGTGCGCGATTTCTACGCCTCGCAGGTGCTGTCGATGATCCTTGGCGGCGGCATGTCGTCGAGGCTGTTCCAGGAGGTGCGCGAGAAACGCGGCCTGTGCTACTCGGTCTACGCGTTCCACTGGGGCTTTTCCGACACCGGCATATTCGGCGTCCACGCCGCGACCGGGCAGAGCGATATCGCCAAGCTGGTGCCGGTCATCATTGACGAATTGCAGAAGGCCGGCGAGAACATCCTGCAGGAGGAGCTCGACCGGGCGCGCGCGCAATACCGCGCCGGTCTGATCATGTCGGCCGAAAGCCCGGCCAGCCGCGCCTCGCAGATCGCCAGGCAGTTGCTTCTGTTCGGCCGGCCGATCGCCAAGGAAGAGCTGATGGAACGGCTGGCGGCGCTCACCACCGAGCGGCTCACCGATCTCTCGTCGCGGTTGTTTTCGACCAAGCCGACGCTCACCGCCGTCGGACCCGTGGGGACGCTGGCGCCCTATGAGGCGATTCTCGATTCGCTTTCGGGTCCGCAGACGACGGCCCGCAAGCTCGCCGTCTAGTCCTGCTCAAGCGCCATGTTCGCGCTCCCTTTCTTTCGCCGCGACCTGCCGGCACTGAAGGGCGACAAGGTCATGCTGCGCGTGCCGCTGACCAACGACTATCGCGATTGGTCGACGCTGCGCGGTGAAAGCCGCGCCTTTCTGGAGCCGTGGGAGCCGCGCTGGACGCCGGACGAGCTCGACCGCACGGCATGGCGGCTGCGCATCAGCCGCTATCGCGAGGATTACGCGCAAGGCACCGCGATCGCCTTCTTCATCTTCGAGAAGTCGAGCGGCAAGCTCGCCGGCGGCATCACCCTCGGCAACATCCGCCATGGCGTCGCGCAAAGCGGCCATATCGGCTACTGGATCGGCGAGCGCTATGGCGGCCGCGGCCTGATGACTGAGGCGGTCAAGCTGGTGTCGCGCTTCGCCTTCGATACGCTGAGGTTGCACCGGATCGAAGCGGCCTGTATTCCCGACAACGCCCGGTCGATCCGCGTGCTTGAAAAAGCCGGATTCCGGCGCGAAGGACTTCTGCGATCCTACCTCAGGATCAATGGTATCTGGCAGGATCATTACCTCTACGCCCGGATCGCGGACGATCCGCCGGGCGCTGGAACGAAGGGCTGATTGTTGACGAATTTTTCGCGATTCGCGTCGCTGCTCGCCCTTGTCCTGGCGATGGTCGTTGCGCTCTGCGCAGCCTCGCCGGCGTTCGCCGTCGAGCCGATCAAGATCGCCCGCGACGACGTGGCGCTCGACCTCTCGCGCGCCTTCGATCTGTACCCGAATCAAGGCGAGAATTTCCAGGTCTCGACAGCCCCCGGCCCCGACGGCATCGTAAGGCGCATCGAGGTGGAAGCGAAGGATTCGCGATCGAGTGGCGACTGGGCCGTGTTCGCGCTCGCCAACACCACCGACCAACAACTCGACCGGCTGATCGTGGCGCCGCATTTCCGGCTGGTGAATTCCGGCATCTTCTGGCCCGATCTCGGCGCGACACGTATCGCCGCGATCACGCCCAGCGAAGGCTTCGCGCTCGACCGCCAGACCAGCCCCGATGCCGACGTCTTCCGGGTGACGCTGAACCCCGGCACTGTGGTCACCTTCGTCGCCGAGCTTGCCTCGCCGAAACTGCCGCAGGTCTACCTCTGGGATCCGGAATCCTACAAGGACTCGGTCAATTCCTACACGCTGTTCCGCGGCATCGTCATCGGCATCGCCGGCCTGCTAGCGCTGTTCCTGACCATCCTGTTCGTCGTCAAGGGCACCTCGATGTTCCCAGCGACGGCCGCGCTTGCCTGGGCGGTGCTTGCCTATATCTGCGTCGATTTCGGCTTCCTCAACAAGATCATCGAGATATCGCCCGGCAATGAGCAGATGTGGCGCGCCGGAACGGAGGTGGCGCTGGCGGCGACCTTCGTTGTGTTCCTGTTCGCCTATCTCAACCTCAACCGATGGCACGGCCATTTCAGCTACGGCGCGCTGGTCTGGATCCTCGGTCTGCTCTTGATCGCCGGCGTCGCCATCATCGATCCGGCGGTGGCGGCCGGCATCGCCCGCATCTCGTTCGCGGCAACCGCGCTTACCGGGCTCGGCCTGATCATCTTCCTCGGCATTCGTGGCTATGACCGTGCGATCATGCTGGTGCCGAGTTGGGTTATGGTCTTGCTGTGGCTATGCGGGTCGTGGATGGCGATCACCGGCATGCTCGACAACGATATCGCCCAGCCAGCGCTGGGCGGCGGCCTGATCCTGATCATCCTTCTGATCGGCTTCACCGTCATGCAGCACGCCTTCGCCGGCGGTGGCGCCCATCAGGGCCTGTTCTCCGATCTCGAACGGCAGGCGCTCGCCGTCGCCGGATCGGGCGACATCGTCTGGGACTGGGACGTGCTGCGCGACCGTGTCGTCACCAAGCCGGATGTCAGCCTGCAACTTGGCCTTGCCCCCAACAGCCTCGGCGGGGCGGCCCGCAACTGGCTGCCGGTACTGCACGCCGACGACCGCGACACCTTCCGCACCACGCTCGACGTTGTGCTGGAGCACCGTCGCGGCCGGGTGGCGCAGAATTTCCGCCTGCGCGGCGCCGACGGCCACTATCACTGGTTCGCGCTGCGCGCCCGCCCGGTGATCGGCTCGGACGGCGAGGTGATCCGCTGCGTCGGCACCATGGTCGACGTCACCGAGCAGAAGAAATCCGAGGAACGGCTGCTGCACGATGCCGTGCACGACAATCTGACCGGCCTGCCGAACCGCGAACTGTTCATGAACCGGCTGGAGGCGATCATCTCGATCGCCCGCACCGAAGACAAGGTGCGCCCGACCGTCTTCGTCATCGACATCGACCGCTTCAAGCAGGTCAATGACGGCCTCGGCATCTCGGCCGGCGACACCATCCTGCTCACCATCGCGCGCCGTCTGCACCGGCTCTTGAAGCCGAAGGATTCGCTGTCGCGCTTTGCCGGCGACCAGTTCGCGCTGATGCTGCTGTCGGAACAGGATCCGGCCCGCATCGCCGCGGTGGCGGACGCCATCAAGCATGCAATCAACAACCCGATCACCTTCGCCAAGCGCGAGATCGTGCTGACCGCCTCGATCGGGCTGATCACCTGGACGACGGCGCAGACCTCGTCCGAGGACATGGTCAAGGACGCCGAGCTTGCCATGCACCAGGCCAAGCGCTTCGGCGGCGACAGGATCGAACCGTTCCGGCCGGCCTTCCGCACCGTCGGCACCGACCGGCTGCAGTTCGAATCCGACCTGCGCCGCGCCATCGAACGGCGTGAGTTCACCCTCGCCTACCAGCCGATCGTGCGGCTGGAGGACGGCAGCGTCGCCGGCTTCGAGGCGCTGCTCAGGTGGGACCATCCGCGCCGCGGCATGATCCCGCCGGCGGATTTCATTCCCGTCGCCGAGAATTGCGGGCTGATCGTGCAGCTCGGCCTGTTCGCCATGCAGCAGGCGGCCGAGGACCTGGCGACCTGGCAGAAGCAGATCGGCGACGCGCCGCTGTCGGTTTCGGTCAACCTCTCCAGCCGCCAGCTGATCCGCCGCGACCTGGTCAGCGACGTGCGCTCGGTCATCGCGCGCGCCAATCTGAAGCCGCGCTGCTTCCGCCTCGAGCTCACCGAATCGCTGGTGATGGACAATCCCGAGCAGACCTCGCATGTGCTGACCAAGCTGAAGCAGCTCGGTATCGGGCTTTCGCTCGACGATTTCGGCACCGGCTATTCGTCGCTGTCCTATCTGACGCGCTTCCCCTTCGACACGATCAAGATCGACAAGAGCTTCGTCGACGACGCGACGCCGAAACGCGCCGTGCTGCTCAAGTCCATGGTCAACATGGCGCACGAGCTTGGCTTGTCCGTCGTGGCGGAAGGCATCTCGGACGAAAGCGATGCGCTGGAGCTGCGCCAGATGGGCTGCGAATACGTTCAGAGCTTCATGTTCGGCGCGCCGATGCCCGGCGAGCAGGTGCTGAAGACGCTGAAGGAGCAGTATCCGCTGACGCAGGCCTGATCAGGCGTGGCCGGCGGCCAGGCTGAGATGCGCGAGATCGATGCCGATCGAGGCGAGGATGCGGTCGTATTTGCGCTCGATGTCGGCGTCGAACAGAAGCTCCGGTGTCGCCGGGCAGGTCAGCCAGCCATTCTCGGCGATCTCGCTTTCGAGCTGGCCTGCGCCCCAGCCGGAATAGCCGAGCGCCATCAGCGCATGGCGGGGACCGCGGCCGGACGAGATGGCGCGCAATATGTCGACGGTGGCGGTCAGGCAGATGTCGTCGGAAACGCTGAGCGAGGATTCCACCCGGTAGTCGCCGGAATGCAGGACGAAGCCGCGGCTGCGGTCCACCGGCCCGCCGTTGCGCACGACGAAATCGCGCGCATGCGCCGGCAAGCGGATCGCCTCCTGCTCGTTCATGATGCCGAGCTGCACCAAAAGATCCGGAAACAGCATCTGCTGCGTCTGGTTGATGATCAGGCCCATCGCGCCCTCGTCGCTGTGGGCGCAGATGTAGATGACGGAGCGCGTGAAGCGGTCGTCCTTCATGCCGGGCATGGCAATCAGGAACTGATCGTCGAGAAAGCCGCGTCCGGCGGCCGTCTTCTTGTGGCGCAACAAGTCCATGGATGGGAGGGTAACGCGTTTCCCGGGCGTCGGAAAGATGCGCCGCGCGCGATTTGCGGCCGGCGTGCCGCTGCCGATTGCGCCGCGCGCTTTTTTGGCACCCGCACGATGTCACGCAAATATGATACCGAATGGCTGATGAAATCATTGCGCAGCCATGAACTGACGATCAAATCACCGCCATGCAAAGCTTGAAGATCCTGCTGCTCTGCTCCGCCTTTGGATTGGGAACGAGCATTCCCGCCTCGGCCTCCTCCTCGATCTGGTACAACAGCGAAGGCGGCCAGGTGCGGCTCGTCACCAGCGGCAAGCCCGACGAGGCCGGGCGCGTCCAGGGCGTGCTCGACATTGCGCTGAAGCCCGGCTGGAAAACCTATTGGCGCGACCCTGGCGATGCTGGCGTGCCGCCGCAGATCGACATTTCGCCGAGCACCAACGTGGCGAGCGCCGCCTTCTCGTTTCCGCCGCCGCAGCGCCATGACGACGGCTACGGCAAATGGGCCGGCTACGACCATCCGGTGTCGCTGCCGGTGACCTTCACGCTGTCGGCCGCCGACCAGCCGGCCATCATCGTGGCCGATGTCTTCCTCGGCATCTGCGAGACGATCTGCATTCCTGTGCAGACGCGACTGACCATCGACCCGGCTTCCGACGCGGACAACGCCAAGGATGCGGCGCAGGTGAAGGCGGCATTCGCGGCGCTGCCGGCGCCGCCACGGCCCGATTTCGGCGTCAACGTGCTGCCGGGCGACCATGAGACGCTGGTCGTCGAAGCGAGCTTCCCGGGCGATCCGGAAGCGGCCGACTTCTTCGTCGCCGGCGAGCGGGACTATATGTTCGGCGCCCCGTTGCGCAGCCAGAAGGACGGCAAGCTGGTGTTCACGGTGCCGATCCTCGACCGGCCGTCGACGACGCCAACCGATGGCGGGCTGCACTACACGCTGACCAGCGCCGACGGCGCGGTCGAGGGTCTGCTACCCTTCCCGTGACGCAGATCGCAACATCTCTTGCTCCAGGCGGCCCGGCAGTTGCGGGCAGCATCCGACTTCGCTATCGCAGGGGCACGTCCTGCCCTCCATCTCCCCCAATCATCGAACGAGGTATTCCATGATCTCTGTTGGCGACAAACTGCCCGAAGCGACCTTCAAGACGATGACCGCCGACGGCGCGAAGCCGATCACGGCGGCCGAGATCTTCGGGGGAAAGAAGGTGGTGCTGTTCGGCGTGCCCGGCGCCTTCACGCCGACCTGCAGCAACAACCATTTGCCCGGCTATCTGGAAAACCGTGACGCCATTCTGGCGCGCGGCGTCGACACGATCGCCGTCGTCTCTGTCAACGACGCGCATGTCATGGGCGCCTGGGCGCGCTTCACCGGCGGCGAAGACAAGATCCTCTATCTGGCCGACGGCAGTGGCGATTTCGCCAAGTCGGTCGGTCTCGACAACGACCTTTCGGCAAGCGGCATGGGGCTGCGCTCGAAGCGCTTTTCGATGATCGTCGAGGACGGCAAGGTCGCCGCTCTCAACGTCGAGACCAAGCCCGGTGTCGACACGTCGGGCGCTGCTCACATCCTGGAACAGCTCTAGCCCGCAGCCGGGACGAGCCACACACCGCCAAGGATCGCGCCCGACAGCGCTTGGCGTTTCTTGCCTATTGGGGGACCTGACCGATGCTCGACGTGATCTGGCGCAGCGTGGCGATCGGC
The DNA here is from genome assembly GCF_049887195.1 of Mesorhizobium abyssinicae. Classification (NCBI taxonomy): domain Bacteria; kingdom Pseudomonadati; phylum Pseudomonadota; class Alphaproteobacteria; order Hyphomicrobiales; family Phyllobacteriaceae; genus Mesorhizobium; species Mesorhizobium abyssinicae. Next base: position 484,757 of record NZ_JARAKC010000002.1, read on the forward strand.
ATTGGCGCCACGGCTTTGATGGATATCTGGGCCGTTTTCCTCCACAAGGCCTTTGCCCAGCCGCGGCCGAACTGGGGGCCGGTCGGCCGCTGGGTCTGGCATCTCAGGAGCAAAATCTTCCACGACGACATCGGCGATGCCGTGCCCTACCGGCATGAAGTGGCGTTGGGCTGGGCTTTCCATTATTTCGTCGGCATCGTCTACGGCATCATCCTGGTCGTGCTCGCCGGAACGGCCTGGCTCGCCCAGCCGACCTTCCTGCCGGCCTTCGTCCTCGGGATCGTCACCGTCGGCGCCGGCTGGTTCCTGCTTGCGCCTGGCATGGGCGCCGGCTGGGCCGCCTCGAAGCGGCCAAAACCAATGCAGATCCGCGCCCTCAACCTCGTCGCGCACACGGTGTTCGCGCTCGGGCTCTACGGCACCGCCCTGCTGATCCGCTGAGGGACGGCCCGAAGGGTCACGATCCGCTGGCGGCGCGTGGCTTCATCGAGGCGACAGTATCGATGATTTCCTGGCGCAGCGCGCCCTTCTGCGCCTCGAACTGCTCTCGCGTGATGCCCTGACCGCCGGTGGCGGTGACGCCGAATTCCTCCAGCGCGAATTCGTAGCGCGTCTTCCATCTGATCACATGCCCGGTCATCGCCTGGGTGTGCGCCGGCACCGAGCCCGGATGCGCCGGCAGGCCGCACAATTGCGTGGTCCGCGCATCCGCAGCCAGCATGACGACATTCCAGTCGTCGAAGCCGATCAGATCCATCTGGGCATAGAGGAACGCCCCGTGCTCGCCGTCCCAGATCGTGTCGCCGATGACCAGGAAGGGGGCGGCACGGCAATAGCCATGGCGTGCCGTCATCTCGCTGTTGAAGGTCTCGGTGCGCTGCTGAAGCCGGTACCGGGCAGCTGCAAAAAGGGCGATGTAGTCGTCGGCCGTGCGCATGATGTTGCGCTGGTCGTCCGGCGCGAAGCCGAGTTCGCGCAGCATCGAGCCGATTTTCGGATCGTTCCAGAGTTCCTTGGAGAAGACGCGCGTGACGCCGTCGGAATCGGGCGTCGGACGCATCATCTTCTTGAGGTCGGCAAAGCTGTGCTTTTGCTTGCCGAAGGTCCTGCGCCCGAACATCTCCGCAATACCTCGTCCCAGGTCGATCGCGGCAGTCTATCGCGTCACGCGTAAAATTGAATTTAATCCGAAGCCTCGATTTGTCCCGTTCCGGCCAACTCAACCGCCGAGGCGCGGTGCGGACCTGTCGATCGGCCGCCATCCGTGGATGAGGCTGCGGGCGCCGATATCGTAGGCGAAATAGTTGCCGCCGCCCGCCGGCGGGTCCGCCCGGTCAGAGAAAGCAGCAGGAGCGTCCCCACGCCTCCATGGCCGACGAAAGCGGTATCGCCGGGATCGTCGTTGCCGAGCACCGCGTCGACCTCGCTGACGATGCGGCGCTGGGCATCGATGGCCCGCTCCCATCCGCGAATGCTGTCGTCTGGATTGGCGAAGAACTGGTCGGCGACGGCTTCGAACTCCGGCGGCGGCAGGAAACCCGTCGCCGACCGGTCGTTCTCATGCATCCGCTCCCTTACCTCGACCGCGAGGCGCAGACGCGTTGCGAGGATTTCGGCGGTCTCCCTCGCCTTGCGTTCAGCCGACGACACGATACGCCGGATCGACCCGATCCAGGGCTGGTCGAGCATTGCGACCGCCCTTGCCTTTCCGATGTCGGACAGCCCCCATTCCGGCACCGGAACATTGGCATCGACCTGAACCTGGGGATGCGTGATGTAGTATGCGATCAGCACGATAGAGGACTTCCTGCCGGCGAGCGGACCGCTCCCGCAATCAATAGCTCTGCGTCGAGCGCCGTGCCTTTGCGACCGTCGATCGTGTTGCCTGTGCCGCCGGCTGCGGCGCGGCGGCAGGCCTGATCGGGCCCTTCTTGAATGGCGCCATGCCTTCGCGAGCGAGCTCGTCGGCGCGCTCGTTCTCGACATGGCCGGCATGGCCCTTGACCCAGTTCCATGTCACCTGATGGCGTCTATTTGCAGCATCGAGGGCCTGCCAGAGCTCGCCGTTCTTGACCGGCTTCTTGTCGGCGGTCTTCCAGCCGTTCTTCTTCCAGCCGTGGATCCACTTGGAAATGCCGTCCATGACGTATTTGCTGTCGGTGTGAAGCTCGACCGCGCAGGGCTCCTTCAGCGCTTCAAGCGCGGAGATCGCGGCAAGCAGCTCCATGCGGTTGTTGGTGGTCTCGGCCTCGCCGCCCGACAGTTCCTTGGTCTTGCCGTTGAAGCGCAGGATGGCGCCCCAGCCGCCAGGGCCCGGATTACCCGAGCAGGCGCCGTCGGTGAAGATTTCAACATGCTTGGTCATAGCAATCCGTATTCGGAAGGAGATCTGATCGCCCGATGGAACCGCATCCTGCGGATGTATTCGGTCGGGTCGCGCTTCATCACCAGCCCGCCATTGGGAATGGTCAGCCAGTCGTAGAGCCGGGTCAGCATGAAGCGCAGCGCCGAGCCGCGAGCCAGCATCGGCAGCGCCGCCTTCTCGTCGCCGGAAAGCGGCCGCACGCTCTGGTAACCGGCTAGCAGCGCCGTGCCCTTGGTCAGATTGAAGGAAAAATCCTTCTCGAAGCACCAGGCGTTGAGGCAGGTGGCGACGTCATAGGCGTAGAGGTCGTCGCAGGCGAAATAGAAGTCGATCAGCCCCGACAGTTTCTCGCCGAGGAAGAAGACATTGTCCGGGAAAAGGTCGGCATGGATGATGCCTTGCGGCAGGTCCTTCGGCCAGTTGCGCTCGAAATCGGCGAAATCGGCATCGACCTCGGCCGCCAAGCCCGGCTCAACCTCGTCGGCACGGTCGCGAGAAGCGTCCCACAATTTGCGCCAGCCATCGATGGCGAGCGCATTCGGTCGCCGCATCGCAAAATCCCGGCCGGCAAGATGGAGTTCGGCCACCGCCTTGCCGACCTCGCCGCAATGCGCCGCTGTCGGCCGCCGCAGCGACAGACCTTCGAGAAAGGTGATGATGACGGCGGGCCGGCCGGCGAGCTGGCCGATGACGGTGCCGTCATGCGCGGTGACCGGCAGCGGGCAGGAAATACCTTTCCTTGCGAGATGGCCCATCAGGCCGAGGAAGAACGGCAGGTCGGCCTTGTCGACGCGCTTTTCGTAGAGCGTCAGGATGTAGGAACCGCTGGTGGCGTGCAGCAGGAAGTTGGAATTCTCGGTGCCTTCGGCGATGCCCTTGTAGGACAGCAATTCGCCGACCGGATAGGCCTTCAGGAACGCGCCGAGCTCGCCCTCGTTGACATCGGTATAGACGGCCATGGGCTGTTCACGCGGCTCCGTTGACGAAGGCCATGTCGGCCGCCGTCAGTTCGACATCGCGCAGAACCCGCATCACCGGAAAGTCCTCCGTTTCGGTCGCCGTCACCGCCAGTTCGATCGTCACGTCGAAGCGCTGCCGGAAGGCATCGATGATCTCGTCGACGATGATCTCGGGCGCCGAGGCGCCCGCCGACAGGCCGAGCGTCGAGATACTGGCGATGTCATTCCACGGAATCTCTGCGGCACGCTGCACGAGAAGCGACATCTTGGCGCCGGCGCGTTCGGCGACCTCGACAAGACGCCGCGAGTTGGAGGAGTTGGGGGCGCCGACGATGAGATAGAGATCGGCGCCGGCGGCGGTCTCCTTCACCGCTTCCTGGCGATTGGTGGTGGCGTAGCAGATCGATTCGGCGGCCGGCGCGTGCAGCTCTGGAAAGCGCTGCTCGAGCGCCCGGATGATGCCGGCGGTGTCCTCGACCGAGAGCGTCGTCTGGGTGACGAAGCCGAGGGCTGCGGGGTCGGCCGGCTCGAAGACGGCGGCATCGGCCTCGGTCTCGATCAGCGTGACGGCGCCGTCCGGCAATTGGCCCATGGTGCCGATCACCTCCGGGTGGCCGGCGTGGCCGATCAGGAGCACGTGGCGGCCGAGGCGCTGGTGACGCATTGCCTGCTTGTGCACCTTGGACACCAGCGGGCAGGTGGCGTCGAGGTAGAAGAGGTTGCGCGCCTGGGCATCGGCCGGCACCGATTTCGGCACGCCATGCGCGGAAAAGACGACCGGGCTCTGGCGATGCTCCGCAGGTATCTCGGACAGTTCCTCGATGAACACCGCGCCCAGGCTCTGCAGCCCCTCGACGACATAGCGGTTGTGCACAATCTCGTGGCGGACATAGACCGGCGCGCCATACTTCTTCAGCGCCAGCACGACGATCTGGATCGCGCGGTCGACGCCGGCGCAGAAGCCGCGCGGCTGGCAGAGCCTGATCGTCAGCGGTGGCTTTGTCTGAAGCATGATTGCGGACCGGTTGATCGGAACTAACTCAAGCGCGAATACCTAGCGCGCGAAATGAGGCGCGCACCCCTGCCCTGTCAAGGGCAGCGTCTCCATCACCCTGCTTTCGCCGGGCGGCGGAGCCTGAACAGCAGGACGCCGGCAAGGGCGGCGGCAAGGCCGTACCAGGTGACGGCGTATTGCAGGTGGCTGTTCGGCAGATCGATGATGGTGACGCCACCGACCGGCAGACCGCCGGGATTCGGCGTCTTGTCGGCATCGATGAAGAACGGCACCAGTCCGGCCCCGGCGGGCAGGCCGGCGCTCGCAGCCATCGCATCGCGGTCCTTCCAGTAGAAGATGTTCTTTTGCACATCATTGTCGGGAAGCATCATCGAGGGCTTCCCCGCCAGCGGATTGCGGGCGAGCCCAGCAATTGTGACCTTGCCGGCGACCTCGCCTTGCGGCCGCTTGGCAGCATCCTTCAGGTCGTAGGGGACGAAGCCGCGGTTGACGAGCACGAAGCGGCCGTCGTCGAGCTGCAGGGGCGTGAAGACGTCGAAGCCGGAGGCGCCCTCCCAGGTGGCGAAGAAATGGCGCTCGCCCTGGTGCAGGAAGGTGCCGGTCACCGTGACCGGCGTGTAGTCGACGTCACCTGTGGCTACGAACTGCTTTTCGAGCTCGGCCAGAGGGCGTGGCGCCGAATGTGTGCGCTGGTCGATGGTCTGGAGCAGGCCTTCCTTCCAGTGCAGGCGCTGGACCTGCCAGGTGCCAAGGCCGATCAGGACGGCGAACAGCGCCATGCCAAGGATGAGCAGCAACGCCCGCTTCGGCCGCGAGCGGCCCGCCGCCACGCCGGATGCCCCGCTCATTGGTCGGTGTCCAGCCTGCCCTCGGCGGCCTTGTTGCGGTATTGCAGCGTCAGGAGCACACCCTTGATCAACCTGAGCGCCGTCAGGCACAGCGCCAGTGCCAGCGGTATCCACAGCAGCAGGTGCACCCAGAGCGGCGGCCCGAGCGTCACCTCCATCCACAGCGCCAGGCCGACGACAATGAATCCGATGATCAGGATGACGAACACGGCAGGCCCGTCGCCGGCATCGGCGAAGGAATAGTCGAGGCCGCAATTGACGCAGCGCTTGCCGACGCTGAGGAAGCCCGAAAACAACTTACCCTCGCCGCAGCGCGGGCAGCGGCCGCGCAGGCCGGCCGAGATCGGCTCGATCGGTGGCCAGATTGCCTTGTCCTCGCTCATTGCCTGATCTCGATCGGTGTGCCGGTGGCCACCATTGTCCAGATTTCATCCATGTCGGAGTCGGTAACCCCTACGCAGCCGTCGGTCCAGTCGACCAATTGAAGCAGCCAACCCAGCCAGCCAAAACCATTTGGCTGGCCGTGGATCATGATCATCCCGCCGGCGTCGACACCGCGAGCCTTTGCCGCCGCGAGATCTTCGGCGTTTGGATAAGAGATGTGGATCGATTTGTAGGCCGCGCTGTTTGCGTTGCGCCAGTCGAGAACGTAGCGCCCTTCGGGTGTTCGCTCGTCGCCCTTCTGGCGCTTGTGGCCAAGCGGCTCCCCGCCCAGCGCAATGCCGTAGCTGCGAAGGATCTTGCCGCCATCGCCGATCAGATCAAGTCGCCGTTCCGATTTCTCGACCCGAACCAGATAGACCTGCTCCCCTGCAAGCGCAGGGAAAGCCCAGACCATGCATGCGCAGAACGCAGAAAGAATTCTCGCTGACATCGGCTACCGATGGCGGGCCATTGCGCCGAAAAGAAGAAGGCGGCCACGTCGCCGCAGCCGCCTCGTCACATTCCTCGGACTGCTGTCAGTGGGCTTCGATCATCGCGCCGTTCGAGGCCCAGACGTAGATGGCGCTGAACAGGAACAGCCAGACCACGTCGACGAAGTGCCAGTACCAGGCAGCCGCCTCGAAGCCGAAATGCTGCTTCGGGGTGAAGTCGCCCTTCATCGCGCGCACCAGGCAGACCAGCAGGAAGATGGTGCCGATGATGACGTGGAAGCCGTGGAAGCCGGTGGCCATGAAGAAGGTGGCGCCGTAGATGGAATCCTTGAAGCCGAACGGCGCGTGCATGTACTCGTAGGCCTGCACCATGGTGAACAGCATGCCGAGGCCGACGGTCAGCACCAGGCCGTTGATCAGGCCCTTGCGGTCGCCATGGATGAGCGAATGGTGCGCCCAGGTCACCGTCGTGCCCGACAGAAGCAGGATGATGGTGTTGTAGAGCGGCAGGTGGAAGGGGTCGAGGACCTCCATGCCCTTCGGCGGCCAGACGCCGCCGGTAAACGCGGTGCGGGCATATTGCTGCGTCTCGCCCGGAAACAGGCTGGCGTCGAAGAAGGCCCAGAACCAGGCGACGAAGAACATCACCTCGGAAGCGATGAACATGATCATGCCGTAACGCAGATGCAGCGACACGACGCGGGTGTGATGGCCCTCATGCGCTTCCTTGATGGTGTCGGACCACCAGGCGAACATGGTGTAGATCACGATCAGGAGGCCGATGAAGAACAGCCACGGATTGGCGATGTTGTGGCCGAAGATCGGGAAGCTGCCGGCCTTCAGATACTGCATCAGGCAGACGCCGCCGATGGCGGTCACCAGGGCGCCGACGGAGCCCAGGAACGGCCACGGGCTGGGGTCGACGAGATGGTAGTCGTGCTGTGGTTTTGCGTGTGCGTCTGCCATATCAACCCCCGAGGCTTGCTTCGGTATTCGGAACTTTGTTGGTGCTTTGGGCCGGCGCCGACGATGCGACGGGCTTGTTCTTGTCGACCGGGAACATGGTGTAGGACAGGGTGATGGTCTTCAAGTCCTTCAGTTCCGGCACGTTGACGATGTCGGGATCTACATAGAACACGACCGGCATGTCCAGCGATTCACCGGGCTTCAGCGTCGTGTCGGTGAAGCAGAAGCACTCCACCTTGTTGAAGTAGGGACCGGCCAATTCCGGCTGCACGTTGAAGGTGGCGCGGCCGGTGAAGGGGCGGTCGAACTTGTTGGTGGCGCTGAAATGCGCCTGCACCGTCTCGCCAATCTTGATGGTGACCGAGCGGGCGACCGGCTGGAACTCCCAAGGAACCCCGGCGGTGTTGGCGTCGAAGCGGACGGTGATGTCGCGGTCGAGCACCCGGTCGGCATATTGCTGGGTGGCGCGCTTGACCGTGCCGCCATAGCCGGTGGCCTGGCAGAACATGGTGTAGAGCGGCACTGCGGCATAGGCCATGCCGATCATGCCGCCGAAGAAGGCGATGCAGACGCCGGCGACGACGCGGTTGGTGTTCTTCTTGGTGGGATCGGTGACCGTTTCGCGCGCCATGATCGACCTCACATCGTCCCGGAGAGATTGTGGCCGAACTTAACGATGGTGGCGATGTAGAAGATGATGACCAGCACCGCTAGCGCCACGCCGATGGCGACCGAGCGGCTGCGCCGCGCCTTCTGCTGGCGTTCGGTCAGCGTTACGAGCTCGAGGTTCTTGTCGGCCACGATCACATCCCCCCCATGGCGAGCGCGCGCCCGACCACGCAGTCGGCGAGGTAGACGGCGAAGATGGCGAAGAGATAGAGCAGCGAATAACCGAACAGCGCCTTGGCCGGCTTCATCTCCTTGTCGTCATCGGCCATGCCAAGCACTTTCCAGGCGTACCAGACGAAGCCGGCGCCAAGCACGGCGGCAACGGCGCCATAGGCTGCCGTGGTGAAACCAAGCGCCCAGGGCAGCACGCCAACCGGCGCCAGGATGAGCGAATAGGCGAAGATCTGGCGGCGGGTCGAGGCCTGCCCGGCGACGTTCGGCATCATCGGGATGCCGGCGCGCTGATAGTCCTCGGACTTGAACAGCGCGAGCGCCCAGAAATGCGGCGGCGTCCACAGGAAGATGATCAGGAACAGGATCAGGCTTTCCAGGCTGACATTGCCGGTCACCGCCGCCCAGCCGATGACGGGCGGGATGGCGCCGGCCGCACCGCCGATGACGATGTTCTGCGGCGTCCAGCGCTTCAGCCACATCGTGTAGATGACGGCGTAGAAGACGATGGTGAAGGCAAGAAGCGACGCCGACAGCCAGTTGACCAGCACGCCCAGCGTCATCACCGACAGCACCGACAGCACCAGGCCGAAGCTCAGCGCCTCGCCGGGCGTGACGCGGCCGGCCGGAACCGGACGGCTCTTGGTCCTGGTCATCACCCGATCGATGTCGGCGTCGTACCACATGTTGAGCGCGCCGGAGGCGCCCGCTCCGATGGCGATCGACAGGATGGCGATCACCGCCAGCAGCGGATTGATGGTGACGGGCGCCGCAACCAGGCCGACAAAGGCGGTGAACACCACCAGCGACATGACGCGCGGCTTCAGGAGGGCGAAGAAATCACCCGCCGTCGCTTCCGACATGCGAAAGCCCGCTTCGTCAATCAATCTCTCGTCGACAAGGGCCATGCGTACTTAAAGTCCATTATTTCCGTTGGCCAAAACCGCCGGACGAGCCGGCGGTCTCGTATTCAAGCAAGGCTGCCGCCTACTTGATCTTCGGCAGCTGTTCCCACTGGTGGAACGGCGGCGGCGACGGCAGCTGCCATTCCAGCGTGGTCGCACCCTCGCCCCACGGATTGGCGCCGGCCACCCGCTTCTTCTGGAAGGCTTCGAACACACCATAGAGGAAGATCACGACGCCGACGGCCGAGATGTAGGAGCCGTAGGACGAGACCATGTTCCAGCCGGCGAAGGCATCCGGATAGTCGATGTAGCGGCGCGGCATGCCCGAAAGGCCGAGGAAGTGCTGCGGGAAGAAGATCAGGTTGACGCCGACGAAGGTGACCCAGAAATGGGTGTTGGCGATGACGGGCGAGTACATGTAGCCGGTCATCTTCGGGAACCAGTAGTACCAGCCGGCGAAGATGGCGAAGACGGCGCCGAGCGACAGCACGTAGTGGAAGTGCGCGACGACGTAATAGGTGTCATGCAGCGGGCGGTCGAGGCCGGCATTGGCGAGCTGGACGCCGGTGACGCCGCCCAGGGTGAACAGGAAGATGAAGCCGATCGCCCACAGCATCGGGGTCTTGAGCGAGATCGACCCGCCCCACATCGTGGCGACCCAGGAGAAGATCTTCACGCCCGTCGGCACCGCGATGACCATGGTGGCGAAGACGAAGTAGCGCTGCGTGTCGAGCGACAGGCCGGTCGTGTACATGTGGTGCGCCCACACGATGAAGCCGACGGCGCCGATCGCGACCATGGCGTAGGCCATGCCGAGGTAGCCGAACACCGGCTTCTTCGAGAAGGTCGAGACGATGTGGCTGACGATGCCGAAGCCCGGCAGGATCAGGATGTAGACTTCCGGGTGACCGAAGAACCAGAACAGGTGCTGGAACAGGATCGGGTCACCGCCGCCATCCGGCGTGAAGAAGGTGGTGCCGAAATTGCGGTCGGTGAGCAGCATGGTGATGCCGCCGGCCAGGACCGGCAGCGACAACAGCAGCAGGAAGGCGGTGATCAGCACCGACCAGGCAAACAGCGGCATCTTGTGCAGCGTCATGCCCGGCGCGCGCATGTTGAAGATGGTGGTGATGAAGTTGATGGCGCCGAGGATCGACGAGGCGCCGGCGATGTGCAGTGACAGGATCGCCAGGTCCATGGCGGGCCCAGGCTGACCGGATGTCGACAGCGGCGGATAGATCGTCCAGCCGCCACCGACACCGAAGGCGCCCGGCGCGCTCGGCACGAACATCGAGGTGAGCAGCAGGATCAGGGCCGGCGGCAGCAGCCAGAACGAGATGTTGTTCATGCGCGGGAAGGCCATGTCCGGCGCGCCGATCATGATCGGCACCATCCAGTTGGCGAAGCCGCCGATCAGCGCCGGCATGACCATGAAGAAGATCATGATCAGCGCATGCGCGGTGGTGAAGGCATTGTACATGCTCTTGCCGCCGTCGATGGCGGCGTCACCGCTCATGCCGTAGACCATCTGCGCCAGACCGGTGAAGATCTGGATGCCCGGCTCCTGCAACTCCATGCGCATGACGACCGAGAGCGCGCCGCCGATGATGCCCGCGCAGATCGCGAAGATCAGATAGAGCGTGCCGATGTCCTTGTGGTTGGTCGAATAGACCCAGCGGACCCAGCCATGATAGGGCTTGTGGTCGTGATCGTCGTGAGCTGCAGCCTCTGCCATGTTCCGCTCCGTTCCCTGAATCTTTCCTGGCCGCGGCATCAGTTGCCGGCGGCCGCTACCTTGTCTTGAGCATCGACCTCGGCCATCAGCGCCTTGTTGGCGCCGGGCAGGTCGGTCCTGGCTGCGGCCAGCCAGGTGTTGTACTGCGCGTCGGAGACGACGCGGATGGCGATCGGCATGAAGGCGTGGTCCTTGCCGCACAGTTCCGAGCACTGGCCGTAGTAGAGGCCTTCCTTCTCGGCCTTGAACCAGATCTCGTTGATGCGGCCGGGCACGGCGTCGGTCTTGACGCCGAAGGACGGCATGGCGAAGGCGTGGATCACGTCGGTCGCCGTCACCAGGACGCGGGTCATGGTGTTGACCGGCACGACCATCTCATTGTCGACGGCCAGCAGGCGCGGATAAAGCTTGCGGTCTTCCTTGCCGGCGGCTGCGCGGTCGGCGTCCTGGAGGATCGCGGAGTTGAAGGTGAGCGTCTTGTCGACCTGGTACTCGTAGTCCCAGTTCCACTGGTTTGCGGTCGCCTTCAGGGTCAGCTTGGCTTCTTCCGGCGGCGTGTATTGCGCGGTCAGCAGCTGGAAGGAAGGGATGGCAAGGCAAAGCAGGATGACGACCGGCCCGACCGTCCAGATCACCTCGATCAGCGTGTTGTGGCTGGTGCGCGAGGGCACCGGATTGACGCTGGCGCGGAACTTCACGATGCAATAGGCGAGCAAAAACAGCACGAACAGCGTGATCGGCACGATGAACCACAGCGTGTAGTGCTCGAACCAGGTGACCTGCCGCATGATGTCGGTGGCGGCGGGCTGGAAGGTCATCTCCCACGGCTGCGGCTGGGCCGCATGGGCGGATGCGCCGGCAAAGACTGCGGCGGCGGCAGCGGCGCTTGCTAGGAATTTTCTCATCGCCCTCATCATCTCCCATTTCCTCGCGGCCGTGCGCGCAAGAATATCGAATAGCGCCGGGACGGGAATCCCGGACAGTCCCAAGGGTGGTTCAAACCATACTCTAATTGCCTCCGCAAGAAAGGAGCGGAGGAAACCGTGCGGCATTTTTGCGCGCAAGTGCAGCCGCGCCTTGAAGAGGGCAAAGCGGCCTCTGCCGATCACCGCCGCGTGATCGGCGACGAACACCCCGGAGCCGTCCGCCGGACGGTCGCAATTCGGGCGAAATTGGCTTGGAAAAGCGCTTGATTGCCCATATCCGGGCGGGCCGGCCCCGGCACCGTCCTTTACTTGGCAGTCGCGCGGCTTCAAAGTGCCGTGATTCGCAATGGAGCCGTCATGAGATCCTGGCTTTCGAGAACCTTGGCGAAGGTCATCTTTCTCGCCGCCGTGCTTGGCGCCGGCCTGTCCGGAACTGGCGCGTCGAATGCTGCCCAGGCCAATGCCGCGCAGCAACCGAGCGGCACGGTGCGCTCGACGCATGGCGCGTGGTCGATCATCTGCGACACGCCGGCGGGCGCGACCTCCGAGCAATGCGTGATGATGCAGAACGTCGTCGCCGAGGACCGTCCGGAGATGGGGCTGTCGGTGGTCGTGCTGCGCACCGCCGACAACAAGGCCGAGATCCTGCGCGTGCTGGCGCCGCTCGGCGTTCTCCTGCCCAACGGGCTTGGCCTCAACGTCGACGGCAAGGACATCGGGCGGGCCTATTTCGTGCGCTGCTTCCAGGACGGCTGCTATGCCGAGGTGATCCTCGAAAAGCCGCTGCTCGATACGCTGAAGACCGGCACCTCGGCCACCTTCATCGTCTTCCAGACGCCGGAAGAAGGCATCGGCATTCCCGTCGACCTCAAGGGTTTCGCCGACGGTTTTGCCGCCCTCCCCTGATCCTGGCCGGCAAGGCTTCGACGACGTCGGGGGCCTGACACCGCCGGTGATCGGCGCTGTTGCCGATTGTCTCGGCGCGCCTTCGCCCCTACATCGGGGGAAACGACCAATCCTGCGGACGGACCTGCCATGAACAGCCTGATCGGCCAATTCGACATTTCCGACGATCGCATCAAGAAGATCGTCGCCGAGACCATCAGCGGCGCCGACGACGGCGAGCTTTTCCTCGAATACAGCGAGAGCGAGGCGCTGATGTTCGACAATGGCCGGCTGAAGACCGCCAACTTCAACACAGACCAGGGTTTCGGACTGCGCGCGGTGGCCGGCGAGGCCAGCGGCTATGCGCATTCGAGCGATCTTTCCGAAGCCTCGCTGCTGCGCGCGGCCGACGCCGTCTCGGCGGTCAAGGGCGGCTATTCCGGCACGCTTGCCGCGCCGCCCGCCCGCACCAACCGCCATCTCTATGGCGAGGAAAACCCGATCCCCTCGCCTTCCTTCGAGACCAAGGCGAAGCTGCTGCAGGAGATCGACGCCTGGCTGCGCGCGGAGGATCCGCGCGTGCGTCAGGTGACGGCTTCGCTGGCGGCTTCCTGGCAGCATGTCGAGATCGTGCGCGCCGACGGCCAGATGGTGCGCGACATCCGCCCGATGGTCAGGATCAACGTGTCGGTCGTGGTCGGCAGCGGCGACCGCCAGGAAAGCGGCTCCTACGGCATGGGCGGCCGCAAGAGCTTCGGCGAGTTCCTGGTCGAGGAGAGCTGGAAGCACGCAGCCAAGGAGGCGCTGAGGCAGGCGCTGGTCAATCTCGAGGCCGTGCCGGCGCCGGCCGGCACATTCGACATCGTGCTCTCCAGCGGCTGGCCGGGCGTCATGCTGCACGAGGCCGTCGGCCATGGGCTGGAGGGCGACTTCAACCGCAAGAAGACCTCGGCCTTCGCCGGGCTGATGGGCCAGCAGGTGGCGGCGAAAGGCGTCACCGTCGTCGACGACGGCACGCTACCCGAACGGCGCGGCTCGCTGACCGTCGACGACGAGGGCACGCCCTCGGCGCGCAACGTGCTGATCGAGGACGGCAAGCTGGTCGGCTACATGCAGGATCGCCAGAACGCGAGGCTGATGGGCATGAAGGCGACCGGCAACGGACGGCGCGAAGGCTATGCGCACCAGCCGATGCCGCGCATGACCAACACCTACATGACCGCCGGCGACATGCAGCCGGAAGAGATCATCGCCTCGGTCAAGAACGGCATCTACGCGGTCTCCTTCGGCGGTGGCCAGGTCGACATCACGTCGGGCAAATTCGTCTTCGGCTGCACCGAGGCCTACATGATCGAGGACGGCAAGGTGACGCAGCCGATCAAGGGCGCGATGCTGATCGGCAACGGGCCGGACGCCATGCACCGCGTCACCATGGTCGGCAACGATATGAAGCTCGACAACGGCATCGGCATGTGCGGCAAGGCCGGACAGGGCGTGCCGGTGGGCGTCGGCCAGCCGCACCTGAGGATGAACCAGATGACGGTCGGCGGCACCAGGGTTTGAGCGATTACCGCCTTCGCTTCGGCTTCTCCAGCAGTGCGACGGCCTCGACATGCGGCGACCACAGGAACTGGTCGATCGGAGCGACACTTTTCAGCGCGTAACCGCCATCGATCAGGATGCGCAGATCCCGCGCCAGCGTCACCGGGTTGCAGGACACTGCGGCCACCAGCGGCACGTCCGAGCGGGCGATCTGCTTCGACTGGTCCTCGGCTCCGGCGCGCGGCGGATCGAAGACCAGGCCGTCGAAGGCGTTCAATTCCTTGAACGTCAGCGGCCGCCGGAACAGGTCGCGGCGCTCGCTGGTCACCCGCTTCAGTCCGTTGGCAAAACGGAAGGCGCGGTCGAGCGCTGCAAGGGCCGGCGCGTCGCCTTCGACGGCATGAACCTCCGACTTCGCCGCAAGCCGCAGCGCGAAGCTGCCGCAGCCGGCGAACAGGTCGGCGACCTTTTTTGCGCGCGACAGGTGCTGGCCGACCAGCTCGGCCATGGTCCGCTCGGCGGCTTCGGTCGCCTGCATGAAAGCGCCGGGCGGCACGGCTACGGCGACCGATCCAAACTGCACCACAGGCTTCTTCGGCTCGACGACGATCTCACCATCGACCGATAGTCTGGCCAACCCCTCGGCGGTGACGAAATTCGACGCGATGCGGCGCTGATGATCGCCGAGCTTGCCTCCGTCCTGGACCGCGACATCCAGACCGGATGCGGTCACGGTGACGGTCATGTGGAAGGCTTTCGAAGTGGCGCAGACCAGGTCGGCCAACGCCCGCAGGCGACCCAGCGCGGCAACGATCGCCGGCAGCGAGATCGGGCATTCCTCGATCGGAATGATCTCCGAGGAAAGCGCGCGCACGAAACCAAGCAGCATGCCGGCCTCGGTGCGCCGGGCGCTGAAGACGACGCGGCGACGGGTCTCGGGCGCGCATGGCACCAGCGCCGCGACATCGAAAGCGATGCCCTTGGCCTTCAATGCCTGCATAACCTTGTCGCGCTTCCACTGGCGGTAGGCTTCAGCCTCGAAATGCTGCAGCGCGCAGCCGCCGCATTCGGTGAAATGCCGGCAGGCCGGATCGATCCTGAGCGGCGATGCCTCCAGCACCGACATCAGCGTGGCGCGGTGCTTTTCGCGGGCGGCGGTGACCGTCTCGCCCGGCAGCGTGAAGGGAATAAAGACCTCGCCGCCGTCGGCCTCGGCGATGCCGTCGCCCTGCGAGCCAAGCCTGGCGATGGTGAAACGCGCGCTCATTTTTCATCCTTGATGGCGGCGAGCAGGAATTCGCGGTTGCCGTCGCCGCCCTCGATCGGCGAAGGATGCCGCCCCAGCACGCGCCAGCCGGGAATGCCGCCAAGCCAGTCGCCGAGCAGGCCGGCGATGCGTTCGGCGTCAGCCTGATCCCTGAGCAGGCCGCCCTTGCCGATCGCCTCGCGGCCGGCCTCGAATTGCGGCTTGACCAGAAGCAGCGCCCTGGCGCCATCTCCGGCGAGGGCAAGAGCCGGCGGCAGCGCCAGCTTCAGCGAGATGAAGCTGACATCGCAGACGATGAAATCGGGGACAACGCCGCCCAGGTCGGCGGACGAGAGATCGCGGGCATTGAGGCCCTCGATGGCCGTGACGCGCGGATCGCCTGAGATCTCCGGATGCATCTGGCCGTGGCCGACATCGATCGCGGTGACGTGCGCGGCGCCGCGCTCGAGCAGCACCTGGGTGAAGCCGCCGGTCGAGGCGCCGATATCGAGCGCTTCGCTGCCGGTGGGGTCGAGGCCGAACCGGTCAAGCCCGGCGATCAGCTTCAGCGCCGCGCGCGAGACATAGGCCTGCGCTGGGTCGTCGATTGCAACGAGGCAATCGGCCTGGACGCTCTGGCCGGGCTTGCGGGCGATGGTGCCGTCAACCGTTACGGTGCCGCGCTCGACGGCGTCGCGGGCGCGCGAGCGGCTGGCGAACAGGCCGCGCTGGACGAGCAGTTCGTCGAGCCTGAGGCGCGCGCTGGCTGGCAAAGTGGAGTTCATCGGCCTTCCTTGGCGAAAGCCGGTCGCGAAGGCAAGAAGGGGATTAGAAGATGGTCCGCGAAACCGGCCGTTCGACGGCGGGCGCCAGACCGTCATTCCTGTCGCCGGAAGCTTGCCGGGGCTGCGGCTCGACCGGCACCGCCGGCGCGGTCTCGGGCAGCACGACGAGCTGCGGAACCTGCTTGTAGGAGAAGCCTCCGCGGATGCCGCCGATCTTGCCGGCGACTATGTCAATAGCCGCTTTTTCGAGATTGCGGTCGTAGCGCGTCTCGGCCTTCGCCGGTCCAGCGGCGAGCGCCAAAAAGGCGATGCCGCACAGAAACCTGTTCATTGTCGTTGCCCCTATCCCTCGGCAGGCTTCTAGCAGGCCGCCGTTGAGAAACGGCCAAGAGACAGGGTAAGCAAAGCGCCAAATGGCAGCGTAAACAATCGATTACGACAGCAAGCCGGCAAAGCGATTCAGGATGCTGATATCTTGAGTCAGGCGCTTCTGGCGCTGGCCGCGTGGCCGAGGGCGGCGAACACCGTGCGCACGATGCCGGCCGCGTCCAGGCCCGCATCGGCGTACATCTTCTCGGGCTTGGCGTGATCGGTGAACGCGTCCGGCAGCACGAGCGGGCGCACCTTGAGGCCGCCTTCCAGAAGGCCTTGATGAGCGAGGAACTGTAGCACCTGGCTGGCAAAGCCGCCGACCGCGCCCTCTTCCACCGTCACCAGCACCTCATGCGAGCGGGCGAGCCGGCGCACGAGATCCTCGTCCAGCGGCTTGGCGAAACGGGCGTCGGCGACGGTGGCGGATAGCCCGGCGGCGCCGAGTTCCTCGGCGGCGATCAGACAATCCTGCAGGCGGGTGCCGAAGGAAAGTAGCGCCACCTTGGTGCCTTCCTTGAGAATGCGGCCCTTGCCGATGTCGAGCACCGAGCCGCGCTCCGGCATGTCGACGCCGACGCCGTTGCCGCGCGGGTAGCGGAAGGCGATCGGACCCTCGTCATAGTGAGCGGCGGTGCGCACCATGTGGCGAAGTTCCGCCTCGTCGGCGGCGGCCATGACGACGAAGCCCGGCAGCGAGGCGAGGAAGGTGGTGTCGAAGGCGCCGCAATGGGTGGCGCCGTCGGCGCCGACAAAGCCGGCGCGGTCGATCGGGAAGCGCACCGGCAGCTTCTGGATCGCCACGTCGTGGACGACCTGGTCGTAAGCGCGCTGCAGGAAGGTCGAATAGATGGCGCAGAAAGGCTTGTAGCCTTCCGTGGCAAAGCCGGCGGCGAAGGTCACGGCATGCTGCTCGGCGATGCCGACATCGAAGGTCCGGGCCGGGAAGGCCTCGCCGAAGAGATCGAGGCCGGTGCCGCTCGGCATGGCGGCGGTGATGGCGACGATGCGGTCGTCCTCGCGCGCCTCCTGGACCAGGCTTTCGGCGAAGACCTTGGTGTAGCTCGGCGCGTTGGCAGGCGCCTTGGCCTGCGCGCCGGTGATGACGTCGAACTTGTTGACGCCGTGATATTTGTCGGCGGCGGCTTCGGCCGGCGCGTAGCCCTTGCCCTTCTGGGTCACGACATGGATCAGCACCGGGCCGTCACCATTGTCGCGGACGTTCTTCAGCACCGGGATCAGGTGCTCGAGATTGTGCCCGTCGATCGGGCCGATGTGATAGAAGCCGAGCTCCTCGAACAGCGTGCCGCCGGTGACGTAGCCGCGCGCATGCTCGACGGCTCGTGTGATGGCGCGATCGGCGCGCTTGCCGAGATAAGAGGTCAGCTTCTTGCCGAAATCACGCAGGCCGAGATAGGCCTTGCCGGAGGCGAGCCGCGCCAGATAGGCGCTCATCGCCCCGGTCGGCGGCGCGATGGACATGTCGTTGTCGTTGAGGATGACGATCAGCCGGGCATCGAGCGCGCCGGCATTGTTCATCGCCTCATAGGCCATGCCGGCCGACATGGCGCCGTCGCCGATGACGGCAATGACGTTGTTGCGGCCGCCGGAGAGGTCGCGGCCCATCGCCATGCCGAGACCGGCGGAAATCGAGGTCGAGGAATGGGCGGCGCCGAACGGGTCGTATTCGCTCTCGGCACGCCGGGTGAAGCCGGAAAGGCCGCCCTCCTGCCGCAGGGTGCGGATGCGGTCGCGCCGGCCGGTCAGGATCTTGTGCGGATAGGCCTGGTGGCCGACATCCCAGATCAGCCGGTCGTCCGGGGTGTTGAAGACATAGTGGAGCGCAACGGTCAGTTCGACCACGCCGAGCCCGGCGCCAAGATGGCCGCCGGTGTGCGAGACGGCGTCGATCAGCTCGTCGCGCAGCTCCGAGGCGAGCTGCGGCAGCTCGCTTTCGTCAAGCGTCCTCAGATCCGCGGGGATGCGGACCTTGTCGAGGAGCGGCGTATCGGGCTTTGCGTTCACGGCTAAGGGGCCTGGTCAAACCTGACGTTCATGCACGTTGATCATGGGCGAAATATGCCGCCGCCCGGCGAATGTAAATGCGTGTCAATGACGCGGATGCTTCTGGCGTTAATTGTCCGGTAACGGAATGAACTCTTCCTCGTCTCCAGGAACGATATCGAAGCGGCCGGTCTTCCATTCCTCTTTCGCCTGTTCGATGCGTTCCTTCGACGACGAAACGAAGTTCCACCAGATGTAGCGCCTGGAGCCGAGCGAGGCGCCGCCGAATAGCATGAAATGGGCGCCGCGCTCGGACGAAACGACGATTTCGTCGCCCGGTTTGAACACCAGCAGCCGCTCGGCCGGGAAACGGTCGCCCGCAATCGAGACCTCGCCTTCCAGCGTGTAGATGGCGCGCTCCTCGGCATCGGGCGGGATCTTGACGCTGGCGCCGGGCGCCAGCCTCAGGTCGGCATAAAGGGTGTCCGAGGCGGTCGAAACCGGCGAGCGCAGACCGGAAAAAGCGCCGATGATGACGCGGCCGCTGATGCCCTCGGCATCGATCTCGGGCAAGCGGATCACGGCCGTGTTCTCGAAGACCGGAGCAACCTCCTCCTTGCCGTCCGGCAGCGCCAGCCAGGTCTGCAGGCCGGAGATCGACATCGGCGCGCCGCGCAGTTCCTCCGGCGTGCGCTCGGAATGGACGATGCCGCGGCCGGCGGTCATCAGGTTCACATCGCCCGGCGCGATCACCATTTCGGTGCCGAGCGAATCGCGATGCCTGATCTTGCCATCGAAAAGGTAGGTCACCGTCGACAGGCCGATATGGGGATGAGGGCGCACATCGAGCGCGTGGCCGGCGCGCAGGATGGCCGGGCCCATGCGATCGAAGAAGATGAACGGGCCGACCAGACGACGCTTCGCGGTGGGCAGCGCGCGGCGAACCTCGAAGCCACCAATGTCCTTGGCGTTAGGTACGACCATCAGCTCGATCTGGTCGCAGGCGAACGCATCGCCAGGCTCAGGATCGTTTCCCGGAAAGAAGCTCATCTCGACCTCAGGCGAAACGGAGGGCGGACCTGGCCTTCGCCTTGGCCGCCTCTTCCTCGCGATTGCGTGGCTCCTGGTTGGTCTCGAGCGAGTCGATCAATTCACGCGCGATGGCGGCGATCGCCTCGACGGCGTGATGGAAGGCGTGCTCATTGCGCTTTGAGGGTTTGGTCGATCCGCTCAGCTTGCGCACGAACTGAAGTGCCGCGTCATGCACTTCGTCATTAGTTGCCGGCGGTTCGAAATTGGCCAGGGTCTTGATGTTGCGGCACATAGCTTAAACTCCTTACCTGCTGCCCGATCCCCGCCTGCGCGGATTATGCACCACCGCAAGCGCAGGAAGCCGCCATTTGCAGGCCGGCTGAATATCAATACACCTTACTCGGCGTCGAGCGGCTCCGTGCCAACCGGCTTGCCGTCGCGCGAGAGCCTGATCTTCTCGACCTTGTCCTCGGCCGCCTTCAGCAACCGGTCGCAATGGACTTTCAGCGCCTCGCCGCGCTCATAGATCTTGATCGACTGGTCGAGCGGCACGTCACCGCGCTCAAGATCGTCGACGATCTTCTCCAGCGCGTCGAGCGCCTGCTCGAAGCTCATCGCCTTGACGTCCTCGTTAGCTTCACCAGCCATAATTCATCCCTTCATCAGCCGCCCGACATGGGCGGCGACCGAAAATGCCAGTCCCTGCAGATCGTAGCCACCCTCGAGCAGGCTGACGAGCCGATTGCCGCTGTGGCGCGCGGCGCGCTCCATCAGCTGACCCGTTGCCCAGTCGAAATCCTCCTCGGTCAGGTTGATCTCGGCCAGCGGGTCGCGATGGTGCGCGTCGAATCCGGCGGAAATGATGATCAGGTCGGGCGCGAAATTGTCGATCGACGGCAGCACGCGTGACAGGAAGGCGTCACGGAACGTGTCGCTGCCGGTGCGCGGCGCCAGCGGCGCGTTGACAATGTTGCCGGCGCCGGTCTCGCCCTTGGCGCCGGTGCCCGGATAAAGCGGCATCTGGTGCGTCGAGCAATAGAGCACCGAAGGGTCATCCCAGAAGATATCCTGCGTGCCGTTACCGTGATGGACGTCCCAGTCGACGATGGCGACGCGCTCGGCCTGGTGCCTCTTCTGCGCGTAGCGAGCGGCGATCGCCGCGGTGTTGAACAGGCAAAAGCCCATGGCCGTGGTCTTCTCGGCATGGTGGCCGGGCGGCCGGGCGGCGACGAAGACATTGGCGGCGCGGCCGTCGAAAACGTCGTCGACGGCGGCATTGGCGGCGCCGATCGCCGTCACCGCCGCCTGCCAGCTCTTCGGGCTGGCGCTGGTGTCGGCATCGATCGAAGCGATGCCGGTTTCCGGAATGGCGGCGCGCACGCGTACGACGTGATTCTCGGGATGCGCATAGAGGATGGTCGCCTGGTCGCCTTCCGGCGCCTTGACCCGGTCGAGCGCCGAAAATGCCTCGTCGTCCAGCACGCGCTCGATGGCGCGCAGGCGGTCGGGCCGCTCGGGGTGGCCGGGCGGGGTCAGGTGTTCGAGGAAGACCGGGTGGGTGTAAAGCCTGGTGACCATGCCCCGATATAGGCGCGCAAGACCGGTTTGGCCATGTTTTCGCGCCGCCAAAGAGGAACGTTCAACAGGGATTAGGCTGGTTTCCCGGCTATTGGGGTGCCGGCTGCGTCCAGCGCGAGCCGCCGAACGAGGCCAGCGCCTTGTCCTTCAGTTCGCGGAATTTCGAGGAGGCTTCCGCCAGCCGGCGGTCCCAGTCCGGATTGGGCGCCTGGCCCTCGATGGTGGCGAAATAGACCTGCATCAGCGAGGCGATGGCGAAGGGCTCGATGAAGGCGGCCTTGAAGGCCCAGGCAAAGACGATGGCCAGAACGAAGGCCCAGCCGGCAAGCTGGCCTGGCATGACCCAGAGGATGGCGCCGGCCGGCGCCAGCATCAACAGGAAGATGACGAAGGACACGCCCCACATGATCACGGCCAGCCAGACCGCGTTCTTGACCATGGTCTTGCCGTTCTGCGCATAGAGCACGACGCCTTGCCGGGCGGTCTCGAAGGGCGAGGTGGAATTGATGCGGATGTTGTAGCCGAGGATGATCTCGTCGACATAGGTCAGCGACATGCGGATCACCGTGTTGATGAAACTGACAAAGCCGTTGAGACCGGGAATGGGCAGGAAGGCGGCGATGCCGCCGATGAGGCCGGTGATGGCGCGGATGGCGCCCTTGACCAGCTGGTCGATCACGAACAGCACATTGGCCTCGGCGAAACGCTCGGTCACCACGGCCCTGGCATAGGAGATCTGGTTCTGGCCGTCGGGAACGTCCTGGCCGTCGATCAGATGGACCATGACGGCGATATGCCCGGCCTTGAGGACGTAGAGGATGTATTCGCGGATCCAGTAGACGGCTACCGAGACGATGCCGAAGCCGACCACGCCACCCCATAGCGCGAAGGAGAGCGGCCCATCGGGATCGGTGGAGATGTGGCCGACGCCATAGCCGACGCTGGCCCCGGTCCCGGTCGCCATGATGTAGGCCAGCGTGATGCCGAAATAGACAACCATGCGAAAGACGATGAAAGGCCATGTCCTGATCATGATGGACACCGACCGGCCGATGCTGAAGTCCCACATGGCCCGACTCTCCCGCCTCAGAGATGGTTGAGGAGGATGCGCTCGCCCCGGCGATTGTCAATCTTGGCGACGCCGCGCCGACCTAAAACCGGTGCACAAACCGCGCGTCATGGTTAGCTGACCGTGTGCTCAGGGCTGCTTGCGCAGCCCCTCGAGCAGTTGCTTGAACGCAGCCACCGCCTTTTTCGACGTCGCTTCCGGATCCTGCGAATTGGCGATCCGCTGCGCAGCCTGGCTGCTCGCGCCGTTGATCAGCCGCGCCGTGGTCTCGGGATCGAGGTCGGCCACGACCACCCCCTCCTCCTGCAGCCTGGTCAGGTGATCGGTCATCGACGCCGTGCATGCGCTGGCGTTCGGCCACTGCGCGGGATCACCCAGTACCGCCGGAGCATCGCGGAACATGATGCGCTGGATCTCCGGCTCCAGCGCCAGTTCGATGTAAGTGGTGCATTCGTCGACGAAATGCTGCCAGCGGGTCGGCGCCCTCGCCGCCACCTCGTTCACCCGGGCAGCCATCTCGCCGTCGATCTCGGCGATGACCGCCTGCAGCAATCCCCTCTTGTCGCCGAAGTGGTGATAGAGCGCGCCGCGCGTCAGCCCGGCCGAGGCGGTGAAATCATCCATCGAGGCGTCCGCATAGCCGATGGTGCCGAAAGCGTGGCGGGCGGCCGCGATCAGCTTGGCGCGCGTCTCGGCGATCATCTCCTTGCGAGGTCGGTGCATGCGGTCTGGCCCAACTTACATACGCATCGTATGCCAATTGACATACGCGGCGTATGATCTATCTGATTTCATACGCAACGTATGTAATTGCCGATCCGTCCCTTGTCGAGGAGCCAGAGCATGCAAAATCCCTATTCGGAAATATTTCGAGCCCCCGGCACCAAGGGTTTCGCGGCGGCTGGCTTCGTTGCCAGGCTGCCGATCGCCATGGCGCCGATCGGGATCGTCGCCATGCTGTCGCAGACGCATGGCGAATACTGGCTGGCCGGCGCCGTTTCGGCGAGTTTCGCGCTGGTGAACGCGTTTATTGCGCCGCAAATATCGCGGCTGGTGGATCGCCTCGGTCAGACGCGCATCGTCGCGCCGACGACGGTGATCGCCGTGCTCGCCTTCGCAGTGCTGATCGCGGCGGCCAACCAGGACTGGCCGATATGGACGCTGTTCGCCTCGGCACTGCTTGCCGCTGCCATGCCCAGCATACCGGCGATGGTGCGCGCCCGCTGGACGGAGATCTTCCGTGACCGCCCGGAGCTGAACACCGCTTTCGCCTTCGAGTCTGCGGCGGATGAACTGGTCTATATCGCCGGCGCATCGCTGTCGGTCGGGTTGAGCACCGCGCTGTTCCCGGAAGCGGGCATGCTTGCCAGCACTCTGTTCCTGGCATTCGGCTCGGCGGCCTTCATCCTGCAGCGCGCGACCGAACCCAACGTGCGGCCACAGGAACATGGTTCACGCGGCTCAGCGATCCGCCTGCGGCCGGTTCAGGTCATAACGTTCGCCCTGATCTTCATCGGCGCCACTTTCGCCACCACGGAAGTCAGCACCGTGGCGATCACCAAGGAGCTCGGCCAACCGGAAGCGGCAAGCCTCGTCATCGGCGTCTACGCACTCGGCTCGTTCGTGCTCGGCATCATCATCGGCGCGCTCAACCTGAAAGCGCCGCTGCAACGCCAGCTGGCTGTCGCCGTCGCCGTCATCGCGCTCACCACGCTGCCGCTGCTGGCCGCCGGCACGGTACCGCTGCTGGCGCTTGCCGTGTTCGTCAGCGGCCTGGCGATCTCGCCGACCTTCATCACCGCCTTCGGCCTGATCGAGCGGCGCGTGCCCGAAGCGATGCTGACCGAGGGCATCACCTGGGTGACGACCGGAATCGGTATCGGCATGGCGCTCGGCTCCTTCGCCGCCGGCGCGGTGGTGGACGCGTTCGGCGCCCAGAACGGCTTTCTTGTGTCGGTGGCGGCGGGCGCGATCGCGCTGGCGACGGTTCTTATCGGCCAGCGCAGCCTGGCCGGTCCGGATTGCGATCTTGCCGGATGTGAGGCGGAGGCGGTTCCCGCGGAGTGATGTCGTGCGCGTCCGGTCCTGCAAGGGGCCTGGCGCCTTAGAGGATCTCGGTCTTGGCGATATGGATGCCGAAACCTTCGAGGCCGACATAGTGGCGCTCGCGCGAGGCGATCAGGTTGATCGACGAAATGCCCAAATCTTTCAGGATCTGCGCGCCGAGGCCGATTTCGCGCCATTCGCTTTCGCGCCGGCGGGCTTCCTCATGATCCTCGCGCTCGCCGCTCACCGGCCGCTTGCGCTCCTGATGGGCGACGCCGACCGAACCCTCGCGCAGATAGACGATGACGCCTCGCTTGCGCTCGCCCATCGCCTTCATGATGGCGTCGAGCCGGTGGCTGGTGCCGAACACGTCGGTGACGACATCCTCCGAATGCAGGCGCACCGGCACCTCCTCGCCGTCGCGGATATCGCCGAAGACGATCGCGACGTGATGCATCGAATCCCAGGGCAGCGTGTAGGTGAAGACCTGCGCCTTGCCGCCAAGCGTGTCGATGTCGGAACAGGCGACGCGCTCGACCAGCGTTTCCTTGCGCTGCCGGTAGGCGATGAGATCGGCGACCGAGACCTGTTTCAGGCCATGCTTCTCGGCAAAGGCCTGAACCTCCGGCCCGCGCTTGACGGTGCCGTCGTCGTTGACCAGTTCGGAAATGACGCCGATCGGCGGCAGGCCGGCAAGCTTGCAGAGGTCGACGGCCGCTTCGGTATGGCCGGAGCGCATCAGCACCCCGCCCTCGCGGGCGACCAGCGGGAAGATATGTCCGGGACGGACGAAATCGGAGGCGCCGACATTGCCGTTGGCAAGGTTGCGCACGGTGAGCGTGCGGTCGTCGGCGGAGATGCCGGTCGTGGTGCCGTGCTTGAAATCGACGCTGACGGTGAAGGCGGTGGTGTGGGCGGAATCGTTGTCGGCCACCATCGGCGCAAGGTTGAGGCGCTTTGCCTCCTCGCGCGGCATCGGCGTGCAGACGATGCCGGAGGTATTGCGGACGATGAAGGCCATCTTCTCCGGCGTGCAGTGGACCGCGGCGACGATCAGGTCGCCCTCGTTCTCGCGCCCGTCATCGTCCATGACGACGACGATCTCGCCGCGCTCGAAGGCGCGGATGGCTTCGACGATCTTCTTCTGGTCGTATGGCATGGAAATGCTCGCTTCGCTCGCCAGGGAGTAGGGGAATAGGGCAGTAAGGAAGTAGGGAAAAGGAAAAAATTTGGCGTGGCGAAACGCGACGTAACATATTCCCCTATTGCCTTACTCCCCTATTCCTTTCCCCGTCTGTCCTCTGTGCCGCAGATAGTGATCGGCGATGGCGCAGGCAACCATGGCCTCGCCGATCGGCACGGCGCGGATGCCGACGCAGGGGTCGTGGCGGCCCTTGGTCATCACCTCGACGTCGTTGCCGTCCTTGTCGATCGATTTGCGCGGAGTCAGGATCGACGATGTCGGCTTGACGGCGAAACGGGCGACGATCGCCTGCCCGGTCGAGATGCCGCCCAGGATGCCGCCGGCGTGGTTGGACAAAAACACCGGCTTGCCGTCATTGCCCATGCGCATCTCGTCGGCATTCTGTTCGCCGGTGATGCGGGCTGCCTCGAAACCATTGCCGATCTCGACCCCCTTGACGGCATTGATCGACATCAGGCCGGACGCGATGTCCTGGTCGAGCTTGGCATAGATCGGCGCGCCAAGGCCGGCCGGCACGCCTTCGGCGACGATCTCGATTATGGCGCCGACCGAGGAGCCCGCCTTGCGGATGGCGTCGAGATATTGGGTGAAGACGGGGACCGAGGCGGGGTCCGGGGTGAAGAACGGATTGTCGGCATCGCCGATGAAGTTCCAGTTCCAGTTGGCGCGGTCGATCGACTTCTCGCCCATGGAGACCAGCGCGCCGCGCACCACCATGCCGGGCACCACCTTGCGGGCCAAGGCGCCTGCCGCCACTCTAGCTGCCGTCTCGCGGGCCGAGGAACGGCCGCCGCCGCGGTAGTCGCGCAGGCCGTATTTGACCTCATAGGTGTAGTCGGCATGGCCCGGCCGGTACTGGCGGGCGATCTCGCCATAATCCTTGGAACGCTGGTCGACATTCTCGATCAGCATCGACACCGGCGTGCCGGTGGTGATCATCGTCTCGCCGTCCTCGTCGAGGATGAAGCCGGAGAGTATCTTGACCTCGTCCGGCTCGCGGCGCTGCGTCACGAAACGCGACTGGCCGGGGCGACGCTTGTCGAGTTCGGTCTGGATGTCCTCACGCTTGAAACGGATGCCGGGCGGGCAGCCGTCGACGACGCAGCCGAGCGCCGGCCCATGGCTCTCACCCCATGTGGTGACGCGGAACAGGTGGCCGAAAGTGTTGTGAGACATGGAAAACGCCCTGCCCGGCGGCGGAGCCGGAAGTCCAAAGTGGTGCAGCGTCCTTTGCGCGTCAAAAAGCACGCGCGACGCTGCACGCTGCCTTCTATTGGCGTTTTGCAAAGTGGTCAAACTGTGTGTGCGGGAGACCCGCGCTGCCACGAATGGCCAGGGCTGCTGCCCCACCCTGCCGCAATGATCAAGAGCACGCCGCGCGAGTGGCTGCCACTCATTGCTCGTGAAAGGAACCGTCGTTGGAACTCGCGATCGCACCTCGAACGAAATAGGTCGTGACGAAGCCAGTTTTACTTTTGACACATTCGCTTGGTTTCTGCTTTCTTCCATCCGCCGTTGAGGATCCGCCGCTAGCCATGCCGGCGCAATGATAATGAGGACGACGATGCGTACCCTGATTGGCGCTGTTGCCGCCATGCTGATGATTTCCACCGCCGCCGCGTTTGCCGGCCAGACCGAGGGCCTGATCAAGAAGGTCGACAAGGACACGCTGACGCTGACGCTGGACGACGGCAAGTCCTACAAGCTCAACGCCGAAACCGATCTCGACGCGCTGCAGCCGGGCATGGACATCGTCATCGCCTTTGACGTGACCAATGGCGAGAATGTGGTCACCGACATGCAGCTGCCGGATAGCGACGCCAACTAGATCTAAGATGAGGCCGGCCTGATCTGAATTCGACAGGCCGCAGCCCTCACAGCCACTCCAGGCTCCGGCCCTGCAGCCGGAGCAGTTGGTCCTGAGGGATTTCCAGGCCCGCCGCCTCCTGTTTTGACAGGCCCATGACGAAGCGGAAAAGGCAGCGCATCACGCCGCCATGGGTGACGCAGACCGTCTGCCGGTCGAGCGCGTCGAACCATGGCTTGATCCGCTCGAGCAGCATCTCATAGCTTTCCGCCCCCTCTCCGGGCGGCTGGAAATCCCATTTGGCCGAGCGGCGCCCGCGGGTCGATCCCGGAAGCCGGGCTTCGAGCTCACGAAACGTAAAACCCTGCCAGTCGCCGAAGCTCAACTCCACCAGACGCGGTTCTGTCCGGTAAGCGAGCGGGTCGAGCCCCATTGCCGCCCGCATCAGTTCCATCGTTTCGCACGTGCGCCGCATCGGGCTGGCGACAAAGTCGAAATCCTCACCCTTGCCGATCATCGCGGCCAAGCGCCGGCCATTGCCAGTCGCCTGCTGGCGTCCAAGCTCATTGATGTCGGTATCGGCCTGACCCTGCAGGCGACGCTCGGTGTTCCATTGCGTCTGTCCGTGGCGCACGATGTAGACGAGCGGATACATCAGGTCTTCCGGCGAAAGATCAGGCAGACTGCAGGCGGGGGGATGGTCGTCCGACGCGCTTATTCCTTGACGGTCGAGATGTCGGGCGCGTCGACCGCCTTCATGCCGACGACGTGGTAGCCCGAATCGACGTGATGGACCTCGCCGGTGACGCCGCGCGACAGATCCGACAGGAAATAGACGCCGGAATCGCCGACCTCTTCCTGGGTGACCGTCTGCTTCAGCGGCGCGTTGTACTCGTTCCACTTCAGGATGTAGCGGAAGTCGCCGATGCCGGAGGCGGCAAGCGTCTTGATCGGGCCGGCGGAGATGGCGTTGACGCGGATCTTCTTGGCGCCGAGATCGACGGCGAGATAACGCACGCTCGCTTCCAGCGCAGCCTTTGCCACACCCATGACGTTGTAGTGCGGCATCACCTTTTCGGCGCCGTAATAGGTCAGCGTCAACAGCGAGCCGCCATCGGTCATCAGCGGCTCGGCGCGCTTGGCGATGGTGGTGAAAGAGAACACCGAGATGTCCATGGTGCGCAGGAAATTGTCGCGCGTCGTCTCGACATAACGGCCGGTCAATTCGTCCTTGTCGGAAAACGCGATGGCATGGACGAGGAAGTCGAGCTTGCCCCAATGTTTGGCGATGTCTGCGAAGACGGCATCGAGGCTTGCCGGGTCGGTGACGTCGCAATGACCGGCGACATGGGCGTTGAGCTCCGCCGCCAGCGGCTCGACGCGCTTCTTGAAGGCTTCGCCCTGATAGGTCAGCGCGATCTCGGCGCCGTGATCGACGCACGCCTTGGCGATGCCGAAGGCGATCGACCGATTGTTCGCAACGCCGAGGATCAGCCCGCGCTTGCCGGCCATCAGGCCCTGTCCACCCGCCATGTGAGCGTTCTCCGCAAGAATGTCTGCTTTGTGGAGAGCCTATCGCACAGGCACAGAGCCCCTTCAAGCACTCAAAGCGGACTGTCCGGGGGAGAAAACGCCAAAGCTCAGCCCTTCTGGCGACGCATCAGCGCTTCCAGCTCGCTGTCGCCGCCCTCGGGCAGCATCAGCCTGACATGGACATAGAGATCGCCATGGCCGCCGGTTTTCTCCGGCAAACCCCTGCCTTTCAGCCGCAGCACCTTGTCGGAGCTCGACCATGCCGGGACATTGACCGCGAGGCGGCCGGTTGGTGTCTCGACCGCCACCTTGGCGCCCAGCACCGCGTCGGCCAGCGCCACCGGCAGATCGGCATGCAGGTCGCGACCCTCGACACGGTAGCGCGGATGGCGGCGGATATGGATCTTGACCAGCGCGTCGCCCGGCTGGCCCGGTCCCTGCTCGCCCTGGCCCTTCAGACGGATGGTCTGGCCGTCCTCGACATAGGCCGGCAGCTTCACCGCCATCTTGCGACCGTCGGGGAACATCGCCGTCACCTTCTCGGCGGTGGCTGCCTCCTCGATGGTGACGTCGAGCGTGACGTTGAGGTCGGGGGCCTGGACCGGCTGACGACGGTCGCCGCTCCTGCCGGCGCCGCGGGCGCCGGAGAAGGCGTCGCCGAAGATCTGGCTGAAGATGTCGCTGTTGCCATCGAACGGATCGCCGCCCGGCCTGCCAGAGCGGAATTCGAAATGCGCGCCGCCCGGGCCTTGCTGTCGGCGGAAGCCGGCGAACGGGTCGCCACCGCCGGCAGCGCCCTCGAAACCCTGGAATTTCGGCTTGCCGTCGGCGTCGATCTCCCCGCGATCGAAAGCGGCGCGGTTTTTCTCGTCGCCGACGATCTCGTAGGCCTGGTTGGCGGCGGCAAAACGGTCCTTCGCCTTGGGATCATTCGGATTCTGGTCCGGATGATGCTTCTTGGCGAGTTTGCGGTACGCCGATTTTATGTCCTTCGCCGATGCGTTTTTGGCAACGCCCAGCACCTCATAGGGGTCGCGCATTAATCCTGCCTGCAAGAGAAAATGAGTTCATGGTCGCTTCCTATATGCGCTCGCATAGGAAGAAATTCCAGTGGCGCAAGACGCGATCGGCGACTGAATTCAGAGCGCCTTGAATTCCTGCATGTGCCAGCCGCCGGCGGCGGCCATGCAGAGCTGGCCCTTGAACAGCGACACCCCGTCGAAACTCTCGCGCGAAGCGGTGAAACGGCGGCAGGTCAGGCCGGCGTCCTTCAGTTCGACCATTTCAGTGATCGAGCCGCGCGACCCGGTGCCGGCATTCGCCCATGGCACCCCCTGGCCGCCAAGTTCCAGGATGTCGGCCGATGAGACGGCATTGCCGATGGTGGTCTGATCCGAGTCCTCATCGCCGCTCGCCGGCGCGGCGGGCGAGGAAGGCGCGCTGGCGGTGACGATCGAGCGGTCGATTTCCGCCTTCTCCAGGCTGAAGCCGCCGGCGCCGCAAGCGGCTAGCGGCAGGGCCATGGCCGCGACCATCAGCCTGACGCTGGCCGAAGCGATAACGCCCCTTTGCCTGCTGTCAAAAGCTTGCATGATGCGCGACAACAGGCAATGTCCTCCGGCTACGGTAAGAATTTGGAAAACTATGAGCGAAACTGAGTTAACAACGAGTGACTTTACCGAAGCTGCGGAGCCGTTCCGGCTGTTTGCCGCCTGGTTGGAGGACGCGACCAGGAGCGAGCCCAACGACCCCAACGGCGTGGCGCTGGCGACCGTCGATGCCGATGGCATGCCTGACGTGCGGATGGTGCTGCTGAAAGGGTTCGATGAAGGCGGTTTCGTCTTCTACACGAATTTCGAAAGCGCCAAGGGCCGCGAAATTCTAGGCAGCATGAAGGCGGCGATGTGCTTTCACTGGAAGTCGCTGCGCCGGCAGGTGCGCGTGCGCGGCCCGGTGGAGATCGTCAGCGACGCCGAGGCCGACGCCTATTACGCGACGCGGCCGCGCGGCAGCCGCATCGGCGCCTGGGCCTCGAAACAGTCACGGCCGCTGGAAAGCCGCTTCGCGCTGGAGAAGGCGGTGGCCGAATACACCGCGCGTTACCCGATCGGCGAGATCCCTCGGCCAAAACACTGGTCGGGCTTCCGCATCGTGCCGCAGTCGATCGAGTTCTGGCACGACCGGCCGTTCCGCCTGCATGACCGGCTGGTCTTCTCGCGCAACGCGGAAGGCGGCTGGGACAAGACGCGGCTCTATCCCTAGCTGGATGCGCCGGAGATCAATCCTTCTCCAGTTGGAAGAACAGGAAATGCGGCCTCTCGCTGGCGAGGCCGACCGCCGGGCGTATCGTCTTGGTCGCCTGCCTCGGCACCAGGAACGTCTCACGCAAATTCAACGTATCGCCGCGTCTGGCGCCGGAGAAGATCGCCGACACGCAGGTGTGGACATCGCCCGGCGCTTTCAGCGACACCAGCGATGTCGGCGACCAGCGCCTGCCTTCGGCATCGATCAGCATCACCTTGCACCCAAGCCAGAGTTTCTGGAGATCGGGATCGCCAACCTTTACGGAGAAGTCGGCCAGCACCGGCACCGAATCCGGCGGCAGGTTCGACATGCCGAAGGCGCCGCGCAGATCGGTCAGTTTCCAGTCGCTGCCACCGAAATGCGCGCTCTGTCCCCAGGCGACCTGGCGCGGAAACAGATCCTCGCCGCCCAGCAGCGTCTTGACGCTGTCATAGGCCTGCCCGGCCAGTGCCAGCGGAACGAGCAGGAGGAGAGCCCAAAGGCTGCGGCGACGCCATTTCCGTTCGCCCTGCCCGCTCTCCCAATCCAGACTCCTTGCCGTCATTTGGCGCCATCCCCTTCAGATCGGCTGCGTCAGATCGAGCGTGTCGATAGTGTCGGCGGGTAAGCCGTCAGCTCCGGCAGCAACCGGTCCGAGCGAGATCTCGGCCTGCGAGTCGAGCGCCGACATCAGTTTCTCGGAGATCAGCAATGTGGCATTGCTCACCTCGTCCGGCCGTACTTCGAAGATCAGCCTCGCCTTTTTTGGCAGGCCGGGATCGATGGCCACGCGAAGCAGGCCATCGGCAAAGGACAGCCGTTCGGTCTGGTCATAGGCGAGGCCCGTAGGACCGCGCCAGGAGGCGACCGCCACCGTCGTCGATTGCGCACTTGCCGCAAACTCGACCGTCACCACCGCCCAGATGCCGCCAGTCGTGAACACTTTGGTCTGGCCATATCTGTCGACCTTCAGGTTGCGCGCGAAAGCCACCTTGGCGGCGCGCGCCTCGAAGCCGCGCCCGACAACCGCATCGCCCAGCTTGCCGTAGGCCGGGATCGGTCCGATCAGTTCGGCATAGTGCGGCTTCGACACTTGCAGGCCGTAACAGAGGGCGGTCGCGAGGAGCAGCAGGATGACGTTGGCCATCTTCCGCATCATGGCTGGACCTGCGCCGTGTCCGGCCCGGCACCGACCGCAAGCGTCAGCGTGCCGATCGGCGTCGGATTGAACCAGCCGGGCAACCCGTAGAGGTTGTCACGCTGCTTATAGGTCTTGCCGATGACCGTCAGGTCGAAGCTCGTCGGCGACACCGCGCCAGGCGGCATTTCCCAGATGTAGGCCATGCGCTCCGGCATGCCGGGATGCAGTTCCGGCGACAGCGTCGAGTCGCGAATCAGCACGATGAAAGGCTTTGTCGCGGCATCGACCGCTGTTTGGCTCGCTCGCAGGATCTCGAAATAATCCTTCGAGGACTTTGCCGTGCGGTTGGTCATTTCGACTTCGAGGACGAGCGCTTTCCCGCCAGGCTTGAGCGGCGCGCCATATGCATCCTTCCCTTCCGTGACGTAGGCCTTCAATGGTTGCAGCAGCCACTGGCCGGTTTCGATCCGACTGGTTGGTGCCAGCGCGGGCATCGGCTCGTGCCTTGCGCCGAAGGCGCCCAGGACACCGGCAACGGCAATCGCCGCCGCGGTGCCGATACCGGCAACGATCCAGGCTTTCAGACGCGAGCGGGCGGTCTCAAGCATTTTGCGCCTCGACTTCCGCCGCGCCTTTCGGACCGGTGGGCTGCGCGTCTCCACTGGTCTGGCGCTTCGGCAACGCGAATGCGGTTTCGAGGATCGCGGCGAGGAAGCAGATGCGCAGCGGCTCGACGAGGATGCCGGTCGATGAGTCCTGGAACGGACTGCCGAACAGCAAGGAAACGCCATGCGAGAGAACCTGCCAGGTGTCGAGCTCATGCGGGCCGATGAGGCGCGTCGTGCCCAGCCACGCCCAGGCGGCAAGCCAGTCGACCAGCCGGTAGCCGACGATCAGCGTGACGACCAGCACAACGCCCGAGCTCAGCGTGATGCGCACACCGTTGGCGATCGGCAGATAGCGCGAGCGATAGCCGCTGATGAAGTGTTCGACGAAATCGCGAAGGAATTTCGGAATGGTGCTGTAGCGCGCGCCCAGGCGTTCGACGCGTTGATGCGCGCGCATCAGTTCCTTGTCGTCACGCACGTCGTAGCCGTAGATGAGCGCGGCCAGCACCAGCCAGATCACCGGCAGCAGCATATAGAAGAACAGGCTCACCAGCCTGGCCGTCGTGTCGACGGACGTGACCTCGACGGGAACCATGGGATCGGCGAAGGCGCTTGCGATGGGAGTGGCCATGCCGTCCGCCGCGGCCTGCAGGACGGAAAAGATGTTGCGGCTCATGAACCAGCCGACGACGTCGTCCTTCCAGCGCGAGATGACGTAGAGACCGATGAAGATCCAGTTTGTCTCGCAGATCACCACGACGATCTGCCAGAAGGAGCGCGCCTCGCCGCGCTTCTGCATTGCGTTGGCGAAGCGCCGGATCAACCATGAGATCGCGACGGACAGGACAAGCCATCGCGAATCCAGCACATCGAGCACGTTCCCCGCGCTTTCGCCGAACGGCGCCATGTCGAGCGTGACGCGCGAATATTGCCGCACCGTGTCGCCCAGGAACCCCCAGGCCGCGTAGTAGGCGAAGAACGGCAGCAGCGCGACGGTGACCATGCGCGCCAGCCGCGCGCCTCCGCTGCGCACCTCACCGGAAGCTTCGCTGCGTGCCGCGTGCTGCGCGGCACGTGTCGCCGGCAGGACAGGCAGCAGCGTCTGGAACATGGCGACGGTGACGGTGAGCTGCGTCAGGGCGACCAACGTCAGCAGCGCAAGCCCCGCCATGTGGTTGAAGAAGGCGGCGCGCGCGGCGATCTGCATGAACAGGTCACCGAACACGATGCCCAGCAGCACCATGGCGACCAGTTGCGGCCAGAAGCGCCACCAGAGTTTTAGGGTCAGCGCCAGCGGCTTTGCGGCATCGGCAAACATGTCGGACGCTCAATCCGTCAAATGCATGCCCCTGATCGTTTCGGAAGGTTGCGTCTCGGCAGCGATGTTGCGGGCCATGTCCTCTCCACCGACCAGGCCCCCGCCCCGTCGGTTCGTGGGATAGGACGCGAGAACCGCGGTGTACAGATCAAAAATCGCGTTTGACGCGAGTTTCGCGTGAAGCTGCCACAACCTGACAGTGTCGTGGATCAGCTCGCTTTCTTGCGCGTCATGAAGGCGGTGAGCGCGGCGCGCGCTTCCTCGGATTTCAGGCGCTCGCGGAAATGCTCGCTTTCGACCTTGATGCGGGCGACGAGATCGTCGCGCGAGCCGCGCATCAGGTCGCGCGCGATCTTCAGCGCCTGCGGCGGCTTGGCGGCGATCTCGTTGGCAGCGGCCAGAACCGCGGCTTCCAGCGCGCCTTCCTCGACGACGTCGTAGATCAGGCCGGCGGCTTTCGCACGCTCGGCTGAGAAAGCCTCGCCGAGACCGAGCAGGGCGAAGGCGCCCTGCTGGCCGAGGATCCGCGGCGCGAGCAGGCTGGAGCCCGCCTCAGGCACCAGGCCGAGGTCGACGAAAGGCGTGCGGAAGATGGTGCGCGGTGTGGCAAAGGTCAGGTCACAATGGAGATTGAGCGTGGTGCCGATGCCGATCGCGATGCCGTCGACGCCCGACACCATTGGCTTTTCCACCTTGGCCAGCGCCATCAGGAAATCCCAGACCTCGGTGCCGCCTTCGCCGCCGGTGGCGATGACCAGGAAGTCGGCAAGGTCGTTGCCGGAAGAAAAGGCGCCGGGGACGCCGAGGAAGACATGGACGCGCACCGCCGGATCGGCGTCGCCCTCGGCAAGGGCTGCCGACATCTTCGCATACATGGCGCGGGTCAGCGCGTTCTTCTTGTCAGGCCGGTTCATGCGGATGATCTGCACGGCGCTCTGGCGCTCGACGAGGATGTGGTCTGTCACGGTCAGTTCCTTCGCATGTCAGGATGTTCTAGGCGGAAATCAGTGCCCTGCCTGCGGCGGCGAGGCTTTCGGACCCGTCGATGACGCGCTCCTTCAAGGCGCGCGTCTCGCCGAGCAGGTTTTCGGCAAAGAAG
Organism: Mesorhizobium abyssinicae; assembly: GCF_049887195.1. Lineage (NCBI taxonomy): Bacteria > Pseudomonadati > Pseudomonadota > Alphaproteobacteria > Hyphomicrobiales > Phyllobacteriaceae > Mesorhizobium > Mesorhizobium abyssinicae. The sequence goes on from NZ_JARAKC010000002.1 coordinate 519,740, forward strand.
CGGCAGAGCGCGATGCGGCCGCGATCGGCAAGCCCGCCCTGCGCCAGATAGGCGCCGCCGGCGGCGAGCGAGATCAGACGCAGATAAGGCGTGGCCCCGGCCATGGCGGCATCAGCCTTGCCATCGGCCATCAGCGTCTGCAGGAAGCGTGTCGCCTCGCCGAGATCGGTGAGCGCCCTATCGAGATTGTCCGCGGTGCGGCCGAAGCCTTCGATGTTGGACGTACGCACCGCGTCCGCCATCGCTTTCAACTCGCCAATGTACTGATGCACATGTTCGCCGCCGCCGAGCGGCAGCTTGCGCGCCACCAGGTCGATCGCCTGGATGCCATTGGTACCCTCGTAGATCGGCGCGATGCGAGCGTCACGGTAGAGCGCGGCCGCGCCTGTCTCCTCGATGAAGCCCATGCCGCCATGCACCTGGACGCCCAATGAGGCGACCTCGACGCCGACATCGGTCGAAAAGGCTTTTGCCAGCGGCGTCAAAAGGTTGGCGCGATCGCGCCAATTGGCGGCGGCCTCACCTTCGCCGACGCGAGCGCGGTCGAGGGCATGGGCGCAAGAATAGCTGATGGCGCGCGCGATCTGGGTCAGCGCCTTCATGGTGAGCAGATTGCGCTGCACGTCGGGGTGATGGACGATCGGCGCCATGCCGGAGCCTGAATAGTCCGACGCCTTGCCCTGGCGACGCTCGTTGGCGTAGGCGATCGCTTTCTGCGTCGCTGTCTCGGCCACCGCAACGCCTTGCATGCCGACGGCAAGCCTCGCATTGTTCATCATGGTGAACATGCAGGCCAGGCCCTTGTTCTCCTCGCCGATCAGCCAGCCGATGGCACCGGGAGTCGTGCCCTGAAAACCGTCGCCATAGATCATGGTGCAGGTCGGCGAGGCGTGGATGCCGAGCTTGTGCTCGAGGCCGGAGCAGAAAACGTCGTTGCGGGCGCCGAGAGCGCCATCGTCGCCGACCAGGAATTTCGGCACCAGGAACAGCGAAATGCCGCGCGTGCCGGCCGGCGCGTCGGACAGCCGCGCCAGCACCAGATGGACGATGTTGTCGGTGAAGTCGTGCTCGCCATAGGTGATGAAGATCTTCTGGCCGAAGATGCGGTAGGTGCCGTCACCGGCAGGTTCGGCGCGCGTGCGCAGCGCGGCGAGGTCGGAACCCGCCTGCGGCTCGGTCAGGTTCATCGTGCCCATCCACTCGCCGGAAACGAGCTTGGCCAGATATTTTTCCTTCAGTGCCTCGGAGGCGTGCTTGTCGAGCGCCTCGACCGCGCCCATGCTCAGCGTCGGGCCGATGCCGAAAGCCATGGCGGCGGAGTTCCACATTTCGAGCGCGGCGACGGCCAGCATGGTCGGCAGGCCCTGGCCGCCAAATTCCTCCGGCCCTGACAGCGCGTTCCAGCCGCCGTCGATCCAGCGCCGGTAGAGTTCCTTCCAGCCGGGGGGCATGGTGACGGCCGCATCCCGCAGCACCGCGCCATGCTCGTCGCCGATCTTGTAGAGCGGCGCCACCTCCTCGCTGGCGAAGCGGCCGGCTTCGGCCAGGATGGCGTCGACAAGGTCTTCGCCGAGATCGCCGAACGTGCCGGCGTCCAGCGCAGGCTTGAGACCGGCGACATGCTTCAGCGTGAACGAAATGTCCTCGACGGGTGCCTTATACATGCCGCTTGCTCCTCCGCTGCCTCAGCCACTTGATCGTAGGACCCGGGCCGATGCAAAACCATCCGCCTTTGGGCGGCCTCCGATCTTCTTTTTACGTAAACGTCAAACTTTGTCACGTGGATTTTGCAGTCGCAACGACACGTCGCAGCAGCCGGCGCCCGATCCGTTCATGTTTCGTCGCGCTTTTGCCGCAAAGAGTCTCATTGGTTTTGAAAGCACTTCCTTAACCATAGCGGTTCAGCATACCCTCTTGTCAGTGGGGACAACCCTGATTGAAAGAGCCGGCGCGCCCTCTTCGCCGCCTGGCACTTCTCGCGGCTGCGATGGTGCTCGGCACGGCGGCACAGGCCTCGGATTTCTCCGAGCCGTGGAAGAACGCTGACCGCGCGCTGGTCATCGACGCCTACGAATACAATTCCATCGACTGGGCCGAGCTTGCCACCGACAAGCGCATCGTCGGTTTCATCAACAAGGCCTCCGACGGGCTGCCGCCGGCCTATTTCTGTTCGGGCGACGAGACCGAGTTCCGGCTCTGCAAGGCGTTGTGGAAGCGCTTCGCGGTGACGCGCGAACTGTTTCAGACGCGCAAGGTGGTGGCCAAGGCGCTCGGCCTGAAATGGGGCGCCTATCACCTTGCCCGCCCCGGCAACCCGGTCGAGCAGGCCAATAACTTCATCGATTTCGCCGAACCGGCGCCAGACGACCTCGTTGCCCTCGATATCGAAGGCAACGATCCGACGCAGTGGATGTCGCTGGAGGATGCCGAGGAGTTCGTGCGCCAGGTGCATCGGCGCCTTGGCCGCTTCCCGGTGCTCTACACCAACGGCAGGACTGCGCAATTCATTGCCGACAACCGCTATCAGTACCGGCTCCTGTCGCGGCTGCCGCTCTGGTATGCGCGCTACAAGCCCGACATCGAGGTGCATTTTCCGATGGGCAACTGGCAGGGCTACGCGCTCTGGCAGTTTTCGGCGCACACCAATTGCGGCCGCCTAAAATGCCCCTACCGCGTGCCGGGCACGCCCAACGACATCGACGTCTCCGTCGCACCGATGAATGCCGACCGGTTGCGCCAGCAATGGGCCTTTGGCGGCCTGATCGACGTGCCGTCAGATTATCTCGCCTCGATCCCGGTGCCGGTCTCGCGCGAGGCCGGGCTCGCCGGCAAATTCACCATCACCTATGCCGATGTCGCGACGCCGCCGACCTTCGAGGAAATGGTCTCGGTGCTCGGCCAGCGCTGGCAGAAATTCCGCGACGGCTTCAGCATGCCGGTGGTGAAGACGGTGCCACGGCGGCCGCGCTTCGGCATTGCCGAGTATGTTGCCTGGAAGCGCACCGAGCAGCGCTCGCCCTTGCAGCTCGAGGCCGCCTTCGCGGCGGCCGATCCGGTGAGCACCGCTTCGACCGCGATCGACCGCAGGCGGCGCTGAGCAACCGGCAACCGGGTCAGCGATGATTTCCGAGGCTGGCATACATGCCAGTGGTGCGAAATTGCGTCGGGGTCGTGCCGTAGGAACGGCGAAAAACCTTGGAGAAGTAATTCGCGTCCTCGAAGCCGCACAGGACGGCGACCTCCTTGACCGGCAGGAAATCCGCTTTGGTCAGCAGTTTTGCCGCGCGCTGCAACCGCTGCTGCAAGACGAATTCGGCGGGCGGGATGCCCTCGCTCTCGGCGAAGCAGCGCGAGAAGTGCGCGCGGCTGAGGCCACTGATGTGGACGAGGTCCGCCACCGGCAGCGGCTTGTCGAGATTGGCGTTGATGTGGTCGATCACCGGCTGCATGGCGCTTTGTTTTTCCGCGAAGGCGTGCGACCCGAAAACATCGTCGTAAAGGGCCATGGCAGCTTCGTAGGCGACGGCGGAAGCGGCACCCGGCGAACCGGCTCCCGTGATGAGGCGCAGGCTGCAGTCGGCAAGATGGTCGATCGTCGTTGGCTGCAGCCGAAACACAGGGCCCGAGACGCTTAGGATCGATTTGTGGATGCGCAGCGCCTCCTCGCCGTTCATCGAGATCCAGAAATATTCCCAGCGATCACCCTTGGCCAGCCAGTAGCGATGGTTGTGCGGCACCAGCACCAGCAGCGTGTCGTTCGCCTGCAGGCGGTAGTTGCGGCTCTCGTAGCGTAATTGCCCGGTGCCGCCGATCGTGTGCTGGAGGACGGTGAACGGGGTCTGGCCGCGCTTTCGCCCGTCCCAGTCATAGGTTTCGTCCTCGCGCACCTCATAGCCGGTGCTGGTCGGCATGGCATGGAGGCGCTGGCGGCCGCGCGGCAGCGAGACCGTCCGCATCGATGGGCCGTTGGCGATCAGGTCCTGCAGCACAAAATTACCCTCGAAAGCATAATCCTTCTCTGTTCGTGCCTACGAATAAGCGCATAATCCAGCTCCAGAGAACGGGAATGACCCGCGGTCGAGGAGCGGGCGGGAGGAGAAAAGGCCGGATTTCCGGCCTGAGTGGCATGCACGCCCTGGCGTGCGGCCATATCCTCCCTTGCTGCTCCTTGCCTAGCATTCGATTGGACCAAGGTGAAGGTGATGAGCTTCAAAATCGCTATTATTGGCGCCGGCAGCGTCGGATTCACCAAGAAGCTGTTCACCGACATTCTGTGTGTCCCCGAATTCAGCGACATCGAATTCGCGCTGACCGACGTCAGCGAGCACAATCTCGGCATGATCAAGGCTATCCTCGACAGGATCGTGGAAGCGAACAGGTTGCCGACCAAGGTGACGGCAACGACCGACCGGCGCAAGGCGATCGAGGGCGCGCGCTACATTATCAGCTGCGTGCGCGTCGGCGGCCTGGAGGCCTATGCCGACGACATCCGCATTCCGCTTAAATATGGCATCGACCAGTGCGTCGGCGACACGATCTGCGCCGGCGGCATCCTTTACGGCCAGCGCAACATCCCGGTGATCCTCGATTTCTGTAAGGACATAAGCGAGGTGGCCGACACGAACGCCAAATTCCTCAACTATGCCAATCCGATGGCGATGAACACCTGGGCCGCGATCGAGTATGGCAAGGTCGACACGGTCGGGCTCTGCCACGGCGTGCAGCACGGCGCCGAGCAGATTGCCGAGGTGCTGGGAGCGAAATCGTCCGGGGAACTCGACTATGTCTGTTCTGGCATCAACCACCAGACCTGGTTCATCGAATTGCGCCTCAACGGCCGCCCGATCGGCAAGGACGAACTGGTCGCCGCCTTCGAGGCGCACCCCGTCTATTCGAAGCAGGAAAAGCTGCGCATCGACGTGCTGAAGCGCTTCGGCGTCTATTCGACCGAAAGCAACGGGCATCTTTCCGAGTATCTGCCCTGGTACCGCAAGCGCCCCGACGAGATCACGCGCTGGATCGACATGTCCGACTGGATCCACGGCGAGACTGGCGGCTACCTGCGCTACTCGACCGAGACCCGCAACTGGTTCGAAACGGAATATCCGCAATTCCTTGAAGCGGCGTCGAAGCCGATCGACCCGGCCAAGCGCTCCAACGAGCATGCCAGCCACATCCTCGAGGCGCTGGAGACGAACCGCGTCTATCGCGGCCACTTCAACGTCAAGAACAACGGCGTGATCACCAACCTGCCGCAGGACGCCATCATCGAGTCGCCCGGCTTCGTCGATCGGTTCGGCATCAACATGGCCGCCGGCATCACGTTGCCGGAGGCCTGCGCCGCCACCTGCATCTCCTCGATCAACGTCCAGCGCATGTCGGTGCATGCCGCGATATCAGGCGACATCGACCTCTTGAAGCTCGCCGTACTGCATGACCCGCTGGTCGGCGCGGTTTCGACGCCGGAGGAGGTCTGGCAGATGGTGGACGAGATGGTCGTCGCCCAGGCCGCCTGGCTGCCGCAATATGCCCATGCGGTTCCGGCAGCAAAGGAGCGGCTTTCGAAATCCAAGGTCAAGACCCGCGAATGGGCCGGTGCCGCGCGCCGCAGTGTGCGCTCGATCGAGGAATTGCGCGCCGAGAAGGCGGCACTGAAACAGGCCGGCTGAGACAGTCAGGCACCAACGCGGATCCGCCGCAAGGCGGTCCGCCAATTCAGCCGCACTGCATAGAAGGCGGGCAGCAGACGTCCAACACCTGGGAGGAGACTATGAGGAACTTACACAGACTTGGCATAGCGGCGGGACTGGCGCTGAGCGTTTCAATCCCCGCGCTCAATGCTTTCGCTTCCGAACCGACGATCCCACCGGAGCCGGCAACGTTCCCGGCCGAGGGCAAGATCAAGTATGTGGCGCGCGACTCCATCCTGGAGTTCAAGGCGCTGCCGGAATATCACGAGCCTGACTGGGTCACCGAGAAATTCGTCAAGACCGGCAAGCTGCCGCCGCTGAAAGACAGGCTGCCGAAGGAGCCACTGGTCTTCAAGACGGGCAACATGCCTGATGGCATCGGCGTCTACGGCGACACCATGCGCCATGTCATCGGCGGCAGGCCGGAAGGCTGGAACTACGGCGCCGGCCAGACGCAAGGCTGGGGCGGCATCGATATCGGCCTTTCAGAATGCCTGACGCGTACCGCGCCGCTGTTCCAGGTCGAGGCCAAGGACACCGAGCCGCTGCCCAACCTCGCCAAGGGCTGGGAGTGGTCGAAGGACGGCCACAAGCTGACCATGCACCTGGTCGAAGGCGCCAAATGGTCGGACGGCGCGCCCTTCAACGCCGACGACATCATGTTCTACTGGGACGACGAAGTCGTCGATCCGAACGTCTCGCCGCTCAATGGCGCGACGCCGGAAACCTTCGGCGTCGGCACGACGCTGAAGAAAATCGACGATTACACCGTCGAATGGACCTTCAAGGAAGCCTTCCCGAGACAATATCTCTACGCCATGGCCTACGGCACGTTCTGCCCCGGCCCGTCGCACATTCTGAAGCCGCAGCATCCGAAATATTCGAAGAACACCTACGACCAGTTCAAGAACGCCTTCCCGCCGGAATACATGAACATGCCGGTGATGGGCGCCTGGGTGCCGGTCGAGTACCGGCCAGACGACATCATCGTCATGCGCCGCAACCCCTACTATTGGAAGGTCGACGAGAAGGGCAACCAGCTGCCTTACCTCAACGAACTGCAATACAAGCTCTCGACCTGGGCCGACCGCGACGTCCAGGCGGTGGCGGGCTCGGGCGACTTCTCGAACCTGGAACAGCCGGAAAACTTCGTCGCCTCGCTGAAACGCGCGGCGGAAAAGGACGCGCCCGCCAGGCTTGCCTTCGGACCCCGGCTCATCGGCTACAATCTGCGCATGAACTTTTCCGCCAATGGCTGGGGCAATCCCGACGAGCGCGGCCAGGCCATCCGCGAGCTGAACCGCAACGAGGACTTCCGCAAGGCCGTCACCATGGCGTTCGACCGCAAGGCGCTCGGCGACTCCCTGGTCAAGGGGCCGTTCACCGCCATCTACGCCGGCGGTTTCTCATCCGGCACCAGCTTCTACGACCGCAAGTCGACCGTCTATTATCCCTTCGACCTCGAGGGCGCCAAGGCCGAGCTCGCCAAGGCTGGCCTCAAGGACACCGACGGCGATGGCATCGTGAACTTCCCAGCCGGCACCGCCGGCGGCAAGGACGTCGAGATCGTGATGCTGGTCAACAATGACTACACCACGGACAAGAGCCTTGCCGAAGGCGTCGTCGCCCAGATGGAAAAGCTGGGGCTCAGGGTCGTGCTCAACGGCCTCAACGGTACCCAGCGCGACGCCTCGCAATATTCCGGCCGCTTCGACTGGCTGATCAGGCGCAACGACCAGGAACTGACCTCCGTCGTGCAGAACACCGAGCAGCTTGCGCCGGTTGGCCCCAAGACCAGTTGGAACCACCGTGCACCGGAAAGCGGCGAAGTCGATCTGATGCCGTTCGAGAAGGATCTCGTCGACATCGTCAACAAGTTCGTCTCGACGCAGGACAACGACCAGCGCGCCGGCCTGATGAGAGACTTCCAGAAGATCTCGACGGAGCACGTCTACAATGTCGGCCTGACGGAATATCCCGGCGCGCTGATCATCAACAAGCGCTTCTCCAACATTCCGCAAGGCACGCCGATCTTCATGTTCAACTGGGCCGAGGATTCGATCGTCCGCGAACGGGTGTTTGTCGCGGCCGACAAACAAGCCAAGTACGAATTGTTCCCCGACGAGCTTCCCGGCAAACCCGGAGACAAGGGGCCGATGAACTAAGGTTTACCCTCCCTGACGAAGAGAACTCCGGCCGCGCCGCTGGCGCGGCCGGACCAAGCAAACCCTCCGGACAGGCCCTGAGCGGGCGCAACCGGCGAGACAAGGAAACGGGCCGTTCGATGTTGCGATTCCTGCTCACGCGCATAGCGTCGGCGATCCCGGTCCTCGCCATCTTGAGCCTGGTCACCTTTGCCATCATCCAGGCGCCGCCGGGTGACTATGCCGACTACATCCGTTCGCAGCTGATCAACCAGGGCGGCGCGTCTTTCGCCCAGGCCGACGCGCAGGCCAAGGCCTATCGGATCGAGCACGGCCTGGATAAGCCGCTGCCCGTCCAGTATCTCAACTGGATCGGCGGCATCGTCACGCGCGGCGATTTCGGCTACAGCCTCTACTACAACAAGCCGGTTGCCGATGTGGTGGGCGAGCGCCTGCCGCGCACGCTGCTTCTGGCACTGGTCTGCCACCTGCTCGCTTCCGTCCTCGGCATCACGTTCGGCATATGGGCGGCGACCCGGCAGTATTCCTGGATCGACTCCACACTTTCGGCCATCTCCTTCCTCGGCATGACGGTGCCGCGCTTCCTGATGGCGCTGATCATCGTCTACCTGCTGGTCTTCCAGTTCAACGTGTCGGAGATCGGCAGCTTCTTCTCGCCGCAATATGGCGGCGCGCCATGGTCGTGGGCAAAATTCGTCGACCTCGTCAAGCATGTCTGGCCGGTGGTGGCGATCGCGACCTTCGGCGGGCTCGCCTACAACATGCGCGTCATGCGCGGCAATCTGCTCGACACGCTGAACGCCCAATATGTCGAGACGGCCAAGGCCAAGGGGCTGACCGGCGGCGCCGTGGTCCTGCGTCATGCCGTGCCCAACGCACTGCACCCGCTGGTCATGTACCAGGGCGTGGTGCTGCCCTACATGCTGACCGGCGAGATCGAGACGGCGATCATCTTCGCGCTGCCGACCGTCGGACCGGCGATCGTCGGCTCGATGGCGGTAGGCGATGTCTATGTTACCGCCACCTTCATGATGGTGCTGTCGGCGACGCTGATCGTCGGCAACATCATCGCCGACATGCTGCTCGTCCTGCTCGACCCGCGCATCCGCCAGTTCGGAGAGAACTAGATGCTGGCGCGCGACACATCACTGCCACCGCCGCCCGCCGAGGGAACCATCGAGAAGCCCGCGCGCGGCAATGAGAGCTACATCGCGCTGGTCTGGCGGCGGCTCAAGCGTTCGTGGACCGGGATGGCCGGGCTCTGGCTCGTCGTGCTGCTGCTCCTGATGGCCGTGTTCGCGGAATTCCTGGCGCCGATGGACCCGAAGGCAACCGATATCGCCTTCGCGCCGCCCCAACTGCCAAGCTTCCACGACAAGGACGGCAACTTCGTCGCGCGGCCGAGGGTGTATGCGCTGGCCGATTCGGCCGATCTCGATCCGATCACCTTCCAGCCTATCGTCGGCCCCGACTACGAACACCCAAGGCTGCTTGGGTTCCTCGTCGAGGGCTCGCCCTATAGGCTCTTCGGGCTCCTTCCGGCAGACCGGCATTTCTTCGGCTCGATGGATGGCCAGCCGGTGCATTTCCTCGGCACCGACAAGTTCGGTCGCGACGTGCTCTCGCGGGCCATCCACGGCTCGCGCGTCTCGCTGATGATCGCGCTGACGGTCGTCTTCATCATCACCATGATCGGCACCACGGTCGGCATGGTCTCCGGCTATTTCGGCGGCAGGTTCGACGTGTGGGTGCAACGTTTCGTCGAACTGGTGCTCGCTTTCCCGCAACTGCCGCTCTACCTGGCGCTGACGACGCTGATCCCGGTCACCGCGCCGACCAACGTTTTCCTCGCCTTTGTCATCATCGTCATGTCGGCGCTCGGCTGGGCGCAGATGTCGCGCGAGGTGCGCGGCAAGACCCTGGCGCTGGCGCGGGTCGACTATGTGCGCGCTGCCATGGCAGTCGGCGCCACAGACCGGCGCATCATCATGCAGCACATCCTCCCCAACGTGATGAGCCATGTGATCGTCGCCGTGACGCTGGCGATCCCGACAGTGGTGCTCTTGGAATCCTTCCTCGGCTTCCTGGGCTTCGCGGTGAAGCCGCCGCTGATCTCATGGGGCCTGATGCTGCAGGACACGGCCACCTATTCGGTCATCGGCACCTATCCATGGATCCTGTCGCCGGTCGGTTTCGTGCTGATCACCGTCTTTGCCTTCAACGCGCTGGGCGACGGCCTGCGCGATGCCGTAGACCCCTATTGAGGTGGCCGGGATGACCCTCGCACTCGCCGAGCCCTTTGCGCCAGCCTCCCGCCACGACCATGACGGACGCGCGGACCAGCCAATCATCGACGCCCGCAACATCGAGGTGGCCTTCAAGGTCGAACACGGCGTCGTCGAAGCAGTCAAGGAAGTCTCGTTCCAGCTCTATCGCGGCGAAACGATCGCCATCGTCGGCGAGTCCGGCTCCGGCAAGTCGGTGACGGCGCGCACCGTCATGGGGCTGCTGTCGCGGCGGGCCACGGTATCGCCGAGGTCGAGCGTTTCTTACGATGGGCAGAACATCCTGAAACTCCCCGAGCACGCCCGGCGCAAGCTGCGCGGCAACCGCATCTCGATGATCTTCCAAGAGCCGATGAGCTCGCTCAACCCGATCTACACGGTCGGCAGCCAGATCGTCGAGGCAATCAGGGTGCATCGCAAGGTGGGCCGCAGGGAGGCCTGGGCGCGAGCGCTCGAACTCTTGCGGCATGTCCAGATACCTGAGCCGGAGGCGCGGCTCAAGCAGTACCCGCACCAGCTCTCCGGCGGGCAGCGCCAGCGTGTGATGATCGCCATGGCTTTGGCCAACGATCCCGACGTGCTGATCGCAGACGAGCCGACGACGGCACTCGACGTCACGGTCCAGGCGCAAATCCTCAGCCTGATCCGCAATCTGCAGAAAGAACTTCGGATGGCGGTGATCCTGATCACCCACGACCTCACGGTGGTGCGCAAGTTCTCCGACTACGTCTATGTGATGCAGCATGGCGAGATGCGCGAGCACAATGTCACCGAACGGCTGTTCGCCGATCCGCAGCACCCCTATACGCAGCGCCTGCTCGCCTCCGAGCCGCGCGGGCGGCCGCAACCGCTGCCGGAGGGCTGCGGCACCATTCTCGAAGCGAACGGCGTACGCGTCTGCTTCATGCTGCGCCATGGCAGCTTCCTGAAACCGGACTGGCGCGAACTGGTCGCCGTCGACGACCTCGACCTCAAGCTTTGCCGCCACGAGACGCTGGGGCTGGTTGGCGAATCCGGCTCCGGCAAGACCACCTTCGGGCAGGCCCTGCTCAGATTGCTCGATCCGAAACGCGGCGAGATCCGTTTCGACGGCCAGCCGATCCATGGCCTGTCGCGCAACGAAATGCGGCCGCTGCGCTCACGCATGCAGATCGTCTTCCAGGATCCTTTTTCCTCGCTCAATCCTCGCATGACGATCGGGCAGATCATCGAGGAAGGGCTGGTCGTCAACAGCATCGGGGCGACACGGCCCGAGCGGGTCGAACGGGTTCGCGAGGCGCTGGTCAGCGCCGGCATGCCGGGCGACATCCTTTCGCGGTTCCCGCATGAATTCTCCGGCGGCCAGCGGCAGCGCATCGCGATCGCCCGGGCGATCGCGCTGGAGCCCGAATTCATCCTGCTCGACGAACCGACATCGGCGCTCGACCTCTCCGTCCAGGCGCAGATCATCGACCTGTTGCGGAAGCTGCAGGACGAGCGCGGCCTGAGCTACCTCTTCATCTCGCACGACCTCAAGGTGGTGCGCGCGCTGTGCCACCGCGTCATCGTCATGCAGCACGGCAAGGTCGTCGAGCAGGGACCTGTCGACGAGGTCCTCACCAATCCCAAGACCGCCTACACCGAACGGCTCGTCCGGGCCGCTTTCGAGGTGGCCTAGACAAAGTGCCGGAGGTTTCAGTGGCAAGACATCCCAAGATCACGTTCATAGGTGCCGGTTCGACAGTGTTCATGAAGAACATCGTCGGCGACGTGCTGCAGCGCCCGGCGCTGTCCGGCGCGACGATCGCGCTGATGGACATCAACCCGCAGCGGCTGGAAGAAAGCGCCGTCGTCGTCAACAAGCTGATCGCGACGCTCGGCGTCAAGGCGAAGGCCGAGACCTATTCCGACCAGCGCAAGGCGCTTGCCGGGGCCGATTTCGTCGTCGTCGCCTTCCAGATCGGCGGCTACGAACCCTGCACCGTCACCGACTTCGAGGTGCCAAGGAAATACGGCCTGCGCCAGACCATCGCCGACACGCTGGGCGTTGGCGGCCTCATGCGGGGCCTGAGGACCGTGCCGCATCTGTGGAAGATCTGCGAGGACATGCTCGCGGTCTGCCCCGAGGCGATCATGCTGCAATACGTCAACCCGATGGCGATCAACACCTGGGCGATATCGGAAAAATATCCCGCCATAAGGCAGGTCGGCCTCTGCCACTCGGTGCAGGGCACGGCGATGGAGCTGGCGCACGACCTCGACCTTCCCTACGAGGAGATCCGCTATCGCTCGGCCGGCATCAACCACATGGCCTTCTATCTGAAGTTCGAGCATCGCCAGCCGGACGGTTCCTACCGCGACCTCTATCCCGATCTCGTGCGCGCCTATCGCGAAGGCCGCGCGCCGAAGCCCGGCTGGAACCCGCGCTGCCCCAACAAGGTGCGCTACGAGATGCTGACGCGGCTAGGCTACTTCGTCACCGAAAGCTCGGAGCATTTCGCCGAATACACGCCCTATTTCATCAAGGATGGCCGCCCCGACCTGATCGAGAAGTTCGGCATCCCGCTCGACGAGTATCCGAAGCGCTGCATCGAACAGATCGAGCGTTGGAAGGGGCAGGCCGAAGCCTACCGCTCGGCCGACCGGATCGAGGTCGAGCAGTCGAAGGAGTACGCCTCCTCGATCATGAACTCGGTCTGGACCGGCGAGCCCTCGGTGATCTACGGCAATATCCGCAACAATGGCTGCATCACCTCGCTGCCCTTCGATTGCGCCGCCGAAGTGCCATGCCTGGTCGACGCCTCCGGCATCCAGCCGACCTATATCGGCGACCTGCCGCCGCAGCTGACGGCACTGATCCGCACCAACATCAACGTGCAGGAGCTGACGGTGCGGGCGCTGATGACGGAAAACCGCGAGCACATCTACCACGCGGCGATGATGGATCCGCACACCGCGGCCGAACTCGACCTCGACCAGATCTGGTCGCTTGTCGACGACCTGCTTGCCGCTCACGGTGACTGGCTGCCGGCCTGGGCGCGGGCGGATCGCAAGACACAGGCCGCCTGATCGTCGCTGGCGGCAGGGATAGGATCAGGCGCCGGCCTTTTCGCGCGCCACGGCCTGCCAGCCGATATCGCGGCGGCAAAAGCCCTCCGGCCAGTCGATGCGATCGAGAGCGGCATAGGCGCGTTGCTGCGCCTCGCCGACGGTGGCGCCGGTCGCCGTGACATTGAGCACGCGGCCGCCATTGGCGACCAGCGCGCCGCCGTTGATGGCGGTGCCGGCATGGAAGATCTCGGCGCCGTCGCTGGCGGCCTCCTCGAGACCGCGGATGACCGAACCCTTTTCCGGGGTGCCGGGATAGCCCCTCGCCGCCATCACCACCGTCAGCGCCGCCTCGTCGCGCCAGCGGATCGAGGTATGCGCGAGCTGGCCGTCGACGGCGGCGTTGAGCAGCACCAGGAGATCGTCCTTCAGCCGCATCATCAGCACCTGGCATTCGGGATCGCCGAAGCGAGTGTTGTATTCGATGAGCTTCGGCCCCTGGTCGGTGATCATCAATCCGGCGAAGAGGATGCCGGCGAACGGCGCGCCGAGTTCGGCCATGCCGCGCATGGTCGGCTCGATGATCTCGCGCATGGTGCGCTCGACCATTTCCGATGTCATCACCGGCGCCGGCGAATAGGCACCCATGCCGCCGGTGTTGGGGCCGACGTCGCCGTCGCCGACGCGCTTGTGGTCCTGCGCGGTGCCGAAGGGCAGTGCCGTCGTGCCATCGCACAGGCAGAAGAAGCTTGCCTCCTCGCCGGTCAGAAATTCCTCGACCACCACCTCGGCGCCTGCGGCGCCAAAGGCGCCGTCGAAACAGGCATCGAGCGCGGCGAGCGCCTCGTCCAAGGTCATGGCGATGGTGACGCCCTTGCCGGCGGCGAGCCCATCGGCCTTGATGACGATCGGCGCGCCGACCTTCTCGACATAGGCCTTCGCCGAGGCGAGGTCGGCGAAGCGGCCATAGGCGGCGGTCGGAATATCGTATTTGGCGCAGAGGTCCTTGGTGAAGCCTTTCGAGCCTTCGAGCCGCGCCGCCCGCTTCGACGGGCCGAAGACGCGGATGCCCTCGCCGCGCAGATCGTCGGCGATGCCGGCGACCAGCGGGCCTTCAGGTCCGACGACGACGAGGTCGATCGCGTTGTCCTTGCAGAAGGCGGCAACGGCGGCGTGGTCGGCGATGTCGAGCTTGACCAGTTCGGCGTCGCGGCCAACGCCCGGATTGCCGGGCGCGGCATAGAGCCTGGTCAGAAGCGGCGAGGCCGCGATCTTCCAGGCCAGGGCATGTTCGCGGCCGCCGGAGCCAATCACCAAAACGCGCATGCCGATATCCCCAGTCATCCACGACAGGACCTCCCGCTATTGCCCCAGGGCCGGCGGGTCAAGGCTTTTGGCCTGCTCGATGCCGGTTGCGCACGGGAACGTCGCGCGGAGGGCGCGACGTTTCATGCCGATGGGCGGCTCACCCCGCGCGGTCAGCTCTGGAAAACGACGGGGAACCAGTCCTCGCGCAATTTATGGCCGGGCTGCATGCCGTGGCCCGGATAGGGCGGTGAGGTGCGGCCCGGCCGCTCGACATAGTGAGCGTCGTCGCCGACCCAGCGCAGCGACAGCGCCCGGCGCCGGGCCGAGGTCAGGTTGCCGCGCGCGCCATGCGCGGTCCGGAAGTCGAACAGGATGGCGTCGCCCGGCTCCATCTCCCATTCGAGCACTTTCAGCGACGGGTCGTTGTCGGGATCGGGCACCGGCAGGTAGTCGCCTTCGTCCGCATAGAAATTGCTGTCGTTCAGCCAGCGCACCGGCAGCACCATCTTTTCCCACTTATGCGAGCCGGCGATCAGCCTGAGCGTTGCCTCCTTCACCGGATCGATCGGGATCCAGAAGCTCACCGTCTGGCTGCCATCGACGAAATAATAGGGAATGTCCTGATGCCAGGGCGTCGGCTTCTGCGTGCCGGGCTCCTTGACCAGAACGTGGTCGTGGAAGAACTGCGCGCTGCGCGACTGCATGACGGCGGCCGCCAGCTCGGCCGCCGGCGATTCCCTGACGATCCTGACGAATTCAGGGATGCGCTCCCAATTGCAGTAGTCGTCGAAGAAACTGCCCTTGCCATTGGCGATGTCGGAAGCGGCGGCGCTGCGGTTCTCGATGTTGCGCTCTATGCCATCCGCGATGACATCGACCCAAGCCTTGAAGGCGCCGCGGATGCAGACCGCGCCATCACGCTGGTAGTCGGCAATTGTCGCGGCGTCGATTTTCGGGCTGGCCATCGTGCTCTCCTGCTGTTCGATGATCGACTATCGCAAGAGCGTCACATCACGTAAAATAATAACTTGTCATCTCGCTTATAGTTTTGACCTATGAAGTTCACGCTCGCCCAATTGCGCTATGTCGTTGCCGTGGCCCGCTATGGCAGCGTGACCATGGCGGCCCAGGCGCTGAATGTGTCGCAGCCTTCGATTTCGGTGGCGATCGACCATGTGGAGGACGCGTTCGGCCAAAAACTGTTCGTGCGCCAGCGGGGAAGCGGCGTCGCGCTGACTTCGTTCGGTCGCAAGGCCGTCGCCAAGGCCAGGCAAGTGCTGGCCGAGGCGGACGAGCTGGCCGCGCTCGGATCGCGCGAAGCCGAAGTCGGCGGCGAGCTGGTGCTCGGCTGTTTCGAGGATCTGGCAGCCTATTTCGCGCCGGCGCTGATGCGCGCCTTCGCCGAGCGCTGCCCGGCCGTCACAGTCGTCATACGAGACGAAACCTTCGAGACGCTGGGGCGGCGGCTTGCCGATTCGGCCGTCGATCTTGGCCTCACCTACGATCTCGGCCTGCCGGCGCATTTCAAGCGCGTCCTGCTGCACGAACTTCGGCCGCATGCGCTTTTGCCTGCCGGTCACGTGCTGGCAGACAAGCGAACCGTCGGCCTGGTCGAGCTCGCGGCGCATCCGCTGATCATGACCGACCAGCCGCACAGTTGGCAGCACATGCTCGACCTCTTCCTCAGCCGTGGCCTGACGCCTGTCGCCCAATCGACGACGAGCTCGTTCGAGCTGCAGCGCAGCATGGTCGCCAATGGCTTCGGCGTCGCCGTCAGCTACACGAGGCCGCATGGCGATTTGAGCTATGACGGACTGCCGCTGGTCTGCAAGCCGCTCGCCGATCCGCTGCCGATGCAGCGCATCGTCCTCGCCCATGACACGCGCCAGCGCCTGTCGAAGGCGGCGCTGGCCTTCATCGAGGTGGCGAAAGCGTGGTTCGCCAGCCACGATGTTTTCACGGGCTGAGCGACAACGCGGCCGCTTGACGGCGCTCACCGCTGCTGCCACTCCAGCACGATGGAAACCATCCAGTCGAAAGCGGCCCAGGGCCGCGTCGCCGATGCCCCGAGCGGTCACTGGGTCTACCGCGCGCTGCCGCGCGGGCTCTGGCCCTATGCGCAGCTCGCGCGCTGGGATCGCCCGATCGGCTGGCAATTGCTGCTCTGGCCGTGCTGGTGGTCGGCCGCGCTCGCGGCAAGCGCCTATCCGCGCCCGACGGATCCGCTGCTGACCCTGCTGCCGTCAGCCTGGTACCTGTTGCTGTTCCTGGTCGGGGCGGTTGCCATGCGCGGCGCCGGCTGCACCTATAACGACCTGGCCGACGAGGACATCGACAACCAGGTCGAGCGCACGCGCTCGCGGCCGCTGCCGGCTGGCAAGGTGACGCGCCGGCAGGCCTGGGGATTCCTGGTCATCCAGGCGCTGGTGGGGCTAGTCGTGCTGCTGCAGTTCAACAGCTTCGCCATTCCGCTCGGCATCGCCTCGCTCGTCATCGTCGCCGTCTACCCGTTTATGAAGCGCATCACCGACTGGCCGCAATTCGTGCTCGGCCTTGCCTTCTCCTGGGGCGCGCTGATGGGATGGGCGGTCGAGTTCGGCGATCTCGATGGCCCGGCCATCATGCTCTATATCGGCTCGATCCTGTGGGTGATCGGCTATGACACGATCTACGCGCATCAGGACAAGGAAGACGACGCCATCGTCGGCGTGCGCTCGACGGCGCGCTTGTTCGGCGACAACACCAAGACCTGGCTGGTCGGCCTCTATGGCGGCGCGCTTGTCTGCTTCGCCATCGCCTTCGCCTCGGCGCAGGCGCCGATGCCGGCGCTGGCCGGGCTGATCGCCGCCGGCGCGCATATGGCGCGGCAGATCGCGAGGCTGGACATCAACAATCCGGATCAGTGCCTCAAGCTGTTCAAGTCGAACAACCAGGTCGGCTGGCTGATCTTCCTCGGCCTGATCGGCGGCTCGCTGTGGGTGGCGCTGAAGCCGCTGGTGTAGTTCTCCCTTCTCCCCGTTCAACGGGGAGAAGGTGGCGGCAGCCGGATGAGGGGCAGCGCCAGCCTTGCAAGCAAAGGGAAATGTACAGCGGTTATACGGCCTCTGATCGGCTTTTGATGTGGCCAAAACCTGAGGTCGGCGCCGCCCCTCATCGCCCTGCCGGGCACTTCTCCCCGTATAGTGACGGGGAGAAGAAGGCTGTCATCGGCGGTTTCGCCAATCGCCTGCGGGATGAGCAGACTACTCGTGCGAAATGATCTCCTCGCCGTCGACGACGAGTCTGAGGCCAAGATCGCCGGCCCGGCGGCGGGCAAGGAAGCGCGGACGGCGCATGGTCGAGACACGGCCCTTGCGGCGCTCCTGCGGCGGCAGCGCCTTGATGGCGGCGCCGAGCGATTCCTCCAGCGTGCGGGCAACGCCGTCGGCCTCGATCAGGAGCATCGGCAGGCGATAGGCGTCGGCCCAGGCGCGCCAGTCGGCGGCGACGTCGTCGAGGTCGTCTGCCACCAGCAGCGGCACCGACAGCATCGGATCATTGTGCAGGAGTTCGAGTGTCACCGTGACGTTGCCTTCGGGATCCTCCATGGCGCGGGCGGCGACGCCGCGAAACGCCTTGGCAGGCAGTGCGATGATCGCCGGCACGCCGCTCATCTCCAGCATGCGGCGAATGACTGCGCCACGCTGGTCGATGGTGAAGGTAACATCGCCATAGTCGTCGCGTGTCGCATAGCTCACCATCTGCGGCAGGCGGAATGGGTCGAGACGCATGTTGCGCCCTGCCCAGACTGGCTTCAGTCCAGTGTTCATCGAGTGCCTTCCTGTCTCTCCTGAGGGCCGTTTACCGGTTCTCTCCGGGCCAGTTTTTTCCGGCCTCGCTTATGGCGAAACATTAGCGCTGGCTCCTTACCGCCGCGCTTAAGAAAGTCGGTTAAATTTTGCTGATCTGAGCCGATGGTTATCGGAATGCAACCATCCACAACATGTTGGAAGGATCAGATAACCTTACCGGGATTCATGATGCCGGCGGGGTCGATGGCCGCCTTCACCCGGCGCATCAGATCGATCGCCGTCGGCGGCGCGGTGGCGATCAGTTCCTCCCGCTTCAGCTGGCCGATGCCGTGCTCGGCCGAGATCGAGCCATGGAAGGAGCGCACGACATCGTGCACGGCCTTGTTCATGGGATGGTAGAGGTCGAGGAAGGCGGCGTCCTGCCAGTCCACCGGGCGGGAAATGTTATAGTGGAGATTGCCGTCGCCCATATGGCCGAAGCAGACCACGCGCGCGCCCGGACACACGGTCTCCACCACGCCGGCCGCCTTGTCGATGAATTCGGGGATCGCGGCGATCGGCACCGAGATGTCGTGCTTGATCGAGGCGCCCTCGGGCTTCTGGCACTCGGGCAACGTCTCGCGGAAGTTCCAGAAGGCATCGCCCTGGGCAAGGCTTGCGGCGACCACCGCATCGCCGACGATGCCCTGCTCGAGCCCGGCCGACAGTATCTCCTCGATCAGCGCCTTGCCGTCCTCCTCGGAGCGGCCGGAAGAGACCTGCATCAGCACATACCAGGGCCAGTCGTCGGCCAGCGGTCGCGAGATGCCCTGTCCGTGCTTCAGCGTGAAGTCGTAGGGCCTTTTGGCAATCAGTTCGAAAGCGGTGAGCGAGGCGCCGGCCCGGTCCATCGCCAGTGTGAACAGCGAAAGCGCGTCTTTCGGGGACGACGGAAGGCCGGCAAAAGCGACCTCCCTGCCCTTCGGCTTCGGGAACAATTTCAGCACGGCGGCGGTGATGACGCCGAGCGTGCCTTCGGCCCCGACGAACAGGTTCTTCAGATCGTAGCCGGTGTTGTCCTTCTTCAGCTTGCGCAGATCGTCGAACACCTCGCCGGTCGGCAACACGACTTCGACGCCGAGGCAAAGCTCGCGCGCATTGCCATAGGCGAGCACGCCGGTGCCGCCGGCATTGGAGGAGAGGTTGCCGCCGATCTGGCAGGAGCCCTGCGCGGCAAGCGACAGCGGAAACAGCCGGCCGGCGGCGTCGGCCGCTTCCTGCAAGGTCTGCAGGATGACGCCGGCCTCGACGGTGACGGTGTTGGAGAGCACGTCGATCTCGCGGATGCGGTTCAGCCGCGACAGTGAAAGCACGATGTCGTGGCCGGACTTGTCCGGCACCTGGGCGCCGACCAGTCCGGTGTTGCCGCTCTGCGGCACGACGGGCGTTCCGGTCTCGGTCGCCAGCCGCATGATGCGGCTCACCTCCTCGACGCTGCCCGGCCTCAGCACCAGCGACGTCCTGCCGTGCCACAGGCCGCGCCTTTCGGTGATGTAGGGCGCGATCTCCGCCTCGCCGCGCAGCGCGTATTGCTCGCCGACGATGGCCGCGAAACGGTCGATGATCGCGGCGTCGAGTTCGAAGGGCTGGTCGTCGGTCTGATCGTTCATGGGGCCAGAACCTATGGCGCTCAGCCGGTCTTGTCACGCGGCGCTGCGGCGCGCGACAGCCGGTCGTTTATCGCCTCGCCCAGTCCGTCGAAGGGGATCGGCTCGACGGCGATGGTCGTAGCGCCGCTGCGGTCGAGGTCCTGCATGTATGCGAAGAGGTTCGCCGCCGCCTCGCGCACGTCGCCGGTCTCGGAGAGGTTGCGCAGCGCGGCGGCATCCTGCCAGCCTTCGGCGCGACTGCCGCCGAAGGCGAGCAGCGCCTCGCCGCTGGCGATCTGTCGGACATTGAGGCGCATCGCGGCGCCTGGCGCGTAATGCGAGGCGAGCATGCCGGGCGCCTCGATGCCGGCGGCCGCGCCGCGCAGCAGCGGCTTGCCGGCGACGGCCTCGATTTCGGCCGCGGCGATACCGCCGGGCCGCAGCAGCCGCACGCTCTCGCCCTCGACCTTGACGATGGTCGATTCCAGGCCGACCGGCGTCGCGCCGCCATCGACCACCAGCCTGATCCTGTCGCCGAGATCGGCCGCCACGGCCTCGGCGGTGGTGGCGCTGATCCTGCCGGACGAATTGGCGCTTGGCGCGGCGAGCGGATGACCGAGCCTGGCGATCAACTCGCCGCCGAAGCCCTTCGGCATGCGCAGCGCAATGGTGTCGAGCCCGGCCGTGACCAGCGGATGAATGCCGTTGCCGGCGCGCTGCGGCAGCACCAGTGTCAGCGGCCCCGGCCAGAAGGCCCCGGCCAGCTTCCTCGACAGCGGATCGAAATGCGCAATGCGCTCGGCCATAGCGAGATCAGCGACATGGGCGATGAGCGGATTGAAGCGCGGCCGACCCTTGGCCTCGAAGATGCGGGCAACGCCGATGCCATTGGTGGCGTCGCCGGCCAGCCCATAGACGGTCTCGGTCGGAATGGCGACGACATCGCCGCCTTCGAGCAGCGCCAGAGCCCGCTCCATCGCCTTGCCGGCGGCAAGTATCTCAGCCACTTGTCGTCACCTCTATAGGATGCGGGGCTGCGTAATACGGCGACGCCCGGGGGGCAAGTGCGGGCGTTGGCGAATTATCAATCCCTAAAATGCTATGTTTCCGCGCAAGCAGGCATCAATCCCGCGGGAATATGGTGCCGGTCTGTTGGGCCAGGGGAATTATCATGGTGTCGATGCGTATCCTTGCAGCGCTTGGCGTCGGCCTGTCGGCGATCACCGGCAGCGCGCAGGCCTCGTCCATTGTCGTGCTCGGCGCGTCGACCGCGACGCCGTCCATCATCAGGCTCGGCGCGGCGGACCCGATGAAGATCGGCTCGACGCCGTCGGTGGTGGCGCTCGGCGAGCCGGCGCCCGACGTCACCGACGAGAAAGTGGCGGCGATCCCCGAGAAGCCCACGCATCATGGCTCCATGCAGAGCCCGATGATCATCCGCGGCGGCGTCGTTGGCGGCGCCTTTGCTACGCCTGCTGCCGTGCCGGCCAAGGCCACCGCCAGTGCGCCGGCGACCGAGACGAAGCCCGCCGAAGACGGCAAGCCGGCTAGCGAGGCGACCGCGTCAAACGGCGAGCCGAAATCGCAGCCGGAGGCGCAGCAGCCGCAACCGGAAGCGGCTCAGCCGGCACCGATATCCCCTATCGGAAAAGCCATGTAAGCTTTCGGCGGAGGCGGATCCGTCATCCGACACACATGTGCGGATGGCAGTATTCGTCCCTGATTCCATCGCCGCTGCCCGAACCGCTCGGGCGGCTTCGCTGGACGAGGATTTGGGTTCAAAAGGGGGTTCATCATGAACGAGACGAGACGATTTGCCGTCGCCGCATTGCTGCTGGCGTCAGTGCTGGGCACGAGCACGGCGCGGGCCGACGACATGCTCGGCTCCTATGTCGCGCGCATTTCCGAGCGGGATCACCAAGCCAGCGACGGCTATCCGCTGGACAGCGCCGCGCAGATGGTGCGGCAGGACCGGGCCAACTGGCACAAGTTCCATCGGCGCGACCGCGACGACGAGGGCGACGCCTGGTTCCGCAGCAATGAGGACCGCGCCGATCTGGAGCGGATGCTGAAGCGTGGCGGCGCCATGAGCGGCGCGACGCGGCGCGCCATCGTCAATGGCGAGCCGCTGATCCAGGTCGATGTCTATTCGAACAGCGTCTACGTCAGCATCCTTGAGGACTGACGGCAAAAAGGGCGGCGCTGGCGCCGCCCTTTCCTTGGCCCGGTCGGGCCAGCCGGTCGCGGATGCTCAGGCGGCTTCTTCCTTGTCCTCGTCGGACTCGTCTTCGTCGTCCTCGCCTTCGGCCTTCACGCCGTCTTCTGCTTCGCCGTCCTCGTCCTCATCGTCACCCGAGAGGGTGGCTTCCTCGTCGGTATCTTCGGCGACTTCGTCGTCGCCATCCTCGTCGTCAGACAGGTCGGCGGCTTCGATCGCGGCGGCGGCGGCATGGTCGAGGATGGTGTCGGAGGCGGAGTCGCTCGCCTCGGCGGCCGTAGTTTCTTCAGTCACTTCGATGTCGTGATCGGAATGCATGGCAAGCCTCCATCGTTGGGGGAACGTCTTTTGTTTGATGCATGTCGTTGTCCCAGAACCGCTGCACACTTCTGGGCGACACGCATTGGTTCTCCCATGCGGAGGTCATCGTCATATGACTGTAAGCCGGCGCCAGCGTACTAATTTTGACGCCTGAAGGCAGGGGCGCGCTGCCCGCGCCCTGATAGGCGCAGGCAACTTCAGGGCCGCCTTTTCTCAGCCGTCAGCCGGCGATCTTGGAGAAATCCGCGACCTGGTCGGTGGCGGCGCGGATGCGGGCAAGCAGCGCCAGCCGATTGGCGCGCACGGCCTGGTCCTCATCATTGACGAGAACCCGTTCAAAAAATGAATCAACCGGTTCACGCAAAACGCTAAGCGCCAGCATGGCGGCGGAAAAATCTTCGTTTTGAATCGCTTGGCCGGCTTCCTTCTCGGCCTGATTCACTGCGGCAAACAGCGACTTCTCGGCATCCTCGCGAAACAGCGCCGGCTCAACAGTCTCGGCGACCAGGGTTTTCTTCTTCTCCTCGGCGGCCAGGATGTTGGCCGCGCGCTTGGTGCCGGCGAGCAAATTCCTGCCGTCGTCGCTGTCGAGGAAGGAGCCGAGCGCCTCGACGCGGCGCACGATCTGCAAGAGGTCGTCCGACTGCGGCGTGATGACGGCATCGATCAGATCATGCCTGGCGCCCTGATCGCGGAGATAGACTTTCAGGCGGTCGTGGAAGAAGGCGAGGAGGTCGGACTGCTGGCTCGCACCGCCTGCAAAGTTTGCAAAGGCCTTGGCGAAGATCGATGTCAACGCCAACCGAACGCGGTTTTCGATCAGGATCCTGACCACGCCGAGCGCAGCACGCCGCAGCGCGAACGGATCCTTGCTGCCGGTTGGTTTCTCATCGATGGCCCAGAAGCCGGTCAGCGTGTCGAGTTTGTCGGCGAGCGCCACCGCCACCGAGACCGGATCGGTCGGCACGCGGTCGGACGGGCCCTGCGGCTTGTAGTGTTCCTCGGCAGCTGCTGCGACGGACGGATGCTCGCCCTCCAGCAGCGCATATTTGCGGCCCATGGCGCCCTGCAATTCAGGGAACTCGCCGACCACTTCGGTCTGCAAATCGGCCTTGGCGAGCAGGGCTGCGCGGCGCGCCAGCGCCGGATCGGCGCCGACGACCGGCGCCAGTTCTTCGGCCAGCCGCTTGATCCGCTCGACACGAGCTCCTTGCGTACCGAGCTTGGCGTGGAAGGTCACGTTGAGATGGTCCAGACGCGCCATGCGCTGGTCGAGCGGCTTCTTCAGATCGAGCCCGAACTTTTCCGCCGACGCCTTGAGCTCGCCGAAATCTGGCAGATCGCCCTGGTCGGTCTTCCAGAAATAGAGCGCGTCGGAGAGGCGGGCGCGCACCACCTTGCCGTTGCCATGCGCGATCTCCTTGCCGCCATCCTTGGCCTCGATGTTGGCGACGAGGATGAAGCGGTTGGAGAGGTCCTCGCCCGCCCCTTGCGGCCGGGTCACGAAACACTTCTGGTTGGCGCGGATGGTCAGCCGGATGACCTCGGGCGGAATGGCGAGGAAATCCTGCTCGAATTCGCCCATCAGCACGACAGGCCATTCGACGAGGCCGGAAACTTCCTCCAGCAGCCCTTCGTCCTCGACCAGGTCGAGACCGTTGGCGAAGGCTAGGTTGCGGGCGTCGGCCAGGATGATCTCCTTGCGCCGCTCGGCATCGAGCACGACCTTGGCGGCCTCCAGCTTCGACACGTAGTCGTCGAACCGACGCACGGTGAATTCGCCCGGGGCGTGGAAGCGATGGCCATAGGTGACGTTGCCGGAGCGGATGCCGTCGATATCGAAATCGACCACCACGGGCTCCTCGGTCTCGGGGCCGAAGGTGCAGACGATCGATTGCAGCGGCCGCACCCAGCGCAGCGAGCCGGGCCTGGCCGAGGCCGGCCCCCAGCGCATCGATTTCGGCCAGGGGAAGCTGCGGATGATGCCCGGCACCAGTTCGGCGATGATGTCCTCCGCCGCCCTGCCCGGCTTGGAGATATGGGCGACATAGAAGTCGCCCTTCTTCGGGTCGGAATGGACATGCGCCTCGGCGATCGAGGCGAGGCCGGCCTTGCGCAGGAAGCCTTGCACCGCCTGTTCCGGCGCCGAGGTGGCGGGGCCCTTGATCTCCTCGCGAATGTCCTTGGAGCGCGCCGTCAGGCCGCGAATGTCGAGCGCCAGGCGCCGCGGCGTCCAGTACTCGCGCGCCGCCTCATAGGTCAGACCGGCCTCGACGAGGCCGTCGGTCAGCATCTTCCTGAGATCGCCCGCGGCCTTGCGCTGCATGCGCGCGGGGATTTCCTCGGAGCGAAGTTCGAGAAGCAGGTCGGGCATAGGGATCAACTCATGCGGGCGAACGGTCCGGGCGGGCATAGCAACTCGGCTCGCCGCTGTCACCCCTGCCCGCCGACCGCCAGGGCGGCCGATTTCAGGAAATTATCAGGTCTTTGTCGGGACCAGGCGGGCGCGCCCGTCCTAAGAACAGAAATCCAATGAACCGAACGCGGCGCTGAAGCGACCAACGCTCAGGCAGAGAACTATTGGCTGAACGACCATGAAAACGGTATCGAGAACCCTGCAGATCCTGGCACTGAGCGCCTGCTTCGCCGCCCAGATGCATGGCACGTTCACGATGCCGGGCGTGCGGCAGGCGCTGCGGACGATCGATGGCGCAAGCAGCCAGAGTTCGTTGCCGATCGCCTCGCTCACAATCGGTGAAAGCGCCTTGAACTAAGGTGCGTTGAGAATCAGGTCAGGCCGGCATCACCTGAATATCGACACCTTAGGCCGCCAGCCCGCCCGCCTCGGTCTGCAGGAAGGCCTCGCCGCAGGCCTTGGCAAGGTTGCGCACCTTGAGGATGTAGCTCTGCCGCTCGGTGACCGAAATCACGCCGCGCGCGTCGAGCAGGTTGAAGACGTGACTGGCCTTGATGCACTGGTCATAGGCAGGCAGGACCATGCGGTGCCGCGCCGGCGCGTCATTCGATCCGGGCGCGCCGGCCGCGAGCAGCGCCTTGCACTCGGCCTCGGCGTCCTCGAAATGCTTCAGAAGCATCGCGGTGTTGGCGAATTCGAAATTATGGCGCGAATATTCCTGCTCGGCCTGCAGGAAGACGTCGCCATAGGTGACCTTGTCGGCGCCATCGCGGCCGTTGAAGTTCAAGTCGTAGACATTGTCGACGCCCTGCACATACATGGCGAGCCGTTCCAGTCCGTAGGTGAGCTCGCCCGCCACCGGCGCGCATTCGATGCCGCAGACCTGCTGGAAATAGGTGAACTGCGACACTTCCATTCCATCGCACCAGCACTCCCAGCCGAGCCCCCAGGCGCCCAGCGTCGGGCTCTCCCAGTCGTCCTCGACGAAGCGGATGTCGTGCAGCAGCGGATCGACGCCGATGGCTTCCAGCGAGCCGAGATAGAGCTCCTGCAGGTTGGGCGGGTTCGGCTTCAGGATCACCTGGTACTGGTAATAGTGCTGCAGCCGGTTGGGGTTCTCGCCATAGCGCCCGTCCTTCGGCCGGCGCGACGGCTGCACATAGGCGGCGTTCCAGCGCTTCGGACCCAGCGCGCGCAAGGTGGTCGCCGGATGGAAGGTGCCGGCGCCGACCTCCATGTCGTAGGGCTGCAGGATGACGCAGCCATAGTTCGCCCAGTAATTGTGCAAAGTCAGGATCAGCCCCTGGAAGGAGCGGCTGGGATGCATGTGGGCGGGAATGTCGACGGTCACGGCGGCCTCGATGGAGCGGCTGGATGGGGACCACGCTCTAGAGGCACGGCCTGCAAGCGTCAAGGCAAGCGAACTTTGGGTGGTTCGTCTATCGCAGGCTGTTCCCCCGCGCCTCATGCGAGACGCTTTGATCATATCTCGTCCGTCCGCGCCGCCCCTCATTGCCCTACCGGGCATTTCTCCCCGTATAGTGACGGGGAGAAAGACGCCACCGCGGCGGGTTTCGCCAACCGCCAACGTTGCAGAATGAGTGCCGACGTCGCGGCCACCCCCTTCTCCCCGTCACTATACGGGGAGAAGGCGCCGGCAGGCGGATGAG
Source organism: Mesorhizobium abyssinicae (assembly GCF_049887195.1). Taxonomy (NCBI): domain Bacteria; kingdom Pseudomonadati; phylum Pseudomonadota; class Alphaproteobacteria; order Hyphomicrobiales; family Phyllobacteriaceae; genus Mesorhizobium; species Mesorhizobium abyssinicae. The sequence goes on from NZ_JARAKC010000002.1 coordinate 546,259, forward strand.
GGGCGGCGCCGACGTTTCCAATATCGCCCAAGCGCCCGGCGATTGGGATAGCTTGCGTGAGACGAGAAGCTAAGCTCAAAAGAAGCGGGGTTCCGAAGAGCCCCGCTCAAAGCATGCTCGCTCAGCCCTTCGGCGCGGGCGTAGTGGGCTTGACCTTCGGGGTTTCCTGCGCCGTGTTGGATTCGATCGGCGGCAGGCCCTTGATCAGCTTCTGCTGCAAGGTCGCAAGCACGTCGGGATCCGGCTTCAGGTCGCGGGCCTGGTTCCACTGATAGGTGGCTTCCAGCTTGCGGCCGACGCGCCAGTAGGCGTCGCCGAGATGGTCGTTCAGGACCGGGTCTTCCGGCTTCAGCGACACTGCGCGCTCCATTTCGCGGACCGCATCCTCGAAACGGCCCATGCGGAAATAGGCCCAGCCCAGCGAATCGACGATGTAGCCGTCGCTTGGCCTGAGGTCGACGGCCTTCTGGATCATCGCCAGGCCTTCCTTGAGGTTCAAGTTCATGTCGACCCAGGAATAGCCGAGATAGTTCAGAACCTGCGGCTGGTCGGGGAACAGCTCCAGCGCCTTGCGGAAGTTCGGTTCGGCCTTCGGCCATTCCTTCAGCCGCTCATAGGCGATGCCCCGCTGGTAGAAGATGTTCCAGTTGGCATTGGTCGGCGTCTTCAGCACCTCGACGGCCTTGTCGTAGAGATTGGCGGCCGAGCGGAAGTCCTCCTTGGAGGAGTAGACGCCACCCAGCGCCAGATAGGCGCGCATATCGTCCGGATGCTTGTCGACGAAGGCCTTGAGATGGGCGATCGCCTCGTCATGGCGGTCGAGATCGGCGAGGTTGAGGCCGAGCTGCAGGTCGGAAAGCTCCTTCAGGGGCGAGGAATCGGGAATGCGCCGATAGAGCGCGATTGCCCCCTCGCCGTCCTTCAGCTGCTCGGCGACGGCGGCGAGTTGCACCAGGGCGGCATCGCTGTCGGGCTTCAGCGCCAGCGCATATTGCAGATAGAGGCGCACGAACGGCTCGCCGCCGCCGCGATTGAGCGCGGTGGCGAGATCGAGCAGGATCTCGGAGGCGCCGTCGGACGGGCCGGTGATGAAGGGCTCGATCTTGTCGCCCTTGTTGATCTTTTCGCGCAGTGTGGTGATTTCCAGCTTGCCTGGCGCGAACGCCTCGGCCTGGTCGAGCACCGAAAGCGCCTTGGCCTTGTCGCCCTTGCGGGCGAGGAAGGAGGCGTAGGCCTGCGCATTGCGCATCCATGTCTCCGGCGCGGCACCGCCGGCGGCGGTGTCCTGCAGCGTCGCCGCGTAGATCTGGTCGGCCTTTTCGGACATGCCGGCGGCATCGGCGATCAGCGCGCGGTGGAAGGACTTGAACAGGCCGAACCAGTCGGGGCCCTGCAGTTTGTCGATGGCGGCCATGGCATCGGCGGGCTCGCCGGCGCCTTCCGTGGCCCAGCCGCTCATGACGCCGGACAGCAGCCGGTCGAGATCGGATTCGAGCGACAGTTTCAGCCAGTACTCGGCCTTGGAGAAATCCTTCTTGTGGAAGGAATCGACGGCCAGCGCCAGGCGCGAGAAACGCTCGACATCGGGCACTTCCCTGAGCTTGTCGGCATAAACGAGCGATTCCTCGAAGCGTCCCTGCGCGATCAGCGACAGCATCAGGCTCTGCTGCAGCGCCGTGTCGCCGGGCGCAAAGGCGAGCGCCTGCTTGTAATAGGCGATGGCGCTGTCGAGATCGTTGTCGCCTTCTGCAATGCGCGCGGCAAGATAGGCGCCGGAGAAGGAGGTGATCTTGACCGGCTCGGTGGTTTGCTTGGCGTAGGCCGGCAGAGCCGAGATCGCCATGCCCGTCACAATTGCCAGCCCCGCGAGCCAGCGCGCACGTCCTTGCCGCATCGTATCCCTTTCAGCCAGACGCAATCCCCAAGTCGATGGGACCGCCACAGACTCGGTCTTTTCCCGACAAAGCATGGCCTTTTTGGGGTCAGGCTTCAATCCGGGCCGAATTCACAATCGGGTCACCCGATTAACGAACAATGGCCGCCGACGATAATAGCAGATCGCGCGGCCAACTACACCCTGACATCATGATCTATGCCCTGACGCCACGATGCTCGCGGCGACCTCGCTGCACAGCCCGGCCCATTCGCGGGCTCTGGCAGCTTCTCGGGGGATGCGCGAGGGCTCCGGCGCCCTGCGGCCGGCGGCTTGTCAGTTCACCCTGGCGATGCAGAAATCGATGACGTCGATCAGCGCCGATTTCTGCGGCGTCGCCTCCAGCGGCGCCAGCGCATCCCTGGCGATCTCGCCGAAATGACGGGCGCGGCCGATCGTGTCGGCAATCGCCCCGTGGCGGGTCATCAGGCCGATGGCCTTTTCGAGCCCGGCGTCGTCGGTGACATTGTCCTCGATGGCGCGCTTCCAGAAGGTGCGCTCGGCCTTGGTGCCGCGCCTGTAGGCGAGGATCACCGGCAGCGTCACCTTGCCCTCGCGGAAATCGTCGCCGACATTCTTGCCGAGGTCCTTGCTGGAGCCGCCATAGTCGAGCGCGTCGTCGATGAGCTGGAAGGCAAGGCCGAGATTCATGCCGTAGGAGCGCAGCGCGGCGCGGTCGTTGCGGGTTGCCTGGGCGATGACCGGGCCGACCTCGGCGGCGGCCGAGAACAGCGCCGCGGTCTTGGCCTTGATGACGGCGAAATGTTCGTCCTCGGTGGTCTCCAGGTTCTTGGCGGCGGCGAGCTGCATCACCTCGCCCTCGGCGATGATGGAAGCGGCGCTGGACAGGATGTCGAGGGCTTCCAGCGAGCCGACATCGACCATCATGCGGAAGGCCTGGCCCAGCAGGAAGTCGCCGACCAGCACGCTGGCCTGGTTGCCCCAGATCATGCGCGCCGTCTTTTTGCCGCGGCGCATGCCGCTCTCGTCGACGACATCGTCGTGCAGCAGCGTCGCGGTGTGCATGAACTCGACCGAAGTGGCGAGCTTGACATGACCGTCGCCGGAATAGCCGAACATCTGGGCGGCGGCGAGCGTCAGCATCGGCCGCAATCGCTTGCCGCCGGACGAGATCAGATGGTTGGCGACCTCGGGGATCATCTCGACGTCGGAGCCGGCCTTGGACAGGATCAGCTTGTTGACGCGGCCCATGTCGGCGGCCGTCAGATCGATCAGATCCTTGATGGAGGCGGGTTCCCGCTTCCCGTTTTCGATGTTGAGAACGACACCCACCACAGACACTCCCGTCTATTCCAAGCGCACGACGGCACCTAGTCCCGAAGCAGACTCTAGGGCGGCATCCACCGGCACGGCAAGAGGCGAATTGGCGCGGTTGCGGCCGGCGGCGTGAACGCCCACGTTTACAGGAACGGCGCAACCTGCGATTTTCATTCCATGATAGAGCTCATCCGTACCAACGATGCCGTGATCATCTCCTTCGTCGAATCGCTGATGCGCGATGCCGGCATTGCCTGTTTCGTCGCCGATGAGAACATGAGCGTGCTCGACGGCTCGATCGGCATCCTGCCGCGGCGCGTCATGGTCGACGCCGACAAGGCGGACGCGGCGCGGCGCATATTGACCGATGCCGGCATCGCCAACGAGATCCGCCGGAAATGACGTCCGCGTCGCCCGCAGCCCTTGTCCCGGACACACCGGCCCATACGGTCGATGCCTTCCATCGCGGGCGTTTCTGGCTGGTGCAGCCTCGGGCCGCCGGCCACCGCGCCGGCATGGACGCCATGATGCTGGCCGCCGCCGTGCCCTCGCCCTTTGGCGGACGGCTGGCCGATTTCGGCGCCGGCGCGGGCGCCGCGGGGCTCGCAGTGCTGTCGCGCTGTCCGGCGGCGCGGGTCGTTCTGGTCGAACGCTCGCCGGAAATGGCCGGATTCGCGCATGCCACGCTCGCCCATCCCGGCAACGCGCATCTCGGCGACCGCGCCTCGGTGCTGACGGCCGACGTCACCCTGACGGGCAAGGCGCGCGGCGAGGCCGGCCTTGCCGACAACAGTTTCGACTTCGTCATCATGAACCCGCCCTTCAACGCCGCTGAGGACCGCGCCACGCCGGATCAGTTGCGCAAGCAGGCGCATGTGATGGAGGACGGGCTGTTCGAAGGCTGGATCAGAAGCGCCGCCGCGGTGGCGAAGCCACGCGGCGGGCTCGCCGTCATCGCCAGGCCCGAGCAGCTCGGCGCCCTGCTCGATGCGATCGAGGGCCGCTTCGGCGATACCGAGATGCTCGCCGTCCACCCCCGTCCCGAGGCGGCGGCAATCCGGATCGTCGTCAGGGCGACGCTCGGCGCGCGCGGAAAACTGTCGATCCGCCCGCCGCTGATGTTGCACGCCGAGACAGGCAACGGGCCAGCCGAGCGGACCGAGATGATCAACAACGGACTGGCGTCGCTGTTCGGCGATTGATCATCGGCCGGCCATGCGGCATTGCCGTTGGCCGGCGAACTCCTACATGCCCACAGCAGGATGAGGCCTCATCTTGCTTCTTTTTCAGTGACCGGAGACCCCGACCTCGTGAAACGCCTCTTGAACCGCCTGCTGCCGAAGTCCTGGCGCTCCACCGTCGTCGTGGTTCCGGTCATCCGGCTGCACGGCACGATCATGGCCGGCGGCGGCCAGTTCCGGCCGAGCCTGTCGCTGGCGTCCACCGCCGGCCTCATCGAGAAGGCGTTCTCCTTCGATGCGCCCGTCGTCGCCATCTCCATCAATTCGCCGGGCGGCTCGCCGGTGCAGTCGCGGCTGATCTTCAAGCGCATCCGCGACCTCGCGCTGGAGAAGAACAAGAAGGTGCTGGTGTTCGTCGAGGACGTGGCGGCCTCCGGCGGTTACATGATCGCGGTCGCCGGCGACGAGATCTTCGCCGATCCGTCCTCGATCGTCGGCTCGATCGGCGTCGTCTCCGCCTCGTTCGGTTTTCCCGAGCTGATGAAAAAGATCGGCATCGAGCGGCGTGTCCACACCGCCGGCCAGAACAAGGCGGTGCTCGACCCGTTCAAGCCGGAGAAGAAGGAAGATGTCGAGCGGCTGAAGGCGCTGCAGCTTGAAGTGCATGAGACCTTCATCGACCTCGTCAAGGAGCGGCGCGGCACCAGGCTGAAGGACGATCCTGACCTGTTCACCGGCCTGTTCTGGACCGCCAAGAAGGGTCTCGAGCTCGGCCTCGTCGACGCGCTGGGCGACATGCGGGGCGTTCTGAAGACCCGCTTCGGGGCGAAGACCCAGCTGAAGCTGATCACCGCGCCGCGCGGCCTGTTCGGCCGCTTCGGCCTGTTCGGCTCGCGCTTTTCGGCGCCCGACATCGCGGCCGCCGCAGCCAGCGGCGTCGTCGATGCGGCGGAAGAGCGCGCGCTGTGGGCGCGCTTCGGGCTTTGAAAAAGCGGTGAAAGCGTCTAGCATACCCGCTTGACCGACCCGACCGGCCGCATTCGCCGCCTATTCGAGGGAGGAGTTTTGGGATGCCGCAGATCATTTTCTTCGTCGTTATCGGCGCCGCCGCCTATTTCGGCTATCGCGCATTCATCCGCGAAGCCGAGCGCGTGACGGCCAAGATCCGGCGTACCGAGAAACAGGCGGCAAACGGCACCATGGGGACGCTGGTCAAGGACCCGAAGACCGGCGAATACCGGCTGGCCAAGGACTGAACGCCATCTCGTCAGCAACCGAAGCGTTGGATGCCGGGACGCAAGCCGGCACGTGGCTTGCCCCTGCCAAGATCAACCTTGCGCTGCATGTCACCGGCAGGCGCGCCGACGGCTATCATCTGCTCGAAAGCCTCGCCGTCTTCACCCGCTTCGGCGACCGGGTCGAGATCGAGCCGGCCGAGACCGACCGGTTATCCATCTCAGGCAAATACGCCCCTGCGGTTCCAGCGGACGACAGCAATCTGGTGGTGAAGGCGCGCGAGGCATTGCGCCGCGAAGCGGGATCGCATGCCACGCCGCCTGTTGCCATCAATCTGGAAAAGAACCTGCCGGTCGCCTCCGGCGTCGGCGGCGGCTCCAGCGATGCCGCCGCCGTGCTGCGCGGGCTGGTCCAGACATGGCGGCTCGACATCGACGACGCCGAGCTGGCGCGGATCGGCCTGTCGCTTGGAGCAGATGTGCCGATGTGCCTGGCGGCAAGGCCGCTGATCGCGCGCGGCGTCGGCGACGAGATTTCCGCGGTCGAAGGCTTTCCCGCGCTCGCCCTGGTGCTGGTCAATCCGGGCATCGCGGTTTGCACGCCGGAGGTTTTCAAGGCGCTGGCCAGCCGCGATAACGAGGCGCTGCCGCCGCTGCCCGGCAAGCTCGATTTCCATACCATCCGCAACTGGCTGGAGGCGACGCGCAACGACCTCGAGCCCGCCGCCCGCGCCATCCAGCCGGCGATCGGCGAAGCGCTCAAGGCGCTGAGGAAGGCCGACGCCGGCTTTGCCCGCATGTCGGGTTCCGGCGCCACCTGCTTCGGCCTGTTCGAGACCGGCAATGTCGCCAAGCGCGCGGCGCTCGATATAAGGCGCCGCCATCCCGACTGGTTCGTCGCCGCGACGCGAAGCATGGAGGCCGACGCCCATGGCCAGGATTGACGAGAGCCGCCCCTTCATCCCCGTGCGCATCGCGGTGCTGACGGTTTCGGACACGCGCAGCCTCGCCGACGACAAATCCGGGCAGACGCTGGCCGACCGCATCGCGGAGGCCGGCCACATCCTCGCCGCGCGCGACATCGTCACCGACGACCGGGAGAATATCCGCGACAAGGTGCTCGGCTGGTCGAAGGACGAAGGCGTCGATGTCGTCATCACCACGGGCGGCACCGGCTTCACCGGCCGCGACGTGACGCCGGAAGCGCTGGAGCCGATCTTCGAAAAGCGCATGGACGGCTTTTCCGAAGTGTTCCACCGCATCTCGTACGACAAGATCGGCACCTCGACGATCCAGAGCCGGGCGACCGGCGGCGTCGTCAACGCCACCTTCGTCTTCGTGCTGCCCGGCTCGCCCGGCGCCTGCAAGGACGCCTGGGACGGCATCATCAAGGCGCAGCTCGACTACCGTCACATGCCCTGCAACTTCGTCGAGATCATGCCGCGCCTGGACGAACACCTGAAACGCGGCAAGGCCGGGTGATCGCCTGACGGCGTCGCCGCTTCAGCGGATGACCGGCTCGCCGTGGAAGCGCCGGCGCGAGGGGCGCGAGACGCCGAAGCCGACTTCCATCATCAGCCGCGGCGTGCGCGAAGGCACCGTGCCCATGTCGAAGCCGAACGGATCCTCGACGAAGCCGAGCCCTGCTTCACCCGTGAGCGTGACCGGGCTGTCGTCGCCGTAGAACTTCAGCACCTCATCCGCCGGATGCTCGACAAGCAGCGTAAGTTGGTGCTTTAGGCTGCGGCGTTTGTGGCTGCCGCGCACATAGACATGCGGGCCGGTGCCGGCATCGCAGGGCTTCAGGTAGAAGAAGAATTTCAGCATCCGCCAGTCGTCGAGATCGAAATGGTACTTGCCGAGCGAGGCAAGGTTCTTGTCGGCGCCCCTTCTCCCCCAAAAACGCGGGAAGAATCACTTCGGCGGCGCGACCCAGATCTCCGCGTCGAGTCTTTTCGTTGCCAGGCCGCGCGCGATAGCTTCGGCGCTGCGGGCGCTTTTCGCGAGCGCCGTGGCCTGGCGCTTGCTGATGACCAGCCCCTCGGCCAGCGCTCGGTTGCCGGAAAAGACCCTGGCCAGGAACGGCGCGCGGCTGCCGCGCGCGCGCGAAAAACGCGCCGGCATGGTGGCCCTCGCCGTGTGGGCCACGACCTCGTCGATCCAGCCGTCCGCCAGCCGCGCGCCGGGCTCCAGCAACAGCAGCCAGTCGCCCTTTGCCTGCCGGATACCGGCGGCGATGCCGCCTGCGACATAGTGGCAGCCGGCATGATCGGCAACGCGGTGCGTCTGGTCGGTCGAGCCGGTGTCACAGACGACGACGTCGCGCACCACGCCTTCGACCGCGCCGCCGATCAGCGAGGCGAGCGTGCGGGCAAGGCCCTCTTCGTCATTCAGGGTTTCGATGAGAACGCTGAGCATTGCCAGCCGAATAGCGGAAAGCCGCGCCATGCGCCAGTTTTTGCATCACGGCACAAAAAGTTCTTGCTTTGTTCTCATCAAGAAAATAGGAATAGTTTCATGAACAGAGCGATTCGACAGCCTGCGGACAGTCCTTGGGAGAGGGCGAAAATGGAACAGATCGTGCGTGCCGACATTGCAGCCTTCGGAGCCGGGAGAGCCGAGATGGCGAATGCGATGATCGAGCAGAGCGGCATGCGCGTGCGGCCCGACCGCAATCGCGGCCGTTCCGCCGGCATCAATCCGTCCGGCCGCTTCGAGCCGGTCAGCCGGCATGTGTTCGACGATGGCTGGAATTCGCTGGAGGAACTGCCGCCATTCAAGACCGAGGTGCAGGTCGAGAGGCCGCGCACCATCATCACGCGCAACGAGTCGCCCGACATCTCGTTCGATCGCTCGATCAACCCCTATCGCGGCTGCGAGCATGGCTGCGTCTACTGCTTCGCCAGGCCGACGCATTCCTTCATGGGCCTGTCGCCGGGACTCGATTTCGAATCGAAGCTGTTCGCCAAGCCTGATGCGGCGCGCATGCTCGACAAGGAACTGTCGAAGCCCGGCTACCAGCCGCGCACCATCGCCATCGGCACCAACACCGATCCCTACCAGCCGATCGAGAAGCAGTACCGGATCATGCGCGAGATCCTCGAAGTGCTGGAGGCGCGCGGCCATCCGGTCGGCATCGTCACCAAGTCGGCGCTGGTGACGCGCGACATCGACATCCTGTCGCGCATGGCCGAACGCGGACTTGCCAAGGTGGCGCTGTCGGTGACGACGCTCGACCGCATGCTGGCGAGAACCATGGAACCGCGCGCGTCGACGCCGACCAAGCGGCTGGAGGCGATCCGGCAGCTCTCCGACGCCGGCATTCCGGCCTCCGTCATGGTCGCGCCGATCATCCCCGGCCTGACCGATCCGGAGATGGAGCGCATCCTCGATTCGGCACGCGCCGCCGGCGCGCGCGAAGCAGGCTATGTCGTGCTGCGGCTGCCGCTGGAGGTGGCGCCGATCTTCAAGGACTGGCTGCTGCGCCATTATCCGGACCGCTACCGGCACGTGATGTCGCTGATCCGTTCGATGCGCGACGGCAAGGACTACGATTCGGAATGGGGCAAGCGCATGAAGGGCGCCGGACCCTATGCCTGGCAGATCGGCCGCCGTTTCGAGATCACCGCCAAGCGGCTCGGGCTCAACGCCGAGCGGCGGCAGCTCAGGACCGACCAGTTCGTCGCCGCAGCCAACGCCACCGAGCAGTTGATGCTGCTTTGAAGGTCTCGCGCCGGCCCTCGCCGGCTGGCGCGAGAAGAATCCCGTCCGGCCTGTCCCCCGGCCTTGAGACGGTGCCCTCCCGGTCCGCGCCCCACCCGACCCGGAGGGACTTGCGGAGAATCGGAGCCGATGCGAACCTCGCCGCACCATGGCTCGCGCGCGTTCCGATTCTCCGCTTCTCTTCGAAATCGTCGAGAAACCCGATTTCTCCATCGAGACGAAGGCGATGGCCGACGGATTGTGGCCGGTGGCGGGAATGGACGAGGCCGGGCGCGGACCGCTCGCCGGTCCGGTCGTCGCGGCGGCGGTGGTGCTCAACCCCGCCAACATTCCCGAGGGGCTCGACGATTCCAAGCGCCTCACCCATCTGCAGCGTGAAGCGCTGTTCGCCAGGATTCTGGGCTCGGCGCTCGGCGTGTCGATGGCCTCGATCAGCGCCGAAGGCATCGATGGCAGCAACATATTGAAAGCCAGCCTCGAAGCGATGCGCCGTGCCGTCGCCGGCCTGTCGCTGCGGCCGAAGCTGGCGCTGGCCGACGGCCGCGACGTGCCGCCCGGTCTTGCTTGCGAAGGACGCGCGCTGATCAAGGGCGACCAGCGCTCGCAGTCGATCGCCGCCGCCTCGATCGTCGCCAAGGTGATGCGCGACCGCATGATGTGCGGCTGCGGCGGTCACCACGAGCGCTACGGCTTCGAGGTGCATATGGGCTATGCAACGGCCCGCCACCGCACCGCGATCGAAGCGCACGGCCCGGTGGCAAGGTTGCACCGGGCGTCATTCGCGCCGTTTCGCTTGGGCGGCGTCGAGGTGGTGGAAGAAGAGAGCTTTGTAGGACTGGAGTGAGCGGCGGCGAAGGTGCGCGTAATCTCCCCCCTTGAGGGGGAGATGGCCGGCAGGCAGAGGGGGTCGCTTCGCGTGAAGCTCCAACGCCATCTGTCGTCCGCAAGAACGTCGCGCCCAGTCGAACCGACCCCCTCTGTCGCCTTTGGCGACATCTCCCCCTCAAGGGGGGAGATTATCTCCGCTCAAACAAAAAGCCGCCGGATTGCCCCAGGCGGCTTCATGCTAGATAGGACATACCAGCCTAGTTCAGCTTGGCCTTCACTTCCTGCAGCGCCGACTTGAAGAAGTCCGCGCCGGCCTTGGCGTCGACCTTGGCGGCAAGCAGCGCGCGGGCGGCCTCGACGGCGACGTCGACGGCGCTGGCACGCACTTCCGCAACTGCCTCGCGCTCGGCCTGGCCGATCTTCTGCTCGGCGAGCGCGGTGCGGCGCGTCACGTAGTCCTCGGTCTTCTTGTGCGCCTCGGCGGCGAGCAGTTCGGCCTCGCGCTTGGCGGCGGCGACGATGTCGGCGGCCTCCTGCTCGGCTTCCTTGCGCTTCTTCTGGTACTGGCCGAGCAGCTGCTGGGCCTCTTCGCGCAGCCGGCGGGCTTCTTCAAGCTCGTTGCTGATCTTGGCGGCGCGGGCGTCCAGGCCCTTGGCGATCAGGCCGGGCACCTTGATGTAGACGGCAACGCCGAGGAAGATGATCAGGGCGATCGTGGCCCAGAGCGTTGCGAGAGATGTAGCGTCCATGATGCGCTCCTCACCGGGCCACGGATTTGACCGCGGCCGCGATCTCGGCCTTGCTGGCCTTGCCGCCGACAAGCGCCTCGACGATGGCCGAAGCGGTGTCCTCGGCGATGGTGCCGACTTCCTTCATGGCGTTAGCCTTGATCGACGCGATGCTGGCCTCGGCCGCGCCGAGCTTCTTGTCGAGCTCCGCCTCGACCTTCTTGCGGACGGCCTCGGCCTCGGCCTTGGCGGCATCGCCGGCCTGCTGGCCGATCGCATTGGCTCTCGACTTGGCTTCGGCCAGTTCCTGCTCGTAAGCAGCAACGGCGGCGTCAGCCTCGCCCTTCAGCCGGGCGGCATGGTCGAGGTCCTGCGTGATGCGGTCGTTGCGGACGTCGATGATGCCACCAAGGCGCGGCATCACCACCCGCTTCAGGAACAGGTAGAACAGCCCGAAGGTGATCGCCAGCCACAGCAACTGCGACGGGAACGTCGCCGGATCGAATGGCGGGAACGTGCCGTGCGCCTCGCCGGGCACCTCGGTGCCGGCATGCGTTTCGGCTCCCGCACCGGCGGCGCCTTCGGCGGCCGGCGCTGACTCTTCTGCAAAGGCAGATGTCACGAACATGGACTATCCCCTGATATCAGGCCAGCCGCTGATCGCGGCCTGCCTGTCCAATCTTCCCAGTGCTCAGCCGAACAGGGCCAGAAGCGCGATGAGAAGGGAGAAGATGCCCAGAGCTTCGGTCACGGCGAAGCCGAAGATCAGGCGGCCGAACTGGCCATCAGCAGCCGACGGGTTGCGCAGCGCGCCCGCCAGGTAGCTGCCGAAGATGTTGCCGAGGCCGATGCCCGCGCCACCCATGCCCAGGCAAGCGATGCCGGCGCCGATGTACTTTGCTGCTTCTGCGTCCATTTCAAACTCCTTTGGATCTGTAATTCCGTTGCAATTCCATCCGGCGACGAATGCCGGAAACTTGTAATCAGTGCCCGGGATGCAGGGCGTCGTTCAGATACATGCAGGTGAGCACGGCAAACACGTAGGCCTGCAGGAAGGCGACCAGCAGTTCCAACGCCGTCAGCGCGACGGCCATGGCAAGCGGCAGCACCGAGCCGGCGATGCCGACGGCGCCCAGCGCGCTCAGGCTGACGACGAAGCCGGAGAACACTTTCAGCGTGATGTGGCCGGCCAGCATGTTGGCGAACAGACGAACCGAGAGGCTGACGGGGCGCGACACGAAGGAGATCACCTCGATCAGCACCACCAGCGGCAGCAGGAAGACCGGCACGCCATGCGGCACGAACAGCTTGAGGAAGCCGAGGCCATGCTTGCCGAAGCCGTAGACGACGACGGTTCCGATGACCAGCGCGGCGAGGCCGAAGGTGACGATGATGTGGCTGGTGACGGTGAAGAAATAGGGGAACAGGCCGAGCAGGTTGGCGACCAGCACGAACATGAACAGCGAAAAGACGAAGGGGAAGAACTTCAGTCCCTGCGTTCCGGCCGAATCCCGCAGCATGTTGGAAACGAACTCGTAGGCCATTTCCGAGACCGACTGCAGGCGGCCCGGAACCAGGCTGCGGCTGGCAGTGGTGAGGTAGAGGAAGGCCGATGCGACGGCGACCGTCGCGACCATGAACAAGGCGGAATTGGTGAAGGACAGGTCGTAGCCGCCGATGTTGATCGGAATCAGCTTGACGATATGGAACTGGTGGATCGGATCGACCTTGTCAGCAGCCATTTACATCCCCGTCAAAGCCGCACGCGGCTTCAGTGTCTTACCCAGCGCCATGACGGCGCCACTTCATTCCTCCGGATCGCGCGGCTTGCCGCCCTGTCCGAATTGCGCCACCAGCCCCGCCGAACGCAGGACATTGAGGACGCCGGCGCCAAATCCCAGCAGCAGGCCGACGATCAGACCCCATGGCGATATTCCCGCCAGCCGGTCGATGATCCAGCCGATCGCGACACCGACCACTATGCCTGCGATGAACTCGCTGGACAGCTTGAGTGCCTGACCGTATCCGGTCACTGCTTTCGCGTCGTCTTTCCCCTCGAGCCGGTCCGGCCGCCTTGTCGCAAGCGATGCTTCAAGATCACGCCGGCGGCGCTCAAGATCGTCGTCGCGGATGTCGGCTTCGCGCTGCTTGCCGCGGCCGGTTTCTCCGGTTCCGTCTGGCCCGTTCGTGTCGGCCATCGCAACCCCCCTGCCCGGTCAGACCGCTAGCGTCCGTCCGCTTCTAAAGTCGCCGGCAACATAGTTAGAGGGTCCGCGCCCGTCAAGCCACGGGCCGAACTTCAAACCCATGTATTTTTTATTTTGAAATCAACAGCTTAAAGAGGTGCGACATCGTGCCCGTCGCGGTTCGGGGCAAGCGCCCGGCGAATCCTTGCAACCAAGGCTCCCCGGCTGCCGGCGTTCGGAGCCATCCGGACCACCCGGACGATCCCGGCGAAACAGCCTCAGCTCCAGCCGCCACCATAGGTGCGGTAGAAGATATGCAGGCCGATCTTGGTCATTCGCTTCATCGTGCGCGCCCAGCCCGGATGCACGTAATTGGCATAGTAGTGGGTCGACGAGCCGACTTCCGGAATGAAGATCTTGCCGGCTGTCACCGCCATGGCGACGTCCTGCGCGGTCTTGTAGGCGGCGGGATCGGTGACGCGCTTCTTGCGGCCGTCGCAGGCGAAGGAGAACTGGCAGCGGTTCAGCCAGTTGTCGTTCTGGTAGACGACGCCGCAGATCGACTTCGGATAGGCCGGGTTGCGCACGCGGTTGAGGATCACCTGGGCGACGGCGGCCTGGCCGCGCACGGATTCGCTGCGCGCCTCGAAATAGATGCCGTTGGCAAGGCACGCCTGCTCCGGCTTGGAGAAGACGCTGGCCGGCAGCGGGTTCTGGATCCACCAGTGATCGCCCTTGGCCATCGGCGGGATGAAGCGGCCGCTGTTCGGCTCCTCGTCCTGCAGCAGCGCCTCGAACGGCGAGGCCTTGGCATAGTCGGGCTCGGCCTGGGCATAGGCGGTGGCCAGCACGTCCGGCTTGTCGTTGTTGACGAGCGCCGCCAGCATGGCCGGCACGCCGGAATCCGGCTTCTTGTCCTCGCGGATGTGGAACGCCTGGGCGATCTGGATCTCCTTGCCCTTGATGCCGGGCTTGGCGAAGGCGAGCTTCAGGCCGCTGTCCATGCTCGGGCGAAGCAGCGAGGATGTGCGTTCGAAGATTGAGCCGGCGTTGAAGGCCTTTGGTGGCGCCACCGGCGAGACCTGGACGATGCGGCCCTTCTTGTCGGCGCGCACGATGCGGTCCTCGTCCGGCGTCGTGCCCGCCACATTGCCCTTGCCGCGAAAGGCGACCGTGCCGACGCCCGGCAGTTGCACGCCGGAGCCGGAGATCGAGCCGGTGGAGGTGGAATCGACGAACGGCATCTCGGCGTTGTGGACCGAGCCCGCGACGGACTTTTCGACATAGGCGTTCCAGCGGGCGTTCGACGTCTCAAGGCCGGAAACGAGGCTGGTCATGTCCTGATAGGCGACGACCGACGGAAAGCCGACCCAGATGCCAAGGCCAATAACGAACGGAGACAGGAAGGAACGTTTTCTCTCACCGGCGGCGGCGACCAGCCGCTTCAAGACACGTCGATGCACGGAACTCTCCAGAAACGCAACTGACCCTCTGGAGAGCCAAAATGATGCATTAACCTTGATGGGGCGTTAACGCCGTCGATCGTGTTTTTTTGATGTTGGCCTGAATCGGGACGGCCTCCGCCGCCCGGAATCAGGCTGGCCGCAGGAAGATCGGCCAGGCGATCAGCGCGCAGCCGGCCGCCGCCAGCCAGACGCCGGGCCATGCCCAGAAGTGCAGGAGTCCGGGAATGGCGATTGGCACCAGGCAGAAGCCGACGAAGACGAAGCTGTTGGCGAGGCTGAGCGCGGTGCCGACATGGCCGGGGCCGGCAAGCGTGGCAAGCTCGGTGTAGGCGACGCCGTGCCAGGCGGAGACCGCGATGCCTGCGACGACCAGCATGACGGGAAGCGCCGCCATGAGGGCCGGCCGGCCTGCGGCCCTGACGACCAGCAGCCAGAGCACGGCGAAGGCCAGCGCGCTCAGCGCGCTGCACAGCCTGAGGAACGGACGGCGGTTGCCGTGACGGTCGGTGAAGTGGCCGCTCCAGACGCGCATGACCATGGCGCCGGTCTGCACGGCGGCGAGGCTCGCGCTGGTCGCCAATGTCCCCAGCCCTACGAAATCGTGCAGGAACACCGAGGCGAAAGTGAGCACCGCCACCTGCGGGAAGCAAAGCAGGCCGATGGCGCTCGAGATGCGCCAGACCTCGAGATTGCGCAGCGGCGCCGGACCGGCCGTCGCGGCGACATGACCGCCTCCTTCCGCCGGCGGTTCGTGCAGCCAGCTCCAGGCAAGGACGGCCGAGAGGGCGGAAACGGCCGCCAGCAGGCCGAAGACGGCGGCAAAGCCGAAGCCCAGGGCAAGCGAGGGTAGGACGAGCGCGCCGATGCCGCCGCCGAGCGGCACCGCCGTCTGCCTGATGCTCATGGCGAAACCGCGCTCGCCCTCGCGGAACCATCCCATGATGGCGCGGCCGCTGGAGCCGTTGACGCTGCCGCCGAGCAGGCCGGCGACGAGCAGGCTTGCCGAGAGCAGACTGGCGCCGGGGATGGCACCCTTTGTCGGCACGACGAGCATCGCCATGACGAACAGCCATGCCGCCGTCGCGCCGAGCCCGGTCAACAGCACGCGGCGGTCGCCCCAGCGATCGGTGAGCACGCCCCAGGGCAGTTCGCTGAGCGCGACGCCGAGGCCAAGAAGCCCGAGCGCGAGGCCGAGCGAGGCATTGTCGAGCTGATATCCCTGGCGCATCACCACCGCGGTGGCCGGCACGCCTGAGAAGGTCGCCGAGAACCCGGCATTGGCGGCGACGCCGATGCCCAGCACCTTCCAGCGATGGTTGGGTCCGAAGGTTCGGCCGGCAGTACCGGAAACGGCTTTGGCAGGCGGCGGACAATCGGTGCGTGTGACGATGACGGACATGGTTCCATTCCCGTGGCGGCCGGCTGACCGGCTTGACGAGCATGATGTAGCGCCATAGCTTCATCCATAAAATCAGGAAGTTTTTGACAAACGATCCTGAAATTCGGGACAATACTCATGCGACGCGTTACATTCGACCTCGACGTTCTCAGGACCTTCGTCACCGGCATGGAGCTGGGCAGCTTCGCCAAGGCGGCCGAGAGGCTCGGCCGCTCGACCTCGGCCGTCAGCGCACAGCTGAAAAAGCTGGAAGAACAGGCGGCGACGCCGATCTTCCGCAAGTCCGGGCGCGGGCTGGCGCTGACCGAGGCCGGCGAGGCCATGCTCGGCTATGCACGCCGGCTGCTCGAACTCAACGACGAGGCGGCCGCCGCCATTCACGACGTCGAGCTGGAAGGCTGGGTGCGGCTCGGACTGCAGGAGGATTTCGGCGAGGCGGTGCTGCCGGAAGTGCTCGGCCGCTTCGCGCGCGCCCATCCCAAGGTCAGAATCGAGGCGCGGATCGCGCGCAGCCACGAGCTTGCCGAGCGGATCACCCAGGGCAGCCTCGACATTGCGCTCGCCTGGCACAATGGCGCGAGCCTGCCCTACAGCCGGCACGTCGCCGACGTGCAGATGCGCTGGGTCGGGCCGGCAAAGCCGATCGAGCTTGGCTCGCGCGGCGGCGAGGCCCTGCCGCTGGTGGCGCTGGAGGCGCCCTGCCTGCTGCGCACGGTGGCGACCGAAACGCTCGACCGCGCCGGCCTGTCCTGGCGGATGGCCTTCTCCAGTCCCAGTCTCGGCGGCATCTGGGCGGCGGTGGCGGCCGGTCTCGGGCTGACGATCCGCACCGATATCGGCCTGCCCGCCAACGTCAGGGCGATGGCGTCCGGGACGCTCGGGCTCCCTGCCCTGCCGAAGATGGCGCTGGTGCTGCACCAGAAGGACGCAGAGCTCGACCCGGTCGCGGCGCGGCTGGCGGAGATACTGCTGCAGGCGGCAGTGGAGGCGCTGCCCGAAAGCGCCGAGACGAAAGAGAACCTGCTGAAAGTCGCTTAGCTTCTTGGCCGAAGCCTATCGGCTTCGTCATCTAGGGCGCAGCGACGCGAAGCGGAGCGTAGACCCTGGGATCCACGCCGCTCCATCGACCGAGGTGTGCAACGGCGTAGAACTCTGCACCGTAGCAGCGCGTCTAAATTACGGCATGGATCCTCGGGGCTGCGCCGCGTCGCTTCGCTCCTCGCTCCGCCCGTCCGAAGGGACGCGCTGCCGACTCCAAAGCCTCAGCGCTTCTTCGCCCTGCCCGCAAACGGGTTGTCCGAGGTGCGCAGCGCCATGCGGATCGGCACGCCGGGCATGTCGAAGGCTTCGCGCAGGCTGTTCGAGAGATAGCGGACGTAGGATTGCGGCATCGCGTCCGGCCGCGAGCAGGAGACGACGAAGCCCGGTGGGCGGGTCTTGGCCTGGGTGACATATTTGATCTTCAGCCGGCGGCCGGCGACGGCGGGCGGCGGGTGATGCGCGAGGATGCCTTCCAGCCAGCGGTTGAGCTTGCCAGTCGAGACGCGGCTGTTCCAGACCTTGTGCGTCT
Organism: Mesorhizobium abyssinicae; assembly: GCF_049887195.1. Lineage (NCBI taxonomy): Bacteria > Pseudomonadati > Pseudomonadota > Alphaproteobacteria > Hyphomicrobiales > Phyllobacteriaceae > Mesorhizobium > Mesorhizobium abyssinicae. Next base: position 563,786 of record NZ_JARAKC010000002.1, read on the forward strand.
TGATGACGCTATCCATCAATTTGTCGAGGCCGCGCCCGGTCTCGGCCGACACCGTCACCGCCTGGATGCCGCGCACCTGCGGCAAGAGCCGCTCGGTCTTTTCGCGCAGTTCCGCCAGCAGTTCCTGCGGATTGTCGATCAGGTCCCACTTGTTGAAGGCGATGACCGGCGCGCGGCCTTCGCGGACGATCAGGTCGGCGATCTGCAGGTCCTGCTTCTCGAACGGGATGGTGGCATCGAGCACGATGATGACGATCTCGGCGAAGCGGATGGCGCGCAGGCCGTCCTGCACCGAGAGCTTCTCGAGCTTCTCCTGGACCTTGGCCTTGCGCCGCATGCCGGCGGTGTCGAACAGCTTCATGCGGCGGCCGCGCCAGTCCCAGTCGACCGAGATCGAATCGCGGGTGATGCCGGCTTCCGGTCCGGTCAGTAGGCGCTCCTCGCCGATCAGCGCGTTGATCAGCGTCGACTTGCCGGCGTTCGGGCGGCCGACGACGGCAATGCGCATCGGCTTGGTGTCGTCATAGGCGGGCTCGGCATCGGGGTCGGTGATGTCCTCGCCGATCAGCACCTCGCTGGCGGCGATCTCCGCATCGTCCTCCTCGTCCTCGCCGAAGGCACGTTCCTCGCCGAGCGCCGCGATCACCGCGTCGCGCAGGTCGGGCATGCCCTGGCCGTGCTCGGCCGAGACCGGGATCGGCTCGCCGAGGCCGAGTTCCCAGGCCTCCAGCATGCCGCCTTGCGCACCGCGCGCCTCCGCCTTGTTGGCGACCAGTACCACCGGCTTGCCGGACTTGCGCACGACCTCGGCAAAGGTGCGGTCGTCGGGCAGCAGGCCGGACTTGGCGTCGATGGTGAAGAAGATCAGGTCCGCCTCGCGGATCGCGATCTCGGTCTGCTGGCGCATGCGACCGGGCAGCGTCGAGGCGGCGGCGTCCTCGAAGCCGGCGGTGTCGATGACGTCGAAGAAAAGATCGTAGAGCTTGGCGGCGTGGACACGGCGATCGCGGGTGACGCCCGGCGTATCGTCGACGAGCGCCAGCTTCTTTCCGACCAGCCGATTGAAAAGAGTCGATTTGCCGACGTTAGGCCGGCCGATGATGGCGACTTTGAAGCCCATCCGGGGTCACGACGCGTTGCCCGACCCGCGGATCAGTTCGGACATCAAGGTCGCCCGCTGGCGCGCATTGCGCGGGGCGCCGTCATCCGAAGCGATCTGGTCGAACAGTTTGAGCGCGTCCGCCGTCTTGCCTTCCTTCCAGGCGGCAAGGCCGAGTGCCTCGCGCGCGGTGTGGCGCAGCGTGTTGGTGTCGGCGGTGAGCGCCTCGACACGGCTGGACACGTCTGCGAAGGAGCCGCTGTCGACGAGCAGCAGCGCTGCCCTCAGCCGCGCCATGTCGCGGATGCCCTGCGGGATGGCGTTGTCGGCCGCGACGTCGTCGAAATCCTTGACGGCGGCGGCGACGTCGCCCTTGTCGGCCTTGACCGTCGCGGCACGCATGCGGGCGAGCAGCGGATAGGCGCCGTAGCCGTCCTTCTGGAGCTGATCGAGGGCGGTGAGCGCCTCGTCGCTCTTGCCGTCGTTGGCAAGCTTCAGCGCCTGCGAGAAAGCGTCGCCCGAGCGGTTGGCGCGGCTCTCGTCCCAATAGCGGTAGCCGACGACGGCGGCGGTGCCGAGCACGATCAGGATGGCAAGGCCAAGCAGCGCCGGACCAAAACGGTCCCACAGCGCCTGCGCCTGTTCGCGACGAATCTCTTCGTTGACTTCGCGGATAAAACTGTCGTCGGACATCAATCAAAACCATTGCTGCCCCGCACGGGGCGCTTCTTGAGCCCGCGTTTTAGCGAAATTTTGTCGGCATGGAAGGGGGCCGCCCGGAAAATCGGCGGATAGAGGATCGGACCCCGCAAGGAGCGCCCCGCCCGCCGACCGCACCCACGCCACATTTCGCCGCTAGCCGGTCGCCGACCGTCCCAATGCCCAGACCCTTGCCGATGCCCCGTCCATTCCCCGTTGCTGCGTCCAGTCTTGTCGCCCTCGCCCTCGCCGGCCCGGCGCTCGCCGACCCGCCGGCGCCGCCGCCCAAGCCGAAGCAGATCGTCATCATCTCCTTCGACAGCGCCCGCGAAATCTCGCAATGGCGGCGCAGCCGCGCCTTGGCCGAACGCACCGGCGCGCATTTCACCTATTTTGTCTCCTGCGTCTTCCTGCTGTCGCCGGAAACGCGCAAGGACTACACGGGGCCGGGAAAGAGCGCCGGCAAATCGAACATCGGCTTTGCCGCCTCGAAACAGGAGGTGGCGGAGCGGCTGGCGCAGATCAACCTGGCCGCCTCGGAAGGCCATGACATCGCCAGCCATGGCTGCGGCCATTTCGACGGCAAGGACTGGAGCAAGGCCGACTGGCTCGCCGAATTCGCCGCCTTCAAGCACATTCTGGAAAACGCCTATTCGATCAACGGCATCGCGCCGGAGCCGGCCAGCTGGCATGATTTAGCACGACATGCCGTGACCGGTTTTCGCGCGCCGTACTTGTCGGCGAACAAGGCGCTTTACGAGGCGCTGCCGCAGGCGGGCTTTGAGTATGACGCCAGCGGCGTCTCGAAAGGCCCTGCCCTGCCGCCGGAGAGAGGCGGCATCACGCGCTTTTCGCTGCCGCAGATTCCGGAAGGGCCGAAGTCGAGGCCGGTAATCGCGATGGACTACAATCTCTATGTCCGCCATTCCGGTGGCTTCGAGAAGCCGGGCATGGCGGCGGAGTTCACGGAGCGGAGCTACCGCGCCTTCCGCGCCGCCTTCGACAAGCAGTACCAGGGCAAGCGCATCCCGCTGGAGCTCGGCTTCCATTTCACTCAGATGAACGGCGGCGCCTACTGGGACGCGCTGGAGCGCTTTGCCGGCGAAGTCTGCGTCATGCGGCAGGTCGAATGCATCAGTTTTCGCGATTATGTCGGGCGCCAGCGCGCGGGCGAGCGGCAGGCAACGGTCGGCGGCTGAGCCGTCTCGCGCCCTGCCCGAACTGTCAGGCGGGATCCTCCGCGCTTTGCCTTGCCAGATAGCGCTGGTCGATATCCGGCAGCGGCTCGCCCTGCAGCGTCGCCTCGAAGGCGCGCAGGCGCTTATGCACTGACTGCAGTTCGACGATGGTCGACCATGAGGTGAGCAGGAACTGCAGCGATCCCGTGACCTTGCCGAAGGCGTTCGAGATCTGGTTCAGCGCGCCGAAGGTGATCTTGTGCGCCACCAGCGAGGGGCCGAGGATCAGCAGCGAGAAGATGTTGTCGGCCTGCAGGTAGGTGTAACGGACGACATTGAAATAGATGTAGTGGAAATAGAGCCTGAAGTAGTTTTGACGGACATTGGCGAAGAGCTCGGCGGTGGTCGCCGGCTGTGCCCTGTCGGCATGATCCTCACCGTAGACCAGTTCCTTGCGATAGGCCGCCTCGACGCGCTGGTTGCGGAACTGCAATCCCGGCAGCTTCAGGCCCGCAACCATCACCGAAATCGTGCCGAACAGACACCAGGCAAGCGCTGCGACAACCAGCGGCTGAGGGACCGCTCCGACAATCGGCAACTCGGTGATATGGGCCTGCAGCTGGATCATGACCGGCAGGAAGGCGATCAGCGTCATGATCGACTGGACGAAGCTGGAACCCAGATCCTCCATGATCTGCGAGAAGCGCATGGTGTCTTCCTGGATACGCTGCGAGGCACCTTCGATATGCCGCAGCCGGCCCCAGTTCGCCACGAAATAGTCGTTCATCGCCGTGCGCCAGCGGAAGATCCAGTGACTGACGATGAAAGCGTTGACCACCTGCACATTCATGCCGACCAGCGCCAGCCACGAGAAGTCGGCCAATCCGAGGTAGAACTCGCTGTCGGTCGACTTTCCCGTGCCCGACATGAGGCCCTGCACATAGTCGAAGAACGGACCGTACCAGGCGTTGACGGCGACGCTGACCTGCACGTTGAAATAGATGAAGAACAGGATGACGGCCGTCATCAGGATCGACCAGTTCTGCCAGGGATGCGGCGAATACCAGGCCCAGAACGCGTAGAAGGCGGCCACGCAGAAAACGAAATAGAGATAGAACCACAGGAACGGCTTCGACCACAGCACGGCTATGCCGATGATCGGCGGCGCGCCGGCGGCTGCAGGCGGCAGGCCGACCAAGGCGCCCAGTTGCTCACCACCGAAGAACCAGAACAGGATCGCGGCAAGGCTCCAGACGGCGGCCGAGGTGAAGAAGAGCTTCGGCTGCGGGAAGAAGGATACGAACACTGTGGCGGGTTCCTCGGTCGAATCGCTGATCGGCGGTATTGCTGCTCGGCGGGCATAAGGTCACACATTAGGTGGAAAGAAAATGCCCGTGCCCAATGCCCGGCACCGAGCAAGACCACAAATCATGGCGATTTTGGCGCAGCCGACCAGGCGACGACGGCGGAGACGAGCAGGACGACCGCCGCCATGATCGAGGCCGAGACATAGTTGCCGGAGGCTTGCGCGAGCAGTCCGGCGGCGATCGGGCCGATGATCTGGCCAAGGCCGAAGGCGGCGGTCATCAGCGCAAAGATGCGGCGCGGCGCTTGCGGTGCAAGCTGCCTTGCCGCCTGCAGGCCGAGCGCGGTGATGGCGATGAACGTGCCGCCCAGCAGAACGCCGGCCAGCAGAGGCCCGACATAGCCGCCGACAACGACGCTTGCCGCGACGCCGACCACCTCGATCAGGCAAGCGAGTACGTAGGCTGGGTAGAGACCGAACCTTTCGGCGACCTTCTGCCACAGCCAGACGGACGGAACACCGGCAAGGCCGGTGACCATCCAGACCATGGCCTCGAACACGCGCCCGCCGCCGCCCTGGCGCACGATGGCGACGAGGAAGGTCGCGGTCACCACATAGCCGAAGCCGAACAGGCCGTAGGCGACAATCATCTTGAGCAGCGACCGGTGCTTCGGCAGTGCGGGCTCGCGGCCTTCGGCGCCGTTGATGGTCGATGTGGTGCCGGCAAGCAGGGCGACCGCGACGAGACCCAAAGCGGAGATCGCCGCCGCCCACAGCCAGCCCGCCGGCCAGCCGGCATGGCCGGTGACGAGAATTGACATCAATGCCGAGGAAGCTGCGATGCCGAGCCCGACGCCGCCGAAATGCAGCGCCTGCAGATCACTACGGCCGGCCACGGCAAGATGGCTGAAGACGATCGAGGCCATGAAGACCATGACGAAGGCGCTGGCGAGACCGGCAAGAAAGCGGATGGCGAGAAAGACCGCGATCGTGTCGCCGAGGCCCATCAGGGCGGCGAGCAAGGCGCTGGCGGCGAGGCCGGCAAACATCAGGATGCGCTCGCGCCCATGCGCCCAGCCGCCGGCGGCGGCGAAGGCGCCGACGAGATAGCCGAGATAGTTGGCGGAGGCGATCCAGCCGGCATCGGCCGGCGACAGATGCAGTTCCTCCATCATGCCGGGCAGGATCGGCGTGTAGACGAAACGGCCGATGCCCATGGCGACAGCCATGGCGAGCATGCCGGCCAAGGCAAGCCGCAAGGGCGATGGCGAGGCGGTTTTCATCGCGGCGCACAATAAGTGTGCCGAGCAGCAAGACAATGCGCTTGTGTTGGGCCAGTTCGGAATGCCGATGGGCGCGTGCCCGCCAGCCGGAAACAGTTCGATTGTCTTACCGACAGCCTGGGCGCGCCGTCTCGTGATCTGTGCGCCGGGCCGTCAGCCGGAAGGGGACATCGCCCAGTTCGCGCTCCGACATGGTGTCGAATACAGGATGCGACAACGGGTCGACGATCCAGCGGGTAATCTCGCCATCATGGCGGTTTCGCCGTGCGTCATCGGCGGAAAAGACCTTGAGCAATGATAAAATCTTCATCGAATTGCCTCCAATGGTCGGGCTTCAGCCCCAAAAATCAGCCTTTTCGTGCCGGGTTTCAATTGAGATTTCCCGATTGCCGTTTTAGAAAATCTACATGACCATGCTGAACCGCGTCCATCTGAACGGCCTGCGTGCCGTGGAAACCGTCGCCCGGCTGGGCTCGCTTGCGGCGGCGGCAGGCGAGCTCAACGTCTCGGCCAGCGCCGTCAGCCAGCAGATCAAGCGCACGGAAAAGCAGCTCGGCCAGGCGCTGTTCGAACGCACGCCGGGCGGCCTTGTTCCGACGGAGTTCGGCGCGGTGTTCACGGCAAGGCTTGGCGCCGGCTTCCGCGAACTGGCGCAGGCGGTGGCGCTGGCCGACGAGGCCAGCCAATGCACGCTGGTGGTTTCGGTGGCCCCGGCCTTCGCGTCGAAATGGCTGCTGCCGAGGCTGTCGCGGCATTTCGCCCGGCATCCGAACGTGCTCTTGCGCATCGACGCCTCGGGTCGGGTCGCCGATCTCGATCATTCTGACATCGATATCGGAATCCGGATGGGCGTCGGCAAATGGCCAGGCGTGCAAGCAGAACTGCTTCTGGCGCAGGAGGTGTTCCCGGTCTGCGCTCCGTCGATCGCAGCCAAGCTGCGCGCCATCGAAGACCTGGCGCAAACCTGCGCCATCACCGACGAGCGGTCGATGATCAGCTGGGACAGCTGGTTCGCGGCGGCCGGCGTCGAGCCGGTCACCTTTCTCAAGGGGGCACGCTTCACCGATCCAATGCTGTGCCTGGAATCGGCGATCGCCGGCCATGGCGTCATGCTTGCCTGGCAGTTGCTGACCGCCGACGCGCTGGCAGATGGCCGGCTGGTCGCGCCGTTCGGCGTGCGCGCCGAGAGCGGGCTTGGCTACTGGATGGTGACCTCGGCGACAAAAAGCGAGAGTCGCAAGGTGCGCGACTTCAAAGCTTGGATACGCGAGGAAATCGCGGCGACCATGGCGCAGTTCCGGTCGCTGGACAGCGCCGCCTGAGCCAGTCGATCCTTGTGGAAAGGCTAGCCCTGCCGGTCTATGTATGGGCCAGACCCCACAATCACGGCAGGCAGGATCATGACCACACATTCGCGCAGCGTTGCAGCAACCATCGACCCGGTGAAGCTCGACAGGCTGGCCGAAGTCGCCATCAAGGTCGGGCTGCAGTTGCAGCCGGGACAAGACCTTGTGGTGACGTCGTCGATCGCGGCCCTGCCCTTGACGCGGCGCATCGTCGAGCACGCCTACAAGGCCGGCGCGGGGCTGGTGACGCCGATCTTCAATGATGACGAGATCACCCTGGCGCGCTTCCGCTACGGCGCGGACGCCGGCTTCGACCGTGCCGCCGGCTGGCTCTATGAAGGCATGGCGAAGGCCTTCTCCAACAATGCGGCGCGGCTTGCCGTGCGCGGCGAGGACCCCTCGCTCCTGTCGGCGCAGGATCCGGCCAAGGTGGCGCGCGCCAACAAGGCGAACTCGATGGCCTACCAGCCGGCGCTGGAGAAGATCACCGGCTTCGACATCAACTGGAACATCGTCGCCTATCCCGACCTTGCCTGGGCCAAGCAGGTGTTCCCCGGCGATGCCGACGACGTCGCGGTGGCCAAGCTCGCCGATGCGATCTTCTCGGCCTCGCGCGTCGACGTCGAGGATCCGATCGGCAATTGGAAGGCGCACAACGCCGCGTTGGCCGAGCGCACGAAATGGTTGAACGAGCACAATTTCCATGCGCTGCATTTCACCGGGCCGGGCACCGACCTGACCGTCGGGCTGGCCGAAGGCCATGAATGGATGGGCGGCGCCTCGACGGCCAAGAACGGCGTCACCTGCAACCCGAACATCCCGACCGAGGAGGTGTTCACCACGCCGCATGCAAGGCGGGTCTCCGGCCACGTCTCCTCGACCAAGCCGCTCTCCTACCAGGGCACGCTGATCGACGAGATCTCGGTGCGCTTCGAGGAAGGCCGGATCGTCGAGGCCAAGGCTTCCAAGGGCGAGGACGTGCTGAAAAAGGTGCTCGACACCGACGAAGGCGCGCGCCGCCTCGGCGAGGTGGCGCTGGTACCGCATTCCTCGCCGATCTCGAAGAGCGGGCTCTTGTTCTTCAACACGCTGTTCGACGAGAACGCCGCCTGCCACATCGCGCTCGGCCAGTGCTATTCGAAGTGCTTCGTCGACGGCGCCTCGCTCAGCCAGGACGAGATCGCCGCGCGCGGCGGCAACAAGAGTTTTATTCACATCGACTGGATGATCGGCTCGGACAAGATCGACATTGACGGCCTCGGCAAGGACGGCAGCCGCGTGCCGGTGATGCGTAAGGGCGAGTGGGCCTGAGGTTTCCGAACCCGGAGGTATGATGGCCTTCGATATTGCCGTAACGCGCGTCTATGAGGCGCCGGCGAAAGCGGACGGCCAGCGGGTGCTGGTCGACCGCATCTGGCCGCGCGGCATCGCCAAGAAGGATGCCGCGCTGACGCTATGGCTGAAGGAGATCGCGCCGAGCGACGAACTGCGCAAATGGTTCGGGCACCAGCCGGAACGCTGGGCGGAGTTTCGGAAGCGGTATTCGGCGGAACTGGATGGGAATGGCGAGGCGGTGGCCCAGCTGCACGCATTGCTCGGCAAAGGCAAGGTGACGCTGCTCTATGGCGCACATGATGAGGCGCACAACAATGCGGTGGCGCTGGCGGAGTATTTGCGAGCCCAAGCATGAATGCTGAGACGTCGAGTTCCTTCGCCCCCCTCTCTGGCCTGCCGGCCATCTCCCCCTCAAGGGGGGAGATCAGCTGTCGCGCCGGCTTTCGCCAAATCGCCAACGTCGCAGGAATGAGCGACGTGCCAAAGCTGCCAATCTCCTCCCTTGAGGGGGAAATGTCCGGCAGGACAGAGAGGGGGGCGAAGGAACGCAGCGTAAGCAGTCGAGCCTACTTCCCGCCAACCGCCTCCTCATAGACCTCCGGCTTGAACCCAACCAGGATGCGGTCGCCCACCTCCAGCACCGGTCGCTTGATCATCGTCGGCTTGGCCAGCATCAGCTTCTTCGCCTTCTTCTCGTCGAGCGTACCCTTCTCCTCGTCGGGCAGTTCGCGAAAAGTCGTGCTCCCCTTGTTGAGCAGTTTTTCCCAGCCGACCTTTCCGACCCAGCCGTTCAGCCTCTCCGCCTCGATGCCCTCGGCCCGGTAGTCGTGGAAGCGGTAGGCGACGTCGCGGCTCTCCAACCAGACGCGCGCCTTCTTGATCGTGTCGCAGTTGGTGATGCCGTACATGGTGATCGTCAAAACAGACCTCGGGCAGATGGGTTCGCGAATCTGACGACAAGCTAGGCCCGCCCTGCCCGCTTTGCCAGCGACTTAGGCCGAGCTTCCTTGACGGCTGGGGCACGGTTGCCGATGCGGACCATGCGAGGACGATTTGAGACATCACATGGCGGCCAGCATGTCATCCCAGCCGCCATGCCTGACTTTAACCGTGCGCGATGCGAGCCCTGGAGGCTGCTGGAATTTCACGCTTCAATAATAAAAACGCTCTTCGCTGATCTTGCCGTTCTTGACCGTATAGAGGCCAACCTCATCCATGGTGACGCGCTCGCCGGTGGATTTGGGCGTTATGTCGAACTTGAAGCGCAGCGCGAACTGGTCGCCATTGACATAGGGGCCGTCGACCGAGCCGCCGTGAACCTCATGGTTCGCCTCCCACCACTCGCCCTTCTGCTTGACGGCTTCCTTGCCGCTGCAAACAGCCATCGGCCCTTCCATGGCCTCATAGCTGACGATGTCGTCGGCATTGTATCTCGCGGCAGCGCTGTGGCTGTCGCCCTGCTTGAGGAGTTCCGTGAAATCCTTGGCAATTTCAGCAGTGGTCATGACTTCCTCCTGTTCAGACCAGTCGCAGGTAGGGGGTCGACTGCTCGGCTGCTACCGCCGGCCTGTCCCACAGGTGACAATTCGTGTCAGGAGAGACAGGTCCAGCTTGCAGCGATTTGAAATGCTCGCATGGCGACCAATGCGTCGTCCTTACAACGGGGCATAACAGCCGCGCTCGATGGCCAGCCGCCGCACCAGCGCCAGCACGCTGTCGATGGCCGGCGTCGGCTTGCCGGTCAGGCGGCCGAGTTCCTGCACCGCGCTCACCAGCGCGTCGATCTCCATGGGGCGGCCGCGCTCCAGATCCTGCAGCATCGAAGTCTTGTGCTCGCCGACGTCGCCGGCGCCCTTGATGCGCTTGTCGACGGGGATCGGAAAGCGGACGCCGAGGCTTTCGCCGATCGCTTGCGCCTCCAGCATCATGGCGCGGGCAAGCGTTCGCGTTCCCTCGTCGGCGACGATGGCCGCGAGCGTGCTACCGGTCAGCGCCGAGATCGGATTGAAGGACAGATTGCCCCAGAGTTTTATCCAGATCTCCGAGCGGATGTCCTCGCGCACCGGCGCCTGCAGTCCGGCTTTGACCATCTCGCGCGCCAGCGCGGTTACGCGCTCGCTCTTTTCGCCGGACGGCTCGCCAAGCGAGAACCGCGTACCCTCGACATGGCGGATCAGGCCGGGGGCATCGACCTCCGCGGCGGGATAGACGACGGAGCCGATGACGCGCTGCGGGCCGATGCGCTGCCAGATCGTGCCGCCGGGATCGACCGCCTGGATGCGCGTGCCTTCGAGCGCGCCGCCGGCCTTGTAGAAGTACCACCAGGGCACGCCGTTCTGCATGGTGACGACCGCTGTCTCCGGTCCAAGCAGCGGTGCGATCTGGTCGAGCGCCGGCGCCAGCGAATGGGCCTTCAGCGCCAGCACGACATAGTCCTGCACGCCGAGCTCTTCCGCGCGGGCGGCCGCCCTCACTGGCGCGGCAATCTCGCTCTCGCCCTCGATCAGCCTGAGGCCATCGGCCTTGATCGCCTCGAGATGCGCGCCGCGCGCCACGACCGACAGATCGACCGTGCCAGCGGCTGCCAGCTTGGCGGCGAGATAGCCGCCGATGGCGCCGGCGCCGAAAACGGTGACGCGCATCAGCCGAGCCCGAGTTTTGCCGCGAGACCGATGCGCTGCAATTTTCCCGTCGCGCCCTTCGGGATCTCGTCCAGGATCAGCACCTTGCGCGGCACCTTGAAATCGGCGAGCCGAGTCGACGCAAAGCCGCGTATGTCGGACTCGCTGGCGCTCTGGCCTTCGCGCAGCACGACTGCGGCCGCGACCTCTTCGCCGAGCTTGTCGTGCGGCATGGCGAAGGTGACGACCTGCGCCACCGCCGGATGGTCCATCAGCACGCCGTCGACCTCAAGCGGCGAGATCTTCTCGCCGCCGCGATTGATGATCTCCTTCAGCCGGCCGGTGACGCGCAGATAGCCATCCTCGTCGAGCACGCCCTGGTCGCCGGTATGGAACCAGCCGTGGGCGAAGGCGCTGGCGTTGGCGTCGGGATTCTTCTCGTAGCCTGCGGTGACGTTGGGGCCGCTAATGACGATCTCGCCGGTCTCGCCGGCGTCAAGCAGCCGTCCGTCCGGCGCCATGACAGCTACGTCCGGTCCGGCCGCGGCGCCGACGCTGCCCGGCTTGCGCTGGCCTGGCGGCAGGCGGTTGGACGCCATCTGATGCGCGGCCTCGGTCATGCCGTAGGATTCGATCACCGGGCAGCCGAAGGTCGCCTCCAGCTCGGCCATCACCTGCGCCGGCAAGGACGCGGAGGACGAGCGGATGAAGCGCAGCGGTGCCGCCGCAAGCGCTTCCGCATTGCGCGCGGCGCGCGGCAGGATCGCCTGATGCATGGTCGGCACCGCCGTGTACCAGCTCGGCTTTGCCTCGCCCAGCCAGTGGAAGAAGCGTAGCGCATTGAAGCCCGGCGTGCAGAAGACGCTGCCACCGGCGGCGAGCGAGGACAGCACAGCCGCGATCAGCCCGTGAATGTGGAAGAGCGGCATGATGTTGAGGCAGCGATCGGCCGAGGTCAGGCCGAGCGTCGCGCCGATATGCGCGGCCGAGGCGGCAAGATTGGCATGGCTTAATGGCACCAGCTTCGGGCGCGAGGTGGTGCCGGAAGTGTGGAGAAGCAGCGCGATGTCGCCGTCCGCTGCCAATCCCGACGCGACGGGCGGGCCGACCGGATCGCCTTCGATGGCGAAGCTGCCGGCGGGCGCGTCATCCGGCGGCAGCAACCGCAGCACGCGGATGCCGAGACGCTCGGCGACTTCGACCGCCGGCCCGTGCTCATCCCTGGCAACCAGAATCGCCCTGGCGCCGATGTCCGAGAGATAGAAATCGAGCTCGTCGGCCCGGTAGGCCGGATTGAGCGGAGCAGTCGAGGCCGCCGCCGCTACGGCGAGGAAGGCGGCCGCCATCTCCGGTCCGTTCGGCAGCACGATGGCCACGCGGTCGCCACGGCCGAGGCCGAGCGCATTCAGCTTCGCGACCGTCTCGCGGATCAGCCGGCGCAGCCCGCCATGGGTGAGCGTTGGCCTGTCAGGGGCCGAAACAGCCGGCGCGTCAGCGGCGCCGGGGGCGAGGCGGTGCGCAAGGTCCACAGTGTCAGCGGTATTGGTCATGGTCACCGACTATCTTTCCAGCCTGCAAAAATCCAGCCGAGCGGCAGCACACAATCGTGAAGCCGCCGGCATCAGTATCCGAGCGCCATTCCATCCTTGCGCGGATCGGAAGCGCCGGTCAGCGTTCCCTTCTCCCAGTCGATCAGCACGGCCTGCCCGCCGCCCAGCGGGTGATCCGGCTCCACCACCTGATGGCCGCGCCGGCGAAGGCCTTCAACTGTGTCGGGGCGGACGTTTCGCTCCGCCTCGACGACGTCGTGATTGTAGAAGACGCGCGGCGCGTCCAGTGCCTGCTGCGGGTCCATGCCGAAGTCGATCATATTGGTCAAAAGATGGACATGGCCGAAAGGCTGGTAGCCGCCGCCCATGACGCCGAACGGCATCACCGCGCGGCCGTCCTTCGTCATCATGCCCGGCATGATGGTGTGCATCGGCCGCTTGCCGGGGGCTATCGCGTTCGGATGTTTCGGATCGAGCCGGAAGCTGGTGCCTCTGTTCTGCAGCACGACGCCGGTCTTCGGGCCGACGACGCCGCTGCCGAAGGAATAGTAGGTCGAGTTGATGAAGCTGACCGCGTTCAAGTCACGGTCGACGACGGAGATGTAGACCGTGTCGCTGCCCGGCAGATCGAGGCGCGGCAAATCGGTCATGGCGCGTTCGCGATCGATGGCGGCGCGCAGCCGGTCGGCATAGACGGCGGACAAAAGCTCTTTCACCGGGACGGCGACATGATCCTGGTCGCCGAGAAATGTATCGCGGTCGCGGTAGGCGAGCCGCCCGGCCTCGATCTCCAGATGCAGGCGCTCGGCGCCATTGGGGTCGAGCCCGCCAAGCTCAAAACCGGAGAGCACGTTCAACATCAAAAGCGCGGTCAGGCCCTGATTGTTCGGCGGCATCTGATGGATGCCGTAGCCCTTGTAGGAGATGCCGACCGGGGCCTTGTAGTCGCCCTTGGTCGAAGCGAAATCGTCGAGCGTGTGCAGCCCGCCGAGCTGGCGCAAGCGACCGACGATGTCCTCGGCCACCGCACCCTCGTAGAAGCCGGCACGGCCTTTCCTGGCGATGATGCGCAGCGTTTCGGCGAGCTCCGGCTGGCGATGGACGTCGCCGGCCCTGGGTGGTTTGCCGCCGGGCAGGAAGATGCGCGCCGCGACCTCGTCGGCCGACAGATCGGTCTCGGGATCTTTCCAGTCGAAGGCGACGCGGTCGTGCACGACATAGCCGTTTTCGGCATAGTGGATCGCCGGCGCCAGCGCGTCGGCGATGCCCTTTCGGCCATGATCCTCCAGCAGCCTGCACCAGGCGTCGACGGCCCCCGGAATGGTGACCGCATGCGGGCCCTGCTTCGGCAATTCGCTGAAGCCCTTCTCCAGATACCAGTCGACGGTCGCCGCCGCCGGCGCCCTGCCCGAGCCGTTGAAGGCGAGCACATTCCCCTCGCCCTTAGGGCAATAAAGCACGAAACAATCGCCACCGATGCCGGTCGACTGCGGCTCGACCACCGCCTGCACGGCGGCGGCGCAGACGGCGGCGTCCATCGCATTGCCGCCGGAGCGCAGCATCTCGATCGCGGCGAGGGTCGAGAGCGGATGCGAGGTCGCGGCCATGGCTTCGGTGGCGCGGACCGGCGAGCGGCCGGGAAACTGGAAATCACGCATGCTGTTACGGTATCCCTGCATTCAACGTCCGCGGCCGAAAAGCTGAGCGGCGGACAACAAGACGATCGATAGCACGATCAGGCAAGTCGAAATGGCGGCAATGGTCGGATCGATCTGGTCGCGTAGCGCATTGAACATGCGGCGCGTCAGCGTCGTGGTTTCGCCGCCGGAGATGAACAGCGAAACCACCACCTCGTCGAAGGAGGTGATGAAGGCAAACAGCGCGCCCGACACGATCGAGAAGCGGATCTGCGGCATCGTCACCTGAAGGAAGGCGGAGAAGCGGTTGGCGCCGAGGCTGCGCGCCACCTTCTCCTGGTTCATGTCGTAGGACCGCAGGCCGGAAACAACGGTCAGCACCACCAGCGGCAGGGCCTGCACGGTATGAGCGATGACGAGGCCGGTCAGCGTGTTGTTGAGGCCGATGCGGGCGTAGAGGAAGAATGTGCCGATGCCGATCAGGATGACCGGGATGATCAGCGAGGCGGTGAGCAGCGCATTGATGGCACCGGTCAGCCGAAGCGTGCCGGCATTGATGGCATAGGCGGCAGCGGTGCCGAGCGGCGTCGCCACGATCATCGTCATTACAGCGACCTTCACCGAGACGATGGTGGCATCGCGCCATTCGACCGAACCGAAATAGCTCTCGTACCAGCGCAGCGACCATTGCTCGGGCGGGAACTGCAGCAGCGTCGAGCCGGAAAAGGACATGATGACGATGATGACCGACGGCGCGATCAGGAACAGCAGGACCAGCGCTCCGAGCGCATAGAGCCAGAGCCGTTGCCGGTGCGATATGGGCAGGGCATTTTCCATGCTCATCGCGAGCTCCAGACGCCGGTGGCGCGCGCGCCGAGCAGCCATTGGAACAGGCCGAGCAGGGCGAGCGTGACGGCAAGCAGCACGACGCCGAGCGCGGCCCCCGCGCCCCAGTTGGAATAGAGGCTGGTGGTCTGCTCGATGCGCATCGCCCACATGATGACCTTGCCGCCGCCCATCAATGCCGGCGTGACGAAAAATCCGAGGCAGAGCACGAAGACGATGACCACGCCGGAGGCGAGGCCGGGCAGCGACAGCGGGAAGAATATCTGCCGGAAGGTGGCGGCCGGGCTGGCGCCGAGATTCATGCCGGCGCGCAGGCAATCGATGTCGATCGTCTTCATCGAGGCGTAGAGCGGCAGCACCAGGAACGGCAGCATGATGTGGGTCATGCCGATGATGACGCCGGCGAAATTGTTGGCGAGCGGCAGCGGCTGGCTAATGACGCCGAGATCGATCAGCCAGCTGTTGATCAACCCCTTGCGCTGCAGGATGACCAGCCAGGCATAGGTGCGCACCAGCACCGAGGTCCAGAACGGCAGGATGACCAGGATCAGGCAGATCGAGGCCGCGCGGCGCGGCAGTTGCGACAGCATGTAGGCCAGCGGATAGCCGAGCACGACGCAGGCGCCGGTGACGGCGAAGGCAACCTTGAAGGTGGTGAGGAAGGTCTTGATGTAGGAGGGCTGCTGGAAGAAGCGCGCGTAGTTCGAAGCGCTCAGCGAGCCGGTCTCGTCGAACAGCGACAGCCAGAACAGCCAGCCGATCGGCACGATGATGACGGCGAAGACGAGCAGCAGGCCGGGCGACAGCAGCGCCAGCAGCCCGAAGGATTCGCGGCGCGCATCGGCATGCAACGCATCGGCGTTGAGCGTCGGGGCGCCAGCATGGGGCAGTATCGCGGATTGCATGCTCATCAGTCCGCCGCCACCAGCACCACATCCTCGGCATCAATACCGAGATTGACCGGCTCGCCGGGCCTTGGCAGCCTGGCCAGCACGTCGGAGCGGCAATAGTCGCGCAGCGTCACCTGGCGCCCGTCGCGCAGGGTGGCATAGCAGGCGAAACTGTCGCCCTGGTAGATGACGTCGCCGACCGTCGCCGGGATCACGTTGACGCTGCCCGCCGGCTGAGCGTCGGCGACGAGGCGCAGCTTTTCCGGCCGCACCACCATCAGATGGCAGCCGGCGGCCGGCGCCGCAGAGGTCATGCGGATCTTCCTGTCCTCATACCAGACGCTGCCGTTGCGGCTTTCGACCGGGATGAAGTTGGAATCGCCGATGAAGCCGGCGACGAAGCGCGTCTTGGGCGCGGCGTAGAGCACTTCCGGCCTGTCGATCTGCTCGATGCAGCCGGCGTTCATGACGGCGATGCGATCCGACATGGTGATCGCCTCGCGCTGGTCGTGGGTGACGTAGACAGTCGTCATGCCCAGCCGGCGATGCAGATTGCGCAATTCGATCTGCATGTGCTCGCGCAGGCTCTTGTCCAGGGCCGAAAGCGGCTCGTCCATCAGCACGATGCGCGGCTCGAAGACGATGGCGCGGGCCAGCGCCACGCGCTGCCGCTGGCCGCCGGAAAGCTGGTCGACGCGGCGCTCGCCGAGCCCTTTCAACTGCACGAGGTCCAGCGCCTTTTCGACGCGCTCGGCCGTCTCCGCCGTCGAGACGCGGCGCTGCTTCAACGGAAAGGCGATGTTGTGGAAGACATTCATATGCGGGAACAGCGCATAGTTCTGGAACACCATGCCGATGTTGCGCCGGTGCGGCGGCATGGCGATGATCTCCTCGCCGCCGACCTTGATGCTGCCGGCATTCGCCCTGACGAAGCCCGCCAGGATCATCAGCAGCGTCGTCTTTCCCGAGCCCGACGGGCCAAGCAGCGTCAGGAATTCACCCGCCGCGACATCGAGCGAAAGATCGCGCAGCACCGAGACGCCGCCGAACCTCTTTTCGATGCCGCTGATGCCGATGGGAAGCGCGGTCGGCGCGATGGACAAAAGCATCTCCCTGGACTCCGGATCATTCATGGCGGGACGGAGCTGGGGCAGCGCCTGGACGCTGCCCCGACCGGTGCCACCCTGTCTATTGCTGGATCAGGTTGTTGAACTTCTCGGTCGCCTCGACGAGGGTGTCGCGCCAGAATTCGGGATCCTGCAGCACTTGCTTCTTGACGTTGTCCGGCGCGGAATTGATGTCCTTGATCCGCTCCGGCGGGATCTTGCCGGTCTCGAAGGCCTTTTCGTTGGCCGGGCCGTTGTCGACATAGAGCGGCAAATTGGCCTGAAGGTCGGGGCTGACGAACTTGGCCAGCGCCTTCATGGCGAGGTCCTTGTTCTTCGAGCCTTTGGGGATGACCATGCAGTCGGCGGTGAGAACGCCTTGGTCGAAGGAGAAGCTGACCGGCGCGCCTTCCTTGCGCAAGGTGCCGGCGCGGCCGTTCCAGATGCTCGCCATGTCGACCTCGCCGTCCTTGACGAGCTGCATGGCCTGGGCGCCCGAGGTCCACCAGGCGTCGATATGGCCCTTGACCTTGTCGACGGATTGCAGCGCGCCGTCGATGTCGACCGGATAGACCTTGTCGATCGGAATGCCCTTGGCGAGCGCGGCGACACTCAGCGTTTCCGTCGCCTGGCTGCCGGAGAGCGCGCGGCGGCCGGGGAATTTCTCGACATCCCAGAAATCGGCCCAGGTCTTCGGCCCCTTGTCGCCGAAAACGTCGGTCCGGTAGATCAGCACCACGGAGGTGTAGGAGATGCCGACCCAGTCGTCATGGACGAGCTTGGGATTGATGCCGCTCTTGTCGATGACGCTGTAGTCGAGCTTCTCGAACAGGCCTTCCTTGGAGCCGCGCGCGCATTCGTCGGCGCCGAGCTCGGTGATGTCCCATTTGACGGCATTGCCGGTGACCTGCAGGCGCACGTCGTCGAGGCCATTGGTGGTGTCCTGCTTGATGGTGATGCCGAGTTCCTTGGCCGTCGGATCGAAGAAGGCCTTGGTCTCCGCCTCCTGATAGGTGCCGCCCCAGGAGGCGGCGGTGATGGTGTCGGCGGCCGATGCCGGGACGGCGACCGAGGCCAGCAGCCCCGCGACCGCAAGACTTTTGATGCAAAGCAGCTTCGTCATTTTCGCTTCTCCAACCGGTGTTCCCATTATCGTTGATTTGGTATGCGAATTTGTATACAATTTTGAGTGTAATTCGTCGGAGGCCGATGTCAACACGCGCCATGCGTTTTTGGCGACGAAAGATTGAGGCCAAGGCCGGAGCGCTACCCTGCTCGAAACGGTCCTGTTTCAAGCAAGCGCCAAAAGGCTCTAGACTGCGAATCCATGACAGACCGTTGGAGGCGGGACGCTTGAGCAAGGAGAGAAAGAACACGCTGCGCGATTCGGTGTTCGAGAAGCTGAAGGCGCTGATCATCACCGGCCAGATTCCGCCCGGCTCGCGTGTCACGGAAGCCGACATGGCCGAGCGCCTGAAGGTCAGCCGCACACCGGTGCGCGAGGCCTTCAACCGGCTGGAGCGCGACGGCCTGGTCATCGGCCGTCCGCGCCAGGGCTATCTGGTCGCCGAGTTCAATCTCACCATGTTCCGCGAGGCCTTCGACATCCGCGAGCTGCTCGACGGGCGCGCGACCGAGCTGGCGGCGGCCAACGCCACCGCCGCCGACAGGACGCGGCTGCGCGCAGTTCTTGCCGAGTGCGAGCGTCTGGCCGCGATCCCCGACCGCAGCACCAGGGAGCAGTTCGAGGAACTGCAGGTCGGTATCGACCTGCATCGCGTGATCGCCGAAATCGGCGGCAACGAGATGCTCTCCGGCATGCTCTGCGGCATACTCGACAAGTGCCAGCAATATGTCTGGACGGAGCTTCTGTGGCTGGACGAGTGGAAGCTCACCCGCGAGGAGCACACCGGCATCGTCGACGCGATCTGCGCCGGTGATGTGGCGCTTGCCGGCGAGCGCGCCCGCGCGCATGTGCGAGGCTCACGCGAGAACATCCTGCGCCTGCTGCAGGCCAAATCCGACTATCAGGGTTTTTTCGCCAGGGCGTCCTGAGGCAAGCGGTCAATTGGAAAGCATAGGGCAGCTGGCGCCCCGGCGCAGGCTGATATGCGCCACGTCGCCGACGCTGAACTGAAAACCGTCGGCGCGTCGCGGCGCATCGATCACCACCCGCATCCCCTGCCCCAGCTCGGCGTGGAGGCGCAGCGTGCGGCCGTGAAAGACAACGCCGCTCACCCGTGCCGGCGCGGTGCCGTCGGCGGCTTCAGTGGTCGCCAACAGGTCCTCGGGACGCACGCCGATGGTGCGCATCTCGCCGGCGGCCGGCATCTCGCCGGTTTCGGATATAGCTTCCAGCGGCAGCTCGCCGGCGGCAAAGCGCAGGCGCTCGCCGTCGCGGCCGACGAAGCGCGACGGCAGGAGGTTCATGGTGCCGATGAAAGAGGCGACGAATTTCGTCGCAGGGCGGTCGTAGAGGGTCGCCGGCGGCGCGATCTGCTCGATGCGGCCCTTGTTCATGACGACGATGCGATCGGAGATCGACAGCGCTTCGGTCTGGTCGTGGGTGACCATGACGAAGGTGGTGCCGAGCCGCGACTGCAGCCGCTTCAGCTCGACCTGCATCTGCTCGCGCAGATGTGCGTCGAGCGCCGACAGCGGCTCGTCGAGCAGCAGCACGCGCGGCTCGCAGACGATGGCGCGGGCGAGCGCGACACGCTGGCGCTGGCCGCCCGAGAGTTCCAGGACGCGGGCGCCGAGCTTGTCGGCGAGGCCGACCATGTCAAGCGCCGCGCCGACGCGTTTCGCCTGCTCGGCGCCTGACAGCTTGCGCAGCGACAGGCCGAAGCCGACATTCTCGGCGACATCCATGTGCGGGAACAGCGCATAGTCCTGGAACACGGTGTTGACCGGACGATCGAAGGGCCGCAGGCCCGTTATGTCGCGGCCCTCGAGCAGAACATTGCCGCTGGTCGGGCTCTCGAAACCGGCGATGACGCGCAGGCTGGTGGTCTTGCCGCAACCGGACGGGCCTAACAAAGTGAGGAACTCACCCGGAGCGATATCCAGGTCGACGGCGTCGAGACCAACCACACCACCCGGAAAGACCTTTGAGACTTTCTGCAGTCGAACTAATGCATCTCGCAATTCCGGACGGAAAACCGTGTCGGGCTTTTCCTGTAATTGCTCTGTCGCATCAGGCGCCATCGCGCACCTCGGAGGGTTTTGTCGTGTTGACCCAGAGGATCTGGCAGCACTCGGCGCCGGGGTTGCGGAAGGCATGCAGAAGCGTGCTCTTGAAGGCAAAGCTGTCGCCGGCCTTCAATCCGTAGGTGGTCGAATCGACCACCAGTTCGACCTCGCCCGTCATCACGAAGCCGAATTCGTGGCCGGCATGGGCGTAGGCTTCCGCCGTGCCGCCGCCGGCCTCGACCGTAACCAGCATGCCGGTGAGCGTGGCCGCTGGCGGCGAGAGCAATGCCTTGGCGATGCCTTCCGACTTGACCGGTATCTGCCGCCGCTTGTCGGCGCGCACGCAATAGAGGTCGTTGACGGCGTCATTGCCGTCGGCGATCAGCGCAGACGGTTCGATGTCGAGCGCGGCGGCCAGCGGCCAGATCACCTTGACACGCAGCGAGGACATGCCTCGCTCGATCTGGCTGAGCGCGCCGATCGAAATGCCGGCCTTTGCCGCAAGCTCGGCCAGCGACAGCTTGCGCTCCAGCCTCAGCGCCCGCACGCGCCGGCCGACGCGCACATCGGCATCGTCCTTCGACCTTTCGGCGGCTTCGTCAAAAACGTCCATGCGTTCGTCCTCGTTGCAGTACTTTGGCCAGCCAATAGAGCCGGTTCTGGTCTTACCGGCGTTGGCGCCGCCCCTCATCGCCCTGCCGGGCACTTCTCCCCGTATAGTGACGGGGAGAAGGGGGCTGAACGCAGCGTCGCCCCTCTTCCTGCAGCAACAGCGGCGATTTGCGAAAGCGGCGATGACAGCGCCCCTCTCCCCGTCACTATACGGGGAGAGGATGCCGGCAGGCAGGTGAGGGGCAGCACCGGTTTTGGCAATGGCGCTCAACCCCCGGCCTTCACCTTCTCGAACATCTTGGCGACGTCGTCGTTCTGCTTCATCGGCCCAGTAAAGATGGTGGTCTTCAGCATCTCGTCCGGATCCGACGGCAGTTGCAGCTTTTCCAGCTCGTCCTTCGCCACGCCGGCGAAAGCGGTGCTCAGCGAACTGCCGTAGCCATAGGACTGGATCAGATACTTACCGGAGTCGGCGTCGAGCCGGCTGTTGATGAAGTCATAGGCGAGATCGACGTTCTTGGCGTCCTTCAGCATGACGAAGCCGCAGGACCAGGTCAGCATGCCCTCCTTCGGCTTCATGAACTCGACCGGCACGCCCTGCTTCTTCAGCGAGGTGGCCGACGCGTTCCAGGTCATGGCGGCGACCAGCTGGCCGCTTGCCAGCGCCTGTTCGACCGAGGTCATGTCGGTGGTGTAGCTGGACAGCAGCGGCCGCTGCTCGCGCAGCTTCTCCGCCACCTTGTCCATCTGCTCCGGGGTCATGTCGAAGGGGTTCACGCCGGCGAGCAGTGCGGCGACGATCGGCGTGTCATGCACGGCGTCGATGGTCGCCATGCGACCGGCATACTGCTTGTCCCACAGAAGGTTCCAGCTCGCCTCGGGGTTCTTCACCAGATCGGTGCGGTAGAGGATCGAGGTGTTGCCCCAGTCCCACGGCACCATCCAGACCTTGCCGTCGCCGGCCTGGATGTCGGGCAGGTTCTTGAACACCGGGAAGATCGAATCCCAGTTCTTGATGCGCTTGGTGTCGATCGGCTGCAGCAGGCCTTCCTTGTTCCAGCGCGCCACCTTGTCATAGCAGGGGTGCGCGATGTCCGGCCGGAAGCCGGCCTTGACCTTGGTGAAGGCGTCGTCGTCGTCGCCGAAGATCGAGGCCTCGACGCCGTCCGGATGGGCCGCGAGGAAGCTCTTGTTGAAGTCGGGCAGTTCGTAGCCCGACCAGGTGAAATACTGCAGCTTGTCGGCGGCAAAGGCGACGGTCGACGACAGCGCGAGCGCCAGGGCCGCAAGGCCGGCGCGGGTCTTGTGTCCGGTGATCGATTTCAGCTGGAATGTCATTTTCGTTCTCCTCTCTTTCTTTGTTGTGGTTCAGGCAGGTTTGGCGGCGGCTGGCCGACGCGCAGCGCCAAGGCCGCGGTGGCGCAGGATTTCGGCTGAGCCGGCGATGATGAAGGATACGGCCAGGATCACCGTGCCCAGCGCCATGACAGTCGGCAGCGAGCGCGGGAAGCGCAGCTGGCTCCAGATGTAGAGCGGCAGCGTCGGCTCGGTGCCGGCGAGGAAGAAGACGACGATGAACTCGTCGAAGGAGATGAGGAAGGCAAGCATGAAGGCCGACAGCACGGCCGGCGCACTCAGCGGCAGCATGACGCGCCGGAACGTCGTCCAGTCGGAGGCGCCGAGATCGAGCGCCGCCTCGCGGATGGTTTTGGGAATAGCGGCGAAGCGGCTGCGCATCACCACCACCGTCGTCGGCAGCGCGACAAGGATGTGCCCAAGCACGATCGAAACGCGCGACGGGCCGAGGCCGATGAGATTGACCAGGATCAGCAGCGATATGCCGACGATGACGCCGGGGATCAGGATCGGCAGCCGGGCGATGGCGCTGATCGTGGCGGCGAGCGGCGAGCGGCCGTAGAGATCCATATAGGACACGGTGATGCCGCAGAGCGTGGCGCCGGTGGCTGCAACCGTGGCGATGACGAGGCTGTTGGCGAGCGCGCCCGACAGCACCGGATTGCCATAGAGCGTCTCGTACCATTCAAGCGTGAAGCCCTGCAGCGGAAACGCAGCCTGGATGGAATTGTTGAAGGAAAACAGCGGGATCAGCAGCACCGGCAGATAGAGGAAGACCAGATAGCCAAGCACATAGAGGCCGAGCCAGCGGCCGCCCTTGTTGATGTCGGTGCGCGCCGCGCTCATGTGCGGCTGCCAAATCTGCGGTCGGCGCCGCGCGCGACCAGCACCACGCACAGGATGACCAGCATGACGCAGACGGAAAGTGCGGCGCCGAACGGCCAGTCATTGGCCTTGCCGAACTGCGACTGGATCAGCGTGCCGATCATGGTGCTGGCCGGGCCGCCGACCATCGCCGGCGTGACGTAGTCGCCGACCGTCGGCACGAAGACGACAAGGGCCGCCGCCAGCACGCCCGGCATCGAATTCGGCAGCACGACGCGGCGGAACGCCGTGAACGGACGGGCGCCGAGATCGGAAGCGGCTTCGAGCAGCGATTTCGGGATCGTGTCCAGCGCGACATAGATCGGCAGGATGGCAAAGGGCGCGTAGGCGTGGGCAAGCGTGACCACGACCGCCGCCGGCGTGTTGAGGAAGGCCAGCGTCGGCTCCGACCAGATGCCGCTTTCGATGAAGGCCGAGTTGAGCACGCCATTATAGGCAAGCACGATCTTCCAGGCGAAGACGCGCAAAAGATAGCTGGTCCAGAATGGCAGCGTGACCAGGAAGAGCAGCAGGCCGCGGCGCCGCCCGGCATGGAAGGCGAGATAGTAGGCGACCGGATAGGCTGTCACCACCGTCGCCAGCGTCACCAGACCGGCGATGACCAGCGAGCGCAGCGTCACCGTCCAGTAGAGCGGATCGGTGGCCACGGTGACGAAGTTCGCGGCGGTCAGGCCAACGCCGAGCAGCGAGCCGTCATTGCCGCGGAAGGCAAGGAAGATCACCAGTCCGAGAGCGAACAGGATCAGGAAGAAGGTGACCAGCCCGCCCGGCAGCAGCATGGCGAAGCGGAACGCCGGCGAAGTGCGGGTTTCCGGCAATGGCTGACTTGCTGCAATGGCCGACATCGATCTGCCCGTCGGATTTATGAAATCGACTTAGATTTTTTCAGATTTGTGAAACTGTCAAGCTGAATCGCGAGAATGACGGAATGTGCTCGGCGAAATCAGCGCTCCAACGCGTCGAGCATCCGGTACCAGGCGATCGTCGCGGCAACGCCGACCTGCCGGAAGGCATGGAACGGGATCGGCCGGATCGGCGACAACGGGAACGGCAGTTGCCGCGCGTCGCCGCTCGCCAGGTAGCCTGCCATGCGCTTGCCGAGCGCGCTCATCAGGCCGACGCCCCTGCCCTGGCAGCCGGCAACGGCAAGCAGGCCCTTTTCGGGCTCGTGGATATGCGGCAGGTGATCCGGCGTCATCGCCACCCGGCCGAACCAGCGTTTCTCGATCGCGATGCCGGCAAGCGCCGGATAGAGACGGATCAGGGCGCGTTCCAGATGCGCCCAGTCCGCGGCGCTGGAGGGCAGCGCCATGCGGCCGCGCCCGCCCAGCACAAGCCGGTCGTCCGCGCTTCTACGGTAGTAGACGAGGATGCGGCGCGAATCCGACACCGCCTGCCCGCCCGGCAGGATGCCGGCGCCGATATCGGCCGGTAGCGGCGCAGTGGCAATCTGGAAGGAGTGCAGCGGCACGATCGTCCGCGCGAGGCCAGGCAGAAGGCCATCGGTGTAGGCGTTGGTGGCGAGCACGACCGCCTTCGCCCGCACCTCCGTGCCGCTCTCGGTCAAGACGCGCCAGAGACCGGTGTCCTTGCGCAGCTTCACCACCTTCTGCCCTTCGGCGATCCCTGCGCCAGCGGCAGCGGTGACCCGCGCCAACTCCAGCGTATAGGCCAGCGGATCGACGACGCCGGCGCGGCGGTCGAGCCAGCCGCCGAGATAGCCCTTGGCGCCGGTCATGGCCGCGATCTCGGCCTGGCTTAGCAGTTCGACGTCGGCGCCGCGCGCCCGCCACTGGCGATCCCGGTTTGCTGCCGCAGTCAAAGCGGTTTCGGTGTGCGCAGCCTGGATCCAGCCGTTGCGGGTGAACGGCACCGCCAGCTTCTCGTCGCGGATCAGGTCGAACACCGCATCCGCGGTCGAGGCGGCAAAATTGACCAGCGCCTCGCCACGCTCCTTGCCGAAATGCTCGACCAGCCATTCCGGATCGTATTTCAGTCCGGGGATGACCTGACCGCCATTGAGACCCGAGGCACCCACGCCGATCGCTCCGGCGTCCAGCACCTGGACGGCAAGGCCCTGCCGCGCGGCATGGAGCGCGGTGGAGAGGCCCATGATCCCGCCGCCGACGACGACGACGTCAACTGCGCCGACCGCCGGTTGCGGCTGGAACGCGGACACCGTT
Source organism: Mesorhizobium abyssinicae (assembly GCF_049887195.1). Classification (NCBI taxonomy): domain Bacteria; kingdom Pseudomonadati; phylum Pseudomonadota; class Alphaproteobacteria; order Hyphomicrobiales; family Phyllobacteriaceae; genus Mesorhizobium; species Mesorhizobium abyssinicae. The sequence goes on from NZ_JARAKC010000002.1 coordinate 588,910, forward strand.
TTGGGCCTCTGCCAGATCGGGTCGGAAAACGGCTTGGGCAAGGAACACCTGGAAATGCAATGGGCGCGTGAAAATCGTATTGCCGATTTCATGGATTTGAAAGTCGCTTCGATTGTGCCAGCCGGCCCGTGGCTGCGGATAGTGGCACACAAATGATCCCATCGGCGGGATGGACGTCTGGACAAAATCCGGGGAAAGTGCCCGCCGCAAACGAAAGGACCGATGCCATGACCGACCCGACCCGCCTGCCCGCCGACGGAATTTTCATCGGGCGAGCGAGGACCAGCGAGGCGGCCCATCCGCAGGTGGTCGCGGTGCGCGACGGCACGGTCTTCGACATCACGTCGAGCGCGGCTCCAACCGTGCGCGACCTCTGCGAGTTGCCCGACCCGGCCGGCTATGTCCGCTCCGCCAAGGGCAAGCTGATCGGCGCGCTTGAAGACATCGCCACCAACAGTTTCGAGGCAGAGCGCGACGCGAAGAAGCCGTTCCTGCTCTCCCCCGCCGACCTGCAGGCGGTGAAGGCTTCCGGCGTCACCTTCGTCGTCAGCCTGCTCGAGCGCGTCATCGAAGAACAAGCGCGCGGCTCGGCGGAGAAGGCCGATGCCATCCGCGCCGACATTGCCGGCCTGATCGGCCACGATCTGTCGAAGCTGAAGCCCGGCTCGCCGGAAGCGATGGAGATCAAGGCCAAGCTGATTTCGCGCGGCGCCTGGTCGCAATATCTGGAGGTGGGCATTGGTCCGGACGCCGAAATCTTCACCAAATGCCAGCCGATGGCCTCAGTCGGCTTCGGCGCCGATGTCGGCCTGCATCCCGTCTCCACCTGGAACAATCCGGAGCCGGAGATCGCAATGATCGCCGACAGCACCGGCCGCATTGTCGGCGCCACGCTCGGCAACGACGTCAATTTGCGCGACGTCGAGGGGCGCTCGGCGCTGCTCTTGGGCAAGGCCAAGGACAACAACGCGTCCGCAGCGCTCGGTCCCTTCATCCGGCTGTTCGACGAGACCTTTTCCATCGCCGACGTGAAGCGCGCCACGGTGCGCCTCAGCGTCGAGGGCGAGGACGGGTTCGCTCTGGAGGGCGCAAGCTCGATGGCCGAGATCAGCCGCTCGCCGGAGGAGCTGGTCAAGGCAGCGATGGGGCCGCATCACCAGTATCCGGACGGGCTGGCGCTCTATCTCGGCACCATGTTCGTACCGTCGAAGGATCGCGGCGAGAAGGGCAAGGGCTTCACCCACAAGGTCGGCGACATCGTCACCATCTCGTCGGAGAAGCTCGGCGCGCTGGTCAACCGCGTGCGCCTGTCACCGGATTGCCCGCACTGGACCTATGGCGCCAGCCATCTGATGCGCGACCTCGCCAGGGCCGGCCTAATCTGACAACCCTGCAAGAACCGGCCTTCATCAACACAATTTTATGTTGAGGCCCGGTGACTGCCGGCGCGATCCGTTCCAAGATCGCGGCGCGGTCGGGGGGCCGCCGACATGTCCGATTCGCCGCTGATCTCCGCGCGCAACGTCGCCAAACGCTTGGGCGGCTTCGTCGTACTGGTCGACTGGCTGGGCAGGATCTGGCGCGGCCGGCGCGCGGAACTCAGGCAGAACGGTTCGCGCGGCTGAGCCTCGCTCGACTACCCTCATCTCGCCCAAACTAGGCCGCGGCTGATTTCAAAGAAAACATTCCGGTTCAATAGGTTAGCGAGCCGCAACAAGGCTGCTTTATCCAGATTTGTCGGATGATTGGCAAACGGTGCGGCAATTCTGCACATCAGCTATGCAAGTTTCATGGTTGCCGAATCGTTAAGCAATCAGTAGATATCCGGGTGTCGGCCGTCTCCTCCTCCCAGATGTGATGCCGACGGTGAATGCGGTACACCTCCTCCCGTGCCGCATTCGAAATCGAGCCCGCTGCCTCCTCCTCCCGGCAGCGGGCTTTTTTTGTTCCGGCCGTTGCGGTCTGGAGACGGGCGCCGCTGTCAGCGCGCCCTGAAGGACGCGATCAGCCCTTCCGCCATGCGCACGAACTGCGCGCTCGGACCCTCGGCGCCGACGCTCTGCATCGAGACGCGCGCGCCTTCGAGCAGCAGCGACAGCGTATCGGCAAGAAGCTCCGCCTGGCCGACGCCGGCATCGCGGCAAAGGCTGACCAGGCGTTCGCGCTGGGCTTCCTTCAGCTCCTTGATGACGCGCCTGGCCGGATGATCGGTCTCGCTGAGCTCGACGGCGGCATTGGCCATGTCGCAGCCGCGGCTGTCGGCAGTGAGCATCTCGGAGACCTTGCGGACCCAGGCGTGCAGTTGCGCCAGCTTGTCGCCCGGGTGCTCGGCCTCGAATGCGTCCCATATCGCGGCAGCCTTCGCCGCGGTGGCGCGCAGGCATTCGATGATCAGGTCGTCCTTGGATTCGAAGTGACGGTAGAGCGTCATCTTGTTGGTGCCGGCGGCCTCGGTGATGGCGTCGACGCCAACACCCTTGATGCCGTGCTTGTGGAACATGTCCTGCGCCGTCACCAGGATCCGATCCCGGGGGCGAGAGCGCTCCACGACGCCGTCTGCCATCATGATCTCCTTTCGTTTCCAAAAAACCCTCGGCCACCTCTTGACTAGGGTGTTACCGGTCTGTAACTTCCAGAATGTTACTTACTGGTAACACCTATGTCTCTCCGCGTCAACGACAAGACCCGCCGATCGGTCCTGCCAGAGTGAGATAGGGCCAGAAACCTGCCTGTCATGCGGCTTCGGCCGGTGAAGACGAGAAAACGGTTCGCGATCATTTGGATGCGGACCGCAAGCAAGGAGCCGCTCCTATGCAGAAGCGCAAAGACCTGACGATCGACGAGGCCATCCGGGATCCGATGATCCGGCTGGTGATGATGGCGGATCGGGTCGATCCGCGCAGCTTCGAGGCGATGCTGCGTTCGAAGGCGGCCACGCAGGCGCCGGACCGCAAGGCGCTGCCGCGTTTCCTGGAAGATTCAGGCGCGGCGCGGAGCCGGCAGCTGTCCAGGATCGCCAACGCGTTTGGTGAGGCAAAAGCATTCAACGAGGCCTGCGTGTCATGGTGAACTTCTTCGTCCAGCGCCCGATCTTCGCATCGGCGATCGCCATCATCATGATGCTCGCGGGTGCGATCGCGTATTTCCTGCTGCCGGTCTCGCAGTTCCCCGACATCACGCCGCCGCAGGTGGTGGTCAGCGCCCACTATCCGGGCGCCAGCGCGCAGGTCGTGGCCGACACCGTGACCACGCCGCTCGAGCAGCAGATCAACGGCGTGCAGGGCATGACCTATATGTCGTCGACGAGCTCGAACGACGGCTCCTCGACCATCACCATCACCTTCGATGTCGGCTATCCGCTGAGCACCGCCGCCGTCGACGTCCAGAACCGCGTCTCGCAGGCCGCATCCTCGCTGCCGGCGATCGTCAACCAAAGCGGCGTGACGATCAAGAAGCAGAACCCCAATTTCGTGCTCATCGTCGACCTCACCTCGCCGGACGGCTCGGTCGATCCGGTGGCGCTGAGCAACCTCGCCTATCTGCAGGTGGTCGATCCGCTGAAGCGCCTGCCCGGCGTCGGCGACGTGCAGATCTTCGGCGAGCGGCGCTATTCGATGCGCGTCTGGCTCGATCCCGACAAGCTGGCCAATCTCGGCATCACCGCCGTCGACGTGCAGAACGCGATCGCCGAACAGAACGTGCAGGTGGCGGCCGGCAAGATCGGCCAGTCGCCGGCGCCTGCCGGCACCGCTTTCGAGATGCAGGTCAACGCCGTCGGCCGCCTGAGCGACCCGAAGGAATTCGGCGAAATCGTCGTGCGCGCCGACCCCGCGAACGGCTCGCTGGTGCGCTTGCGCGACGTCGCGCGCATCGAGCTCGGCGCATTGCAGTATTCCTCCTCCGCCTTCTTCGGCAAGGACCCGACGGTGGTGCTCGCCGTCTACCAGATGCCGGGCTCCAACGCGCTCGACCTGCAGCAGCGGGTCAAGGACAAGATGCAGGAGCTGTCGGCGCGCTTCCCGAAAGGCGTCAAATACGGGATGCACTACGATACGACGCGCTTCGTGTCGGCCTCGATGCATGACGTGCTGATCACGCTCGGCGAGGCGCTGGTGCTGGTCGTGGCGGTGGTGTTCATCTTCCTGCAAAGCTGGCGCACCACCATCATCCCGACCATCGCCATCCCGGTGTCGCTGATCGCGACGCTGGCGGTGATGTACATGCTGGGCTTCTCGCTCAACATGCTGTCGCTGCTCGGCATGGTGCTGGCGATCGGCCTCGTCGTCGACGACGCGATCGTGGTGGTGGAAAATGTCGAGCGACAACTCGAGGCCGGGCTCAAACCGCTGGCAGCCACGCGCGCGGCGATGGCGGAAGTGACGGGACCGATCATCGCCACCACCGCGGTGCTGATGGCGGTGTTCATTCCGGTCGCCTTCATCCCCGGCGTCTCGGGCAAGCTCTACAACCAGTTTGCGCTCACCGTGGCGATCTCTGTCGGCATCTCGGCTTTCAACTCGCTGACGCTGAGCCCGGCGCTGAGTGCCGCATTCCTGCGCCATCGCGGCGAGACGCAGTTCTTCTTGTTCCGCTGGTTCAATGCCGGCTTCGACTGGCTGTCGCATGCCTATGCGCACGGCGTGCGCATCCTGATCAGGCTGCGCTGGATCATGCTCGGCCTGTTCGCGGCCGGTCTCGTCGCGACCTATTTCGTCTGGCAGAAATTGCCCTCGACCTTCCTCCCCGTCGAGGATCAGGGCTATTTCTTCGTCGTCATCCAGCTGCCCGACGGCGCCTCGCTGGAGCGCACCGACGCGGTGGCCGAGAAGGCGCGCGACATCCTGCAGAACACGCCCGGCGTCGACATCGTCGGATCGATCAGCGGCCTCAACTTCCTGACCAGCGCGGCGCAGTCGAACTCGGCGGTGGAGTTCGCCATCCTGAAGCCATGGGACGAGCGCGGCCCGGAGCAGAGCGCCTCCAAGCTCGTCGAGCAGGTGCGCGGCAAGCTGCTGCAAATGCCGGAAGCCTTCGCGCTGTCCTTCGACCCGCCTTCGATCCCGGGCCTCGGCACCACCGGCGGCTTCGAGTTCCAGGTCGAGGACCTGTCCGGGCGCGGAAGTGCCGCGCTGAACGACGTCACCCAGGCTTTGCTCGCCGAGGCGCGCAAGCAGCCCGAGCTCAATCCGCAGCAGCTGTTCTCGTCCTTCTCGACCTCGACGCCGCAGTTCAACTACGACCTCGACCGCAGCAAGGCGAAGCTCCTCGGCCTCAACCTGCCCGACGTGTTCAACACGCTGCAGATCTATCTCGGCTCGCTCTACGTCAACGACTTCAACCTGTTCGGCCGCACCTTCCGGGTGACGATCCAGGCCGACAAGGATGCGCGCGCCGATGCGACCGACATCTCGCGGCTCTATGTGCGCAATTCGTCGGGCGGCATGGTGCCGCTGAGCACGCTGGGCAAACTGGTGCCGATCGTCGGGCCCGAGACGGTGCCCCACTACAACAACAATGCGTCGGCCCTGATCAATGGCGGCGCCGCCCCCGGCTTCTCGTCCGGACAGGCGGTGGCGGCGATGGAACGCGCCGCGGCAAATGTCCTGCCCAGGGATTTCGGCTATGAGTGGACCGGCATCACCTATCAGGAGCTCAAGGCAGGCTCGATCGCCTCGATCGTGTTCGGCCTGGCAATCGTCTTCGTCTTCCTGATCCTGGCGGCGCAGTATGAAAGCTGGGCAATGCCGTTCATGGTGCTGCTCGCCGTGCCGCTCGCCTTGTTCGGCGCCTTCGCAGTGCTGTTGCTGCGCGGCATGCAGATCGACGTCTACTCGCAGATCGGCTTCGTCATGCTGATCGGCCTGGCGGCGAAGAACGCGATCCTGATCGTCGAGTTCGCAAGGCGACGGCGCGAGGAAGGCCTCAGCATCGTCGAGGCGGCGATGGAAGCCGCGCGGCTGAGGCTCAGGCCGATCCTGATGACGGCCTTTGCCTTCATCCTCGGCGTGCTGCCGCTGATGTACGCCACCGGCGCGGGTGCGGCCAGCCGCCAGTCGATCGGCACCACCGTCTTCGGCGGCATGGTGGCGGCGACGGTGCTGTCGCTGGTGTTCGTGCCGGTGTTCTACGCGGTGATCGAGCAGCTGCGCGAGCGCCGTGAGCGGAGCGAACCCGCCGCGGAACATGAACAAGAGCATATTGAACCGACTGCCGAGCCGGCGCCCCTGCGCCTGGCTGAAGCGGCCGAATAGGATTGGAGACCAAAATGCGTAAATGGAAAATCGCTTTGGGAACGGCCGTGGCGCTCGGCGCAATTTCGATGGCCAGCGTCCATCTGCTCGACATGGGCAGCTTGAGCCTCAATGCCGGCACGGCGGGCGCGGCGCCCGCGCCGGCGGCCTTCGTGATGCCGGTGCCGGTGGTGAACGTCGTCAAGAAGACCATCCCGATCTATCTCGACTATGCCGCGCGCGTCGAGTCGATCCGCAGCATCACGCTGCAGGCCCGCGTGCCCGGCTACCTGCAGGAGCAGGCTGCCGCCGACGGCAGCGACGTCAAGCAGGGCGACCTGCTCTACCGGATCGCGCCGCAGGACTATCAGGCCGCACTCGACCAGGCGCAGGCCGAGATCGAGCGTGACACGGCGACGCTCGACTACGCGCGCTCCAATCTCGGTCGCGGCACCGAGCTCGCCAAGAGCGGCTACCTCGCCAAGGACAGCTTCGACCAGCGCACCAGCACCTTGCGCGCGGCCGAGGCGGCGCTTGCGGTCGACAGGGCGGCGCTCCGCACCGCCGAGCTCAACCTCGGCTATGCGGAGATCAAGGCGCCGTTCCCGGGGCGCATCGGCCGCAACCAGGCTTCGGTCGGCACGCTGGTCAGCGTCGCCGGCACGGTGCTCAACACGCTGGTGCAGCTCGATCCGATCTACGTCACCTTCAATCCGAGCGAGACGGATCTGGTTGAGATCGAGGCGGCCAAGGCGGCCGGCCCGATCGCCGTCGATGTTCTGTTGCCGGGTCAGACGGAACCCAGCCAGAAGGGCGAGCTCACCTTCATCGACAACACGATCGATCATTCGACCGGCACCATCACGGCGCGGGCGACGATCGGCAATGCGAAGTTCTCGTTGCTGCCCGGCCAGTATGTTCGCGTCCGGCTGCATGTGAAGGAGCAGCCCGACACGCTGATGGTCCCGCAGGTGGCGCTCGGCTCCAGCCAGCTCGGCAAGTACCTCTACGTCGTCGGCAAGGGCAATACTGTCGACCAGCGCATGGTGTCGCTCGGCCCGGTCAATGGCGACCAGGTGGCCATCCTGAGCGGCGTCGCCGAGGGCGACCAGGTGATTACCGGCAACCTGCAGAAGATCGGCCCCGGCATGCCCGTCTCGCCGCTGCCGCAACAAAAACCGGCCAGCTGATAACCCCCATCAGTCCCGGTCCCGCGGCGCCCTCGACTCCCACGTCGAGGGCGCCGTTTTGTTGAGCAAGGCGACCAGCCCGGCGATGTCGGCACGCTCGGCCTTTGCCGGCAGCATGAAGGCGCAATAGGGCTGGCCGAGGCGCACCGAGACCGACGACAGCGCGATCAGGCGGCCCGCTTCGAGATCGGCCCCGGCCATGATTGCCGCGCGGCCTGAGCCATCGACAGAAATTTCGGAATTCGCAAATTGCCCTCTTGTTAGATTGTCGACAATCTGTTTGTCTTCCGATGGTTCATCCGGAGTGGGCGCATGGCGAAGCTGGATTTCAGTCCGATCGCGGATACGACGCGCAGGGCGGAGATCGTCGCGCTGTTGCGGCGCGCCATCCTGACCGGCCAGCTGGAGCCGGGGCAGAAGCTCAACGAGCTCAGGATATCCGAACAGATGCGGGTAAGCCGCGCGCCGCTGCGCGAAGCGATGCGTGAGCTGGTCCAGGAAGGCATCCTGACCAGCATTCCCTACGCCGGCACCTTCGTCATCGATGTCACCGCCAAGGACATCATCGACGCCTATTCGCTCAACAAGGTGCTCGATGAATTCGCCATCGAGTGCACCTGGCCGCTGCGCGACCAGCGCTTCTTCGACGAGCTCGACCGCCGCCACGCGACGGTCAAGCAGGCGACGCGTGCGCTCGACACCACGCGCCAGATCGAGACGGCGCTGCAATTGCATGGCCTGATCTACGAATGGGCCGACAATTCCGTGCTTTTGGAAACCTGGCAGCGCCTGACCAGCCGGCTGCAGATGTATTTCGCGCTGCACCAGCAGGCGCGCGCCGAGCCGGTGCCCGCGGAGGATGTACACGAGACCTATGTGGCGCTGCTCAAGGGCAACGACATGCGCGCCGCCCAACGCCATGCGCGCGAGCATATCGACCTCGATTTCGAAGAGCTTCTCGCCTATGCGCGCAGCCTCGAAAAGCGCGCCTCCAAAGGCGCCTGACCAATCCCGCAGACAGTGGACGACAACGTGAAGATCAAGAGCATCAAGGCCTACCATGTCGTGCAGCCCTTCGTGGACGGGCCCTACCGGATGTCAAAGGGGCGCGTCGCCGACTGCTTCGACGCGGTGATCGTCGCCATCACCTCCGACAGCGGCGCGACCGGCTGGGGCGAGATGGCGCCGCTCGGCAATTTCTACTCGGCCGCGTTTCCGGCGGGAACGCGCGCGGGCGTGCCGGAAATCGCGCCGCATCTGATCGGCCAGGATCCGCGCGGCCTTGCCGGCATCGGCCGGCTGATGGACACGGTGTTCAAGGGTCATCCCTACATCAAGTCGGCGTTCGACATGGCCTGCTGGGACCTCGCGGCGCGCGCCGCGGACGTGCCGCTGGTGACGATGCTCGGTGGCCGCGAGAGCGAGACGGCGGAGCTCTACAGGGTCGTCACGCACGGCACGCTCGACCAAATGGCCGCGCTCGCCAGGCGCATCGTCGCCGAGGGCTACCACCGGCTGCAGGTCAAGGTCGGCGGCAATGTCCGCGACGACATCGAGCGCGTGACGACGGTCGCCGCCGCCGTACCGAAGGGCACGGTGATCTTCTGCGACGCCAATGCCGGCTGGACGCCCTACCAGGCGCGCCAGTTCGCCGACGCGACGCGCGGCATCGACTACACGTTCGAGCAGCCCTGCACGACGCTCGACGAGAACATGTCGGTGCGCCGCATGCTCGACAAGCCGATGGTGCTCGACGAATCCGTCACCTCGCTGGAGGAGATGCTGGAAATTTACCGCAGGGGCGCGGCCGACGGGCTGACGCTGAAGATCTCGCGGCTGGGCGGCGTCACCAGGACGCGGCAGATCCGCGACGTCGCAGTCGACCTCGGCTTCATGATCACGGTCGAGGACACCGGCGGCGCAGAGATCGACACCGCGGCGATGGCGCATCTGTCGCTGTCGACGCCGGAGGAGCGGCGGCTGCACGCCATCGCCTTCCACGAATGGGTGACGGTGCGCACCGCCTCGAACAAACCGCCGGTGACCGGCAGCCGCATGGGCATCCCCGACGGGCCTGGCCTCGGGATCGACGTGGTGCCGGACCTGCTCGGCAAACCGTTCTTCGAGATCGGCGGCTGAAGATAAAGATCCGCCGCATATCGGCGACGCCGATTCCAGGTTGAGCGCTTGTTGAGACACTCAGCACTATTCGTGCTGAAGGCGTCGATTTTGGCCAAAAACGCCCGACAAAATCCCTCACGAATGCGCCCTGCCGACATCGAAGGTCCGGCATTGCCGCTGCACCGGCGTCTGCAAATCGGATTCCCGCAGCATCTGCCCAAATGCCGGTTGAAATATTTTTCAATTGGAAATAGGAATGTTCATGATAATCATTCCGGCGCAGCGGCGCGCCAAGGACCGGAGGAAGCTATATGTCCCATCCGCAATTCGCAGCGGAACTCCTGCAGCGCGCTGAAAAGCAGGGGCCGATCATCATCGGTCTCGCCGGCGCCGGGCAGATGGGCACCGACATCGTCGTTCAGGTAGCACTTATGCCGGGCATGCGCATCGGCGCCATTTCCGAGGTGCGTCCGCAAGCGGCGATCGACGCGGCCCTGCTTGCCGGCCATGACCTCTCCGACATCGTCCAGGCGCCCAACGCCTCTGCCATCGACCGTGCTATCGAGGCCGGCAAGATCGCCGTCACCGAGGATCTGCATGCGCTTGCTGCCGCCGGCCGCATCGACGTCATCATCGACGCCACCGGCAACCCCAACATCGGCACGCTGTTCGCGCTCGAAGTGATGAAGAACGGCAAGCACATCGTCATGCTCAATGTCGAGGCCGACATCACCATCGGCCGCTTCCTCAAGGAAGAGGCGCGCAAGGCAGGCGTGGTCTACACCGGCGCCGCCGGCGACGAGCCCGCCTGCACGCTGGAGATCATCGGCTTCGCCAAGAGCCTCGGCTTCAACATCGTTGCCGCCGGCAAGGGCAAGAACAATCCGCTGAAGATCGACGCCGTGCCGGCCGACTACGAGAAGGAGGCCAGCGAGCGCAACATGAACGCGCGCATGCTGGTCGAGTTCGTCGACGGCTCGAAGACGGCGATCGAGATGGTGGCGATCGCCAACGCCACCGGCCTGGTGCCTGACGTGCCGGGCATGCACGGCCCGACCGCGACGCTTGACGAACTCGCCAACGTGCTTTGCCCGCGCGAAGATGGCGGCGTGCTGCACCGCAAGGGCGTGGTCGACTATTCGATCGGCAAGGGCGTGGCGCCCGGCGTGTTCTGCATCATCGAGACCAGGCATCCGCGCGTGCTGGAGCGCATGATCGACCTCAAGGTCGGCAAGGGCCCCTATTTCACGATCTTCCGCCCCTATCACCTGACCAGCCTGGAGGTGCCGCTCTCGGCGGCGCGCGCCGTGGTCTACAAGCGCGCCGACATGGAGCCGCTCGACCATCCGGTGGCGGAAGCCGTGGCGGTCGCCAAGAGCAACCTCGGCGCCGGCCAGTCGCTCGGCATGATCGGCGAGAACGACTATCGCGGCTTCGCCATGACATGGGAGGACGCGCGTGCCAGGGGCGCACTGCCGCTCGGGCTTGCCGAACGCGCCAAGGTGGTGAAGCCAGTGAAGGCCGGCGACTTCCTCACCTATGAAAACTGTGTCCCCGACGATTCGATGGTGATAACCCAGATCCGCCGTCGTCTCGACCAGTCGGACGGACGGTTTGTCACCAACGCCGCCTGACCTCCCGGATCCCCGCCTGATGGACGATGTCGTAATCGGGATCGACGCCTCGACGACGGCCGTGAAGGCGATCGCTTTCGCGCGGAACGGGGCGGAACTGTTCCAGGCGCGCGAAACCTACCCGCTGTCAAACCCGGCGCCCGGCCATTTCGAACAGGACGCCGAGCACTGGTGGACGGCGCTGCTTGCGGCACTGAAGCAGGTCGCCGGCAAGGTCGGCGGTTCGCGCGTGGCGGCGATTTCCATCGCCCACCAGCGCGAGACGTTCACCCTGATCGACGCTGCCGGCAAGCCGCTCATCCCGGCGATCCTGTGGCTGGACGAGCGCGCCCGCCCGCAAGTGGCGCGGCTTTCGGCCGAGCTCGGCCGCGAGGCGATCCGCGACTGGAGCGGCAAGCCGCCGGATCCGACGCCGGCGCTCTATGCGCTCGCCTGGCTTGCAGAACATCGGCCGCAGGCGCTTGGCCAGGCAGCGGCACTGGTCGACGTGCATGGCTTCTTCGTCCATCGGCTGACCGGACGGCTGGTGACCAGCACCGCGAGTGCCGATCCGCTCGGCCTGCTCGACATCAAGACCGGCGCCTGGCATCCCCGCCTGGTCGAGGCCGCCGGGTTGCGGCCGGAGCATCTGCCGGAACTGGTCGGGCCGGGAGAAATCTGCGGCGGGCTTTCCGAAATCATCGCATCGGCAACGGGGCTGAAAGCCGGCACGCCCATCATCGCCGGCGCCGGCGACGGCCAGGCGATGGGCCTCGGCATGGGCGTCCATGGTCCCGGCAAGAGCTATCTCTCGCTGGGCTCGGGCGTCGTCAGCGGCAGTTATTCCGGCACGGTCACGACTTCGGACGCGTTCCGCACGCTGGTCTCGCCGACCGGCTCCGGCTTCATGCTGGAGACGGTGCTGCGCTCGGGCATGCAGCTGGTCGACTGGATCGTGCGCACCACCGGTGCACCTTCCGCCGCCATCCTGGAGAAGGCCGCGATGGAGGTGCCCGCAGGCAGCGACGGCCTGCTGGTCATGCCGTACTGGGCCGGGGTCATGAGCCCGTACTGGGATGGTGCTGCGCGCGGCGCCATTGTCGGCCTGTCGCTCGACCATGAGCCAAGACATCTCTTCCGCGCGGTGCTGGAAGGCATCGCCTTCGAGCAGGCGATCGCCACCGATGCGATGGAGGCGCAGACCGGCAAGGCAGAGGCGATGATCGCTGCCGGCGGCGGCACCAATTCGACGTTGCTGATGCGGATCATGGCGAGCGTGCTGGAACGGGCGCTCTCCATTTCGCCGGTCAACGAGGCGGCCGCACTCGGTGCCGCCATGCTGGCGGCCTCGGCGATCGGATGGTTCGGTTCGCCGGAGGACGCCGCCAAGGCGATGGCCGCGCCACCGGCAAGACAGGTCGATCCGGTCGAGGCGCTGGTGCCGGTCTATCGCGCGCGCAAGGCAATCTACCGCGACCTCTATCATGCGACGCGCGACATCCACGCGCGGCTGGGCGCGGCATGAAATCTGTGTGAACCGACGCATATTGCGTCTTGCCCTGCTGGTGATACGCTCCCGGCGCGCGGCGGACGATTGCTCATGACGACAGCCCTTCATCATGCGGCCTGGCTTGTTGCGCTGGCGGCAATGCCCGTGCCGGCGCTTGCCGGCGACAAACCCGCGTTCGAGCTTTCGCTCGACATCGACCAGGACGGCACGATGGACCGGGCCGTGGTGATGCAGGACGATGGTCCAGCCGAGCTCTACGTCTATCTGGGGACAGGGGCGGAAAAGCCCGGTCCTTCGCGAAAACCCGACTTCGTCAGGAAAGCGCTGACCGAGGACCGCATCATCGATCTCGAAGCCAAGGGCAAGGGATCGCTGGCGATCACCTCCTGCTTCGGCTGCGGCGCCAGCAAATCGACCGAAGAGACGCTGACCGTCGTCTATCGCCACGGCCAATTCATGGTCGGCGGCTACAGCCGCAGCTGGGACTGGGGGAACCGGACGTCCGATGACACCGTCGATACGATCCAGGGCGACTGCGACATCAACTACCTCACCGGCAAGGGCACCGTCTCCAAGGACCTGGAAGAAAGCAGGCCGATCAAGGGAAATTTCAAGCCCGTGCTGCTGAAAGACTGGTCTTACGAGAGGCGCCCCAAGGTCTGTGACTTTCTAGCCGGCTGGACTAGCGACTGAGCAGGCCCTTGGCCGCGTCCTCGTCGGTGATCAGCACCGAGACCCTGGTGTTGGCAAGCGCGGCGCGCATGACGGCCACCTTGTCCTGTCCTCCCGAAACCAGGATGATCGACGGAATATCGGAGAGATCCTGCAGCGGATAGGCGCAGACGCGGCGGTTGACCTCATGGTCGACGGGGCGTCCCTCGGCGTCGATGAAGTAGCAGAGGATGTCGCCGACGGCGCCGGCCGCCTGCAATTCCTCGAGCTCGCTCGGCTTGATGAAGCCGTAATTGGCGATCGGGCTATTGCCCGAGAAGGCGCCGACGCTGAGCACGGCGATGTTGGCGCGCCGGGCGCGGAAGACAACGTCCTGGACGCTGCGCTGGCTCATGAAGGCATCGCGCTGCTCCGGCCTGTCGGCATAGACCGGCACCGGCAGCAGATAGCATTCGGCGCCGATCTTCTCGGCGAACTCCCAGGCGCTCTCGGTCGGGTTGAGCGGCTGCGCATGGGTAAGACCGCCGAGCATCGAAACCACCGTGGTCCTGGCGATTGGCCGTCGGGGCAGTTCGTTGATGGCGAACTTCAGCGTTCGGCCCCAGCCCAGCGCGATGACATCGCCGGGATTGACGTTGTCGGCCAGATAGGTTGCCGCGGCATGGCCGATCATCAGCGGCGCGTTGGTCCTGTCGGCGGCTGAAGGCACGACCACCGCCTGGCTCAAGCCAAAACGCTGCTTCAGGCTTTCCTCGAGCTGCACGCATTCGACGACGCTGTCGCGGATACGGAACTGGACCACGCCTTCCTCACGGGCGGCAGAGAGGATGCGATGCACCTTGATGCGGCCGATGCCGAGGATCTCGGAGATGCGCTCCTGGGTCAGGCCCTCGACATAATAGTGCCAGGCGGCGCGGGCCTTGAGCTCGGCATCCGGGAAGCGCGAGGCCTTCTCGTTCTCGATCACCGCCATCCTCGTGCCCCTCCGCATCTCCCTTGGCCTTCCCTAGGCCAATCCGTCGGGTGGCGCAAACCGCCGCCGAATGCGTCCGCGGCACTTGACAATTTTCTGATGAACAGATTAGCTGAACAAAATTGCATATCAAAGATAAATTGTTCACAAGGGAGGATGCCTGGTGAACAAGAGCGGACGGCAGCGCATCGCCGGTTCGCGGACGGAGGAGACAAGGTGGCTGTGAGCAATGATGCAAGCGAGCTGAAGGCCGCGGCCGGCGCGCAGGGCGCGACGGGCACGAAGTTTTCGGCGCTGTTCGCCGGAACCATGGGGCCGCTGATCGGGCTCGCGCTTCTGTGCCTGGCGCTGACGCTGACAACCGACACCTTCCTGACGGTGCGCAACATCCTCAACGTGCTCGACCAGATCACCGTGCTCGGCATCATGGCGATCGGCATGACGCTGGTCATCCTGATCGGCGGCATCGACCTTTCGGTCGGCTCGGTGCTGGCGCTGGCCGCCATGGTGATGGGCTATATCGCCCACCCCGACTATCTCAATCTCGGCGTGCCGGCGGGCGTCGTGGCGGCGCTCGTCGTCGCCGGCCTCTGCGGGCTCGTCTCGGGGCTGCTGGTGACGATGACCAAGCTGCCGCCCTTCATCGCGACGCTCGCCATGATGTCGGTGGCGCGCGGCCTCGCCAACATGATCACCGACGGCTCGCAGATCGTCGGCTTCCCCGACTGGTTCACCAACCTGTCGATCGTCCGCCATTTCGGCTTCCTGTCGGTCACCGTCGGGCTGATGATCGTGCTGGCGATCGTCTTCGCCATCTTCCTCAACTACCGCGCCACCGGCCGCAGCCTCTATGCGATCGGCGGCAGCGCCGAGGTCGCGCGGCTGTCCGGCATTCCGGTCAAATCGCTGACCAACTGGGTCTATGCGATCTGCGGCGTGCTTGCCGGTCTGGCCGGCATCGTGCTCGCCGCCCGTCTCGATTCCGTGCAGCCGAGCTCCGGCCTCGGCTACGAGCTCGACACGATCGCGGCGGTGGTCATCGGCGGCGCCAGCCTTTCGGGCGGCGTCGGTTCGATCGGCGGCACCGCGGTCGGCGTGCTGATCATCG
This sequence comes from Mesorhizobium abyssinicae, assembly GCF_049887195.1. NCBI lineage: Bacteria > Pseudomonadati > Pseudomonadota > Alphaproteobacteria > Hyphomicrobiales > Phyllobacteriaceae > Mesorhizobium > Mesorhizobium abyssinicae. The sequence continues at coordinate 604,327 of NZ_JARAKC010000002.1, forward strand.
GCGTGCTGCGCAACGGCCTCAACCTGCTCGGCGTCTCTCCCTTCATCCAGCAGGTGGTGATCGGCGTGGTGATCGCGCTTGCCGTCGCCACCGACACCTGGCGCCGCAGATCGCAGTGAGGAGCCGGGCGCAATGAGAATTCGCCCGGATCTCCGGGCGATGGACGGATCGGTCGATCCGAGACTGGGAACGTTCGGCCAAGGGGCGCCGTGGTGCGCGGGCGGAACATACTGAATATCAACGGAGGAAAAACATGCTGACCAAACGTTCACTCTTGCTCGCCGCCGCGGCCATCGTCCCGCTGCTTGGCCTGTCCGACGCGGCCTCGGCCAAGGACGCCAAGAAGCTCGGGCTGGCCGTCGCCAACCTGCAGGCCGACTTCTTCAACCAGATCAAGCAGTCGGTCGAAGCCTACGCCAAGGAGAAGGGCATCGATGTGGTCACCGTCGACGCCAAGGGCGATTCGGCGACCCAGGTCAGCCAGGTGCAGGACCTGATCACGCAGAACATCGACGCGCTGATCTACATCCCGGCCGGCGCCACCGCCGCCACCGTGCCGACCAAGACGGCGAAGGCCGCCGGCATCCCAGTGGTCAATGTCGACCGCAACGCCGACGGCGCGCCGGGCGACACCTTCATTGCCACCAACAGCGTCGCCTCGGCCCAGGGCGTTTGCGACTACATCGCCAAGCAGGCCGGCGGCAAGGGCGAGATGATCATCATCCATGGCCAGAAGGGCACGACACCGGAAGTCGACCGCTCGAAGGGCTGCGGCGAGGCGCTCAAGGCCTATCCCGACATCAAGGTGGTCGGCGAGCTGTGGAGCGAAGGCTGGCACCAGGACGAAGGCTTCAAGCTGACGCAGGATCTGCTGCAGTCGCATCCCGACGTGTCGATCATCTTCGGCCAGGCCGACGCGCTGGCGCTGGGCGCGGCACAGGCGGTCAAGGTCGCCAATCCCGGCCACAAGGTCTGGGTTGCCGGCTTCGACGGCGACGTCGCGGCGCTGAAGGCCTTGAAGGACGGCGTGTTCGACGTCACCGCCACGCAGCAGACCCAGGGCATGGGCCGGCTCGCAGTCGACGCGGCGATCAAGCTGGTGGCCAGCGAGAAGATCCCTGCCGAGCAGCTGCAGGAAGCGACGCTGACCACCAAGGACAATGTCGCGCAGTTCATCGAAAAGCATCCGTAAGGCACCCGAGACAGCGCCGCGATGTCCTCCGACCCTCGCCACAGCGAAAGCCCGCATCACGGGCTCTTCGTCAACGGGCTCTGCAAGAGCTACGGACCGGTGCAGGTCCTGGCCGATGCGAGCTTCGAGGTGCGGCCGGGCGAGGTCGTGGCGCTGCTCGGCGAGAACGGCGCCGGCAAATCGACCGTCTCCAACATCATCGCCGGCTCGACCAAGCCCGATGCCGGCACCATCATCTGGCGGGGGAAGCCCTATTCCCCCGCCAATCCGGCCGCGGCCATCGAGGCCGGCGTCGGCATGATCCATCAGGAATTGAAGCTGCTGCCGGACCTGTCGGTGGCGGAGAACGTCTATGTCGGGCGCCTGCCGATGCGCGGCGGCCGCATCGATCGCGCGACCATGAATGCCAAGGCCTCGGCGCAGTTGAAGCGCCTCGGCCTCGACGTCTCGCCGGAGCGCAAGGTGCGCACGTTGCGCATTGCCGCCCAGCAGCAGGTCGAGATCGCCAAGGCGCTGACGCTCAACGCCGAGCTCCTGATCCTCGACGAGCCGACCGCGGCGCTCGGCGGCGAGGAGACGGAGCTGCTCTTCCAGCAGATCCGCAAGCTCAAGGCCGAGGGCATGTCCTTCATCTATATCAGCCATCGCCTCGACGAGATCGCGCAGATCGCCGACCGCGTGGTGGTGATGCGCGACGGCCGCATCGTCGCCCGGCACGAGCGCGCCGACATCCCGGTGCGCACCGTGGTCGAGCAGATGGTCGGGCGCAGCGTCGAGCGCATGTTCCCCAAGCAGTCGCCGCCGCGCGACGAAACGCTGCTCGAGGTCGAGAACCTGTCGTCGCCGGACAAGAGCTTCAACGCCGTCAGCTTCTCGGTGAAATCAGGCGAGATCCTCGGCATCGCCGGGCTGATCGGCGCCGGGCGCACGGAGCTGGTGCGGGCGATCGCCGGCGCCGACCCGATCTCTTCCGGTGCGGTGCGCGTCGCCGGCAAGCCGGTGCATCTCAACGGCCCGGCCGCCGCGATCAGGGCCGGCGTCGTGCTGGTGCCGGAAGACCGCAAGGCGCAAGGCGTGGTGCTGGAGCAGACGATCGGCGAGAACCTGGCATTCGGCAATTTCGACCATGTCGCGCCGAAGGGCTGGGTGTTTCCCAGGGCAGTGCAGAAATTCGCCGAGGCCGGCATCTCCCGGCTCGGCGTCAAGGGCAAGCCCAACCAGGCGGTCTCGAAACTTTCCGGTGGCAACCAGCAGAAGGTGATCATCGCCAAATGGGTGTCACGGCCACCCAAGGTGTTCATCCTCGACGAGCCGACGCGCGGCATCGACGTTGGAGCCCGCGCCGCGATCTACGACGTCATCGCCGACCTCGCCCGCTCCGGCATGGCGGTGGTGGTGGTGAGCTCGGATCTCGAGGAGGTGCTGGGGCTCTCGCACCGCGTGCTGGTGCTGAGCCGCGGCCGCCAGCGCGGCATCCTCGAGCGCGGCGAAGCCAGCAATGTCGCGGTGATGGAGCTAGCGACAAGCTGAGATCGACGTGAGGAACCCGGGGAATCGAAACTTGGCGCAGCAGGTGATAGCCTCCCAGGCACCGGACCGCGCGGGGCGCCAACAAAGTGTTGGCGCCCTTTGATTTCGCGAGAGCCGGCAGGAGGGAACCAATGACCAAACTATTCGATCTCAGTGGCGACGTTGCGCTGGTGACGGGCGCCGGCAGCGGCATCGGCCAGGCGATCGCCATCGGCCTCGCGGAAGCCGGCGCCGATATCGCCTGCTTCGGCCACAGCTCGAAGGGCGGGCTGGAAGAGACCGCGCAGAAGATATCCGCGCTCGGTCGCAAGGCACTGGTGCTGACTGGCTCGGTGACCTCCGAGAGCGACCTGTCGGCGGCGATCGAGCGCCTGGAGAAAGAACTCGGCGCGCTGACCATCGCCGTCAACAATGCCGGCATCGCCGGCGCCGAACCCGCCGAAACGCTGCCGCTGGAGAAATGGCAGAAGATCTACGACGTCAATGTCAGCGGCGTGTTCCTGTCGTGCCAGGCCGAGGCGCGCGTCATGCTGCCGCGCCGCAGGGGCTCGATCATCAACATCGCCTCGATGTCGGGCTCGATCGTCAATCGCGGGCTGACGCAGGCGCACTACAACTCCTCGAAGGCGGCCGTGATCCACATGTCGAAAAGCCTCGCCATGGAGTGGGCCGACCGCGGCCTGCGCGTCAACGTCGTCAGCCCCGGCTACACGCTGACGCCGATGAACAAGCGGCCGGAGGTGGCCGAGCAGATAAAAATCTTCAAGCGCGACACGCCGATGGGCCGCATGGCGACGCCGGAAGAGATGGTCGGACCGACCGTGTTCCTGGCGGCCCGCGCCTCGAGTTTCGTCACCGGCATCGACCTCATCGTCGATGGCGGCTTCGTCTGCTGGTAGGAGAGAAGATGCAGAAGCGCTTTGAAGGAAAGACGGCGGTCGTCACGGGCGCCAGCGGCGGCATCGGCGCGGCGATGGCGAAACGCTTCGCGGCGGAGGGCGCCGCGGTCGTGGTCAGCGCCATCGATCCGCGCGTCGACGAGGTCGCGGCAGGCCTCAAGGCGGCGGGCGCGAAGGTTGCCTCGATGCGCATGGATGTAACCAGGAAGGACGAGGTCGCGGCGCTCTACGACCTCGCCGAAAAGGAATTCGGCCGCGTCGACATCTCGGTGCAGAACGCCGGCGTCATCACCATCGCCAGGATCGAAGCGATGACCGAGGCCGAGTGGGACAAGGTGCTGGCGGTGAACACCAAGGGCGTGTTCCTGTGCTGCCAGGAAGCGATCGGGCGCATGCGCAAGCATGGCGAGGGCGGCCGGCTGATCAATACCGCTTCGGGCCAGGCGCGGCAGGGTTTTATCTACACGCCGCACTATGCGGCCTCGAAATTCGGCGTCGTCGGCATCACCCAGAGCCTCGCCAAGGAAGTGGCCAAGGAGAAGATCACCGTCAACGCCATCTGCCCCGGCATCATCGACACCGACATGTGGGCCTATAACGACACCGCCTGGGGCAAGCTGCTCGGCGACTACAAGCCGGGCGAGCTGATGGCGGAGTGGGTGAAGAACATCCCGATGGGCCGTGCCGGCAGCGGCGAGGACGTCTCCGGGCTGGTCAGCTTCCTCGCCAGCGACGATGCGGCCTACATCACCGGCCAGACCATCAATATCGATGGCGGCCTGATCATGTCCTGAGGCTGTCGGATTGCGCATCGCTCAGTGCGTTTGTGCGTTGCGCGACATGAACCTTGGTATATATAATTTCATCCTATGAAACGGCTTCGGCTCGCCGCATGGCGCGCCAGGCCTGGATCACGGGACCCTGATGGCTCGCATGCTCAAGAGCGCCGCATCGGCGGCGATCGAACCGCGGATGACTGCCCCGGCAGCCATCGACGGGCGGCCATGACGCGGCCTCGCTCCGCACGGCACCTTCATCCTGGCATCATCTCACCCTTTCGCGCCGGCTTCAGTGCCGGATGGGCGCTTGCGCAGCGACCGGCTTTTCCAACACAATCATAAAAAGACCAGAAGAAGGGAACGACCGATAATCCTCTAGAGCTTGACAGGAGAACAAGTATGTCACTTCGGAGCATGATTTCGACAGCATCAATGGGAGCCCTAACGCTTGCCCTGGCAAGCGCACTGACGCCGGCAGCGCAAGCCGCCGCGCCTGAATCCAGCGATCCGATCAAGATCGCCCTGTTCGACTGGACCAGCGTCAACCTCAACGCCAAGATTCTTGGCGGCATCCTCGAAAAGCTCGGCTACACGGTCGAATACCCGACCGCCGATTACCTCTCCAGCCTGACCACCGGCCTCACCAATGGCGACCTCGATGTCGGCCTGGAATTCTGGGACACGACCGCCGGCGAAGCCATGAAGGCCTCCGACGCCACCGGACAGACCGAGCGGCTGGGCAAGCTCGGCCCGAAGGCCAAGGAAGAATGGTGGTTCCCCGAATACATGAAGGAGAAATGCCCCGGCCTGCCCAACTGGGAAGCGCTGAAGGACCCGAAATGCGCCGAGGCCTTCTCGACGGCCGAGACAACGCCGAAGGGCCGCTACCTCGGCGGCCCGGTGACCTGGGAGGGCTTTGACGACGAGCGCGTCGAGGCGCTGAAACTGCCCTTCACCGTCATCCATGCCGGCACCGACGCGGCGATGTTCGCCGAGCTCGATTCCGCCTATCAGCGCAAGGCGCCGATCATGCTGTGGATCTATTCGCCGCACTGGGCGCCGGCCAAGTACAAGGGCGAGTGGGTCGAATTCCCCGAATACACGCCGGAGTGCTACACCGACCCCAAATGGGGCACCAACCCCGACGCCAAATACGACTGCGGCAAGCCGCATGGCGAAATCTGGAAATATGCCTGGGGCGGCATGAAGGAGAAATGGCCGGTCGCCTACAAGGTGGCCAAGGCCTATACGATCGACACCGACGAGCTCAACAAGATGAGCGGCGACATCGACCTCAACGGCAAGACGCCGGAAGAGGTCGCCGCCGCCTGGATCGCCGCCCACGAGGCCGACTGGAAGGCCTGGGCGCAGTGACCGTTCCGACTGGAAATTGCGAGACCCGGCCGGGCATGGCCGGGTCTCTACTGCCCGTTCCAGAAGGACGAATGCATGAGCGACGCGACTGAACCGCAGGCCGCAGGTGCGCCCAGGGATGCGCGCCCGATAAAGCTTGCCTGCCGCAATGTCTGGAAGCTGTTCGGCGCCAATGCCGCGAGCTTCATCCGCGAGCGCGCCGGCAAGGCGAGCCCCACCGACATCGCGGCGGCGGGACTGGTCGGCGCGGTACGCGCCGTCGACCTCGAGATCCGCCAGGGCGAGATCTTCATCATCATGGGGCTGTCCGGCTCAGGCAAGTCGACGCTGGTGCGCTGCATGTCGCGGCTGGTCGAGCCGAGCCATGGCAAGGTCGAATTCGAAGGCAAGGACCTGCTCAAGATTTCCGATGCGGCGCTGATCGAGCTCAGACGCCACCGCATGGGCATGGTGTTCCAGAATTTCGCGCTGCTGCCGCATCTCAACGTGCTCGACAATATCGCCTTTCCCTTGAGCATCCAGGGACAGGACCGGGCGACGCGAGAGGCCCGCGCCCGCGAGGTGATCGAGCTCGTCGGCCTGCGCGGGCGCGAGCATTTCTATCCGCGCGAACTTTCCGGCGGCCAGCAGCAGCGCGTCGGCATCGCGCGCAGCCTCGCCACCAAGCCGGAGATCTGGTTCCTCGACGAGCCGTTCTCGGCGCTCGATCCGCTGATCCGCCGCGAGATGCAGGACGAATTGATGCGGCTGCAGACGATGCTGCACAAGACCATCGTCTTCATCACCCATGATTTCGACGAGGCGATCCGGCTCGCCGACCGCATCGCCATCATGAAGGATGGCGAGGTCATCCAGACCGGCACACCGGAAGAACTGGTGGTCAATCCGGCGACCGACTATGTCGCCGAGTTCACCCGCGACGTCGACCGCGCCAAGGTGATCTCGGCGAGGAGCCTGATGCGCGCCTGCGGCGGCGCCGAGCATGGCGGCACAGTCTCGCCGGAGGCGAAGATTGCCAGCTTCTCGGCCGGTATCGTCGCGGCCGGCAAGCCCTTCGCCGTGATCAACGGAAGCGGCAAGCCGATCGGCGAAGTGACGCCGCAAGCGGTGATCGACCTGCTCGCCGGCATCGAGCGCAGCGGAGCCGGCGCATGACGGTAACGGCGAGCGCCAGCGAAGCCAGACCGCCGGTCCAGCGCTGGCTGGCGATCTGGGCGCTAGCGCTTGCCGCTGTGCTGGTCGTGTTCCTGCTCGAGGACAAAGTGCCCTGGGCGGTCAATTATCCGGCCGACGCCGTCATTCCGGTCGCCGACTGGATAGGCGGGCTGATGAAGTGGATAAAGACGAACTTCTCCTGGCTGACCCGCTCGATCACGGCGGTGCTTGGCGTGCCGCTCGACTTCGCGCTCGATCTTCTGGCCAAGAACTTCAAGATCGGCCATGGCGCTGACACCTTCACGCTGCCGCGCCTGTCATGGCTCGGTGTCTGCGTTGCGGCGTTCCTCGCCGGCCGCGCCGCCGGCGGCTGGAAGTTGGGTGTGCTGGTCGGCGGCTGCTTTGCCTATGTCGCGCTGTTCGGCCAATGGACCAGCGCCATGCTGACGCTGGCGCTGATCTCGATCGCGGTGCCGTTCTGCATCGTCACCGGCCTGTTCGTCGGCATCTGGGGCTGGCGCAAGCCCTGGGCCGAAAGGCTCGTCGTCTCCCCTGCCCTCGATCTGATGCAGACCATTCCGACCTTCGCCTATCTGATCCCGATGCTGCTCCTGTTCGGCAACAGCCCGGTGTCGGCGATGATCGCCACCGCCATCTTCGCCACGCCGCCGATGGTCAGGGCAACGATGCTCGGCCTGCAGCGCGTGCCGTCCGAGATCGACGAGTTCAGCGAGATGGCCGGCTGCACGGCCAGGCAGAAACTGTGGCGCGTGCTTCTGCCCTCGGCGCGGCCGACGCTGATGGTCGGCGTCAACCAGGTCATCATGCTGGCCCTCAACATGGTCATCATCGCCTCGATGATCGGCGCCGGCGGCCTCGGCTACGACGTGCTCCTGGCGCTGAGGGCGCTGAAGGTCGGCGAAGCGATGGAGGCCGGCCTCGCCATCGTCGCCTTGGCCATCGCGCTCGACCGGCTGAGCCAGGCGATCGCCCACAACCACGCGATGGGCCAGACGCACCAGGCGGCTAGCCCGAATTTCTGGCGGCGCTATCCCAACCTGACGCTGGCCGTCGCCATCCTTGCCGCCACCACGCTGCTCAGCCTGTTCGTGCCCGCCTTCGCGGCGGTGCCGAAGGCGATCACCTTCACGACGGCGCCGTTGTGGAAAGCGGCGGTGAACTGGGTGACGATCAATTTCTTCGACACAATCGAGGCCTTCCGCGTGGCGCTGATCCTCAACGTGCTCAATCCGGTGCGCGCCTTCTGCGAAGGCTTTCCGTGGCTGGGCGCGGTGTTCCTGCTCGGCCTTGCCGGCTACCAGCTCGGCGGCCTGCGCCTTGCCGCGCTGGTCGCGGCACTGACCGCCTTCTGCGCGGTGACGGGCTTGTGGGAAAAGACCATGGCGACGGTCTATCTCTGCGGCATCTCGGCCTTCATCTCATGCCTGATCGGCATCCCGATCGGCTTTGCCGCCTCGCGCAGCGACCGCTTCGAGAAGATCGTCACGCCGATCATCGACACGCTGCAGGTGCTGCCGTCCTTCTGCTTCATCATCCCGGTGGTGATGCTGTTCCGCGTCGGCGACGTCACCGCGATGATCGCGACGATCGCCTTCGCCGTCGTGCCGGCGATCCGCTACACCAATCACGGCATCCGCCAGGTGCCGCCGGCGCTGATCGAGGCGGCGAAGGTTTCCGGCTGCACGCCGCGCCAGACCTTCTTCCGCGTGCAGCTGCCGCTGGCGCTGCCCGAGATCATGCTCGGCGTCAACCAGACGATCCTGATGGCCTTGGCGATGATCATCATCTGCGCCATGGTCGGTACCCGCGATCTCGGCCAGGAGGTGTTCATCGCGCTGTCCAAGGCCGATTCCGGCCGCGGCATCGTCGCGGGGCTGGCCATCGCCTTCATCGGCATCGTCGCCGACCGGCTGTTCAATGCCTGGACAGCGAAAGCCAGGGCGAGGCTGGGGTAAAGCCCCAAGCGCCGAAACCACCCAAAGGAGACAGGACCATGACCAGCCGGACGGCCAGCTGCGCCTGCGGCCAATTGCAGATCCGCTGCCCGCAGGAGCCCGACATCGTTTCGCTTTGCCATTGCCTGGACTGTCAGCGGCGGACCGGCAGCCCGTTCGGGATCGCGGCCTTCTTCGATGCCGCCGCGACCGACGTCACCGGATCGTCGCGGACATTCGAGCGCAATTCCGATAGCGGATTTTCGATCGCCTTCCACTTCTGCGAGACGTGCGGCTCGACGGTGTTCTGGTATCTTTCACGACGGCCGGCCGCGGTCGCCGTTGCCGTCGGCTGTTTCGCCGACCCATCCTTTCCGGCGCCGACGCGGTCGGTTTTCGACAAGCGCCGGCACGGCTGGGTCGCCGTGCCGGCCTGACGGCAAGCGCGCCTGGTCGCGCAGGCGCTATTCCGCCGCGACGCCCTTCACCTCGAGATAGCTCTCCATCGAGTCGTCCAGCGCCTGCAGCCAGGGCGTATGGTGCAGCGGCGCCATGGTGCCGGTCATCAGCGAGCGATAGGCGTGGTCGCGGAAGCCCATGATGTCCTCCACCTTGTGATGCTCCCACTCCATGAAGGTGTGGTTGACCGCCTCGACGTCGAAGCCCGGATAGTCGGTCTGGTCCATCAGCTCCTTGGTGTAGTCGCCCTGGAACCAGATCATCTGCTCGGCGTCTTCCAGTGTCTCCTCGCGTGCGCGCCACTTGGCGCCGTGCTCGGCCATTGCCTCGGCCGAAGGCAGCTTGATGCGGCCCATGATGACGTCGCGCGCATACCAGGCCTGCGCGTCGAACATGTTGAAGGTATAGAACTGGTCCTGCATGCCGATGTAGAACAGCTTCGGGTTCCTCTCCCACACCACGCCCTCGTAGAGGTCCAGCGGCCACATGCGGTTGGCGGTCTTGAGCTTGAGGTCGTCGGTGAGGAAGGGGAAGGAATGCAGATAGCCGGTGCACAGGATGATGGCATCGACATCCTTGGTGGTGCCGTCCTTGAAATGCGCTGTCTTGCCGACAACCTTCTGCAGCAGCGGCACCTCCTTCCAGTTCTCCGGCCATTTGAAGCCCATCGGCTTCGAGCGGTAGCTGGAGGTGATCGATTTGGCGCCGTATTTGTAGCACTGCGAACCGATATCCTCAGCCGAATAGGAACGGCCGATGATCAATATGTCCTTGCCCTTGAATTCCATGGCGTCGCGGAAGTCGTGGCTGTGCAGGATGCGGCCGTTGAAGGTGGCGAAGCCTTCGAAGAACGGCACGTTGGGCACGGAGAAATGGCCGGAGGCGACGACGACATTGTCGAACTCTTCCGAGTAGGTGACGTCGTTGCTGCGGTCATGCGCGGTGACGGTGAATTTCTTCGTTGCGTCCGAATAGGTGACCATGCGCACCGGCGTGTTGAAACGCACCCACTTGCGCACGCCTGACTTTTCGACGCGGCCCTTGATGTAGTCCCACAAAACGGCGCGCGGCGGATAGGAGGCGATCGGCCGGCCGAAATGCTCCTCGAATGTGTAGTCGGCGAATTCGAGGCACTCCTTCGGCCCGTTCGACCAGAGATAGCGGTACATCGAGCCGTGCACCGGGTCGCCATGCTCGTCGAGGCCGGTGCGCCAGGTGTAGTTCCACAGCCCGCCCCAGTCGGACTGCTTCTCGAAGCAGACGACTTCCGGAATCTCGGCGCCCTTGTCGGCGGCTGACTTGAAGGCTCGAAGCTGTGCCAGACCGGACGGCCCGGCTCCGATGACGGCAACGCGACTGTTCATGGCGGGTCTCCCGTTCTCATTTCCCCAGCGAAACAAATTTCACTGTCAGTAACAGTAATCGCACCTCTCGTGCTGTCAACGGTCCTTCTGGCGAAAGCGCGTTCCGCGTCGGCAACTTCCGGTGAAAAACCGCCGGCGGGCTGTGAGCGGGAAACGCAGAAATCGGCCGTGGATGGCTTGTTGCGACGATTGCGCTCGTGTACCGGCAACGAATATGTTCACCTTGAGTGAAATAATTCCGTAGAATGCAGGGGGCGACATGGCCAAGAAGGCTTCCGATCTCAAGCACGGCGCCGGCGCCGCCAAGAGCAAGCCTTCGCCGAAGGCCGTGTCGGCCGACGGGCGCACGATCCGCACGCCGCTGACCCAGAACCCGCACGCCATTCGCGACACGCGCGAGAAGGTGCTGGAAGTGGCGATCGGGCGCGAGGTGCGGGCATTCCGCAAGAAGCTCGGCATCACGGTCGCCGATCTCGCCGTCGCCACCGACATTTCGCTCGGCATGCTGTCGAAGATCGAGAACGGCATCACCTCGCCGTCGCTGACCACGCTGCAGGCGCTGTCGAGGGCGCTCGGCGTGCCGGTCACCGCCTTCTTCCGCCGCTTCGAGGAGGAGCATGCCGCGGTCTTCGTCAAGGCCGGCGAAGGCCTCGATGTCGAACGCCGCGGCACGCGCGCCGGCCATCAGTACAATCTGCTCGGCCATATCGGCTCCAACACCAGCGGCGTCGTCGTCGAGCCCTACCTGATCACGCTGACCGAGGATTCGGATGTGTTCCCGACCTTCCAGCATGCGGGCATGGAATTCCTCTATATGCTGGAGGGCGAGGTGGTGTACCGGCACGGCAACAACCTCTACCCGATGAAGCCCGGCGACAGCCTGTTCTTCGACGCCGACGCGCCGCATGGGCCCGAACAGCTGACGCGGCTGCCGATGCGGTACCTGTCGATCATCTGCTATCCGCAGAGCAGCGCTGGGTGATTGGCTTGGCTCTCTTCCTCTCCCTCCGGAGGGGGGAGAGGTGGCGCTGCGAAGCAGCGACGGAGTGGGGGAAGGCGGTTCCAAACGCGAAGCCGCCGACAAGTGGGCACGACCGAGCGGGCCTGAAATCTTGGCAGGCAGGTAACAATCGGAGCCATCGCCTAGATGTGAACTAACGACCGAAGCTAGGTCGACCCCCACTCCGTCGAGCTTCGCTAGACACCTCTCCCCCGATCGACGGGGTAGAGGAAGGGTGCGAAACTGTCCCGCCCGGCTCCTTTCGTTCTCTCCTGCTGAGGGGTTGCCCTTTGGCGAGACGAGGAATTTCACGAAGAAGGCGCTTGCGGAAGTACAAGCTCTAATCCGGCCCGAAACCCGGGCTCGTCGGGCTGCCATCGTCCAGCTTCGACAGCCACTCGACCAGCGTCGGACGGTAGCGGGTGAGGCCCTTGTAGGTGGCGAGCTCCTCGGGCAGGTCGCGGATGACGCGGTGCAGGCGCCGCGCCCATTTGGGCTGCGTCACCAGCTCGTCCATCTTGATCAGGTAGCAGCGGATCGGGAAGACGATGCCGTTGGAGCGCGGCAGCCGCCAGAAGCTCTGCAGCTCGACGCGCAGATGCACCTTGTCGCCGACATTCTCAGGCGTGACCGTCGCCCGGTCGGGACCCCATTTGTGATAATTCTCGGGGCTGGTGTCGAGGCGCGGATTGATGGTCATCGTCCAGTTGAGCCGTCTTGCCGGCTTGCCCTGCTGGATGTTGGTGAGGAATTTCAGCGCACGGATGAAGATGCCCTTCTCGTGCGCCAGCGGCACCGGCGCGTGCCACTCGAAGAAATTCATGCCGATGTCGAAATCGAGCGACCAGTCGGCCTGGGTGGTGACCATGCCGGCATCCATCCACAGATTGCCGTCGCGCTGGTCGAGGATGCAGAAATCGCCCTGGCTCTGGCGGGTGATGTATTCCATCGGGCCGTAGGGCAGCGTCGAGGTGTCGCCGAAGGTGAAGGTGTCGTCGATGCCGAGCGGCCGGTTGATCCAGCGCCAGCGGTCACCGTCGCGGGTCAGCGTGAAATGCTCGGGATAGCCGAGCGCCTGCTGCTCCATCAGCAGCTCGAGCAGGTCCCAGCCGGCCAGCGTCATGTGCGGCAGCGACTGGCAGCGCAGCGGATCCTCGGCCAGAACCAAAGCGCGATCCTGCATCTCGGCGACATAGTGCTCGTCGACGTCGATCAGGTTTTCCAGCACGCTGCCCTTCGGGCCGACGACATGCGGCTCGATGTTGACGGCATACATGTAGCTGTCTTCGTTGAACGGGAACGGGAAGCGCCTGATGTGCTCCGGGCTGTTCCTGAACGTGTAGTCGTCCCGAAAGGTTTCCTTGCGAAAGGTGATGCCCAAGCTCGCCTCCTATCTTTCCAGGACCAGCGACTTGCCCTCGAAGCGCGAGACGCAAGGCATGATCTTGCAGCCGGAACGATGGTCTTCCTCGCTCAGCCAGTGGTCGTTGTGGATGAACTTGCCGTCGGAAGAGATGACATTGGTCTCGCACTGGCCGCAGACGCCGCCGCGGCAGAGATAGGGCGGATCGACGCCGGCGGCCTCGATCGCCTCGAGCAGGCTCTGCTGCGGGCCGACGCGGATCGTCTTGCCGCTGACGGCCAGCGCCACATCGAAAGGCGCGCCGGGCTGCGGCGCCGCGAAATGCTCGAAATGCACGGTCTCCGACGGCCAGCCGAGAGCGGCGGCGCGGTCGCGCACCCAGTTGATCATGCCGGCCGGGCCGCAGACATAGAGATGCGTACCGAGCGGCTGCGTCGAAAGCAGACGGTCGAGATCGATGCGCTCGTCGCGATCGTCATGGTACAGCTTCACCCGGCGGTCGTAGCGCTGCTGCAGTATATCGGCATAGGTGCCGAGCGAAGCGGTGCGGCAGGTGTAGTGCAGTTCGAAATTGCCTCCCGACCCCGCCAGTTGCGCCGTCTGCGCCATGAACGGCGTGATGCCGATGCCGCCGGCCAGCATCAGGTGCTTCCTCGCCCTGAGATCCAGCGAGAACAGATTGACCGGATAGCTGATCACCATCTCCAGGCCGGGCTTGACCGACCTGTGCATGAACAGCGAGCCGCCGCGGCCGACATCGTCGCGGCGCACCGAGATCGTGTATTCGCTGGTATTGAGCGGCGAGCCCATCAGCGAATAGGGGTTGAGCCTGGTGCGGTCGCCGTCGCGCATCTCGACCACGACATGGGCGCCGCCGGAGAAGGTCGGCAGGAGTTCGCCGTCGCGGCGGCGGAAATGGAAGCGGGTGACCAGATCGTTGACGGGAACGACATCGCTGACGACGACATCGAGCTTGGTGGTGCCGGTGCTCATCGGAAGACCTCCTCCATCGGAGGAATCTCTGAGCGATCCTCGGCATTGATGCAGACGCCCTGGAAGGCGGCGAGGCGCCGCGAATAGTGGTCGCGCACCAGAAGCAGCAGGCCGCAATGCGCGCAGGTTGCCGGCTGCGTCGTCACGTTCTCGGTGATGCCCTTGCAGTGCACGCACTGCATGCGGCGCGCCAGCGAGCCGCGATGCTCGGTCTGCATGGAGGTGTGGTCGATGCCGGCCTCGAGCGCCACCTGCATGGCCTGGCCGATCAGCCCTTCGGTGCCGCTAAGATAGAGGCGCAGGCCCATATGGGCGTTGGTCAGCGTCTGCCTCAATCGCGGCAGCAGGCTGGCGAAGGACGGCGGCAGATGGAGCTGTGCCGGCTTCAGCGCTTCGAGAGCGGCGATGTGCTTGCCGTCTGGAGCCGCAATGAAGACGATCTCGGCGCCGTCGAAGAAACCGGCCGGCGCGTTGCCGGCCATGTCGATGATCGCGAGCGCGCCTTCGGCATCCGCTACGAAAAGGTGGTGCTTGCCGGCCTGCGGAGACAGGGTTCCGTAAACGGGCCGGCTGATGATCGTCTTGGCTGCCATTCTTCCTTAGATCAGTTGGAGCATGATCTTTTCCGAAAACCGGTTCCCACTTTTCGGGATCATGCTCTAGTGCCTCGAAACCCCTCCCCGTTGATAATGCCTCAGCCCTTGGCGGTGCGCTTGGTCTTTTTGGGATCATCGAACGGCAATGGCTGCGCCGTCGCCCTGATCGAGCCGCTCCTGTTGCGAATCTCGAGCCTGGTGTCCCTGACGGCGCAGTCGACGTCGAGGCGGGCGATGCCCATCGACTTCTCGACCAGCGGCGAATACATGGCGCAGGTGACGACGCCGACCTTCTTGCCGTCGCGATAGACCGGCGCGCCCTCGTCGGCCGGCTCCCTGCCGTCGAGCAGGACGCCGTAGATCTTGAAGCGCTCCTTGCCCTTCAGGCGATAGTGCTCCTCGGCGCCGCGGAAGCCGGTCTTGCCGGGGCTGACGGTGAAGTCGAGGCCGAGTTCCCACAGCGTGTCGCCGGGGCCTTCGCTCTCGAACGGATACTTTTGGGAATTGTCATAGGGATAGAACAGCAGGTAGCTCTCGACGCGCAGCATATCGAGCGTGGTGAAGCGGCACGGGATGATGCCGACGCCCTTCCCCTCGTCGAGGATCCTGTCCCAGATCGTGCCGGCATCCTGGCCTCGGCAGAAGATCTCGTAGCCGCGCTCGCCAGTGTAACCGGTGCGCGAGATCATGACGGGAAAGCCGAAGAGCTGCGTCTGCATGTGATGGAAGTAGTTGAGGTCGCGGATGCCCGGCACGTGCTTGGCCAGGTAGTCGACGGCGGTCGGGCCCTGCAGCGAGAGGTCGTGCAGATTGTCGTCGAAGCGTAGCGAGACGTCGCGGCCCGCCGCTGCGCGCTGCAACTCCTCATGGCCGGTGCCGGAGCCGTGCACGACCATCCAGCTGTTGGGGCTGATGCGGTAGATGATGCAGTCGTCGGTGAACTTGCCGGCCTCGTTCAGCATGCAGGCATAGGCCGACTTGCCGGGATAGATCTTCTCGACGTCGCGGGTGGTGGCGAGGTCGATGAGGTGCGCGGCGTGCGGCCCGGTGATGTGAACCTTCTTCAGGCCGGAGACGTCCATCAGGCCGGCCTTGGTGCGGATGGCGACATATTCCTCGTCGGCATCCTTGTCGTAGGTCCAGGCGGTGCCCATGCCGCTCCAGTCCTCGAGCTTCGAGCCGAGCGCGCGATGGCGGTCCGCCAAGGTCGAAAATCTCCAGGATGCCGTCATCCGATCGTCCTCCGTCAGAAAGTCATTGCTGTTCCCTGCTCCTTGGCTCGATGGCCGGAGCTTTGATCGAATATTGACCGCAAACGACGAAGCGCTGCAATCCCCTTGAAGCAAATAATTTCATTGTCAGGCAAATTTCTTGACATGGAACGAACGGTTCACAACGCCGAAATGCGGCTTGACAATTCCGGAATTCGGTCGGAATTTATGAAAAAAATTTCACTCTGTTGAAAGAGTGAGACGCCCGGCCGATTCGGGACCGGACGTCGAGAGAAGGGGAAAACCGATGTCCGACCTGCAGCAGCGCATCGAAGCGCTGTACCGTTCCGACGTGCGCGGATCCGCGCTCCTGATCATTTGCCTGTGGGCGACGATCCTCTTCGTCCTCATCATGACATGGCCATACATTCCGCACGCCGGCATCAAGCTGGTCGTCGCGGTCGCCGCCGGCGCCGTGCTGATCTTCAACACGGCCGCCATCCTGGCGATGGTCAACCACTACAAGGAAGACAAGGACTTCATCTACGGGCTCGACATCAAGAACGCCGACGCGTTCCGCAACCGCAAGGGGTAGACAGCATGTCCCGCTACAAGCCGCCGGAACAGAGCAAGGCCGGCCAGATCCTCGATATCGCTGTGGTCGTGGTCGCCATTTTCGTGGCGCTTTGGCTGCCGTTGAAGCTCGGCCTCGCCGGAGCCGCGAAGTCCATCGATCCGCTCGACGCCAAGACTTGGGACGCGCTTGGCCAGAATGCGACCATGGCGTCGATCTGGGAGAAGCTCGGCTACACGCCCGAGACCGCGCACGACATCATCCAGAACCGCTTCCACTATGTGATCGACTGGCCGACGCTGATCATCATGGCGGCGGTTCTGATCGGCTATTTCGTGTTCCTGTTCCGCGCATCGGACCGGGAATATCGCGAAGTCATCAACGAAAAGTTCGACGACAAGTAACCCGGGGACACGATCATGTGGATACCGCTGTCTTACGCCTGCTGGGGCATCTCGATCGTGCTCGCGCTGTGGATGCTCTACGACTGGTTCAAGGTCGATACGACCTATTCCGAGGAGGTGCTGACCTCCTCGCGCGAAGGCGAGCTTGAAGCCGTTTCCGAAAAGCACCGGATCTGAGTGGGGACTGATCGATGACGGTCGCGCTTGACAACACCACCACCATCCACGGCGACAGGGTCTCGCTGCTCCGGGTGCTCGGCCCCGCACATGTCTGGGCGCTCGGCGTCGGCATCGTGCTGGTCGGCGAATTCACCGGCTGGAATTTCGCCGCCGACAAGGGCGGCGCGCTGGCGGCGCTGATCGTCTGCTGGCTCGTCGGGCTGCTCTACACCTCGGTCGCCATGATCGATTCCGAGGTGACATCGACCGTCGCCGCCGCCGGCGGCCAGTATGCGCAGGCCAAGCACATCGTCGGGCCGCTGATGGCCTTCAACGTCGCGCTGTTCCTGGTCTTCGCCTACACGATGCTGGAAGTGTCGGACGCCATCCTGCTCGGCGACACGATCGTCGCCAAGGCCGGCGTCGAGGGCCTAACGCACAATTCCTTCATCGCCGCCACCATCGTGGTGCTGGCCTGGCTGAACTATCGCGGCGTGCTGATGACGCTCAACGTCAACTTCGTCATCACCGCGATTGCCTACATCTCGATCGTCATCCTGTTCTTCTCGGTGAGCCCGTGGACGCAAGGCGCGGTGCTGAAGCTCAACGAACTGGTGACGCCCAGCAATGCGCTGCCCTATGGCTGGATCGGCGTCATCGCCGCCTTCCAGTTCGGCATCTGGTACTATCTCGGCATCGAGGGCACCACGCAGGCGGCCGAAGAAGTGCGCTCACCGGCGCGCTCGCTGCCCTACGGCACCATGGCCGGCATGATCACGCTTCTGATCGCCGCTGCCATGACCTGGTATGTCTGCGCCTCGATGATGCCGTGGGAGTATCTCGGCATCACCTATTATCCGCTTTGGGACGCCGGCAAGCTGACGGGCAGCCCGCTGCTCGAGAACCTGCTGTTCATCGCGACGCTGCTGGCAGCACTTGCCTCGGCCAATGGCTGCATCAACGATGCCGCCCGTGCATGGTTCTCGCTCGGCCGTGACCGCTACCTGCCGAGCTGGTTCTCGGCGGTGCATCCGAGATACCGCACGCCCTACCGCTCGATCTTGTTCCTGCTGCCGATCGCGCTCGCCTTCGCCTTCATCGCCGACCTCAACCAGGCGATCACTTTCTCGATCCTGTCGGGCGTGCTGCAATACACCTTTATGAGCATCAACATCATGATGTTCCGCAAGAAGTGGCCACTGGGTTCCATCCGCCGCGGCTACACGCACCCCTTCCATCCGCTGCCGGCAATCGTGCTGTTCTGCCTGTGCGTGGTCACCTTCTTCGCCATCTTTCTCGGCTTCGGCTCGCAGCTGATCGCGATGACCATCTTCTATTTCCTGATCTCGCTGTGGTTCCACTTCTACCGTTACAAATTCGTGCGCCGCGGCGACCAGTTCACCATGCCGTGGCCGAAGCCGCAGGGCTATTGAGTGGAAAGAAAGCCCGCCGGCTGACGGCGGGCTCTGGCGTGTCGAGATGTCTGAGTTGACGTCAGTCTTGTTTGCCGGGGCGATTGCGCTTGCCGTCGTCGTCCACCTTGCCTGGCTCGCGCGCAAAAGCCGCAACCGGGCCGAGGCGGCGCTTGCCGCCGACACCGCCGGCATTCGCACCGTTGTTGCCGACGCCGTCGATATCTCCGACGGCACGGCTGGTGTCGCCATCTGGGCGGGCACCTGGAACGGGCTTCGTGTGCAGGTCCGCACCATCGTCGACACGCTGGCGACCCGAAAACTGCCGGCGCGCTGGCTCACCGTCACGGTCACCGAGCCTGTCGACGTTCCGGGAACTTTCGACATGATGATGCGGCCGGGCTCGGCGACCACGTTTTCCAATTTCGATCACCTTGGCCACACGCTGCCGAAGACCGCCGGCTTTCCCGTCGAGGCGGTACTGCGCACGGACCGCAAGGGAGTCGCCTTCCCGCAGGACGTGATCGCCGGCCATCTCGACATCTTTGCCGAGGGCCGGGCCAAGGAGCTGCTGGTCACACCGAAGGGCGTGCGCATCGTCTGGCTGCTGGCCGAGGCAGAGCGGGCGCGCTACGGCGTGTTCCGGCAGGCTGCGTTTGGCGACACGAAACTGGATCCGGCGCTGATCGAAAGGCTGCTGCAATCGGCCTCGACGCTTCGCGATGCCATTAACGAGCGCAAACGGCAGGCCGCATGACCGACAAAGCCAGTTCCCCCGCCTCGGCGAATCCGTATCTCGTGCTCGGTGCGGCGATCGTGCTGCCGGGGAGCGGACATGTCATGCTCGGCGTGCCGACGCGCGGGCTGCAATTCCTGTTCTTCATGGTGATCCTTGGCTGGGTGACCACCAAGGTGGCGGCACCGGACGCCAGCTTCGTCGGCCGTCATGCCGGCGGCTTCCTGATTTATGCACTGTCGATTCTCGATGCCTACAAGATGGCACGCATCCGCTACACGCAATGGGCTCATAGTGACCGCCGAAGCGATGACGGCGCGGCCGGCGGCGTAGAGCCGCACACGTAACTAGAGGAAAATTTTTTTCATATGGTTGAATTCTAATTCCTCATTCGGTACATCATTTGAGAGCCATAAACGTCGGAGGCTGACATGTGCGGAATCGTCGGACTTTTCCTCAAGGACAGGTCGCTGGAGCCCAAGCTGGGCGCGATGCTGTCGGAGATGCTGATCTGCCTCACCGACCGGGGTCCGGACAGTGCCGGCATCGCCATCTATGGCGCACCGGCCGGCAACGAGGCCAAGATCACCATCCAGTCGGCGAAACCGGAACACGACTTCCGCGGCCTCGACGCGGAGCTCGCCAAGGCGATCGGCGCGCCGGTGAGCGTCGCGGTCAAATCGACGCATGCGGTGATCAGGACGGCTCCGGACAAGGTCGACACCGCGCGTGAGGCACTGCAATCGCTTCGGCCCGATATCCGCATCATGGGCGCCGGCGAAGCGGTCGAGATCTACAAGGAGGTCGGCCTGCCGGAAGCCGTCGTCGAGCGTTTCGACGTGCGCTCGATGACCGGCACGCACGGCATCGGCCACACCCGCATGGCGACGGAATCGGCGGTCACCACGATGGGCGCGCACCCCTTCTCGACCGGAGCCGACCAATGCCTGGTGCACAATGGCTCGCTGTCCAACCACAACAATGTGCGGCGCGAGCTGGTCCGCGAGGGCATGAAATTCGAGACCGAAAACGACACCGAGGTGGCAGCCGCCTATCTCTCCTCCAAGATCGCGCATGGCAAGAACCTCGGCGAGGCGCTGGAGGGCACACTCTCCGATCTCGACGGCTTCTTCACCTTCGTCGTCGGCACCAAGAACGGCTTTGGCGTGGTGCGCGATCCGATCGCCTGCAAGCCCGCCGTCATGGCCGAGACCGACCAGTATGTCGCCTTCGGTTCGGAATATCGCGCGCTCACCAAACTGCCCGGCATAGACAATGCGAGGGTCTGGGAACCGGAGCCCGCAACCGTCTATTTCTGGGAGCACTGAGTTCATGCCGGCAACCAACGTATCCACCGCTCAGCGCGACCAGAGCCACGCCAGGGTGTTCGACCTTGCCGCACTGTCGCTGCGCGAGCTGAACCAGGCGCTGCATCAGCTGACCCCGGGCTCCAACGAGACGGCCTGGGAGGTGCTCAACCCCAAGGGCAGCCATTCGGTCGCCGTCGGCGTCGACCAGCCGGTCGCCATCGATGTGCGCGGCAGCGTCGGCTACTATTGCGGCGGCATGAATGCCGGCGGCGCCATCACCGTGCATGGCTCGGCCGGCCCCGGCGTCGGCGAGAACATGATGTCGGGCTCGATCGTGATCAAAGGCGACGCCAGCCAGTATGCCGGCGCCACCGGCCGCGGCGGTCTGCTGGTCATCGAAGGCAACGCGTCGTCGCGCTGCGGCATCTCGATGAAGGGCATCGACATCGTCGTGCACGGCAATATCGGCCACATGTCGGCCTTCATGGCGCAGTCCGGCAACCTCGTGGTCCTGGGCGATGCCGGCGATGCGCTGGGCGATTCCATCTACGAGGCGCGGCTGTTCGTGCGTGGCAAGGTCGAGAGCCTGGGCGCCGACTGCATCGCCAAGGAGATGCGGCCCGAGCATCTGGAATTCCTGCAAGGCCTGCTCGACCGCGCCGGCGTGACCGGCGTCAAAGCTTCAGAGTTCAAGCGCTACGGCTCGGCTCGCAAGCTCTACAATTTCAATATCGACAACGCCGACGCGTATTGAGGCAAGATGACCTATCGCAACCCGCCGACGACGCCGCGCAAATCCGCGACCTTCGACGATTACACGCTCTCCGAAATCCGCCGCGCCGCGGCGACCGGCATCTATGACATCCGCGGCGCCGGCGCCAAGCGCAAGCTGCCGCATTTCGACGACCTCTTGTTCCTCGGCGCCTCGATCTCGCGCTATCCGCTGGAAGGCTATCGCGAGCGCTGCGACACCAGCGTGGTGCTCGGCACGCGCCACGCCAAGAAGCCGATCGAGCTGAAGATCCCGATCACCATCGCCGGCATGAGCTTCGGCTCGCTGTCCGGCCCCGCCAAGGAGGCGCTGGGACGCGGCGCGACGCTGTCCGGCACCTCGACCACCACCGGCGACGGCGGCATGACCGAGGAAGAGCGCGGCCATTCCAAGCAGTTGGTCTACCAGTATCTGCCGTCACGCTACGGCATGAACCCGCGCGACCTGCGCCGCGCCGACGCGATCGAAGTGGTCGTCGGCCAGGGCGCCAAGCCCGGCGGCGGCGGCATGCTCCTCGGCCAGAAAATCTCCGACCGCGTCGCCGAGATGCGCACGCTGCCCAAGGGCATCGACCAGCGCTCGGCGTCGCGCCATCCCGACTGGACCGGGCCCGACGACCTCGAGATCAAGATCCTCGAACTGCGCGAGATCACCGACTGGGAAAAGCCGATCTACGTCAAGGTCGGTGGCGCCCGCCCCTACTACGACACCGCGCTCGCGGTGAAGGCCGGCGCCGACGTCGTCGTGGTCGACGGCATGCAGGGCGGCACCGCCGCGACGCAGGAAGTGTTCATCGAAAATGTCGGCCAGCCGACGCTTGCCTGCATCAGGCCGGCGGTGCAGGCGCTGCAGGACCTCGGCATGCACCGCAAGGTGCAGCTGATCGTTTCCGGCGGCATCCGCAACGGCGCCGACGTCGCCAAGGCGCTGGCGCTCGGCGTCGACGCGGTGTCGATCGGCACGGCGGCGCTGGTTGCGCTGGGCGACAACGATCCCCGGTGGGAGGCGGAGTACAATGCGCTCGGCTCCACTGCCGGCGCCTATGACGACTGGCATGAAGGCCGCGACCCGGCCGGCATCACCACCCAGGACCCCGAGCTGATGAAGCGGGTCGACCCGATCGCGGCAGGACGGCGGCTGGCGAATTACCTGAAAGTGATGACGCTGGAGGCGCAGACGATCGCGCGCGCCTGCGGCAAGAACAGCCTGCACAACCTCGAGCCCGAGGATCTCGTCGCGCTCACCATCGAGGCGGCCGCCATGGCGGGCGTGCCGCTTGCCGGCACCAACTGGATACCGGGGAAGAACGGCTTCTAATCAATTGAAGGGCCAAGACCCAAATGCCTTGGGCCATGGCCGACAAAAAATGGGGAACTGGTGTGACTACTGATCTTGCAGAATTCGCAAGGGCGAAAAACGTCAAATATTTCATGATCTCCTACACCGACCTGTTTAGCGGCCAGCGCGCGAAGCTGGTGCCGGCACAGGCGATCGCCGACATGCAGAAGGACGGCGCGGGATTTGCCGGCTTCGCCACCTGGCTCGATCTCACCCCGGCGCATCCGGACATGCTGGCGGTGCCGGATCCAGCCTCGGTCATCCAGTTGCCGTGGAAGCCGGAGGTCGCCTGGGTCGCCGCCAATTGCGTCATGGACGACAAGGAGGTCGGCCAGGCGCCGCGCAACACGCTGAAGCGGGTGATCGAAGAGGCTGCCCGCGACGGCATGCATGTCAAGACCGGCGTCGAGGCCGAGTTCTTCCTGATCTCGCCGGACGGCAAGGCGATCTCCGACGAATACGATACCGCCTCAAAACCATGCTACGACCAGCAGGCGGTGATGCGGCGCTACGACGTCATCGCCGAGATCTGCGACCACATGCTGGCGCTGGGCTGGGGCCCGTACCAGAACGACCATGAGGACGCCAACGGCCAGTTCGAGATGAACTGGACCTTCGACCATGCGCTGGCGACCGCCGACAAGCACTCGTTCTTCAAATTCATGGTGAAGTCGATTGCCGAAAAGCACAGCCTGCGCGCGACTTTCATGCCCAAGCCCTTCCAGGGCCTGACCGGCAATGGCTGCCATGCGCATATCTCGGTGTGGGACGAGACCGGCAAGACCAATGTCTTCGCCGACAATGCGATGGAGCTCGGCCTCTCGGCCAAGGGCAAGAATTTCCTAGGCGGCATCATGAAGCATGCCTCGGCGCTTGCGGCTATCACCAACCCGACGGTCAATTCCTACAAGCGCATCAATGCGCCGCGCACGATTTCTGGCGCGACCTGGGCACCGAACACGGTGACCTGGACCGGCAACAACCGCACCCACATGGTGCGCGTGCCAGGCCCGGGCCGTTTCGAACTGCGCCTGCCCGACGGTGCAGCCAACCCGTATCTGCTGCAGGCCGTCATCATCGCTGCCGGTCTCGATGGCATCCGCTCGAAGGCCGACCCGGGCAAACGCTACGACATCGACATGTACCAGTTCGGCCATACCGTGACGGACGCGCCGAAATTGCCGCTCAACCTGCTCGACGCGCTGCGCGAGTTCGACAATGACAAATCGCTGAAGACGGCGCTGGGTGAGGAATTCTCGTCGGCTTACCTAAAGCTGAAGCAGCAGGAATGGAATTCCTATGCTTCGCACTTCACGCAGTGGGAGCGCGACCACACGCTGGATATCTGAAGCATCGGACCGAAAAGTGCGAAGCGGTTTTCGGACGAATCCGATGCGTTGAGGAAGACCACCAGCGCGACGCGAGCGATCTCGGAATGACCTTATGAAATATTCGATCTTCTCGCTCGCCCGCGCCGCCCTCTCCGGCCACAAGAACTGGCAGCGCACCTGGCGCGACGCCAGCCCGAAGGACCGCTACGATGTGGTGATCATCGGCGGCGGCGGCCATGGGCTGGCGACGGCGTGGTTCCTCGCCAGCGAGTTCGGCATCCGCAACGTCGCCGTCCTCGAAAAGGGCTGGATCGGCTCCGGCAATGCCGGCCGCAACACCACGATCATCCGCTCCAACTACGGCCTGCCCGGCAATACCGGCTTCTACGAGCTGTCGATGAAGCTGTGGGAGCGGATGGAGCAAGACCTCAACTACAATTCGATGGTCAGCCAGCGCGGCGTCATCAACCTCTACCATTCCGACGCCCAGCGCGACGCCTATGCGCGGCGCGGCAACACCATGCGCATCAACGGTATCGACGCCGAATTGCTCGACCTCGCGGCGGTCAGGAAAATGATGCCGTTCCTGAACTTCGACAATGCGCGCTTCCCCGTGCAGGGCGGGTTGCTGCAGCGGCGCGGCGGTACGGCGCGACACGACGCCGTCGTGTGGGGCTATGCGCATGCGGCCAGCGCGCTTGGCGTCGACATCATCCAGAACTGCGAGGTCACCGGCTTCACGCGCGACAGCAACGGCAAGGTGACCGGCGTCGAGACCTCGCGCGGCCGCATCGGCGCCGGCAAGGTCGGCATGGCGGTCGCCGGCTCCTCATCGCGGGTCGCGGCGATGGCGGGCCTGCGCCTGCCGATCGAAAGCCACGTGCTGCAGGCCTTCGTCTCCGAGGCGATCAAGCCGCTGCTGCCCAATGTCATGACCTTCGGCGCAGGGCATTTCTATGTCAGCCAGTCGGACAAGGGCGGCCTGGTCTTCGGCGGCGACATCGACGGCTACAATTCCTACGCCCAGCGCGGCAACCTTCCGGTCATGGAGGATGTCTGCGAGGGCGGCATGGCGCTGATCCCGATGATCGGCCGCGTCAGGCTGCTGCGCCAGTGGGGCGGCATCATGGACATGTCGATGGACGGCACGCCGATCATCGACAAGAGCCCTGTCGATGGCCTCTATCTCAATGCCGGCTGGTGCTATGGCGGCTTCAAGGCGACGCCCGGCTCCGGCTTGGTCTTTGCCCATCTCATCGCCCGCGACGAAGCGCACAAAGAAGCCTCGCGCTTCCGCCTCGATCGCTTCCAGCGCGGCGCGATGATCGACGAAAAGGGCCAGGGCGCCCAACCGAACCTGCACTGAAGGCGGCCAGGAAATCATGCGTATTGTCTGTCCCTTCTGCGGCGAACGCGAACTCGGCGAGTTCACCTATCTCGGCGACGCCAAGCCGCAACGGCCGGCGGCGGACGCGGGCGAAGACGCCGTCTACGACTATGTCTACCTGCGCGACAACATCGCCGGCCCGATGAGCGAGCACTGGTATCATGGCGGCGGCTGCAGGGCCTGGCTGAAGGTCACCCGCAACACGCTGACGCACGAGATTTCGGCTGTCGTGCCCGCTGCTGGCGCCGGTGCGGCAAAGGTTGACGCGTGATGGTGGGCGACGCGCAAACACACCGGCTGGCAGACGGCGGCCTCATCGACCGCTCGGTGCCGCTGAGCTTCCGCTTCGACGGCAAGACGCTGCTTGGCTTCCAGGGCGACACGCTGGCCTCGGCGCTGGTCGCCAATGGCGTCAAGCTGGTCGGGCGCTCGTTCAAGTACCACCGCCCGCGCGGCATCCTGACGGCGGGATCGGAAGAGCCGAACGCGCTGGTCGAATTGCGCAGCGGCGCAAGGCGCGAGCCGAACACCAAAGCTACGACAGCGGAACTGTATGACGGTCTCGAGGCCGCCAGCCAGAACCGCTGGCCGTCGCTGCGCCACGATTTCCTGTCGGTGAACCAGCTGTTCGCGCCGATCTTCGTCGCCGGCTTCTACTACAAGACCTTCATGTGGCCGGCGAAGTTCTGGGAAGCGGTCTACGAGCCGGCGATCCGCCGCGCCGCCGGTCTCGGCCGCGCCGCTGGCATTGCTGATCCCGACCACTACGACAAGGCCTGGGCACATTGCGACGTGCTGATCGCCGGCTCCGGTCCGGCGGGACTGGCGGCGGCTTTGGCGGCAGGCCGCAGCGGGGCGCGCGTCATCCTGTGCGAAGAGGATTTTGTCCCGGGCGGCCGCTTGCTTGCTGACGGCGGCACGATCGACGGGCTGCCGGCCGCCGAATGGATTGCGCGCACGCTGGCCGAACTCGCCGCCCTTCCCGATGTCCGCATCATGACGCGCACGACGCTGTTCGGCGTCTATGACGGCGGCACCTATGGCGCGATCGAGCGCGTCAACGACCACCTGCCGTTTCCGCCGGAGCACCAGGTGCGGCAGCGGCTGTGGCGGATCGTGGCGAAGCGCAGCATTGTCGCGGCAGGCGCCATCGAGCGGCCGATCGTCTTTGCCGGCAACGACACGCCCGGCGTGATGATGGCTTCCGCCATGCGCAGCTATGTCGGCCGCTACGCGGCAACGCCCGCAAAACGCGTCGCGCTGTTCACCAACAACGAGGACGGCTGGCGCACGGTCCAGACGGCGATTGGCGCCGGGCTGCAGGTCGCGGCGGTGATCGATGCGCGGCCGGATGTCTCGCCGCAGCATCGCACGCTTGCTTCGAAGAACGGCTTCCCGGTGCTCAACGGCTCAGTTACCGGCGTCGACGGCGGCAAGGACGGTGTGCGCAAGATCGCCGTCTCGCTGACCGGCGGCGCGCGCGCCGAGGTCGACGCCGACGGGCTTGCCGTTTCCGGCGGCTGGAATCCTTCGGTCGGGCTGACCTCCTATCATCGCGGCCGGCCGAAATGGCGCGACGATATCGCCGCCTTCGTGCCGGATGGCGCGCCGCCCGGCATGGTCGCCGTAGGCACCGCCAACGGCGCCTTCGGGTTGGGCGCTTGCCTGCGCGAAGGGTTTGAGGCCGGCGCCGCTGCCGCAAGCGATAGCGGGCGCGGCGGCACCGCAGGTTCAGCGCCGGTCGCCGACGACGAGGCCTTCTCGCTCACCCCGCTCTGGCATGTCCCCGGCAAGGGCAAGGCCTTCGTCGACCAGCAGCACGACGTCACCGCTTCCGACGTCGAACTGGCGCAGCGCGAAGGTTTCGAATCGGTCGAGCACCTCAAGCGCTATACCACGCTCGGCATGGCGACCGACCAGGGCAAGACCTCGAACATTGCCGGCCTCGCCATCATGGCGGCGGTGAGCGGCAAATCGATCCCGGAAACCGGCACGACGATCTACCGGCCGCCTTATGTGCCGGTCGCCATCGGCGCCTTCGCCGGCCACCACCGCGACGAGACCTTCCATGCGACGCGGCTGACGCCGTCACATCACTGGGCGGCGGAACAGGGCGCGGTGTTCGTCGACACCGGTTTATGGAAACGGGCGCAGTGGTATCCCCGCGCGGGCGAAAAGGACTGGCTGGAATCGGTGACCCGCGAGGTCAAGGCGGTGCGCGGCGGAGTAGGCTTCTGCGATGTCTCGACGCTGGGCAAGATCGACGTGCACGGTCCCGACGCCGGCGTCTTCCTCGACCGCGTCTACATCAACTCGTTCTCAAACCTCGCCGTCGGCAAGGCGCGCTACGGGCTGATGCTGCGCGAAGACGGCATCGTCTACGACGACGGCACGACCTCGCGGCTGGCCGAGGATCACTATTTCCTCACCACCACGACCGCCAAAGCCGGGCTGGTGATGCAGCATCTCGAATTCTGCCGCCAGGTGCTGTTCCCCGAACTCGACGTGCAGCTGACTTCGGTCTCCGACCAGTGGGCGCAGTTCTCCATCGCCGGGCCGAAGACCCGTGACCTGCTTCGCGAAATTGTCGATCCCGCCGAGGACCTGTCGAACGAAGGCTTTCCGTTCATGGGCGCGCGCGAAGTCGCCTTGCGCGGCGGCATCAAGGCCAGGCTGTTCCGCATTTCCTTCTCCGGCGAGATGGCGTTCGAGATCTCGGTGCCGGCGCGTTACGGCGAGGCGCTGGTGCGCAATCTGATGGTCGCGGGAAAACCGTTCGGCGTGACGCCGTACGGCACCGAGGCGCTCGGCGTGATGCGCGTCGAGAAAGGCCATGTCGCCGGGCCGGAGCTCAACGGCACCACGACCGCCGCCGATCTCGGCCTCGGCAAGATGATGTCGACCAAGAAGGATTTTATCGGCCGCGTCATGGCCGGCCGCGAGGCGCTGGTTGCGCCGGACCGGCAGGTGGTCGTCGGCGTCAAGCCCACCGACAAGGCGCGGCGGCTGCGCTCCGGCGCGCATGTCATTCCGAAGGGCGAGATCCCCGGCCCCGGCAACGACCAGGGCTATGTCACCTCGGTCTGCTTCTCGCCGACACTCGACCAGTGGATCGGGCTCGGGCTGGTCGAACGCGGCCGCGAGCGCATCGGCGAGATCGTGCGCGCGCACGACCCGCTGCGTGGCGAGGAGTACGATGTCGAGCTCTGCAATCCCGTCTTCTACGATCCGGAAGGAGGGCGCCAGCGTGGCTGAGTTTTCCTGGGATATCCGCAGCCCGCTCGACCGCACCCTCGTCACCGGGCCGTATGGCGCGCGGGGTGAAGCCGGCGTGTCGCTGACCGAGATCCGCAATTTCGACCTCGTCCAGGTGATGGCGCGCCGCGGCAAGGCGGCCGAGATGGCCGCGGCCGCGAAGGCCCGCTTCGGTGTCGCCCCGCCGGAAACGCCGAAGGCGGTCGGCACCGCCGACGCGACGCTGATCTGGTCCGGACCGGATCAGTTTTTCGTGCTGTCGAAAGGCGGCAGGCACGGGATTGAGGCGCTTGCCTCGGTCTTTGCCGGATCGGCATCGCTTTCGGACCAGTCGCATGCGCGGGCGTTGATCAGCGTATCCGGGCAGAGAGCGCGCGCGATGCTCGCCAAGCTGTCGTCGATCGATCTGCATCCCGATGTGTTTGCGGTGGGCATGGCGGCTGCGACCTCGATGGATCACACGAGCGTCACGCTGTGGCGGGGCGGTGATCGCGGCGGACAGGCGGTGTTCAACCTGCTGGTGTTTTCGACCTTCGCCGAAAGTCTCTGGCACACGATTCTCGATTCGGCCGCGGAGTATGGCGTTACGATCGGCCATTCCGAGGAACTGGCGTAGCGCATGTGCGCGCCCTCTCCTTCTCCCCCTGTGAGAGAAGGTGGATCGGCGCGTTAGCGCCGAGACGGATGAGGGGTGCGCGACGAAGTGAGACGCTGGCGTTCCTTCGCGCACCCCTCATCCGTCGCCTTCGGCGACACCTTCTCCCACAAGGGGAGAAGGAGGAGCCGGCGCCATCTCCACCTTGCCAAATCCAACCCCGCTGCTATTCTTGCTGCTAAACTAATTTCACACACAGGCAAACTTGTTGCTCGAAACATAGGGTCGAGATGAGCCAGTCGCCCTACCCCGCCGTCGTCTCCGGGCCGCCCCGACCGAGCCTGATCCTCAGGCCAGGCCAGATCGCGCTGCCGCCCGGCATGGAGCGCTACACCGTGCAGGGCAATGGCGCGGTGCTGATCGACGTCGAGGCCGGCGATACGGTCAGCGTGCGCAATATCGAAGGCGGACAGGCCTGCGAGCTGTTGGCCTGGGGCAAGGACAGTGTCACCGATCCCGGCATTTTCGGCGAGGCCGCGAACAGCAACGCCGCCGGCATCAAGGCGCTGCTGGCGGATGGCGAGGACAGCTTGTCGGCGCTGCGTCTCGGCCTGCAACGCCGCCAAGTTCAGCTTGAGCAACCGAAGGCCGTGCGCGTCTTCGGCGGCGCGACGCCCGCCGGCACCGAGCAAAGTTTTGCCGTGCAGCGCGATGGCTCGCTGCTGATCGCTGCGCCCGGCGGACCGATGCTCGTCGACGGCCACGACACCGCGACGCCGCTCACCGTCATCGTGCGCCGCGCGACGATCCGGCTGAAGGCGAAGTCCGGGCTTGCCGATCCGCTCGCCGATCCGGTGCTCGATCTCAGGGTCCATTCGGCGACTGCCGAAGCCTATTTCGTCAAGGCCGGCGACTATCTGCAGATCATCGATGTCGACGGCCGCCAGTGCACCGACTTCCAGTGTTTTTCGGCGCGCAAGCTGGACAAGGGCCGCGACCTGCCGCTCGACGTGACGACGACGCGCACGCTGATGGGCGCCGCCTATCCGATGCCCGGCCTGCATTCGAAATATTACGACCAGGACATGGAGCCGCTGGTCGAGGTGGTGCAGGACACTTGCGGGCGGCACGACGCCTTCGCGCTCGCCTGTGCCGCCAAATATTACGACGACATCGGTTATCCCGGGCACACCAACTGCTCGGAGAATTTCAACAAGGCGCTTTGGGACAAGGGCGTCACGCCCCGCGCCGGCTGGATGGCGATCAACTTCTTCTTCAACACGGCAATCGACGCGCATGGCGTGATGGTGTCGGACGAGCCATGGTCGCGGCCGGGCGACTATGTGCTGTTGCGCGCACTGACCGACATCGTCTGCGTCTCCTCCGCCTGCCCCGACGACACCACGCCCGCCAATGGCTGGAATCTCACCGACATCCATGTGCGCACCTATTCCCGCCAGCACAAATTCTCGCGTGCGATCGCCAGACGCATGACGCCCGATTCGGAACCGAAGATGACCCGAGAGACAGCTTTTCATTCGAGCTTTGCCAAGCACACGCGCGACTTCGCCGAGTACAGGGGCTACTGGCTGGCCAACTCCTTCGCCAAAGAGGGCGCCATCGCCGAATACTGGGCCTGCCGGCAGGCGGCGGTGATCATGGACCTGTCGCCGCTGCGCAAGTTCGAGGTGACAGGACCGGATTCCGAAGCGCTGCTGCAATACACGCTGACCCGCGACGTCAAGAAGCTCGGCGTCGGCCAGGTCGTCTATTCGGCGATGTGCTACGAGCATGGCGGCATGATCGACGACGGCACGCTGCTGAGGCTCGGCAAGGACAATTTCCGCTGGGTCGGCGGCGACGACCTGTCCGGCGAATGGCTGCGCGAGACGGCCAGGGAACTCGGCCTCAACGTGCTGGTGCGCTCGTCCACCGACCAGATGCACAACATCGCCGTGCAGGGCCCGAAGAGCCGCGACATCTTGAAGGAGGTCGTCTGGACCTCGCCGCTGCAGCCCTCGATCGGCGAGCTCGAATGGTTCCGCTTCGCGGTCGCCCGCATCGGCGGCGGCAACGGCGTTCCGGTGGTCGTCTCGCGCACCGGCTATACGGGCGAGCTCGGCTACGAGATCTGGTGCCATCCGCGCGACGCCGAAAAGGTGTTCGACGCCATCTGGGAGGCCGGCCAGCCGCATGGGCTGAAGCCGATGGGCCTGCAGGCGCTCGACATGGTGCGCATCGAGGCCGGGCTGATCTTCGCCGGCTACGAGTTCTCCGACCAGACCGATCCGTTCGAGGCCGGCATCGGCTTCACCGTGCCGCTGAAGACCAAGACCGACGACTTCATCGGCCGCGACGCGCTGATAAGGCGCAAGGAACATCCGCAGACGAAACTGGTCGGCCTCGACATCGATGCGAACATCCCTGTCGGCCACGGCGACTGCGTCCATGTCGGCCGCGCCCAGATCGGCGTCGTCACCTCCGGCATGCGCTCTCCGCTGCTCGGCAAGACCATCGCCCTGGCGCGGCTCGACGTCACCCATGCCGACATCGGCACGGAGGTCGAGGTCGGCAAGCTCGACGGCCATGCCAAGCGGCTGCCGGCGCGAGTCGTGGCCTTCGCGCATTACGACCCGCAAAAGACGAAACCGCGCTCCTGACGGCGGCCTCCAAGGCCTCATCCGACCGTCTTGATGGCGGCCGCAGTGGCGTCCGTGCCATGTTTCGCAAGCGTGATGTGCACGGCGCCACAAAACGCTTGACGTGAAAGCGCGTCGGATCAATCTTCACTGTTAAGAAAAAAATGCGACTGAGTGGAAACACTACAGCCGTTCGAAATGAGGCCGGGGGGAAGCTTCGCGCAGCCGAGGCACACCGGCGGGGAACAGCAAAAAGGGGAATTCATACATATGAGCACAATGAGCACGGTCCTTGAGCAGCCTGCAGAAGGCAAGCTGCTCAGGCATATCGACTGGCGTGGCGCCTTCTGGGTGGCAAGCGGCGTTCCCGCCCTCGTCCTGTTCTCCATCGGCGGGATTGCCGGCACGACCGGAACCCTGGCTTTCGTGATCTGGACGGTGTCCATGATCATGGGCTTCCTGCAGTCGTTCACCTATGCCGAAATCGCCGGTCTGTTCCCGAACAAGTCCGGCGGCGCCTCGATCTACGGCGCCACCGCCTGGCTGCGTTACTCGAAATTCATCGCGCCGCTGTCGGTGTGGTGCAACTGGTTCGCCTGGTCGCCGGTGCTGTCGCTCGGCTGCTCGATCGCCGCCGCCTATATCCTCAACGCGCTGGCGCCGATCCCGGTCTTCAGCGAGACCTCGCCGGAAGTGGTCGCCTATATCGCCGCCCATGCCGGCACGGCGCCCGCCGATGCCATCGCGGCGGTGGCCGCCGCCGCGACGCCGGCGATCCGCACCTGGTCGCTGTGGGGCCATACGCTGGGTCCGGTGTCCTTCACCTTCAACGCCACCTTCTTCATCGGCGCGGTGCTGATGCTGATGATCTTCTCGATCCAGCATCGCGGCATCCTCGGCACGGCCAGTGTGCAGAAATATATCGGCCTTTTGGTCATCATCCCGATGCTGATCGTCGGCGTGGTGCCGATCTTCACCGGCCAGATCAACTGGGCGAACTTCTCGCCGCTGGTGCCGCTGGCGGCCGCCTACGCGCCCGAACCGGGGGCCTGGAACATCGCCGGCTGGACACTGGTGCTGGGCGGCATGTTCATCGCCGCCTGGTCGACCTACGGCTTCGAGACCGCCGTCTGCTACACGTCCGAGTTCAAGAACCCCGGCACCGACACGTTCAAGGCGATCTTCTATTCCGGCCTGCTCTGCATGCTGCTGTTCATCCTGGTGCCGTTCACCTTCCAGGGCGTGCTCGGCCTCAACGGCATGCTGGCGACGCCGATCGTGGACGGCTCCGGCGTCGCCGATGCGCTGGCCGGCATGGTCGGCGGCGGCAAGATCATCCACAGCCTGCTGGTCATGCTGATGATCCTGGCGCTGGTGCTCTGCATCATGACGGCGATGGCCGGCTCCTCGCGCACGCTCTACCAGGGCTCGGTCGACGGCTGGCTGCCGCGCTATCTCAGCCATGTCAACGAGCATGGCGCGCCGACCCGGGCGATGTGGACCGACCTCGTCTTCAACCTGATCGTGCTGGCCATCGCCTCGGCCGACGCGACGAGCTTCTTCTTCATCCTCGCCGTGTCGAACTGCGGCTACATCATCTTCAACTTCCTCAACCTCAATGCCGGCTGGATCCACCGCATCGACAACGGCCATATCGCGAGGCCGTGGCGGGCGCCGACCTGGCTGCTCGGCATCGGGGCGATCTTCGCCTATGTCAACGCCGTCTTCATGGGCGCCGGCGCCAAGGTGTGGAACCCGATGGCGCTGTGGGCTGGCCTGATCACTGCGGCGCTGATCATCCCGGTGTTCTGCTTCCGTCACTACATCCAGGACGGCGGCAAGTTCCCCGACCAAATGCTGGCCGATCTCGGCATGACGTCGGCCGACCTCAAGGTCAAGAAGGCGGGCGCCCTGCCCTATCTGACGCTGATCGCCGGCGTGGCGGTGATGCTGATCGCCAACTGGCTGTTCGTCATCTGACGCAGCGAACTGAGAACAGGATCGGGCGCGCCTCGGCGCGCCCGATCTCTTTTGTCCAACGGCCTCTCGTCAGCCGGCCTTGCGGATCGTCTCCTCGAAGAACCGGTTCGGCGGCCGCTTCAGGCCGTGATTCTCGCGCAGCGTCGATCCTCTCATACTCGCGCCTGAAGATGCCGCGCCGCTGCAATTCGCTTCACACTTTTCCTGGAATTGCTCTAGCGCGCCGAGCCGCGATGCAGATCGTCCGCCATCGACCCGTGGCAATGGCGGACGATCCGAGGTTGCCACCACCTTATTCCGCGGCCAGCGCCAGCTCCGGCTTTTCGTTGTTCTGCGTCAGTTCGGACTCGGGCCCCTTGTCCTCGACCCCGGCCTTCCTGCGCTCGCGGCCGAAGAACAGCGCGTAGCCTGCCGGCAGCACCAGGATGGTGAGCACGGTGGCGACGAGGATGCCGCCCATCATGGCGTAGGCCAGCGGCCCCCAGAACACGGCGCGCGAGATCGGGATCAGCGCCAGCACGGCGGTGAGCGCCGTCAGCATGATCGGCCGGAAGCGGCGCACGGCGGCGCCGATGATCGCCTCGGATCGCTCTATGCCGGCGGCGATGTCCTGATCGATCTGGTCGACCAGGATGATCGAGTTGCGCATGATGATGCCAAGCAGCGCGATCACGCCGAGGATGGCGACGAAGCCGAAGGGCGCGCCGCTGATCAGCAGGGCTGCGGCGGCGCCGATGATGCCGAGCGGGCCGGTGGCCAGCACCAGCATCGCCTTGCCGAAATGCTGCAGCTGGATCATCAGCAGCACGACGATGATGGCCAGCATGATCGGCGCCTTGGCGGCGATCGAGGCCTGGCTTTCGGCCGAATCCTCGGCGCCGCCCTGGATCTCGACCTTGTAGCCGGGCGCCAGGCCGGCACGCAGGTCTTTCATGTCGTTGTACATCTTGGTGACGACGTCGTTCGACTGCACGCCGTCCGGCAGGGTGCCGCGCACCGTGATGGTCGGCAGGCGGTCGCGCCGCCACTCGATGCCTTGCTCCAGCACCGGAACGACCTTGGCCACCTGCGACAGCGGCACGAAACCGCCGAAATCGGTCGGGATGTAGACGGAATCGACCGAGGACAGCAGCTTGCGGCTCGCCTCCGGCTCGCGGGCGACGATCGAGACCGTCTCCTCGCCGTCGCGGAAGTCGTCGAGCGGCGCGCCGGACATGGTGGCCTGCAGCATCTGGCGGATGCGCTGCGAGGTGACGCCGAGCGCGCGGGCGCGATCCTGGTCGATGACCAGCTTCATCGCCGGCACCGGCTCCAGCCAGTCGTCATGCACGGCGCCGAGCAGCGGGTTGGCGTGGAACTTCGCCTTCACCTCGTCGGCGATGCGGCGCACCTCCTGGCGGTCCGGGCCCATGACGCGCATCTGCACCGGCCAGCCGGTCGGCGGACCGAGGAACAGGCGGTCGACCTTGGACCGGATGGATGGGAAATCCTCGGCCAGGATGGTGCGCAGCTTGACGATCAGCCGCTCGCGCGCCGGTTCGTCCTTGGCCATCACCAGGAGCTGGGCGAAGTTCGGATTCCTGAGCTGCTGGTCGAGCGGCAGGAAGAAGCGCGGCGCGCCCTCGCCGATATAGGTGGCGATGAAGCGCTTGTCCGGATCGTCCATCATCTTGCCTTCGAGCGCCTTGGCCTGCGTCTCGA
Organism: Mesorhizobium abyssinicae; assembly: GCF_049887195.1. Taxonomy (NCBI): domain Bacteria; kingdom Pseudomonadati; phylum Pseudomonadota; class Alphaproteobacteria; order Hyphomicrobiales; family Phyllobacteriaceae; genus Mesorhizobium; species Mesorhizobium abyssinicae. The sequence continues at coordinate 639,790 of NZ_JARAKC010000002.1, forward strand.
CCTCCTTGATCGAGGTGCCTTCCGGCAGCCAGAGGTCGACGAGGATTTCGGGCCGGGAGGACTGCGGGAAGAAGTTCTGCGGAATGAACTGGAACGCCCACAGGCTGGTGGCGAAGGTGACCAGCGTCATCACCAGCACGATGATGCGATGGCGCACGGCCCAGCCGACGGTGACGCGCAGGCGGCGGTAGAAGCGCGTGTCGAAGACATCGTGATGGCTGCCGGCATGCTTGCGCTGCTTCAGGATCATGTGGCCGAGCCACGGCGTGAAATAGACCGCGACGAACCAGGACACGACCAGCGCGATGCCGACGACATAGAACAGGGTGCGCACATATTCGCCGGCGGTCGAGGCGGCGAAGCCGACGGGGATGAAGCCCGCGGTGGTGATCAGCGTCCCGGTCAGCATCGGGAAGGCGGTCGAGGAATAGGCGAAGCTCGCCGCCTCGATCTTGACCAGCCCCTCCTCCAGCTTGCGTTCCATCATCTCGACGACGATCATCGCATCGTCGACGAGCAGGCCGAGCGCGATGATCAGCGCGCCGAGCGAAATGCGCTGCAGGTCGATGCCGAGCTCGTACATGATGGCGAAGGTGGCGGCGAGCACCAGCGGAATGGCGATGGCGATGACCAGGCCGGAACGCCAGCCGATCGACAGCAGCGAGACGGCCAGCACGATCAGCAGCGCCTCGCCGAGCGCCTCCATGAACTCCTTGACGGCATCGCGGACGACCTCCGGCTGGTCGGAGATCTGGTCGACGGCGACGCCGTAGGGCAGGCCTTCCTCGAAGCGCTGGTAGGTCGCTTCGACATCCTTGCCGACGTCGGTGACGTTGAAGCCCTTGGCCATGACGACGCCGAGCTGGACGCTCTCATGGCCGTTGAAGCGGTACTTGCGCTGGAACGGATCCTCCAGCCCCGAAGAGACTGTGGCGATGTCGCCGAGCCGCGTCACCTGGCCGCCGGCGCGCAGGCGCAGTTCCCTGATGTCGGCGGCCCTGGTGACGTCGCCCTCGACCGAGATGCGCACCGAGCGCTGTCCGGTGTCGACCGAGCCCGCCGGGTCGACATTGTTCTGGCCCTTGATCGCGTTCTGCAGGTCGGTCAGCGTCAGTCCGCGCTCGGCCAGCGCCTTCGAAGAGACGTCGATATAGATCTTCTCCGGCTGGTCGCCGATGATGACGGCCTTCTCGACGCCCGGCGTCGTCAACAGCATATCGCGCGCCTGGATGGCGAACTTCTTCAGCTCCGGATAGCTGTAGCCGTTGCCGCTGATCGAATGCAGCGTGATGAAGGTGTCGCCGAACTCGTCGTTGAAATACGGACCGAGCAGCCCCTGCGGCAGGTCGCTGGCGATGTCGCCGACCTTCTTGCGCACCTGGTAGAACGCGTCCTTCACCTGCTCGGCATTGGTGTCGCCTTTCACCTGCAGGGTGATGATGGCGCTGCCGGCTCGCGTATAGGAGCGCACGAAATCGAGATGCGGCGTTTCCTGCAGCTTGCGCTCGATCTTGTTGACGACCTGGTCCTCCATCTCCTGGATCGAGGCGCCCGGCCAGACGGCCTGGACGACCATGACGCGGAAGGTGAAGTCAGGATCTTCCTTCTGGCCCATGCGCATCAGGCCGAGCGCGCCGGCAAGGATGATCAGGCCGAACAGGAAGCGCGCGATGCTGGGGTGGCCGATCGCCCAGCGCGAAAGATTGAAGGGCCGCTTCTCAGTGCTGTCGGTGGTCATCGGCGTCAGTCCATTCCGATTGATCGGCAAGGCACGCATCTGCGCGTGCTCACGATATTTCCGATGCTGGCTTCCGGGCGGCGAGGCTTTCCGAGGCGGAGAGACACTCGTCGCGGTGGGACGCGAGGATCGATGTGGGGGTTACATCAACCTGACGTCTCGACAGCCGGGCGCTCGCCGCCCGGAAACCATGGTCCGCTCGCTCCAGCGAGCGGCATTTTCATTCGCCCGGCTTCAGCGCAGGCTGCTGGTGATGTCGGCTTTGCCTTCGGCCGACGCCGACTGCTGCGCCGCGTCGCCGGAGAGCTTGACCTTGAGGTTCTCGGTCATGAACTGCGTGCCGGCGGCAACCACGACGTCGCCCTGCTTCAACCCGTCGGCGACATTGACGCCGTCGACCGTGAAGTCGCCGACCTTGACCGGGCGCGGATGAACCGTCTCGCTGGTGCGGTCGACGGTCCAGACAATCTTCCGGCCGTCCTTCTCGGCGAGCGCGCTGAGCGGGATCGACACCATCTGCTTCCGGCTCGCCACCGAGGCTTCGATGTTGGCGGTCATGCCGAGCAGCACGCGCGGATCGTTGGGCAGCGAGACGCGGACAGCGAAGGTGCGCGACTGCGGATCGGCGCTGCCGGAAACCTCACGCACCTTGCCGGCCAGCGTCAGCGCATCGTCGGACCAGAAGCCGGCCTTGACCTCCTTACCCGGCCGAAACTCGGCGATGTCCATCTCGGGAACGGCGATCAGCACTTCCTTCTCGCCGTCGACGGCAACGGTCATCACCGGCGTTCCGGCGCCGACCACCTGGCCGATATCGGCGCTGATGGCGGTAACGATACCGTCCTCGCTCGCCTTGAGATCGGTATAGCCGACCTGGTTCTTCGCCTGGGCAAGCGTCGAGCGGGCAGCGTCGCGCGTCGCCACGGCCTGAGCATAGGTCAGCGTCGCCTGATCGAGCTGCGACTTCGACGCGAAGCTCTTGGCGTAGAGCTGCTCGGCGCGCTTCTTTGCCAGATCCACCGTTTCGACCTGCCGCTCGGCGGCGTCGAGGCTCGCCGCCGCGCTCCTGACCGACAAATCGTAGTCGGAGGCATCGATACGGGCGAGCACATCGCCCGAATTCACATGCTGGCCGATATCGACGAGGCGCTCGGTAACCTTGCCGGCGACGCGGAAGCCGAGGTTCATCTCGGTGCGGGCGCGCACCGAGCCGGAATAGTCGAGCTCGCGGGTGGTCTGGGCCTCACCGATCTCGACCACCTTGACCGGCCGGATGATTTCCTTGATTTCGGCCTTCTCCTGGCTGCAGCCGGCAAGCCCGAGAGCGGCGACGATCAGGCCGGCGACCGGCAGCCTGCGGATGATGGAATTGGACAAAGACACCTTAGCACTCCTGACTGGAGATCAACTTTTCGACACCGGCGCGCCCGGCGGGCGGCGGCTATTTCAAGGCTTTGATCGCGTAATCGATGAGATCGTCGGGCATCGCCCGGTTGGTCTTGGCAAGGCACTGCGCCACCATCTGCGGGTGGCACAGTATGACGGTGGCGGCGCCGAAGCAGCGCGACGCGATCACCGGATCCTGGTCCCTGAACTCGCCGGCTTCGATGCCCTGGCGGATCACCTCGGCGAACAGATCGTGGATGCTGTCGACATGCTTGTCGATGACGGCCCAGTCGCGCTCGAGCGCGACGATGACCATCTCATGCACCTTCTGGTCGTCGAGCATGACTTCCATGGTCATCTTGTACTGGGCATGCACGTAGCGGCGCAGCCGCTCCTCGGCGCTGAGCGGCAGACGCGAAATCTCGTAGGCCATCTTGTAGCTGGCGCCGAGCATGCGGCCGCAGACGGCCTGGTGGATTTCGACCTTGGAGGCGAAGAAGCGATAGATATTGGCCGGCGACATGCCGAGCTCGCGGGCGATGTCGGCGACGTTGGTCTTGCCGTAACCGTAATGCCGGAACAGACGCTCGGCGCAATCGAGGATGCGCGTCACGTTTTCCTGGCGGGCGGGGTCGGCCACGATGTGGGCGGCTTCGGACATTAGCTCTCTGTCAAATAACGAGTGACGAATTTCAATTTTCGTCAGTCGTAAATCGAAACGAGCGGCATGTCAACGCGGAATCGACGTACGCGTACAATTGGTGACAGATGGTGACAGCGAGGAAGCGTGAAACCGACGAATGAGTTCGTCATCCTAGGGTGAAGGAAGGAGCGAAGCGACGCAGCGCAGACCCTAGGATCCATGCTGTGACGTCGACCAAAGAATAAAGTCGGATCAAGCAGTTAGCTTGCCAGCGCAGCGATTCGTGCAGGCTATTCTCGTCCGCCGGAGCACGGCCGCAAGGTCACGGCATGGATCCCAGGGTTTCCCCGACGTCGCTCCGCGACTGCTCCACCCTAGGATGACGAAGTCAGAGGCCCTTCGCCATTTCCCTCAGCCGGAATTTCTGGATCTTCCCGGTCGAGGTCTTCGGGATTTCCGCAAACACCACTGCCTTCGGCACCTTGAAGCGGGCGAGCAAAGTGCGGCAGTGGTCGATGATCTCGGCCTCGGTCGCGCTCTTGCCTGGCTTCAGCTCTACATAGGCGACAGGCACCTCGCCCCATTTGTCATCGGACTTCGCAACGACGCCGCAGGAGGCGACGGCTGCATGCTTGTAGAGAGCATCCTCGACCTCGATCGAGGAGATGTTCTCACCGCCGGAAATGATGATGTCCTTGGAGCGATCCTTGAGCTGGATGTAGCCGTCCGGATGCATGACGCCGAGATCGCCTGAGTGGAACCAGCCGCCGGCGAAGGCCTCGTCAGTCGCCTTCCTGTTCTTCAGATAGCCCTTCATGACGATGTTGCCGCGGAACATGACCTCGCCGATGGTCTCGCCGTCCGCCGGCGTTTCCGTCATCGTCTCGGGATCCATCACGGTCAGGCCCTCGAGCGAAGCATAGCGCACGCCCTGGCGCGCCTTCTTCGCCGTGCGCGGTCCCTTCTCCAGCTCGTCCCACTCATTGTGCCATTCGTTGACGACCGCCGGCCCGTATGTCTCGGTCAGGCCGTAGAGATGGGTGACCGCAAAGCCGGCATCGGCCATGCCTGACAGCACTGCCTCCGGCGGCGGCGCGGCCGCCGTGTTGAAGGTGACGGTTTGCGCGAGCTCACGCTTGTCCTCGGCCTTGGCGTTGATCAGGACCGACATGACGATCGGCGCACCGCAGAGATGGGTGACGCCATGATCGGCGATCGCGTCATACATCGGCTTTGCCCGCACCCAGCGCAGGCAGACATGGGTGCCGGCCTGCACGGCCAGCGTCCAGGGAAAGCACCAGCCGTTGCAGTGGAACATCGGCAGCGTCCACAGATAGACCGCGTGCTTGGCCATGCCGGCATGAATGGTGTTGGTATAGGCCATCAGCGCCGCGCCGCGATGGTGATAGACGACGCCTTTGGGGTTGCCGGTGGTGCCGGAGGTGTAGTTGAGCGAGATGGCGTCCCACTCGTCGTCAGGCATCGACCAGGCGAAAGCCTCATCGCCGCCTGCGACGAACTCCTCATAGTCTGATGTGCCGATCCGCTCGCCCTTCGGATAGGGGGCATCGGCGGCATAGTCGGGATCGTCATAGTCGATGACCAAGGGCTTGGCCTTGGCCAATGCCAACGCCTCCCTGACCGCGCCGGAGAATTCACGGTCGACGATCAGCACCTTTGTATCGGCGTGGTCGAGCTGGAAAGCGATGACGGCGGCGTCGAGCCTTGTGTTCAGCGAATGCAGCACCGCCTTGGTCATCGGCACGCCGAAATGCGCCTCCAGCATCGGCGGCGTGTTCGACAGCATCACCGTCACCGTATCGCCCTTGCCGATGCCGCGCTTGGCCAGCGCCGAGGCGAGCCGCAGCGAGCGACGCCAGAAATCGCGATAGGTGATGCGCTGGTTGCCATGGATGATGGCGACATGGTCGGGATAGGTTTTTGCCGCCCGCTCCAGATAGGTCAGCGGCGTCAGCGGCTGGTGGTTGGCGGCATTCCTGTCGAGATCCTGTTCGTAGGGATTGCCCATCCCATCCTCCCCAATATGTTTATCGACTTCTAATCACAGGCTCCGCTCCGCGTCACCACCAACGATGCCACGACAGGGGGCATTTGGCACAATGGTGATCCAGATTCAGCCGGTGAAACGGAAATGCATACCTCCGCTCGGTTTGACTTTTGTCGAGAGCCGTGAATAATGTCAGCCGAGGAGATGGCATGGCGATCCGACCGGCAGAACAGCTTATCCACAAGGCCGCCTGGCTCTACTACGCCCATGGCCTGCGCCAGGACGAAGTGGCGAACCAGCTCAAGATTTCGCGCGCTTCGGTCGCCATGTATCTGCGCAAGGCGCGCGAGACCGGCATCGTCAACATCTCGACCTCGACCCAGCTTTTCACCGACGACGTCTTGGCGCGCCGACTGGAAGACGCGCTGAAGCTCGACGCCGTCTGGATCGCGCCCGAAAACGCCTATGTCGTCGATCCGTCGACCGACATCGCGGTGCTCGCGGCCAGCGTCTTTCTCGAGCTGGTCAAGAAGGGCGACCGCATCGGCGTCGCCTGGGGCCGCACCGTCTACACCATCGCCGACATCATGTCCTTCGCAGACCTGCAGGACGTGACGGTGGTACAGCTCTGCGGCAATCTCGGCGCGCCCTATTCCTACCGGCCCGATCAGTGCACGATGGAAATCGCCCGGCGGCTCAACGCCAAGGGGCTGAACTTCTACGCGCCGCTGGTGCTGTCGACGGAAGAGCTGGCGCGGGCCCTGCGCGCCGAGCCGGTGATCCGCGAGCAACTGGCAGGCATCAGCGATTGCAACCTCGCGCTGTTTTCCGTCGGCACCGTCGACGCCGACAGCCATGTCGTCAAATGCGGCGCGCTGACGGTGAGCGAAATGGAAGTGCTTCGCAACGCCGGCGCCGCCGGCGTGATCGCGGGACAGATCATCGATACCGCCGGCGAGGCGCTCGATTGCAGCTACAACCGCCGGGTCATCTCGGCCGAACTCGGCTCGCTCGGCGCCATCGAAAAGCGGCTGATGGTGGTGCAGGAGGACAGCAAGTTCGAGCCGCTGCTTGCCGCGCTCGCCGGCGGGCTCTGCACGCATCTGGTTGTCGGCGCGCGCGTCGCGCAGCGGCTGCTGGACCATGCCGGAGCGGTGACCAAGAAGGCCTCCTAGACAAACAACCCTCGCCGCCGGCGTCTTGTCATCAAAGCGTCGCGGCATTCCTGTTCACAGCAATCAAAGACATGAAAGCGGACGAAGCGAAATGAAGAACCTGTGGAATGACGGCGACGCGGAAAAGATGGTTGCCGACTATGCCAAGAAGGGCGTCGGCCGCGACCTCGCGCTGCGCGTCTACACGACCCGGCTGCTCGGCGGCGAGCCGCGGCTGGTGCTGCATGGCGGCGGCAACACGTCGTGCAAGATCAAGGCCACCGATCTTGTCGGCGACGAGTGGGACGTGCTCTGCGTCAAGGGCAGCGGCTGGGACATGGCCGTCATCGAGCCGCAAGGCCTGCCGGCGGTGAAGATGGGCGCGTTGCTCAAGGCGCGCGCGCTGGAGAGGCTCTCCGACGAAGACATGGTGGCGCTGCAGCGCGCCAACCTCATCGATCCCGCCTCGCCCAATCCGTCGGTCGAAACGCTGTTGCACGCGTTCCTGCCGCACAAATTCGTCGACCACACGCATTCGACCGCCGTCCTCGCCATTGTCGACCAGGAAGACAGCAAGGCGCTGGTTAGGAAAGTGTTCGGCGAGAAGATGGGCTATGTGCCCTACATCATGCCAGGCTTCGACCTGGCGAAGGCGGCGGGCGACGTCTTCGATGCCGATCCAAGCGTCGAGGGCCTGATCCTCGACAAGCACGGCATCTTCACCTTCGGCGACGACGCCAGGCAGGCCTACGACCGGATGATCCACCATGTGACGGTCGCCGAGGACTATGTCGCCAAAAACGGCAAGCCGAAGACGGCCAAGGCGGCGCTGCCGGCGAAGCTCGCCAGACCGGCCGATATCGCGCCCGCGCTGCGCGGCGCCGTCGCGGTGGCGCGCGGCGAGGGCCGCTTCGATCGCATGATCAGCGACTTCCGCGCTTCGGATGCGATCGTCGATTTCATCAACTCGGCCAGCATCGCCGACTATGCCGGGCGCGGTGTCTCGACGCCGGATCTCTCGATCCGCATCAAGACCGGGCCGATGGCCGTGCCGGCGCCGGACGCCGACAAGATCGGCGACTACAAAGCCGTCATCCGCAACCATGTCGAGACCTTCGCCAAGGATTACCGCGCCTATTTCGAGACCAATGACGCACTGGACGACGTCAAGCGCACCATGCTCGATCCGATGCCGCGCCTGACGCTGGTGCCGGGCCTCGGCATGTTTGGCCACGGCCGCACGCTGAAGGACGCAAAAATCGCCTCCGATGTCGGCGAGATGTGGATCGAGGCGGTGCGCGGGGCCGAGGCCGTCGGCCATTTCCACCCGCTGTCCAAGGCCGATCTCTTCCCGCTCGAATACTGGTCGCTGGAACAGGCCAAGCTCGCCTCCAACAAGCCGAAGCCGCTGACCGGCCAGGTGGTGCTGGTGACCGGCGGCGCTGGCGCGATCGGCGCGGCGACGGCGAAGCTGTTCGCCGACAATGGCGCGCATGCCGTCATCGTCGACCTCGATGCGGCCAAGGCCGCGGAAGCGGCGAAGAAGGCCGGAAACGGCTCGATCGGCGTCGGCGCCGACATCACCAATCCCGTCGAACTGCGCGCCGCATTCGACCGGGCGGTCGCGGTCTATGGCGGCCTCGACATCCTGGTCTCCAATGCGGGCGCGGCCTGGGAAGGCCGCATCGGCGAGCTCGATGACACCACGCTGCGCAAGAGCTTCGAGCTCAATTTCTTCGCCCACCAGTCGGCGGCGCAGAATGCCGTGCGCATCATGCTGGAACAGGGCACCGGCGGCGTGCTCCTGTTCAACACGTCCAAGCAGGCGATCAACCCGGGGCCGAAGTTCGGCGCCTATGGCATCCCGAAGGCGGCGACGCTGTTCTTGTCCAGGCAATATGCGCTGGACTACGGCGCGCAGGGCATCCGCTCGAACGCGGTCAACGCCGACCGCATCCGCTCGGGTCTTCTGACCGACGCCATGATCGCCAGCCGCTCGGGCGCGCGCGGCGTGTCGGAAAAGGAATACATGTCCGGCAATCTGCTCGGCCAGGAAGTAACGGCCGAGGACGTGGCGCAGGCCTTCCTGCACCAGGCGCTGGCCGACCGCACCACCGCCGACGTGACGACCGTCGACGGCGGCAACATCGCGGCGGCGCTGCGCTAGCGACAACCCCTGCCATGAACCCCTGCCGTCATGCAGGGGTTCAGAGGGCCGGCGGCGACTTCGACAATCAGCGACCTCGCCGCCACGAGCTGGAAACTGTCGCCGGTCTGAAGCGGTTGCCGAAATTCCGCTTCAATCTATGCCTTGAACGGCTTCGCAAGGTGGAGACAGCCGTGACCGCGAACAGACTGCGTATTGCCGTCCTCTTTGGCGGGCGTTCGGCCGAGCATGAAGTTTCGGTGCTCTCGGCGACCAATGTCATGCGGGCGCTGGAGCCGGCGAAGTACGATGCCCTTCCCATCTTCGTCACCCGCGAAGGAAAATGGCTGCTCAGCCGTTTCGAGGGTGGCGCGCTGGCGACGCCTTCGGGCGGCACGGAGGTTTGCCTGGTGCCGGGCGGACACGGGCGCATGCTGGCGCTCCCGGCCGAGGGCGCGCCCTACGCGCTGCCAGATATCGACATCCTGTTTCCCGTCCTGCACGGGCTGCATGGCGAGGACGGCGCGGTGCAGGGGCTGGCGGAAGTGGCGCAGGTGCCGCTCGCCGGCTGCGGCATACTGGGTTCGGCCACGGCGCTCGACAAGGATATCGCCAAGCGGCTGCTGAAGGCGGCCGGCCTGCCGGTTGCGCGGTCGGTGACCATTGAGGAAGGTTCGGTGCCATCGCTGCCGTGCTGGTAGACCAGCTCGGCCTGCCGCTCTTCGTCAAACCGGCGCGGCAGGGCTCGTCTGTCGGCGTCGCAAAGGTCAATGCCAGCCAGGAATTCGATCGAGCGCTTGCGGAAGCCTTCCAGCACGATCGCAAGCTCTTGGCGGAGGAATTCGTCCGTGGCCGCGAGATCGAATTCAGCGTGCTGGAAGACTCCGCGGGCAAGCTCTTCGTCTCGCGGCCGGGCGAGATCGTGCCGGCGGAAAGCCACGGCTTCTACAACTACAATGCCAAGTATATCGACGAGAACGGCGCGGCATTGATCGTGCCGGCCGAACTGCCGCGGGAAGTCGAGCAGGCGATGCGCGACATGGCGGCAAGGGCCTTCAGGGCCGTCGGTTGCGACGGCATGGCGCGTGTCGACTTCTTCCTGATGCCGGACATGACGTTCCTGATCAACGAGCTCAACACCATACCCGGCTTCACCGATATCAGCATGTACGCCAAGGCGATGGCGGCTAGCGGCGTCAGCTACCCGGAGGTCATCGACCGGCTGGTGGCGCACGGGCTGGCGCGGGCCGGAAGAGTGGGCTGAGAGCGGGCTGCAAGCAGGAGAGCGGCCCTGGATGCCACTCACTTCCGAGCACGAAAGACGTCACGTTGGCTAGAACGGTCTCAAGCGAGACGGTCGGCGTTATTTCGTCGGTTGGCGCTGCCCCTCATTGCCCTGCCGGGCATTTCTCCCCGTATAGTGACGGGGAGAAAGACAGCTGTCGCGGATGGTTTCGCCAACCTCCAGCGTTGCAGAATATGCGCCAGCGTCGCGGCCAGCCTCTTCTCCCCGTCACTATACGGGGAGAAGGTGCCGGCAGGCGGATGAGGGGCAGCGCCAACGTTGCTAATGTCGCCAAGAGCGTGCAGCAGTTGGGGGTCGGAAGCGCATCGCATCAATACCATCAGAGGCGACGCGCCTAGACCAGAACTACTTGGCGTTCGGGTTGGGCATCCAGGCGGGCATCGCGACATCGGCATGGGCGAACTGCGGCAGCTTGGCCGACAGGTCCTCCATGTTCTTGATGTCCTTGTCGATGAGCTCCTTCTGGGTGATCAGCGTCGGCGGCACGATGACGTTGTGGCCGGGATCCTCGCCGGCAAGCAGCTGCGCCAGCGCCCGCACCGAGACCTGGCCGACGACGGCCGGGTTGGTGGCGGCGGTGGCGGCCCAGGCGCTGTCAGGCTCGCGCATCGCCGAAATATCCGAGGTCGAGATGTCGGCCGAATAGATCTTGATGGCCTTGTTCATGCCGGCCTCGTCGACGGCGATCTTCACGCCCTTGGCGAATTCGTCATAGGGGGCGAACATCACCTTGATGTCGGGATGCGCCGACAGCACCGAACGCGCCTGGTTGGCGACCGAGTTGGCAATCGGGTTGTCGAGCGTGCCGAACATGGCGACCTCGTCGATGCCGGCATGCTTCTTCTTGACGTCGACCCAGGTCTCGTTGCGGCGGTCGAGCGGCGCGATGCCGGCGACGTAGACATAGCCGGCCTTCCAGCTGTCGCCATTGTCGGTGACCGCCTGCTCCAGCGCGAGGCGGGCAAGGTCGCGGTCGGACTGCTCGATCTGCGGGATCTTCGGGTTCTCGACATTGACGTCGAAGGCGACGACCTTGATGCCGGCGTCGACCGCGCGCTGGGCGGCATCCTTCATCGATTCCGTCAGTCCGTGCTGGATGATGATGCCCTGCACGCCGAGCGCGATGGCCTGGTCGACCATGTCGGCCTGGAGGGCGGCGTCCTGGCGGCTGTCGAGCACGCGCAGGTCGACGCCGAGCGCCTTGGCCTGCGCCTCGACGCCGGAGAGATAGGCCTGGAAGAAGTCGCCGGTCGAGAGATAGCGCACCAGCGCGATCTTGACGCCCGGCTTGTCGAAGGGCGCAGGCTTGTCCGCGGCCATCGCGGTCCCCTGCATCAGCAGCGCGGCGCCAGCGAACCCGAGCGCCGCCTTCCCCAAAAATCTTCTTGTGATGCTCACTTTGTTTCCTCCACTTTGTTGAACTCGAAAATATGCCCCGGTCGAACCTATCTCCCGCCCCTGCCGGAAAGGGCGAAGGTGAAGACAAGGGCGACGACGAGAACCCCGCCCTTGACGAAATCCTGGGTGTAGTAAGGCGCGTTCATCATCGTCAGGCCCTGCAGCAGCACGCCGACGAAGACCGCGCCGACGGCGGTGCCGAAGGCGTTGGGCTTGGCCGCGCCGAGCACCGCGTAGCCGATGAGCGCGGCCGCGACCGCATCGAGCAGCAGATTGTTGCCGGAGGCGATGTCGCCGCGACCGAGCCGGGCGGCGAGCAGGATGCCGCCGATCGAGGCAAAGACGCCCGAAATGACGTAGGCCCAGATCTTGTAGGCCTTGACCGGCGCACCGGCGAGTTCGGCGGCGCGCTCATTGCTGCCGACGGCATACATCATGCGGCCGAAGCGGGTGTATTCGAGGAAGAACCAGATCAGCAGCGCCAGCAGGATCAGCACCACGACCGACACCGGAACGAGGTTTGGCACGAAGAAATCGAAGCGATGGCGGCCGAGCGCCAGGAAGGCTTCGCCGAACTTGCCGTTGGCGACCGAGCCGTCGGGCATGGTCATGCCGGTGGCGATCGAGCGGCCTTCGGTCGGGATGCGCTGCAGGCCGACGAGCAGGAACATCATGCCGAGCGTGGCGAGCAGGTCGGGCACCCGCATATAGACGATCAGCCAGCCATTGATCAGGCCGACGACAGCGCCGATCAGCAGGCAGACGACGACCGCGACGACGGCGTTCTGTTCCAGCACCACCATGACATAGGCGGCCGCCATCATGGCGCTGGTGGCGACCGAGCCGATCGACAGGTCGAAGCCGCCGACCACCAAGGTGGCGGTGACGCCGAGCGCCAGCACGCCTGTGATGGCGACGGATTGGAAGATGAAGACTGCGCTTTGCGGCGAGACGAAGCCGTCGGCGGCGACCGCGAAATAGGCGATCAGGCCGAACAGAAGGACGATGAAGCCGTAGCGGATGGCGTGGTCACGCGCCGTCATGCAGCGCTCTCCGGCGCCGTTGCCGTGTCAGTCCAACGCATGCCTGCTCCATTCCTGTCCATGATCTCACGCCGCGCTGTGCAGCGGGCCGCCCGCCACTTCGGCAAGCAGCCGCTCGAGATCGATGTCTTCGTTCCTGTGTTCGCCGACGATCGTCTGCTCCGACATGACCAGGATGCGGTCGGCCGTCTCCAGCGCCTCGTCGAGCTCGGTGACGAAGAGCAGCGTGGCGCGGCCGTCGGCGCTGGCTCGCAGCTTGGCGGCGATGTCGCGCCTGGCCGAGATGTCGACGCCCTGAAACGGCTCGTCGAGGATGAACAGTCTTGCATCCTGCGACATCCAGCGGCCGACCATCACCTTCTGCTGGTTGCCGCCCGAAAGTGCGGAAAGCTCGTCCTTCTCCGAACGGCAGACGATGGCGAGCTCGTCGATCTGCCGGCGTGCGATGCCGCGTTCGGCGCGGCGCTTCATGATGCCGAAGCCTGACAGGCGCTTGAGGAAGGGCAGGCTGATGTTGCGCTCGATGTTGAAGCCACCGACGATGCCGCTGGTGGCGCGGTCCTTGGCGACGAGGAAGACGCCGGCGGCGATCGCCTCGCCGGCCGAGGCCGGCGCATAGGGTTTGCCGTCCATGATCATGACGCCGGCGAGCGGCCTGCGCACGCCGAACAGCGTTTCGGCCAAGGCCGTCTTGCCGACGCCGACCAAGCCGGTGATCGCCACCACCTCGCCGGCGCCGAGCGTCATCGAGATCGGCTTCGACCCTTGCGCGATCCGCAGGCCTTCCGCGGTGAAGACGGCACGCGCCGAGCTTCTCGCGACCACCCGGTCGAGATGGATCTTGCGGCCGAGCATGGCGTTGACGGCGCCCTCATAGTCGAGCGGCTTGTTGTCGAACACGCCGCTCACCACGCCGTCGCGCATCGAGACGATGCGGTCGGCAAGGCGGCGGATGTCGGACATGCGGTGCGAGATGTAGAGGATCGCCACGCTCTGCTCGCGCAGCCGGTCGATCAGCTGGAACAGCCGGTCGGCTTCGGCGCTGGACAGCGACGAGGTCGGCTCGTCGAGGATCAGCACCTTCGGCCGGTGCGCCATGGCCCGCGCGATCGCCACCATCTGGCGGTCTGCCAGCGACAGGTCGCTGACGCGGGCCTTGAGGTCGATGGCGAGCCCCATGCGATCGGCGACGGCCCTGGCCTCGCGGCGCACCCGGCCCGGATTGAAGAAAGTCGGCGCGCCGCTGCCGGTCAGCCTGTCGAGTGTCAGGTTGGTGGCGACGTCGAGGTCGGCGACGACACCGTCATTGATGTTCTGATGCAGGGTGACGACGCCGGCGCGGATCGCCTCGGCCGGCGTGTTCGGCGCGAAGTCCTCGCCGGCGAGATGCATCATGCCGCCGCCGCGCTCGTAAACGCCGCTGACGATCTTGACCAGGGTGGATTTGCCGGCGCCGTTGGCGCCCATCAGCACGGTGACTTCGCCCGCATGCAAGTCGAGCGAGATGCCGCCAAGCACCTCGATATGGCCAAAGGACTTCCTCAGGCCGTCCACGCGGAACACGGCACCAGTGCCCATTCATTCCTCCCTGACACAGACGCTATGGGCTATATCGGCAATTGTCAACACGATTGACAATTGCCAGCTTGCTTCCTAGCTTGGCCCCGCCGCCATGCCTCCGTTATGTTCGGAGCGCATAAGCGAGAGGATGATGATGACGCAGAAACTGCCGTTCGAAGCACTATCGGTCGAAACGCTGCCGGCGCGCCTCGGCGCCAACGAGGCCGTCACCGCGCAGATCGGCAAGGATGCCCGGCGCTGGAAGGTGCGTGAGGTCGGCGACGGCAATCTCAACCTGGTGTTCATCGTCGAGGGCGCCGAAGGCGCGGTCGTCGTCAAGCAGGCCCTGCCCTATGTGCGGCTGGTCGGCGACAGCTGGCCGCTGCCGCTGAAGCGCTCCTTCTTCGAGTATCACGCGCTGACCAGGCAGGAGCGCCGAGCGCCCGGCTCGGTGCCCGCAATCCACCATTTCGACGAGGCCCAGGCGCTGATCGTCATGGAATACCTGGCGCCGCCGCACATCATCCTGCGGCGTGCGCTGATCGAAGGCCGGCAACTGCCGAACATCGCCCGCGACATCGGCCTGTTCATGGCCCGCACCCTGTTCCGCGGCTCCGACCTGCATATGCCGACCAGGGACCGCAAAGCCGATCTGGCGCTGTTCGCCGACAATGTCGAGCTCTGCGGCATCACCGAGGACCTGGTGTTCACCGATCCCTATTTCGACGCCAAGCTGAACCGGCATACGTCGCCGCAGCTAGACGGCCTGGTCGCCGAGCTGCGCGCCGACCGCGATCTCAAGGTCGAGGCGCAGCGGCTGAAGCATCTTTTCGCCGCCAATGCCGAGACGCTCTTGCATGGCGACCTGCATTCCGGCTCGATCATGGTGACCGATACCGAAACCCGGATGATCGATCCGGAGTTCGCCTTCTACGGACCGATCGCCTTCGACGTCGGCATGCTGCTCGCCAATTTCTGGATGTCGTTCTTCTCGCAGCGCGGCCATGAGCAGACGGAAAAACGCGACGCCATGCGCGCCTATCTGCTTGGGGTCACCGCCGAGACCTGGGCTGTGTTCCGCGCCGAGTTCTCGCATCTGTGGCGGACCGAGCGCACCGGCATGCTCTACCACAGAAGCCTGTTCGAGGATCAGGGCGATCGGCTCGGCGCCGAGCAGGCGCTCGACCATATGCTCCATTCGATCTGGACCGACCTGCTCGGCTTTGCCGGCATCGAGGTGCACCGGCGTATCCTCGGCCTCGCCCACAATGCCGACTTCGAGGCCATTGCCGATGAGAATCTGCGCGCCACATGCGAGGCGAAGGCGCTGAAGTTCGGCCGCCACATCGCCGTCAACCGGCGCCAGATCCATGGCATCGACGAGGTCAACAATCTGGCCGCGCGGATCGAACAGGAGAGCAGCCTTTGAACGTCGGCGAGCGCCACTACCGCACCATCTGGCTGAGCGGCGACGGCCGCTCGGTCGAGATCATCGACCAGCGCTGGCTGCCGCATGAGTTCCGCATCGAGAAGATCGGCACCGTTGCCGGCATCGCCACTGCGATCCGAGACATGTGGGTGCGCGGCGCGCCGCTGATCGGCGTCACTGCCGCCTATGGCGTAGCCATCCAGATGGAAGGCGACCCGTCGGATGCGGCGCTCGACGCCGTCTGGGAGACATTGCACGCGACGCGGCCGACGGCGATCAATTTGCGCTGGGCGCTGGACGAGATGCGGCGCTTTCTCAAGCCGCTGCCGCCGCCCGAGCGCGCCGAGGCCGCTTACAAGCGCGCAGCGGAGATCGCCGACGAGGATGTCGGGCTGAACCGCGCCATCGGCGAGAACGGGCTTGCCATCATCAAGCAAATCGCGGCGCGAAAAGCTCCGGGCGAGACAGTCAACATCCTGACCCACTGCAATGCCGGCTGGCTGGCGACCGTCGACTACGGCACCGCCACCGCGCCGATCTATCTGGCGACCGAAGCCGGCATTCCGGTCCACGTCTATGTCGACGAGACCAGGCCGCGCAACCAGGGCGCCCAGCTGACCGCCTGGGAAATGGCCGGGCACGGGGTGCCGCACACGCTGATCGTCGACAATGCCGGCGGCCATCTGATGCAGCGTGGCCGGATCGACATGGTCATCGTCGGCACCGACCGCACAACCGCCGACGGCGACGTCTGCAACAAGATCGGTACCTATCTCAAGGCGCTGGCCGCCTCCGACAATGATGTGCCCTTCTATGTCGCGCTGCCCTCGCCGACCATCGACTGGACGGTGGGCGACGGGCTCGCCGAAATCCCGATCGAGGAGCGCTCCGGCGACGAGGTGTCGCTGGTGTGGGGCAAGAACGCCAAGGGCGAGATCGCCCAGGTGCGCGTCTCCCCGGAAGCGACGCCGGCGGCAAACCCGGCCTTCGACGTGACCCCGGCGCGGCTTGTCACCGGTCTGATCACCGAGCGCGGCGTCGCCAAGGCCTCGCGCGAAGGTCTGAAGGCGATGTTCCCGGAGCGTGGTTAGCCACAAGGAGGGAGATTGGCAGTTGCGGCGACGGCGCTAATTGACAGCGCCGCCCTCCCCCTCCATAGCTTCACCGTTAAAGTTCTCAGGGCGGGGTGAAAGTCCCCACCGGCGGTAAGAGCCTCGGCTCAAGCCCGCGAGCGCTTCCCGGAAGGGAAGGTCAGCAGATCCGGTGTGATTCCGGAGCCGACGGTCACAGTCCGGATGAAAGAGAACGAACGGAAGGACGGGCCGCTCGCGCGGGCCGGGTTTTCGTATCGTGCGTCCTGATTCTGGTTCGAAACGGAAGGATGGACCCATGAATCAGCATTCCCCAAAAGACTATGAAATCCGCCGCGTTGCCGTCATACGGGCGCGCTGGCACGCCGACATCGTCGACCAGTGCGTGACCGCGTTCGAGGCGGAGCTCGCCGTTCTCGGCGGCGGCCGCTTCACCGTCGACGTCTTCGACGTGCCCGGCGCCTACGAGATCCCATTGCATGCCAAGACCCTCGCCGAGACCGGCCGCTATGCCGCGATCCTCGGCACAGCCTTCGTCGTCAATGGCGGCATCTACCGGCACGATTTCGTCGCCGGCGCCGTCCTCGACGGGATGATGACCGTGCAGCTCGCGACCGGCGTGCCGGTGCTTTCGGCGGTGCTGACGCCGCACAATTATCACGACAGCGCCGAGCATCACCGCTTCTTCTTCGAGCACTTCCAGGTCAAGGGCAAGGAAGCGGCCAAGGCCTGCGTTGAGATAAGTGCGGCGCGGGAAAAGATCGCGGCGTGAGGCGCGGTTGCCGGGGGTGGCAATCCCGGTAACAGCCTCTAATATCGCGAAAAAACCGAGATCGGGAGGATGCCGGTGCAGACCAAGAAGATCATCAACGACGGCAACCGTTCCGTCGACGAGATGCTGGAAGGAATACTGGCCGCGCATCCTCGCCACCTCAAGAGCGTGGACGGCAGCCCGCGCTCGATCATCGCCCGCGACGGGCCACGGCCAGGCAAGGTCGGGCTGGTCATCGGCGGCGGCTCGGGCCACGAGCCGACCTTTCTCGGCTTCGTCGGCAAGGGGCTGGCGGATGCCGCGGCGATCGGCAATGTCTTTGCCTCGCCGCCGCCGGACCCGATCCTCGAATGCGCCAAGGCGGTGAGCGGCGGCGCGGGCGTCCTGTTCATGTACGGCAACTATGCCGGCGACGTGATGAATTTCGACATGGCGGCCGAGATGGCGGCGATGGACGACATCGAGGTGCGCACGGTGCTGACCACCGACGACGTCGCCTCGGCGCCGCGCGACCAGCGGCAGAAGCGGCGCGGCGTCGCCGGCAATTTCTTCATCTTCAAGGCGGCGGGCGCAGCCTGCGAGCGCATGCTCTCCTTCGACGAGGTCGAGCGCATCGCCAGGAAGGCCAACGACCACACCTTCACCATGGGCGTGGCGCTATCGCCCTGCTCGCTGCCGCAGACGCGGCGGCCGAACTTCGAGATCGGCGCCGATGAGATGGAGATCGGCATGGGCATCCATGGCGAGCCCGGCATCGCGCGCGGCAAGCTCAGGACCGCCGACGAGATCACCGACGAGATGCTGGACAGGATCATTGCCGAGATGGCGCCGTCGCGCGGCGACAAGGTCGCGGTGCTGGTCAACTCGCTCGGCTCGACGCCGTTGATGGAGCTCTACATCATGAACCGGCGCGTCAAGCAGCGGCTCGACGACATCGGCGTCTCGGTGCATGCGACCTGGGTCGGCAATTACTGCACCTCGCTCGAAATGGCTGGCGCCTCGCTGACACTGGAGCATCTCGACGGCGAGTTGCAGACCCTGCTCGACCATCCTTGCGACTGCGCCATGTTCCGCGCCGGCTGAGGGACTGTCCATGACCGCCATCGGAACGGCAGAGCTGAAGAGAATGTTCGACGCCATCGCCGCGGCGATCGAGGCCGACAAGGACAGGCTTTGCCAGCTCGACGGCGTCATCGGCGACGCCGACCACGGCATCGCCATGGCGCTCGGCTTCAATGCCGCGCGCGATGCGCTCGCCGCGCTCGACCTTGTGGCGATCGAGCCGACGGCGCTGCTCAACACTGCGGCGAGATCCTTTCTCAACGCCGTCGGCGCCTCGTCGGGACCTCTTTACGCGACCGCCTTGATGCGCGCCGCCGCCGCCGTCAAAGGCAAGGCGACGCTGGCGGCAGACGATGTGATCGCCATGGTCCAGGCGATGGCGCAAGGCATCAAGGATCGCGGCAAGGCCGAAATCGGCGAAAAGACGATGATCGACGCCTGGCAGCCGGCGGCCGAGGCGGCCGCCGCCGCGCATGCCGCCGGCAAGAGCCTGGCCGAGAGCCTGCAGGCCGCGCTGACCGCCGCCGAACGCGGCGCCGAAGCGACCAAGGACATGATCGCGGCCAAGGGCCGATCCTCGCGGCTTGGCGAGCGTTCGCTCGGCCATATCGACCCGGGTGCTGCCTCGGCCGTCACCGTCATCGGCGCGATGCGAAGCAGTCTCAATTAGGCCTTTGCTGCATCCAAACGGTTGATCGCCTGAACATTGCCGGCCGACGGGCCCTGTTCGTCGAATTCGGAGGCGAGCCAGGTGTCGACGATCGCCTTGGCTAGTTCCGGACCGATGACGCGGGCGCCCATGGTGATGATCTGGGCGTTGTTGGATTTCGCCGCGCGCTCGGCCGAATAGGTGTCGTGGGTGAGTGCGGCGCGGATGCCCGGCACCTTGTTGGCCGAGATCGAGACGCCGATGCCGGTGCCGCAGAACAGGATGCCGCGATCGTTCTCGCCGTCGACGATGGTCTGGGCGAGTTTCTGCGACAGGTCGGCATAGAAGCCGGCCTGGCTGAGGTCGCTGACGGTGAGGCCGGATTTGGTGGCGAGGTGGGCGGCGATGACGTCGAGCAACGGCTTGCCGGCGCTGTCGGCTCCGATGGCTATTCTCATGGTCGTGTCCTTTCCTGGTCGGATGATGTCAGATCGCGGCTGAGGCGCGCTGGAGGATGTCGATGTAGCCCTCCGCCTGCCAGGCGGAGCGGCCGATGAAGAGGCCGTCGATGTTTGGCTGGCCCATCAGCTCGGCGGCATTGCCGGGGTTGACGCTGCCGCCATAGAGCACCGGCGGCACGGCAGGCAGCAGGCCGCCGGCAACCGTCTTGATCAGCGCCTGCTGCCTGTCGGCATAGTCGGAGCTGGCCGGAATGCCCTTGTCGCCGATCGCCCAGACCGGCTCATAGGCGAACAGGATCTTTGCGCCCCTCGCCTCGCCATCGAGGAATTGCAACGCGCCCTCGACCTGCGCGGTCAGCACCGCATCGGCCTTGCCGCTCTCGCGCTCGGCCAGCGTTTCGCCGACGCAGATCAGCGGGATCAGGCCGTGCTTGGCCGCCGCCGCCGTCTTGAGGCCGACCGTGTGGTCGGTCTCGCCGAAATGCTCGCGCCGTTCGCTGTGGCCGAGCTCGACCAGGTCGAGGCCGCAATCCCCAAGCATCAGCGGCGAGATCTCACCGGTCCAGGCGCCGGCATCGGCCCAGTGCATGTTCTGGGCGCCAACCTTGATGCGCGTCGGGGCTAGCGCCTGCTTGACCTCGCGCACCGCCGTGAAGGGCGGAATGACGAAGGGCTGGATGCGCTGGTCGAACCCCGGCGCGAAGCCGGCCAGCGCTCTGGCGAAAGCGAGCGCCTCGGCGAGCGTCTTGTTCATCTTCCAGCTTGTACCGACCCAGTAGACCACGCGTACCGCTCCCCTATTCCTTGCCGTCGACAACCGTCAGTGAAACCCCTGTGGCTTCCAGCTCGTCACGCACGGGCTGGCCGAGTTCACTGCCGGTGAAGACCGCGTCGAACGCCTTGAGGTCGGTGAGAAAATGCAGCGCCGTGCGGCCGAACTTGCCGTGATCGACCAGCAGATATTTGCGCCCCGCCGCCGCCATCATCAGGCGCTTGGTCTGCACCACCTCTTGGTCCTGGTGGAAGGCCGAGCTGCCGTGGATGGCCGAGGACGAGAGGAAGGCGACGTCGGCGCGCAGCGATTTCAGCCTCTCCTCGGCGAGCAGGCCGAAGAAGCCGTGGAACTTCTTGCTGTACTGGCCGCCAAGCGCGATCAGCGTGATGCCGCCAACACCGGCGAGATCCTGGATGACGGCCAGATTGTTGGAGATCACGGTCAGCGGGCGAAGATCGGCGAGGTGCCCGGCAATGCCGCCCGCCGTCGAGCCGTCGTCGATGATCACCGTCTGCCCCGGCTCGATCATGGCGACGGCGACGGCGGCAAGGCGCTGCTTCTCACCGACCGCCTGCTTTTGCCGGTAGCGGAAATCGCTCTCGAACAGGCCGCTCGGCTGGATCGAGGCGCCGCCTCGCACCTTGCGCAGGAAGCCGCTCTCCTCCAGCTCGTCGAGGTCGCGATGAACGGTCATCTTCGAGACGCCGAAGCGCGCGGCGAGATCCTCGACGGAGGCGGTGCCCGCC
This sequence comes from Mesorhizobium abyssinicae, assembly GCF_049887195.1. Classification (NCBI taxonomy): domain Bacteria; kingdom Pseudomonadati; phylum Pseudomonadota; class Alphaproteobacteria; order Hyphomicrobiales; family Phyllobacteriaceae; genus Mesorhizobium; species Mesorhizobium abyssinicae. The sequence continues at coordinate 661,157 of NZ_JARAKC010000002.1, forward strand.
TCCATCAGGAAATCCATGACGCCTTGCCGGCGGCTGTCGGTCTTCATTCCGCGGTTCCTCCGAGCGTCCGGGCGCTTTGCTCGCTCTTCCATATATAACAACGGACGTCGCATTTATATCACAATATCTGTGATAATGTGACAATGACGTGGGATTTTCCTTTGCCGGAGATTGCCGACCTGTAACAAGAATTGCTCCCTGCGACGCGCCGGACGGTTGCGGTCCGCCGGGATTCCGGCCAGAAGCATCGGCGGGCTGGACGACGGTCGAACAGCCAGCAACCGAATTCGAAACCAGTTACGGGAGACTATTGGGTGGCTCGCATCACACTGAGACAATTGCTCGACCATGCCGCCGAACACGGCTATGGCGTGCCGGCCTTCAACATGAACAACATGGAACAGGGCCTCGCCATCATGGAGGCGGCCGAGGAGACCAAGTCGCCGGTCATCCTGCAGGCCAGCCGCGGCGCGCGCGCCTACGCCAATGACGTGGTGCTTGCCAAGCTGATCGACGCGCTGGTCGAAATCCACCCCGACATCCCGGTCTGCATGCATCTCGACCACGGCAACAACGAAGCCACCTGCGTCACCGCGATCCAGTACGGCTTCACCTCGGTGATGATGGACGGCTCGCTGAAGGAAGACGGCAAGTCGCCGGCCGACTACGCCTACAATTCAGGCATCACGCGCCGCGTCGTCGACATGGCGCATTGGGGTGGCGTCTCGGTCGAAGGCGAGATCGGCGTGCTCGGCTCGCTGGAAAGCGGCGGCGGCGAGCAGGAAGACGGCCACGGCGTCGAGGGCGCGATCAGCCACGACCAGCTTCTGACCGATCCGGAACAGGCGGTGGAGTTCGTCAAGGACACGCATGTCGACGCGCTGGCGGTTGCCATGGGCACCAGCCACGGCGCCTACAAATTCTCGCGCAAGCCGGACGGCGCGGTGCTGGCGATGAACGTGATCGAGGAGATCCACCGTCGCCTGCCGAACATGCACCTGGTCATGCACGGCTCGTCGTCGGTGCCAGAGGATCTGCAGGAGATCATCAACAAGTACGGTGGCCAGATGAAGCCAACCTGGGGCGTTCCGGTCGAGGAGATCCAGCGCGGCATCAAGCACGGCGTGCGCAAGATCAACATCGACACCGACAACCGCATGGCGCTGACCGGCGCCATCCGCAAGGTGCTGACCGAGAACCCGAGCGAGTTCGACCCGCGCAAGTACCTGACGCCGGCAATGGCCGCGATGAAGAAGCTCTGCAAGGAACGCTTCGAGCAGTTCGGCACCGCCGGCAACGCGCCGAAGATCAAGCCGATCCCGCTGTCGGACATGGCCAAGCGCTACAAGGCGGGCAGCCTCGATCCGAAGTTCGGCTGAGGTCTATCTGACCGAAAGTTCAAAGGGCGGGAGCCGCAGCGGCCCCGCCCTTTATTTTGCCCGCAGATGAGCCCTGCCGGCGTCGATGAACGGCGCCCAGTAGTCGACCGATTCACGGATCATGGCGACGACTTGGTGATCGACCGGCTCGCGCTCGCGGAATGACAGCTCCAGGCAGATCTCGTTGTCGGTGCCGCCGCCGCGCCGCACCGTCTCCAGGAATTTCTCCGGAGTAATGCGGCCATCCCTGTTGTAGGCGGCGGTGAAGGGCCAGTGGCCACCCTTGTTCATCGACGACTGCTTGATGTGGATGATCGGCGACTCTTTCGGGAAGGCCTCTGCCCAGGCGTAGGGGTCGATGTCGGCGGGGTTGCTGGAGGTGACATCGCCATGGTCGATGTCGACCATCATCTGCAGCGGGATGGCCAGGCCGGCAGCCTCGATCTCCCGGTGCAGCGCGCGGCAACTGTCGATGGTATGGCCGAATTCACGGCCGACCGACATCGGCTCCCAGAACAGGTAGGTGAGGCCAGCCGCCTTGGCATGATCGGCGACCTCGCGCCAGCATTCCATCGCGATGTCGAGCAGCCGGGCGCGGCGCTCGGGATCGTCGTAGTCCCTGTGGGTGAAGATCGCGAATTGCGTGCCGATGCCGCTGGCGCCGAGCTCGGCCGAGATGGCGGCGAAGGTCTTGAACCAGTCGACATAGTAGCGGCGCACGTCGGCATCGGGATGGCCGAAATGGTTGAGCCGACCATAGGGGCCGGTCATGCCGGACGTGATGCGCACGCCGGTGCGGCCAAGTGCTGCCTTGAACAGCCGGACGAACTTGGCGATCGTCGCCGCCGGCCAGCCGGGATTGACGAATTCATGTGTGAGCTGGACGTCCCTTATGCCGATGTCATAGGCGATGGCGTCGATCAGGTCGTCCGGATCGGCAAAGCGGTTGACCAGCGGATTGGTGTTGAGGGAGAGTGTGAAGGCCAAATTCCAGTCTCCTGTTCAGGCCTGCCCGACAGCGTGACGACCGATGGCGCACGCACCCGAACTGCCGGCATGAAGCGCAATCATTGCAGCACGCTACCGGCGCGCCGGTTGAGCTCCTGGCGGTATTTCTCGGCGTCCCAGTTCAGGAGCTCGGCATTCTCCTCGATGCTGAGATAGTTGACGCGCGCCGTCGGATCGACGCGGATGGCGACATCGGCGAGGCTGCGTGCCATCGCCTCGGCGCCGGCATTGGCATCCCGGCGCATCAATATGCCCTTGCCGGGGAAGAGGATGGAGGCCGGCGCCGGCTGCCCGGCGGCCGTTATCCGCGCCACCACGGCAGCGGCATTCTCGTTCGGACCGGCGATCACCGAGCCGATGCCGAGGAAGATGACGTGGTCCGGGTAAAGGCTGCCCGATGCGGCGATCCGGCAACTGGCGAGATCGGTGGCGGCGGCATGGGCCTCGACCGCGACCGGAAGGCGGTAATCGCTGCCCATGGCGAGCCTGAGCAGCGCGTCGAGGTCGGGCGCCGGCGCTTTGCGCGGCGCGCGGGCAAGCAGGCCGGTAACGCGCCGCAGCAGCAGGTTTGCTTCGGCGACGGTGTCGGCGGCCACGACCAGCCCATGATTGCCGAGGACGAGGACGTCGGTGCGCGGCTTCAGCCGTTCGGCAATGCCCTGCGCCAGCGGCAGGCCCGGGCGGCGATAGGGCACGTAGGCCCAGTCGAGGCCGCGCAGGCGCTCCTCCAGCACGGCCTCGGCATTGGTCTGCACGGCGATGGCGATGGTCTCGACGCAGTGGACATGGACGACGACCTTTTGCGGCAGCAATGCATGCACCGTCGTCTCGATGGACGGCCGCAACTGGTGCGGGTTGAGCTCGGCAAGCGTGAACGCGGCGGCCTTCTCGGCCGCCGGGTCCTTGCGCGCGACGGCATCGAGCAAGGGCGCCAGCGCCACCGGCACCATGATGTCGGCTGTCGCCGCATTCATCAGCCAGGTGCCGGACGCCTTGATCCACAGCACACCGGCTTGCTTGAGCGAGGTGTTGCCACCGGCGCCCTGGACCAGCAGAGGATCGGCGCCAACACTGGCCGACAGGACACGCAACGCCTGCAATTCGGCGGCATCGTGATCAATGCGAGCTGCCATCAGCCGGCCTTTGCCAATCGGTTGGCGCACCAGTCCTCGAAGGCCCCTCTCTCGGCGGCCGAGAGATGCAGGCCGTGCTTGGTGCGACGGTCAAGTATGTCGGCAGCGGTCGACGCCCATTCATGCTCGAACAGGTAGCTCGCCTCGCGCTCGAAGAAATCCTTGCCGAAGCGCCGCCCGAGCTGGTCGAGCGATCCGGCATTGCCGACGAGTGAACGCGTGCGCGTGCCGTAGAGCCGGCCATAGTGCTTGAGCAGCGACGCCGGCATCCAGGGGTAGTCGCGGCCGAGATCGCCGAGGAACTGCTCGAAATCGGCATTTGCGATGTCGCCGCCCGGCAGATGCGCACCGGACGTCCACGCCTTGCCCATCTTCGGAAAGAACGGCTGGATGCGATCGAGCGCGTGCTCGGCGAGCTTGCGGAAGGTGGTGATCTTGCCTCCGAAGACGGAGAGCAGCGGCGCTTGATCTGCCGGCGCATCGAGCTCGAAGATGTAGTCGCGGGTCACCGCGCTCGGATTGTCGGCATTGTCGTCGTAGAGCGGCCTGACGCCGGAGAAGGAATAGACGACGTCGCCGCGCGTCAGCCCGCGCTTGAAGTAGCGATTGACGACCTTGATCAGGTAGTCGATCTCGCTCTCCTCCGCCGCCACGTCTTCCGGCCGCCCTTCATAGGGAATGTCGGTGGTGCCGATCAGCGCCAGGTCGTTCTGATAGGGATTGATGAAGATGACGCGCTTGTCGTTGTTCTGGACGAGATAAGCCTGCCGCCCTTCCCAGAATTTCGGCACGACGATGTGGCTGCCCTTGACCAGGCGGACATTGCGCTTGGAGTTCTGCCCGGCGACGCGGTTGACGACATCGTTGACCCAGGGACCGGCGGCGTTGATCAGCGCGCGCGCCCGCACCGCGGTCCTCACGCCGGTCCTGCCGTCGCGCATCTCGACCGACCAAAGGCCTTTGTCGCGGCGGGCGGCGGTGCAAGCGGTGCGGGTGAAAACCTTCGCCCCGCGCTCCGCCGCGTCCAGCGCGTTGATGACGACGAGGCGGGCATCGTCGACCCAGCAGTCGGAATATTCGAAGCCGCGTCTGAAAGCGTCCTTGATCGGCGCGCCCTCCGGCGCCGTGCGCAAGTTCAGCGTACGGGTGGGCGGCAACCGCTTGCGGCCGCCGAGATGATCGTAGAGGAAGAGGCCGATGCGCACCAGCCAGGCCGGGCGATCATCGGGGCTGTGCGGCAGCACGAAGCGCATCGGCCAGATGATGTGGGGCGCGGATTCCAGGAGCACCTCGCGCTCGATCAACGCCTCGCGCACCAGGCGGAACTCGTAATATTCGAGATAGCGCAGGCCGCCATGAACCAGCTTGCCCGAACGCGAGCTGGTGCCTTCGGCGAGATCGTCCTTCTCGCACAGGATGACGGACAGGCCACGGCCGGCGGCGTCGCGCGCGATGCCGGCGCCGTTGACGCCGCCGCCGATGACGAAAAGGTCGACAATGTCGCCGTCGCCGCTCATCTCGCCGAACCCTCACAACGCTTCATGGCGGTCAGCACGGATTGACCGGCGGCAGGCCGGCGATGTAGCGGCGCACTTCCTCGGCCGCCTGCTCTGCTGCGTAAGTGACGGTGCGCACCGACGCGCCGGCGATGTGCGGGGTCAGCGTCACATTCGGCAACTGCAGCAGCGGCCAGTCCGAAGGCACAGGCTCGATCGCGAAGGTTTCCAGCATGGCGCTGGCGATATGGCTGGAGACCAGCGCCTCGTAAAGCGCGTCATAGTCGACCAGCGGCCCGCGCGCGGTGTTGATGAAGATCACGCCGGGCTTCATGCCGGCGATGGTGTCCTTGTTGATCAGGCCGCGGGTTTCCGCTGTGACCCGGGAATGCAGGGTGACCACGTCGGAGCGCGACAGGAGTTCGTCGAGCGCGACCAGCTCGACGCCGGCATTGCGGTCGTCCGCGCTCAGCTGCACGTAGGGATCGCAGACCAGGACGCGGCAGCCGAAGGCACGCAGCAGGCGCACCACTTTGGTGCCGATATTGCCGTAGCCGACGACACCGACGGTCATCTCGCTGAGCTCGCGGCCGGTGCGGTCGGCGCGATAGAGATCGCCGCGCCATTCGCCCTTGCGCAAGGCCTCGTGGCCGACGCGGATCAGCCGCGTCTCGGCGAGGATGGCGCCGATGGTGAATTCGGCCACCGCGCTCGCATTGCGGCCTGGAACGTTGACGACGCGGATGTCGTGAGCCTTGGCGGCGGCCATGTCGATGTTGATCGGTCCGCCGCGCGACACAGCGACCAGTTTCAGCGCCGGAAGGCGCCGCATCATTCCATCCGAGAGCGGAGCGAGCTGGGTGACCAGGATCTCGGCATCGCCGACAAAATCGACCACCTCGTCCGGATGGCCGAAATACTCCTTGACCTTGTCGAGGCCGAGCGCGGTGTTGCCGAACTCCATCGGCTCGTCGGGCCACGCGGTTTCCAGCGTGCGGATGTCGAGGCTGTTGCCGCAGGCCTTCTCGATCTCAGTCCGAAAGACCTCCGGAAGCATGAAACGGTCGCCGATGATCGCAATTTTCCTGTGCATGCTCGACTTCTCAATCTGCCTTAGTCGCGGCCATCGACCGCCAGACCGGACGCAGCGCCTCGTGCGCCAATGTGTAGGATGGCGCCATCCTGTCGTAGATGGCGGCGAGTTCCGGGTCGCTCGGCTCGGCCTCGCCAAGCAGGGGGGTGACCCATTCGGCGACGCAATCGTCCATTGACCGGTAGAGGCCGACGCAGACCGCTGCGATCATGGCGGCACCGGCGGCACCCGCCTCCTCGCGTTCGCTGGTGCGGGTGGAGGCGCCGACGGCGGCGCCAAGGATCTTGCGCAGCGCCGGGCTGCGCGCCGCGCCGCCGGTAAGGCGGATTTCCCGCGGCAGCGGGCCCATAGCGGCGTAGCAATCGCGCGAAGCGAAGGCGAGCCCTTCGAAGACGGCGCGCACCATGTCGGCATAGCCGTGGCGGGAGGAGATGCCGACGAAGCCGGCCCTCGCATTGGCATCGACGAACGGGCCGCGCTCGCCGGCCTCGGACACATAGGGCTGGTAGATCAGCGAGGCCGGCTTGGACGACGAAATCCAACCGTCAACCAGCGCGATCATCTCGCCGTTCGAGCGCGAAATGCCTTGCGAGGCGAGGATGCCGGAAGCGAGGCCGAGCACCCAGTCGATGTTGAGCGTCGCCGCCATGTTCGACTGCAGTTGGGCGAAGACGCCTGGCGCCGGCATGGTCATGGTGTAGCCGGTCTTCGCCTCGTTGAGCTGCACCTCGTCCGGTGTCTCGGCAAGTCGCATATGCATGCCGGTGGAGCCGATGATGGTGCAGCCGGGCTTGTGCTTGCGGTCGAACAGGCCGGCGCCGAGCGCCGTACAGACCACGTCGACATAGGTCAGCACGACCGGCGTGCCGGCGGTGAGCCCGGTCGCGTCGGCCGCGGCCTTTGACAGGCCGGCGCTGTGCCTGGTGCCGTCGACGATCGGCGGCAGAAGGTGCCTGAGGTCGGCGACGCCGAGCACGTCGAGCACCTCGTCGCTGTAGTCGCGGGTGCGGAAATCGCCGAAGGTGAAGGTCCCTTCCGAAGGGTCGGTGGCGCGCGCGCCGGTCAGCTTGAAATAGAGCCAATCCTTGCAGTGGAACGCCGTTGCGGCTCTCTCGAGCATTGCCGGCATGTTTCGCTTCATGAAGACGAACTGCGATCCCTGCTGGCAGGCGGCAAGCCCGCTGCCGGTCTTTTCGAAGCGCAGCCGATCCTCCGGCCGGGCGCGGATCTCCTCGACGATGTTGGCGGCGCGCGCGTCGAGCCACAACCAGCCCTTGGCCACCGGCTCGCCGGCCTTGTCGATCAGCCAGGTGCCGTCGCCCTGTCCGGTCACGGCGATGGCGATCACCCTGTTGGCGAGGTCCGGCACCTTGTCGGCCAACTGGCGCAAGGTGGTCGCCGTATCGGCCCAGGTGCGCGCCAGGTCCTGCTCGGCGCCACCGCCCGGCAGCGTCTCGTAGCGGTTCACCAGCGCAGTGGCCGCGATCTGCCGGCCCGCCCTGTCGAAGGCGACGGACTTGATGACAGACGTGCCGGCGTCGATGCCGATCAGCACATCCCGCATCAGGCAAGCTCCATCCCGTGCGAAATCGCCTTGCCGTCGGCCTGGTCGAAGACGTGCAGGTTCTTCGGATCGATGCTGACGTTGATCGGCGCCCCGAGCTCGAGGCGGGTGCGGTCGTGCTCGACCAGCACCAGCGATCCGCCGGCAAAATCGGCGGCGATGTGGGTCTGGTCGCCGAGCCATTGATTGGCCGAGACGGTGGCCGGCACGCCGTCCTTCGAGCGGCGCACCGCGTAGGGTCTGACGCCGATGACGACACGCTCGCGGGCGAGCAGCTGGTCGCGCACCGGGCCGCTGAAAGCATCCTTGTCGTAGTCGAGCGAGAGTCCGTCGGGGAGCTTCAGGCTGATCTTGCCGGCAGTCGTGCCGACAAAGGCTTCGAAGACATTCATCGGCGGCTCGCCGACGAAGGTGCCGGTGAACAGGTTCGCCGGCCGCCGCTTGATCATGTCGGGCGTGTCGAACTGCTGCAGCACGCCGCCTTCCATCACCGCGATGCGGTCGGCGAGCGCGTTGGCCTCGGTCTGATCGTGGGTGACGAGGATCGCGGTCAGGCCGCGCTCCTTGATGAAGTGCTTGATGCGGCCACGCAGCACGGCGCGCAATTGCGGCTCGAGCTGCCCCATCGGCTCGTCGAGCAGATGCAGGTCCGCCTCGCGGATCAAGGCGCGGCCGAGGCTGGCGCGCTGCTGCTGGCCGCCGGAGATCGAGCTCGGATAGCGCTCGAGGATGTCCTCGATCTCGAGCAGCTTGGCGATGCTGGCGACCTTGGCGTCGACGTCGGTCTTCGAGAGCCGCGCCGCCTTGAGCGCGAAGGCCATGTTCTCGCGCACCGTGAGCGGCGGATAGAGCGAATAGCCCTCGAAGGCCATCGCCACGTTGCGCTTGACCGGCGCCAGCGTGTGCACCTTGCGGCCGGCGACGGCGATCTCGCCACGCGAAACCTCCTCGAAGCCGGCGATCATGCGCAGCGTCGAGGTCTTGCCGCAGCCCGACGAGCCGAGCAGCGCCACGATCTCGCCCCTGGCGATCTCCATCGTCAGCTGCTTCACCGCATGCACGCCGCGGTCGATCGGGCCGTAGAACTTGTCGACGCCGGAAATGGTAAGGGCGCTGGCGCTCATGCCGCTTCTCCGCTGCGCAAAGTGACGACCTTGTTGGCGCCGATGCGCTCGCCGCTCGCATGATCGAACAGCAGCGCGCTTTTGCCGTCGACGGCGATATGCGCCTTGCCCTCGGTCTGGCCCGGCGTTCCAGCCGGGCGCGAAACCAGGATTTCACGGCCGCGCACGGTGCGCACCAAGGTGACGATCTTTTCGTTGAGCGGCGTCTCGGCCTCGACGGTCACAGGAACGGCGCCGGGCGTGGCCTCGCCGACGAAACTCAGCGCCTCGGGCCGCAGGCCGATGACGCAGTCGCGCCCGACCGCCGCCTCATAGGCGCCTGCGAGATGGACCTGCACGTTCGACAGGCCGACATAGATGCCCTTGGCGTCGCGCGCCGGCTTGACGTCGAGCAAATTGATGGTCGGGTCGCCGAACAGCCTGGCGATCTCGACATTGGCCGGCTCGCGATAGATCTGCTCGGGCGTGCCGAGCTGGCGGATGACGCCTTGCGACATCACCGCGATGCGGTTGCCGAGCGCCATCGCCTCCTTGTAGTCCTGGGTGACGTAGACGACGGTAGCACCCCGATCGTGCAGAAGGCGCGGCAGTTCGAGCCGCATCTCGAAGCGCAGTTTGGCATCGACGTTGCGCAAGGGATCGTCGAGCAGGAGAATCGGCGGCGAACCGACCAGGGCGCGGGCAAGGGCGGTGCGCTGCTTCTGGCCGTTGGAGAGCGCGCGCGGCTTGTGGCTCAGCACATGGTCGATCTTGAGCAGCTTGGCGACGCTCTCGACGCCGGCCTTGATCGCGCCTTGCGAGGAGTGCCTGGCCTCCAGCGGCGTCGCGATGTTGTCGAAGGCGCTCATATGCGGGAACAGCGCGAAGTTCTGGAACGCCATGCCGACGCCGCGGAACTCGGCGTCGACATCGGTCATGTCCTCGCCGCCGATCAGGATCTTGCCCTCGTCGGGATCGATGACGCCGGCAACCATGCGCAGCAGCACCGTCTTGCCGGCGCCGGACGGGCCGAACAGCACCAGCGTTTCGCCGTCGGCGACGCTCAGCGACAGATTGTCGAGGACCGTCTGGCTCTTGTAGCGCTTGACGACATTTTTGAGTTCGAGGCTGGCCATCGGAACTACCCTTTCACGGCGCCGAGCGACAGGCCTTCGACGAGATAGCGCTGCGCGTACAGCGCCAGCGCCAGCGTCGGCGTGATCGACAGCACGATCGCGGCCGAGATCTGGCCATACTGAATGCCGGACGAGGTGATGAAGGCGAGCGCGCCGACCGTCACCGGCTGCTTGTCGGCGGAGGCGAGCACCAGCGCGAAGACGAAATTGTTCCAGGCGAAGATGAAGGCGAGCAGGCCGGCGGCGGCGATGCCCGGCCCGGCAAGCGGCAGCGCGATCTTGCGGAAGGTGGCGAACCAGGAATGGCCGCCGATGCGGTAGGCGTATTCGATGTCGGCGGGGATGTCCTCGAAATAGCCGCGCACGATCCACAGGATCAGCGGCAGGCAGATCAGCTGGTAGACCCAGATCAGGCCGATATAGGTGTTGGCGAGGCCAAGCTTCTGGAAATAGAGGGTGAGCGGCAGCAGCACCAGCAGCGCCGGCGCGAAGCGGAACGACAAGAGCGTGAAGGCGATGTCCTCCGAGCCGCGGAACTTGTGGCGAGCGAAGGCATAGGCGGCGGGCACGCCGAGCAGCAGCGAAACCGCAACCGAGGTCACCGACAGGAACACCGAGTTCCACAGGTTGCGCATGAAGGCGATGTCGAGCGTGCCGGCCGCCGTCACCAGCTTGCCGGTGATCAGCGCCGTGTAGTTGGCGAGCGTCGGCTCGAAGATCAGCTGCGGCGGGATGCGCAGGATGGTCTCGTTGGTCTGGAACGACATCATGAAGATCCAGGCGATCGGGAACATGAAGAAGATCACCACCAGCGTGAGCGCTGCGCCGCGCAGGATGCGTTCGAGAAGCGAGGTGTGTTCCATCCCTGCCTCCTATGCCTGGCCGCGGGCGCGTTCGCGCAGCCGGAGCCAGTTCTTGATGAAGATGTTGGAGAGGAAATAGGTGATCGCCCACAGGATGATCATCAGCGCCGCCGAGCGCCCGACATTGGTCGACTGGAAGAAGTTGAGATAGGCCTCGACCTGGAACACGGTCAGCGTGTCGCCGGGCCCTCCCTGGGTCATCGCGTAGATGATGTCGAACTGCTGGATGGAATCGAGCAGGCGAAACAGCGTCGCGGTCAGGATATAGGGCGTCAGCATCGGTAAGGTGATGCGGAAGAAGACGAAGCTCCTCGGCACGCCATCGAGCGCGGCCGCCTCGAAGGGTTGCGTCGGCAGGCTGCGCAGACCGGCAAGCAGCAGGATCATGATGAAGGGCGTGTAGACCCAGATGTCGACCAGCACGACGGTGAGCAGCGCGGTCGACGGCGAGGACGCCCAGCGGAAGTCCTGCAGGCCGATGAGGCTGGCAAGATAGCTCAGCACGCCGAAGCCGGGATTGGTCATCAGCTTCCACATCAAGGCGGCGAGCGCCGGCGCCGTCATCAGCGGCATCAACAGCATGATCGAGATGAAGTTGTTCAGCGTCGAGCGCTTCTGCAGGAGCATGGCGATGCCGAGGCCGAGCAGCAGTTCGAGCACCACGGTGATGCCGGCATAGAGCAGCGACACCTCGAGCGTGTTCCAGAACTTCGGGTCGGTGAAGAAGGAAATGTAGTTGTCGCCCCAGTTGAACTGCCTGGCCCATGGCTGGCTCAGCCGGTAGCGCTGGAAGGAATAGACCACCGAGGTCAGGAACGGGATCAGGATGCCGATGCAGACCAGGAGCGCCGGCAGGCTGAGGAGATAGGGCAGAACCCGCTTGCTGATCCTGAAGCCGGAGGGTCTGTGGACTGTCGTCGCCGCGGTCATCGCGCTCTTCCGTTATCCCGGTTGCTCCGCCCTGCCGGCCGCCCAAGGGAGCAAGGCGGCCGGTCGGGCGTTGGCGAAGCATACCGCTTCGCCTCGCGAGTGTCGTTGAGGGTCGCGGCTGGCCCGGGCTTGCGCGCCAGCCGCTGCCCGATATCAGCCGAGGCCGGCCTCCTTGAGCTGGCCGTTGATGCTCTCGGCCAGCTTGTCGAGGCCCTCGTCGATCGGCACTTCCTTGGCCACCATCTTCTGCAGCGTCGCGGCCCATTCAGTGGTGAGGTCGAAGAACAGCGGTTGCGCCGTGAACTTGATGCTGGCGCCGGGTGCCGAGGCGTCGAACATCTCGACATAGCCCGGATAGCTCTTGTTCAGCTTCTCACGGAACACCTCGTCCTTCCAGACCGACTGCCGGACCGGATTGACGAAGTCCATCTTGGTGGCGCCGAACAGGCAGTGATCGAGCCCGGAAGCCCACTGCATGAAGTACCAGGTGGCGTCCTTGTCCTTGGAGAAGTTGGACATCGACAGCGACCAGATCCAGATGTTGGGTGTCGGCGCCTTGGCGGCCGGATTGGCCTTGAAGCCGGCGAAGGCAAGCTGGCCGGCCATCTTGTTGGTGCCGCCATTCATGAAGTAGCCGAGGATGTCGGCGTCGAAGATCATCGCCGAGGCGCCGGCGCCGAGATCGGTGCCGACCTGGTACCAGGTGTAGGTCGACCAGTCCTTCGGGCCGCTCTCCTGGATCATCTGCACCCATTGCTTGTGGAAGGCCTTGGATTCGGCGGTGTTCATGGCGGCGGACAGCTTGCCGTCGGCCGACACGTTGAGGTCCTTCTGGTCGAAATTGGCGTAGGCCGACAGGAAGCCCGGATGGATCGTCGCCCAGGAGCGCGAGCCGCGCACGCCGATGCCGTAGACGCCGCCACCGACATCCTTGGTGAGCTTGGCGGCCGCGGCGACCATCTCGTCCATGCTGCCGGGAACCTTGACGCCGGCCTTGTCGAACATCGCCTTGTTGTAGGTGATGTTGTTCTGCTCGAAGCCCCATGGAATGCACCACTGCTTGGCGTCTTCCGAACCCAGCGCGCCGCCCGGCTTGCCGTTCCAGGCGCAGGAGTTCTTGACGCCGGGCAGGAAGTCGTCCCAGGCATATTTCGGATTGGTCTTGGCCGGGTCCTTGATCCATTCGTTGAGGTCGGTGATCCAGCCGGCCGGGCCATAGGTCCAGGTCATGTAGGCGCCGGTCATGAAGGCGTCGTATTCGGAGGAGCTCGCCGAGAGCGCGGCGGTGACCTTGTCGAAATAGACGTCCTCCGGGAACACGTCATAGACGACGTTCATGCCGGTCAGCTGCTTGAAGTTGTCGAGGTCGGCGATCATCGCGTCGGCATAGGGGTGCTTGTTGAGCAAGAGCTTGATGGTCTTGCCCTTGTGCGCCTGCCAGTCGAAATCGGCGGCGAGCGCGCGGGTCTGGCCCATATTGAGCAGGACACCGGCGGTGCTTGCGGCGAGGCCCATGGCGCCCAGCCCCCTGATCAGTCCACGGCGGTCGACTTGTCCACGCAGGAACGCGTCGATCAGGTCTTTTTCTTTCTCATGCATGTCCTCTTCTCCTCCACAGGGTAGTTTCAACCAAAGCGGTGCCGGCTACCCGACCGGCGTCTGTTCCACGAGCGATCGCGCCGTACGCTCGTCGGTTATCAGGCCCTTGAGATAACGGCCCTCCAGCACTGACTTGATGGCGCGAACCTTTACCTTGCCGCCGGCGACGGCGACGATCCTGCGGTTGGCGATGTCCTCGCGGGCAAGCGCCAGGGCGCGGCTGGAAACCGTGGTCGCCACCGGCTTGCCGGCCTCGTCGAAGAAATGGCCGAGCAGTTCGCCGACGGCGCCGTTGCGGCGGGTCTCCTCCATCTCGGCCTTGTCGATCATGCCGGTGGCGACCAGCGAGGCCTCCTGCTCGGCGGTGCCGATGCCGGCCAGCAGCAGGTCGGCGGATTTCGCCAGATCGAAGACCTCGCTGATGCCCTTCTGGCCGAGCAGCACGGCACGATCCTCGACCGTGTTGGCGAACATCGGCACCGGCATGACATAGGCTTCGGCGCCGGTGCGCTCGGCGAGGCGATGGATCACGTCGTGCGGGTTGGCCGAGAACTTGCGCGTCAGGCCGCCGAGCAGCGAGACGAAGCGGATGCCGTCGGCCGAGATGCGCGGCAGGTACTCCACGCAAGCGGCGAGCGTGCGGCCGTGGCCGACGCCGATCAGCTTGTCCTCGCCGCGCTCGATCTCGCGCTTGAGGAATTGCGCGCCGGCAATGCCAAGCGCCTTGAGCGGCAGGTCTTCCGGATCGAAGTCCGGCACCACCTCGCAATAGTCGAGACCGTAGCGGCCGGACAGCTCATCCTCGAGCGCCACGCATTCGGAGATCTCGCCGTCGATATAGACCTTAACCAGCCCTTCCTGGTTGGCCTTGGTGATGAGGCGATGCGCCTTGAGGCTGGTGAGCCCGAGCCGCTTGGCGACCTCGGCCTGGGTCAGGCCGCCGGCATAGTGAAGCCAGGCGGCGCGGGCGGCCATGCTGGTCTCGTCGTCGCGCAGGAGGCCATTGCCGAACCCAACCATTTCCGCCCTTTTGATATTTTTATCAGTTGCTGCAAAATTTTTCACAAGGCTTCGCCGGAGTCAAGCGGCGCGTGTCTCAAAATCGTGCGCGGGGTGCGACAGACGGCGCCAGTGCTCCTGGCTCGCCAAGGAACCTTCAGCCCGCCAGCGAGGTTGAAGTCGTTGGGAACAAGGAGCGCGGCTCGCCCGCGCCTCGTGGAACGATGTTCGAGCCGCTTTGCTGCGACATGCCGCTTCATCCGGGCTGGCCAGACCTGCTGGCGAGGCTTCTGCTCACGCTGCTGGCGGGGTTCCTGATCGGTCTGAACAGGGAGGCACGCGGCCATACCGCCGGGCTTCGCACGACGATCCTGGTCGGACTTGCCGCCGCCATCGCCATGATCCAGGCCAACATGCTGCTCGACGTCGCCGGCAAGGGCACAGACTCTTTCGTGCGCATGGACGTGCTGCGTTTTCCGCTGGGCGTGCTCACCGGTGTCGGTTTCATCGGCGGCGGCGCCATCCTGCGGCGCGGCGATCTCGTGACCGGCGTCACCACCGCCGCCACGATGTGGATCATGACCATGATCGGGCTGGCCTTCGGCGGCGGCCAGTTCGGCCTTGGCGCGATCGCGACGGTGCTGACGCTGGTGACGCTGCAGGCGCTGAAATGGGTCGATCTCAGGATCCCGCGCGACCACCATGCAATCCTGGCGGTCTCGTGGCCGAAAGGCTCGCCGCCGGATCTGCGCGAAATGGTTCGTCCATTCGGCTATGACGCGCGCTTTGTCGGCATGGAACATGACGCCAGCCGTGACCGCTTCGTCCACACCTTCAATCTCGGATGGAAGCAGCCCGATGCGGTCGAACCGTCGATGGAAATCCTGGCCGCGGTCGGCCAGCACTGCGAAGTCGAGCGCTTCGAGCTGATCAGCGAGAAAGCAGGCTGATCATCGTTGAAGGCGGCGGCAGGCTTACTCGGCTGTCTTGGCTGCTTCGGTGTCGGCCCGGATCAGCTTGATGTCCGCCCCTGCCGCCCAGGCGCCGATGTCTTCCCGACGCAGCGCCGCCGCCATCATGTCCGGGAAATGGTCCGGCGTGCAGGCGAAAACCGGAATTCCCAGCGATGCGACCGATCCCGCCATTGCGGGATCATAGCCGGGACGGCCCTGATCGGTCAGCGCCAGCAGCACGACGACATTGACGCCCGACCGGACCAGCGCAGCCAACCGCTGCAGAAGCTCCTGACCGTTGCCGCCCTCGTAGAGGTCGGTGATCAAGATGAAATGCGCCTTGGTCGGCCGCTCGATCCGCTCGGCGCAATAGGCGACGGCCTGGTTGATGTCGGTGCCGCCGCCGAGCTGGACGCCGAACAGCACTTCGACCGGATCGCTGAGTTCCTCCGTCAGGTCGACGATCGCGGTGTCGAAGCAGACGAGCTTGGTGCGCACCACCGGCAACGAGGCCATCACCGCGGCGAAGATCGAGGCGTAGATGACCGAGCTTGCCATCGAGCCCGACTGGTCGACGCAGAGCGTCACCTCGTCGAGGTCGACCAGCCGGCGCTGGCGCCGCATGAAGCCGACGAGTCTTTCAGGCACGACGGTCTTGTGGTCCGGCTGGTAGTGGCGGAGGTTTGCCGCAATGGTGCGCGGCCAGTCGATGTCGCGCTGCCGCGGCCGGTTGGTGCGCCGCGACCGGTCGAGCGCGCCGCGTATCGCCTCGGCGGTCTTCTGCTCGAGGCGCTGCATCAGCTTGGCGACAACGTCGGAGATGATCGCGCGGGCGATGTCCTTGGTCTTGTCCGGCATCGCCGAACGCAGCGAAACCAGGTCGGCGACGAGATTGACGTCCGCCTCGATCGCCTTCAGGAACTCCGGCTCCATCAGCATTTGTTTCAGGTTCAGCCGCTCGAAGGCGTCCTTCTGCACGACCTGGACGACCTGCTCGGGGAAGAACGAGCGGATATCCCCCATCCATTGCGCGACGCGCGGCGCCGAGCGGCCGAGCCCGCCGCGCCGCTTGCGCGGATCGCCGGCCGTCTCGCCGCTGCCGTCGCCATAAAGCGCATCGAGCGCCGCCGAAAGCCGCCGGTCTTCCGCCGACAGTGCCGACGACGTTTCATCGTCGGCGCCGATCGCCAGCCGCCAGCGGCGCTCGCGCTGATCTTCGCTTGGGTCCGGCACGATCGCGTCATCATCCATGGCTGGGCTCCCCCGCGAGCAGCCTGCCGAGGAGACCAAAATGCCGGCGCCAGGCTTCGCCGCCATCGGGCGCTGGCGTCAGCCCGGTGGGCAGGCTGGCCCTGCGGCCGAGCACGGCCTCGATCAAACGCCGGCGCTCCATGCTGTCGAGGTTGGAGAAGACCCGGCGCAGCAAGGGCAGATGGGCGACGAAGGCCTCTTCGTCGAGTGAGGCAAGCCATGCATCGACGGCGCCGCGCAGACCCTCGTCATAGATCAGTCTTTGACCAGCGCCGCTGAAGAAACCCTCGAAGAAGGCGGCCGCTTCGATGACCGGCGTCCCCGGCGACAGGCGCTTTGCCAAAAGGTCGGCAGCGCCCTCGGCGGAAAGCCGCCCGGCCTCGTAGAGCAGATGCGCCGCGGAACCGGCGACGAGCGCCGTCGATCGCGACGACTCGAGCACGGCCGCGAGGCCGTTGCGCCAGGCATCCACGACATCCGCGCCCGGCTCCACCAGCCTGATCGCCTCGTCGGCCTTGCGCAGCGCGCCCATCAGCGCCGCGGCCGCCTGCGCATCAAGATCGCGCGCGGCGTAGGGCAGCGCGATCGAGCCCTCGACGATCAGCCGTTCCAAGAGGCCAGCAAGACGTTCGGTCTCGGTCTTGCGTGCCTCGCCATAGCGGATGATGTCGGCGAGCGGCACCGAGGCCAGCAGTTCCAGGCACTCGCTGCTGTGCGCCGCCTTTTCCTCCAGCGCGACGAGGCCAGCGGCGGAGGCTTCGCTCAGTGCCGCCGTGATGGCGCTCTGGACCAGCGTGGCAAGGGTGTCGAGCGTCGCGGCGACACCGATCATCTGGACCAGGCGGCCGTTGGCGGCCTTTTCAATGGTCGGGCCATAGACCAGGTTCTCGACCAGGCGAACGGCATATTCCGGCTGCCAGGCCAGCACCCACCGCTCGCGGAAGGTGCCGCGGCTGCGCCCGGTGTCGGTCAGCTTGCCCCAGCTCACGCCAAGCACGTTCAGCCGGTGCAGCAGCGTTGACCGAAACAGCCCGCTCTCGCTGCGCAGGTCGATGGAGAGCTCCCGCTCCAAGGCCTCGGGCTTGAGCCGCGCCGCTTTCTGGTTGCGCTGCAGGTCGTCGATCAGCGGTGCCAGCGGCGTGTCAGGCGGAATCTCGCCGACATCGGCGCCGAGCAGCAGTTCGGCCTCGACCATCTTCCACAGCAGGGCCTCGCCGTTGAACAGGGCCGAAATCGAAGCGTCGCGCAGTTCCTCGAAACCCGGCTTCGGCCGTTCGCGGATAGCGGCGAGCGTCCGCGCCAGCCGCTCAGCCTCGATCAGCGATGCGGTCGAAATCATGTGGCCTTTCGCCCTGAGAACCGATGCGATCCGCGCCAGCCACAGGATGGAAGAGTCGCCCTGCCCGCGCGTCTGCCACAGATGCTTGCACCAGCCGGGCGCGACGACGCCGGCGCCGTAGCCATAGCCGAGCGCCAGGCGCGGCCCCGTCCATGGCGCGAAGGTCATCATGGTCTTGCGGCGGGCCATTCCCTTAAGCAGCCCCTGGTCGCTCTTTTGCGTATGGGCAGCCCGCAGGGCCGGCACATGCCAGGCGCCACAGACGACCGCCAGCGGCCCATCGAACTCTTTTCGCGCGGCGGCGATTTCCAGCCGCATGTGCGCCTCGCGCATCGCCTCGAACTTGCCGATCGCCCCCTCGCCGTCGCGCAGCGTCGTCATCGCGTCGGCGATAGCCGCGAAGATCGGCCCCGGCGCGGGATTCTGCTCGATGATGTCGGACCACCAGCTTTCGCCGTCCTCGTAGCCGGCGGCGCGCGCCAGTGTGCCGATCGGATCCTGGATGCGCGTCGCTTCCTCGCCTTGCTCTTCGACGGGTTCCGCTTCAGCGGGTTCGGCGTCGGTCGATCCTTCGGGCGCCCTCTCGGCCAACCGCGCCGCGGACGGCAGGTCGATGAAGCGCAGCGCCGCCTTGTTTGCGACGGCCCACAGCGCCGCCTGATATTCGGGCGAGAATTCGGCGAAGGGCCAGAAGCTGGTCGCGGCCGGATCGTCCTCGGGATAGCAGAGCAGTGCCACCGGCGGCTTCATTTCGGGACTGGCGAGCAGCGGCAGCAGCGGCGAGGCATCGACCGGCCCCTCGATCAGCACCGCGGCCGGCTGCAATTCCTGCAACGCCTTGACCAGGCTCTCGGCGGAGCCCGGACCGTGGTGGCGTATGCCGAAATAGCTGATGCCGTCCTCAGTCATGGCTCAGATGGCCGCGTTGAGCGCCGCGTAGT
Organism: Mesorhizobium abyssinicae; assembly: GCF_049887195.1. Taxonomy (NCBI): domain Bacteria; kingdom Pseudomonadati; phylum Pseudomonadota; class Alphaproteobacteria; order Hyphomicrobiales; family Phyllobacteriaceae; genus Mesorhizobium; species Mesorhizobium abyssinicae. The sequence continues at coordinate 679,944 of NZ_JARAKC010000002.1, forward strand.
AACCGGCATAGTCCGGCCGCTTCTTCAGCACCGTCTCCAGATATTCCTCCAGCACCACCTTGTCCTGCACCGGATCCTTGACGATCGCGCCGACCAGGCTTGGCGCCAGGCCTTCGGCGTGAAGCTTGCCGCCGTCGAACCAAGCCGCCTGGCTGAGGCCGCTGACCATCGTGGCGATCGCCTCGGCGGTGGAGAGCGAGCCCGACGGCGTCTTCAGCGTCACCTTGCCGTCGGCGGTCGCGCCGGAGCGCAACTCGCGGAAGATGGTGAGCACCCGCGCGATCTCCTCGCCGACATTTTTCGGCACCGGCAGGTCCAGCCCGCCGGCCATCTCGCCGACGCGCCGGGAGACGATCGAGACCTCTTCCGCCATGTCCTCGGGCAGAGGCAGCACCACGACGTTGAAGCGACGCTTCAGCGCCGATGAGAGCTCGTTGACGCCCTTGTCGCGATTGTTGGCGGTGGCGATGATGTTGAAGCCGCGCTGGGCGTAGATCGAGGTGTTCAATTCCGGCACCGGCATCATCTTTTCCGACAGCACGGTGATCAGCGTGTCCTGTACGTCGGAACCCATGCGCGTCAGCTCTTCCAGCCGGCAGAGCTTGCCCTCCTGCATGGCGCGGTAGAGCGGCGTCGGCACCAGCGCCTCCTGGCTCGGGCCCTTGGCCAGCAGCTGGGCATAGTTCCAGCCATAGCGGATCTGGTTCTCGTCGGTGCCGGCAGTGCACTGCACGATCAGCGTCGAGTTTCCCATGATGGCGCCGGCGAGATGTTCCGAGACCCAGGATTTCGCCGTGCCCGGCACGCCGAGCAGCAGCAGCGCCCTGTCGGTGGCAAGCGTCGCGATCGCGGTTTCCATCAATTGGCGGCGGCCGACATATTTTGGCGTGATCGGCGTGCCGTCGCTTGCCTTGCCGCCCATCAGGTAGGTCAGCACAGCCTTGGGCGACAGGCTCCAGCCGGCTGGCTTCTGGCGGTCGTCGCCCAGCGCGAGCGCCTGCAGTTCGGCGGCATAGACCTGTTCGGCCGGAAGGCGGATGGCTGCGTTCATACGATCATCTCCGGGTTGATCATCTGTCGGATTGGGAAGGATTATCGGCCAGCGCCGCGTTGAGCCGCAGCAGGCCGAGCGATGGGGATGCGGGCGGCAGGCCGGCGGCGACGACGTCGCCGATCAGTTTGTCCGCCGTCGCCGCCGTGGCGAGAAAACCTATGGCCTCGAGATACTGCTCGGCGCTTCGTTTCATGACGTCGTTGTCACCCGAGACGGCGGAGCGCAGCGCCGAAAGCGTCTTGCCTTTGGCGAAGCCGCCCCATTCCAGCCAGCCTGCTTCAGCGCCTTCGACCAAGTTCAGCGCGTGCAGATTTTGCGCGTCATTCAGGATCTGACTGATCAGGAGACGCTTCCTGCCGCTGTCCAAACGCAACATGAGCTGGAGGGCGAGAAGCGGAAGCTTGCCGCCTTCGGCGACAAGCCTATCCGCCAAACAGGCCACCGCCGCATCGCTGCCGGACACCGAGACCATTAGAACGAGAAAACGATCGGCATTGTCATCGACGCCGAACTGCCATGCGCTGATGAAATCAGGCTCTGTCTTGCCGAAGCGAGCAACAAGATCGCCGAAGTAGCAGGAAGCGAACAAGTCGGCGCGACGGGCCTGTTGCGCAGGCGATTTGAGTTTCATCGGTGCGTAGGTGGTGCGGCGGCGAATGAAGCCGGATTTGCCTTCCTCGATGAAGGCGGCGAGCTCGGCTGTCGGATCTTCCGACCCGCCATCAGCCGGATTGCCATGCTCCCCCAGCCTTGCCAGCAGCCGGCCGGCCATTTCACGCACCTTGCCAGAGCGATCGGCGGACAGGCTCTTCAGGAACGGAACGTCGTCGGCACCCAGGCCGAAGCGCATGAGTTCGACCAGCGCAAGCCTGACCTCCGCCGGCTCGCTTGCCCCCTTGGTCTCGATCAGCGTCCGCGCCAGAGCAGGCGTGGTGCGCCGCAAATCGACCAGCGCGGTACGGCGCGCCGCTGGATAGAAGTCATCCCAGGTCTCCGCTGTCAGCTGCTCGCGCCGGGACTGTTTCTCGCCATCCGCGCCTGCCTGCCAGTCGACCCAGGGGGCATATACCTCGGGACTTTCCTGATCCGGCGCGGGGGGCATCCAATCCATCGGATGCAGCACGAAGCCTCGGCTGGCGACGAGCGTGGCCACGCGGGCCTTGAGCCTCGCGTCGGCCGCATATTTCAATGCGGCGCGCAGCAACGGCCGCAGCCGTTCCGGGATCATCGGCATGGCCAGCGCCGGCAACGGCGGGCGCCGCTTCAAGGTTTTCGGCGCTGCCGGGCGAAGCGCGACATCGAGCGCCTGCGCGGCAATCGCCAACAGCCGCCGCTCCTGCTCGTCCGGGTTGGCCGCTGCCGCCACTTCCTTCCATTCTGCAGGGGCAAGTTCGAAAGCGGCGCCGCCGGAAATCCAGCCGTCGCGCAATCTCGCCAGCCCTGCCTGCTCGGGCTCGTTCACGACAGATCGAGCCTCCCCATATTGCTCTGCGACGCCAGCAGCTCCAGCCTGGCGCCGTTCCAGAGCGCCGCCGTGGCTGCGAGATCGAGGCCCAGCAAGGTCTGGTTGACCGAGCCCTCGACAGGCAGGGCAATGCCGTGCGGATCGTTCGCCGCCTGCCACCACGCGCCGTCCTTTTCGTCCAGCGCGATCGCTCCGGCCGGCAGGATGACCGGGTAATCCGACAACCATGGCGAACCGTCCTGGAAGGTGGCATAGGCGGCAAGCGGATCGCCGGCGTTCGAGGCGAAAGCTGGCCAAGCACCGGGCGCCGCATCGCCGAGCCGCTCCGCGACCAGCGCCCGCAGCGGAGTGCGCGATGGATAGAATACCAGCCTGGCCTTGAAGCGGTCGCCCGGCGCGAAGGCGCCGGAGCGCCGCCCGGCCGAGGCCGGGAAGAAGTCGAGCAGAACGGCAAAGCGCGGCGCCGGGCTCTTCAGATCGAGCAGCCAGGTTGCGTGGCTGACGAGGCCGTCGCGTCGGGTCTCGATCTTTTCGCCCAGCACCTCCCAGTCGCTCTCGAGCTGGACGGCATCGGGGTTGCCGAGGACCTGCTCGCGCGTCTCAGATGTCGACACAAGTCGTTTCAGCTCGGCATCATCGGGCGTGGCGCGCCAGGCCTTGGCGAGCAGCACCAGCTTGCCGAGCTCGCGGATCGCGGCATCCGGCTTCTCCTGGCCGCGCAGCGCCATCAGCCGCGCCGGCAACTCGTCGATGCGGCCGGCAAGCGCGGTCGCCTTGAGGTCGACCAGCCTGGCTGCAATACGGCGGCAGCGCTCGCTGCAGGCATCGACGAACCCGGCAAGGCCGAGCCGGAGCTGGTCGGCTATCCATTGATCGAGCTCGTCCAACGCCGCCGAGACCGCGCTTCGCGTATCCTCTGCCCGCTTGCGCTGTGCCGCCTCGCGGCGTTCGGCGGCCGCGGCATCCTCGACCGGGGCGCTCTCGTCCGGCCGCGATGCCTCGTCGATGCTTTTGCCTTCGGCGCTGGCCGCCGATTGTGCTGGCTGCTGCCCGGTCTTGCGGCGGCGTCCGAGCCAGTCATTCACCCATTCCGGTGTCTGATCGACGCGATCGAAGCTGGCGGGCGCGGTGGCGCCGATCCACATCAGCCCCAATATGTGCTTGCACGGGAATTTTCGCGACGGACAGGTGCATTTGTAGCCATGGTCGCCGGTGTCGAATGCGACACGATAGGGATTCGATCCCGAGCCCTGGCATTCGCCCCAGATGAGCCCCAGTTGCTCATTCGTCTCCAGGCGCGGCCAGTTCGAGCGCTTGGTCAGCTTGGAGGCGGCGCTGAGCGAGGCCTGGTCAGGGGCAAGCGCTTCAATGGTTTTTAGGTCCAGTTGCAAGCCCGCGCCTCTCATGACCCCGAAGCATGATACCGCGACGATAGATAGCCGTTTGCGGCGCGCTGGTGTAGCTCCAACTGCCGCAAAGTTCTGCCCGCGACCAACGTGGTGAACGGGAAATTTCAGATCACGTCACACCGCCCTGTTGTGCGTCGGCGCGCGGCCGCCGCCGTCGGCGACCAGCACCGCGCCGGTGACGAAGGACGCTTCGTCCGAAGCGAGGAACAGGCAGCAGGAGGCGATCTCTTCGGGCTCGGCGACGCGGCGCAGCGCGATGCGGCCGGTCAGCGCGGCGAACTCCTCTTCCGGCGTCGAGCCGTTGGTCGCCGCCGCCACTTCCATCTCGTAGACGCTCATCGGCGTGCGAACCCAGCCGGGCGCCACGGCATTGGCGCGGATGCCGTCGGGGCCATGCGCGTAGGCGAGCGAGCGCGTATAGGAGACCAGCGCCGCCTTGCTTGCCGAATAGGCGGCGTTCTGGCCGCTGGCGTTGAAGGCGCCGACGGAAGCGATGTTGACGATCGCGCCGCCGCGCTGCTTCAGCAGCGGCAGCGCCGCGCGGCAGACCATCATCGAGCCGGTGACGTTGACAGCGAAACTCTTGGCCCAGGTCTCGTCGCTCAGCGTCTCCGGCTCGTCGAGGATCATCACGCCCGCGGCGTTGATGACGATGTCGAGGCGACCCTCGCAGGCGTCGATGGCGCGGGCAATGTCACCAGCAACCGTGATGTTGCCGCGCACGGCGATGCCACCGCTTGCCCTCGCGGCCTCGTCCAGCACCTTGTCGCCATGGCCGAAGGCGATGACCTCGGCGCCGTGACGGCCGAACAGCTCGGCGGTGGCGCGGCCCATGCCGGTGGCGGCACCGGTGATCAGCGCCTTGCGGCCTTCGAGGCGCCGGCTCATGCCAACCCCCAATGCCGCTCGACGGCATAGCCGGTCTCCGGCAAGGTCGAGCCGCCGTCGACGACGATGGTCTGGCCGGTCAAGTACTTCGCCTGCCCGGAGGCGAGGTAGAGCATGGCGTAGGCGATGTCGTCGGCCTCGCCGAGACGGCCGGCGGGGATGAACCGGCCGAGCCTGTCGGCGACTTCCGGCGCGCTCATCGTGCCCCTGCCCTTGGCGATGAAGCCCGGCTCGACGCCATTGACGGTGATGCCGTCGCGCGCGAATTCGAAGGCGGCGCCCCGGATGAAGGCGTTGACGCCGGCCTTGGCCGCCGAATAGTGCGCGCCGCCGGCCATGGCCACGCGCGCCGACACCGAGGATGTGACGAGAATGCGGCCGAAACCGTTGGCGCGCATCGCCGGCGCCGCCGCCTGCGCCAGCCAGAAGCAGGGTTTGAGGTTGAGCGCCAATGCCTCTTCGAGCTTGTCCTTGTCGAGGTCCTCGATCGAGGCCCAGGGGCAGCCGCCGGCATTGTGGACGACGATGTCGAGGCGGCCGGCTTCGCGGATGACGTCGCCGACGAGCCCGTGCAAGGCGGCGCGGTCGAGGCCGGCAAGCGTAACGGCGCGGACGGAGAGGCCACGCGCCGAGAGATCGGCCGCGAGGGTTTCGGCAACGTCGAGCGTGCGGTTGGCGATGACCACCGAAGCGCCAGCCTCGGCGAAGCGCGTGACGATGGCGGCACCGATACCGCGCCCGCCGCCGGTCACCAGCGCCACCCGGCCCTTGAGGTCGAATGGATTTGCCATCGCTTAGACGACGCCCGCGCTGCGAACCAGATCGACGAAGCGGGTAAAGACATCCGTGTGGCGGTCGACGTCGGCAGCCGACGTCGCCGGGCACATCAGGAACATGGTGTGGAACGGCGTCACCAATATGCCCTCGTTCATGTAGAAGGCATGCAGCAGCGTCTCGAGATCGCCGCGCCGGCCGGCAATGACGTCGGCGCCGTTGCGCGGCGGCGCGGGCATGAACATGATCTCGGCGCGGGCGCCGATCTGCGTCACATGCCAGGGCAATTTGTTGGCGCTGATGATGCCCCGCGCCGCCTCGGCCAGCCGCGAAGCGTTGGCGATCATCTTTTCGAAATTGGCCGGCGTCAGCACCTCCTCCAGCACCGCGCGCATGGTGGCGACGGTCAGCGCGTTGCCGGCCAGCGTGCCACCGATGCCGAGATGCGCCGACTGGCGCACGCGCGGATTGACCATTGGCACGATCGCCCACAGGCGCTCGGCGATCGCCTGCGAGACGCCGAAGACGCCGGCCGGGATGCCGCCGGCGATTGCCTTGCCGGCGACCAGCATGTCCGGCTCCAAACCATGCTGCGCGGTGCAGCCGCCCGGCCCGCTGGAGATGGTGTGGGTCTCGTCGATGATCAGCACCGTGCCGGTGCGGCGCGTGATTTCGCGAAGAGCGGCGTGAAAACCGTCGGCGACCGGGATCATGCCGAAATTGGTCATCAGCGGCTCGGTCAGCACGCAGGCGACGTCGCCGGCCGAGAGCGCCTCCTCCAGCGCCGCGATGTCGTTGAACTCGACCACCCTTGAGACGGCGGAATGGTCGACGCCATTGGGATGGATCATGTTGCGCATACCGACGCGGCCGTCGCGGATCTCGACATGCGCCTCCTCGACGCCGCCGTGATAGCAGCCGGAGAAGACCAGCACCTTGTCGCGGCCGGTGATCATGCGGGCGATGCGGATGGCGCCGCGATTGGCGTCGGTGGCCGAGGTGGTCAGCGTCCAGTAAGGCAGGCCGAAGCGGCGCGTAAGCTCTGCGCCGACCCAGAGGCTGTCCTCGGTCGGCAGCATCATCGTGGTGCCGTTCTGCAACTGGCGAAGCGCGGCGCGGGTGACCGCTTCCGGCGCATGGCCGCACATGCCGCCGGTGTCGCCCAGGGCGAAGTCGACATATTCGTGACCGTCGATGTCACGGATATGGGCGCCGCTGGCCGACGCCGCATAGACCGGGAAGCCGCCGGCCCAGCGTCGCATCCAGTGCGAGGGACCGCCATAGAGGAAGTGCCTCTTGCCCTCTTCCCACGCTGCCGCCGAGCGCGGATGGGTTTCGAGGAAGCGCTGCTGCTCGCGGTCGAGCAGGTCGCCGGTTGTCTTTGAATGCAAAGCGTTTTTGGCAGCCGTCACGGGGCGAAGCCTCCCTTGTGTGCCGTCAGTTGGGCACAGATGATTTTCTTGTCGGTTCACTATTTGAACCATCGTTTTGCATGTTATAGACAAACTGCAGGCTACGTCGGCTGCTGTCAAGTTAATTCACATGAGAACTATCTTGGAGAATGCATCATGAGCACGGTGGGCAAGGCGGTCTCGCTGCTGGAGCTGTTCACGCTCGACGAGCCGGAGATCGGGCTGTCCGACCTCGCCCGCAAGGCCGGCCTCGATAAGGCGACAGCCCGGCGCCTGCTGATGGCGCTCGCCAACCATCGGCTGATCGAGCAGGAGCCGCAAAGCCGCCGCTACCGGCTGGGCGCCGGCCTGTCGCGGCTGGCCCGCATCCGCGACGCGCATTTCCCTTTCGTGCGCGTGGCGGCGCCGGCGGCGCGGGAGCTGTCGCTCGAAACCGGCGAGACCGTGCATCTGTCGGAGTTCAGCGCCGGCGTGCTGCTCACCGTGCATGTCGAACTGTCGGCGAAGGCCAACCGCGTCAATGTCGACGTCGGCCAGATCCTGCCACTGCACGGCACGGCCTCCGGGATCGCCTTCCTCGCCGCCTCGCGGCTGCAAGTGGTCAGCGCCTATCTGGAGAAGCCCTTGCAGGCCTTCACCGCGCATACGGTGACAGGACCGGACACGCTGGCCAAAGCCATCGCTTTTGCCGCCGCAAGCGGCTATTCGCGCAGTTCGCAGGGCTATGAGGAAGGCGTGCACAGCATCGGCGCCGCGATCCTCGGCGCCGACGGCCAACCGATCGGCGCGCTGGCGGTGGCGTCCCCCGTATCCCGCGTCGACGATGCGGTCGCGGCCAACCAGGGTGCTGCGGCGGTCAAGGCGGCGCGCCTGATTGCGGCACGGCTGACCGGCGAGGCGTGACATCCCGCGTCGGCGAGGCTGAAGTCGCCATACTCGCGGGTGCGATCGCCGAACCAGGCGAAGCCCCCCTTTTCTCGCCTTCATTTGAAACTTTGAACGGTGTTCACTTTTCTCTTGAACGCCGTTCACAATGTGCTATGTTGCGTTTATGAACATCGTTCATGAAAAATGAGCGGCGAAGAGGATGACGAAGCCTGCTGATTGTATCCGGCCCTGAAACCAGCCAGCGCCGACCCGGCTTAACCCTGAAACGAAAGGATCATATCGATGGCCACCAACAGCTATGTTTCCAACCATTCGAGTGCCTGGAAGACGTCCATCGCCATCACCAAGACGCTGCGTGACGCCGAGTGAACGGGCCGGTTCATCAACAGGCTGCAAGGCGCCAAGACCGAAAAGCTGATGATGGATATCAACCGCAGTAACGAAGTTTAACCGGCTTCCCGCTTAAAACGAGGCTCGAACCGCGCAAGCAACCGCTGACCGATCCATCTCGGATTGCTCGATGGCCTTGCCCATTGGAACTTGCCATGAACACCCATCTAATGATGTCGCGGCGCTTCGCGCCTCTCTTCTGGACGCAGTTCCTGTCCGCCTTCAACGACAATTTCCTGAAGAACACGCTGGTGTTCCTCATCCTCTTCACCCTTGCCGCCGACCAGGCGGCGTCACTGGTGACCTTGGCCGGCGCCATCTTCATGGCCCCCTTCCTGCTCTTGTCCGCGCTTGGCGGCGAGATCGCCGACCGCTTCGACAAGGCTTTCGTGGCGCGCAGGCTGAAGTTCGTCGAGATCGGCGCCGCACTGCTCGCGGTCATCGGCATCGCGCTCTCTTCCATTCCGGTTCTGCTGACGGCGCTGTTCCTGTTTGGCGTCATCTCGGCGCTGTTCGGCCCGATCAAATACGGCATCCTGCCCGATCACCTCGAGCGCAAGGACCTGCCGCGCGCCAACGCCTGGATCGAGTCGGCCACCTTCGCCGCCATCCTCGGCGGCACCATCGCCGGCGGCATCGTCTCGGCCGACGGCATCGGCGTTGCGGTGTTCGGCCCGATCATGATGGCGCTTGCCGTCGGCTGCTGGCTCGTCAGCCGCTACATCCCGGCGACCGGATCGGCCGCACCCGATCTCGCGATCGACAAGAACATCCTGCGCTCCACCTGGCGGCTGGTCAGTGAATTGCGCACCAACCAGCGCATCTGGCGGGCGGCGCTGATGGCGTCGTGGTTCTGGCTGGTCGGGGCCATCGTCCTTTCCATCCTGCCCCCCCTGGTCAAGAATTCGCTCGGCGGCACCGAGATCGCGGTGACCGCCTATCTGGCCGTCTTCGCGGTCGCCGTTGCCGTCGGCTCGGCCATCGCGGCATGGATGTCGCAGGGCCGCATGGTGCTGCTGCCGGCACCGGTCGGCACCGCGCTGATGGCCGTGTTCGGGCTGGACCTCGCCTGGAGCGTGTGGGGCCTGCACAGCCCGGTCCAGGCCGAGACGCTTGGCGCCTTCTTCGCCGGCCAGAACACCATTCGCGTCGCCATCGACCTCGCCGGCCTGGCGATCGCCGGCGCCTTCCTGGTCGTGCCGACCTTCGCGGCCGTGCAGGCCTGGGCGCCGGAGGACCGGCGTGCCCGTATCGTCGCCGCGGTGAATGTCGTCAGCGCCGGCTTCATGACCATTGGCGGCGGCCTCGTCGCCGCCATCCAGGGCGCCGGCGTCTCGATCGCCGGCGTGCTGGCCGGCCTTGCCGTGGTCAATGCCGTCGCCGCCTGGCTGATGCTGAAATACCTGCCGACGAATCCTTTCCGCGATTTCGTCTCCATCCTGTTCCGCGCCTTCCATCATCTGGAGGTCGAGGGGCTGGACAACCTCAAGGCCGCCGGCCCGGCGCCGATCCTGGCGCTCAACCATGTCAGCTTCCTCGACGGTCCGCTGGCCCTGACGCTGACCGACGAGGAGCCGGTCTTCGCCATCGACCACACCATCGCGCAGGCGTGGTGGATGAAGCCGTTCCTGAAGCTCGCCCGCGCCCTGCCGCTCAATCCGGCGAAGCCGATGTCGACCCGCACGCTGATCAAGATCGTGCAGGGCGGCGATCCGCTGGTCATCTTCCCGGAAGGCCGCATCACCGTCACCGGAGGCCTGATGAAGGTCTATGACGGCGCCGCCATGGTCGCCGACAAGACCGGCTCGATGGTGGTGCCGGTGCGCATCGACGGGCTGGAGAAGAGCTACTTCTCGCGGCTAACGTCGCAGCACGTGCGCCGCCGGCTGTTCCCGAAGGTCAAGGTGACCATCCTGGAGCCGGTGAAGCTCGACGTTCCGCAGGAACTCAAGGGCCGCCAGCGCCGCACCGCGGCGGGCGCCGCCCTCTATCAGGTGATGTCGGATCTCGTCTTCCGCACCGAGGACATCGACAAGACCGTGCTGGAGAAGATCATCCTGACGGCGAACGAGCGCGGCATGAAAGAGCTCGCCGTGCAGGACCCGGTCACCGGCTCGCTGAGCTATGGCAAGCTGCTGACGGCCGCCGCCGTGCTCGGCGAGAAGTTCGAGCACCTCTATGCCGGCCAGCAGACGATCGGCATCATGCTGCCAAACGCCAACGGCGCATGCGCGACGCTGCTCGGCGTCATGTCGGCCGGCAAGGTGCCGGCGATGATCAACTTCACCGCCGGTGCGGCGAACATCCTCTCCGCCTGCAAGGCCGCCGAGGTGAAAACCGTGCTGACCTCGCGCGCGTTTGTCGAACAGGCAAAGCTCGGCGCCGTGGTCGAGGAAATCGGCCGCTCGGTGGAGATCGTCTGGCTCGACGAGCTGCGGGCCGGCATCGGCCTGAAGGACAAGCTGCTCGGCTTGCTGCGCAAGAGCACGCCGCGCGTCGCCCGCAAGCCCGACGACGCCGCGGTGATCCTGTTCACCTCGGGTTCGGAAGGCACGCCGAAGGGCGTGGTGCTCACCCACCGCAACATCCTGGCCAACGCCGCCCAGGCTGCCTCGCGGATCGATTTCCACTCGGGCGACAAGGTGTTCAACGTGCTGCCGATCTTCCATTCCTTCGGCATGACGGCGGGCACGGTGCTGCCGCTGATCTCGGGCGTGCCGGTCTATTTCTACCCCTCGCCGCTGCACTACCGCATCGTGCCGGAACTGGTCTACGCGTCGAATGCGACGATCATCTTCGGCACCGACACGTTCCTCTCCGGCTATGCGCGCACGGCGCATCCTTACGACTTCCGCTCGGTGCGCTACTGCTTTGCCGGCGCCGAGCCGGTCAAGGCGGCGACGCGCATGACCTATATGGAGAAGTTCGGCCTGCGTATCCTCGAAGGCTACGGCGTGACCGAGGCGGCTCCGGTGATCTCGATCAACACGCCGATGTACAACCGGTCCGGCAGCGTCGGCAAAATCATGCCCGGCATGGAGTATCGGCTGGATCCGGTGCCCGGCGTCGATGACGGCGGGCGGCTCTACGTGCGCGGCCCCAATGTCATGTCGGGCTATCTGCGGGCCGAGAAGCCGGGCGTGCTCGAGCCGCTGGCAGACGGCTGGCATGACACCGGCGACGTCGTCACCGTCGACGAGGCCGGCTTCATCACCATCCGCGGCCGCGCCAAGCGCTTCGCCAAGATCGGCGGCGAGATGATCTCGCTGGCCGCTGTCGAGGCGCTGGCCGGCGAATTGTGGAAAGGGTCGCTGTCGGCGGTTGCCAGCGTGCCGGATGCCCGCAAGGGCGAAAAGCTGATCCTCATCACCGAGGCCGCGAACGCCACCCGGGCCGAATTCCTGGCCTTCGCCAAGGCCAACGGCGCCATGGACCTGATGGTGCCGGCCGAGGTGCGCGTGGTGCCGAAGGTGCCGGTGCTCGGTTCCGGCAAGCTCGACTTCGCCGGCGTGACCAAGCTGGTGCGCGGCGAGGAAGAGCTGAAGGTCAAGGCCGCCTGATGGCGAAAGGCGAACGGGCCGGCGCAGTGCGCCGGCCCGCCAAGACTTCCGCCGGCCCCGGCTTTGCGGTTGTTTCGCTCGAGCGGGTCGCTGGGCAAGGCGTCGCGCTTCAGACTATTTTGCCCCACCTCGCCCAAAGATCTTCTGCAGCACGAGCTTCAGCCGCTTGAACTCGTAGCGGCGCCGCAATTTGGCCAGCGTCGCCCGGTTGGCGGCGTCGATCGCGGGCAGCGAGTCCGGCGCTGCCGCCTGCGGCAGCGCGAGCAGCGCGTCGGCGTGGCGGTCGGCGAAAGGCTGCGGGTCGTAGGTGGCGAACGGCGTCGGCGGGTCACTCAGCACGGTCGGATTGCTGTTGATCTCGAACACCACGAGCTTGCCCTCGGCAAGCGTGTAGTCGATGCGCCCGTACTGCATGCGGGCCTTTTCGAAGACCTGCATCACCCGCCCGGCATGCGGGTTCTCGGTAATGTAGGCCCTGATCTCGTCGATGTGGGCCGGCAAGAGCCGATCGGCCGCATTCTTGACGAACCACGATTTCGACATCGCAATATGCTGGGCGTAGATCGTATCGCCGACCCGGTAGGCGGCGAATTTCCGGTAGTATCCGTCAGGCCCTGGCGTGCCGGTCATCTCCACCACGATCGGCCGCACCAGCTTGCGCCCGTCCGGCCTTGCGAGTGCCGCGTCCAGCGCCGGCCGGTCGTGCAGAAGCGGCGGCTCCTCGTACAGCGCGCCCACCTCGTCGCGGATGAAGACGGGATAGCGCATCGTGTCATCGAGCTCGTCCGGCCTGAATGCGCGAAAAAAGTTGCCGTCGTCGCCGCGCAGCACGCGCAACAGATCCAAGCGCTGCAGGCTGGCCGTCGGATGGTTGAGCTGCGTCAAGCCCGTTTGCTGCGCCAGCTCGGCGCTCAGCTCGGCTGCCCGCTGCAACTCCTCGGCGCTCAGCCGGTCCATGTCCGACCAGACCACCACGCCCGCGCGAACGCCGCGCAGCAACCCGGCATCCTCATAGCGAACCAGCCGGAACGATGCTTGCAGGTCTGGGCGGTGATAGAGAAGCACGACCGCATGAGTATAGGCGTGCTTTCTATGCGTGACGTAGAATATCAAGTGATCGCGTCCCCCGGCCTGCACAATTGCAAACGGCAGCCTTGCTGACTAGCAAAAAGCTGCGGCACGCCCTATAGCGCGTGGGCAAGTCGGGTGGCCGAGAGATGAACGTCGAGAGCAATGCGCTTCCAATCCGGAAGCTGGACGCGGACGACATGCCGCTGCTGATGGAGCTTGAGGCTGCCGCCTGGGCCGGTCCGCTGCGAGCCAGCGAGGCGACCATCCGCCGCCGGCTGGCGCTTGGCCACACCATGCTGGGCGCGATCGACGGCGACGCGCTGGCCGGCACGCTCTGCTTCACCGAAACCAGCCAGGACCCGCTGGTGCGCGCCGATTTTCCCACGAATTTCGATGCCTTTGCATCGCTGCCGCGCAGCGAGCCGGTGCACTCGCTTTATGCCTACAATCTCTGCGTCCGCCCCAGCCACCGCGGCGGCAACACGGCAATCCGGCTGCTGAAGGAGATGGAGCACCACGGCCGCCGCCTCGGCGCGCGCTGGCTGATCGGCGACGGCCGCTGCTCGGCCTATGCCGGCTCATCCGGCGACGAGGACGACGACGACAAGGTCAGGTCCGACCCGCGGTTTCGCGCCACCATAGACCGCTGGAACGAGACCGGCATAAGGCCGCCGCTCGAGGAGATCATCCGCGATCCGCTGCTGCGGCTGCACTACCGCGTCTACGACTGCGAGTTCCTCTACGTCATGCCGGATTTCTTCCCGCAGGACGCCGCGTCCGGTGGGTTCCGGGTCATCTCGGCCAAGGACCTGAAGAAATGACATGCGGGCCGGCCACGGCATGACGGCTCCGTTCTTCGATCCGTTCGCGCTCGGCGAAGATCCGTTCGCGCATTTTGCGGAGATGCGCGCTCTGGGCGGCATCGCGCGCGGCGCCGCGCCCTATCCGGAACTTGCCGACGCGCATTACGTCTTCAGCCATGAACTGGTGTCCCGCGTCCTCAAGCATCCGGCCCTGCTGCAGGCGCCGCCCGGCAGGTATGAGGAGGTCCGTCGCAAGCTTGTCGACCAGGCGCCGATGGCGCTGCTCAGCCGGTCTGTGATGCTCGCCGATCCGCCGCATCATGGTGAGCTGCGCCGGCCGGTTGCAGGCTGCCTCTCCAGATCCGCCGTCGAGACGCTGACACAGGGCCTGCGCGCGCTAAGCCGCGAGCTAGTCGACCGGGCGATGGCGGACGGCCGCATCGATGCCGTCGCCGGGCTCGCCGTGCCGGTCTCCTTCTGGCTCCTGCAGGAAATCATGGGCATCGAGATCGAGGATCCATGGGCGCTGAAATCGGTGACCAGCCGCATGGCCGGCGCGTTCGACCTGCGAACAGACCAGCCGCCGGCTGCCAGCGCCGCGGCCTATGGCGAGTGCCGGGCCTTTGTCGAGGAACGGCTGGCGCAACAGGCCTTCCGGCCGGACGGAATGGTCGCCCGCATGGCGCGGGAAGTCACCGAAGGCCGCTGGTCGCGCGAGGACATGGTGGCCAACGTCGTGTTCATGCTGTTTGCCGGACAGGAGACCGTCGTCGACGCTTTCGGCAACGCGGTGGTCGCGCTGCACCGTTTTCCAGAACAGCGCGACCTGCTCGAGCGCCGGGCTGTCGACTGGAGCAGCGCCGCCGCCGAGCTCCTGCGCTACGGCGCCTCCGTGCAATACGCGGTGGCGCGCATCGCGGCCGAAGACATCGACCTCGGCAACGTTGGGATCGCGAACGGCGAGGCGGTGGTGGCGGTGCTCGGCAGCGGCAACCGCGACGATGCGGTGTTCGCGGACGGTGACCGACTGGACCTCACGCGCTCGCCGACCTTGTCATTGACCTTCGGCACCGGCCTGCATGTCTGCCTCGGCCAGCATGTCGCCCGCATCGAGATCGCGGCGATGATCGAGGCGCTGTTCACCCGCGCCCCTGGCTGGCGGCTCGATGCCGCCGGCGCCACGCGCCGCCCGTCGCTGTCGTTCCACGGGATGAGCACCGCGCCGCTTGTGCTTGCCTAGGGGCTCGCCACGCGCCGCCGATGCCTATTTGTGCTGTTCGAACAGCGGCCGCGTCTGCTCGAGGATCGCCGGATCGAGCGACCGGACGATCTCCGCGACCTTGGCCCGCAGGGCCTCGATCGCCGCCTCGTCGAGCGGATCGAGAATGTCATTTTGATCCCGCGACGCGATATATTCTTCCAGGGAGGGCGCCTCGCTCGCCGGCGTGAAGCCTCCGCCACGGGCGTGCTTGCTCAGCAATTCCTGCCGCGACTTGACCGCATAGTGGCGGATCCAGCCGAGCTTCCATTCCATCGGCATGGCGGCTTGATGCCTGTCGAGGGTGATGCCGTCGACCAGCGTCCTGCGCTGCCCGATCGGGAAGCCGTGCGGGTGCGCCATGAACAGCGTCGGGCTTCGCATGGCCTTCGGCAAGCATGACGACACGCGTGCAAACGCCTTCTTCCAGCGCGCCGTCGAGGCGTCGTGCCGGCCCGTCTCGGAAACCGGACGGTGACCAGCTCGTCCTCATAGGCCTCTTTGCCGTCGCTGCCGAAATTCGCCCAGCGGAAGGCGACGCTGCGCACGCCGCGCCGTCTGAGCAGCGAGCGGACGAGCTCGGCGCCGCTCCAGGGCGGTCCGTCGAGCGGCTCGAGAAATTCGTCGGCGTCGAGGAAACCGAGATAGCGATAGCCCTGCAGCAGCGCCCGCCAATAAAGGTGCGAATAGGCGCGCCGCTGCGGCTGTGAGCGATCGTGCCGCCAGTCCACTAGCTCGATCCAGCCGGCGTCGCGCAATGCCGAAAGCACTGCCGTCTGCGGTCCGGCGAGACAATTGTCGGCGATCATCAGATCGAAACCGTGCAGCTTGTGCCACGCGATCCACTCGATCACATAGGGCTGCTCCAGCTTCATGATCGCGCAGATCACAGGCCTGTCGATGGAAAGCGGAAATCTCATCGCAACTCTTTCATCGCGCAATGTGCCCAAGTTCGACCTGCCGAAACGCGATCGCATCGCCATAGAAGGCCGCGAGCTGCTCGGCGGACGCCGTCCAGTCGCCGATGTCCAGTTGATGGAAGCGGTAGCGCGCGTCGCCCGGCGGAAGCAGGTCGATATCCGGCCTGATCGCCGGATCCAGGATGCCGGCCACCGGCAGATGGATCGTGCGCGCCGACGACAGCCAGCAGGCCAGCCAGGAAAAGGTGCCTACCGACGCGACGACATGGCTTGCCCGGCGCAGCGTCTCGAAATCGGTCAATGGCGATGCCTGCGGCGCGAAGACGGCATCGGTAAAGCGCTGGCGCAGGCGCCGGCAATAGTCGTTGTCGTCATGGGTCTGGCCGACGAAGACCGGCTTGCGGCCGCTGTCGCGGATCAAGGTTTCGAAGAAGGCGAACGGCATCGGGCAGTAGTTCTTGTGGAAGCCGTCGAGGATGTCGCCGGCCCGCACATGGATGACGAGGAAGTCGTCGCCATAGGTCGGCGCCTCGGCTGCGCGCCCGTCGAAAATCCTGGAAACCTCGGCGCGATCGTAATAGCCCAACCTCTGCGCGAAGCCCTTGAACAGGACGCTGCGCGCCCGTTGCTGGCGGAACGCGGCGGCGATCGCGTCGAGATCGTAGCGATGCGAGCCTTCGAGCCGAAGCGCCCGGTACCGCCACAGGAGAGGCGGCCGCACCGTGGCGACGGACCACTCCGGCAGGTCGGCATTGCAGACATAGCCGCCGGGAATGCGCCTGGCCAGCACATGGCTGAACATGTACTGGAACATCCTGTTGCCCATACCGCCAAGCGGTCGCATGACGATCGGTACACGCCGCATCGAACCCCCTTCAGGCCGGCACCGGATCGAGCCTGTCGATCCGGTGCCGGCATTGTTGGCCGGAATAATCGCGTGAGGTTTGTCCGATAGGCAAGCTTCCGGCTCCGTGTTTCCACTTGTCGCGGCTACCCCGGCAATCACGACGGAGTGCCGCCAGCACCGGAACCAAGGCGCGCCGGCGGCGGGATGGCGTGGCGAACGTCATGAAACCTTTTGATTTTTAGGCCGTTGTCGGCCTGATGTCAGAAGCTAGATCCAAATCGAAACCGGTCCGCGGCGCCAAATCGCGTACTGCCCGAACGCCGGGCAAAGCGAAATCGCGCCCGGAGAAATCGAATGAAGACAAGGCTTTGGTCGTCGAAGCCGCGCCTGAGGTCAATGGCGAGGCGGCGCCACCGCCGGAGGCTGCCGAACCCGATCCGCAGCTGGCGCCCGAAGCCGCCGAGCAGGCACGCAGGAAATATCTGCTGAAGCGTTTCTGGATCAGCGCGCGCGGCTACTGGAGCCGGCGCGGCGACAGGCTCGCTTGGCCGTTCACCATCGGCGTGCTTTTGCTGATCTGCATCAATATCGGCTTCCAGTACGGCATCAATGTCTGGAACCGCTCGATCTTCGACGCGCTCGAGCAGCGCAACGCCCGCAGCGTCTATTTCCTCAGCGCCGTGTTCGTGCCGCTGGTGCTGTGCAGCGGCAGCCTGGTCGTCACGCAGGTCTATATGCGCATGACGATCCAGCGCCGCTGGCGTTCCTGGCTGACCACCGCGGTCATCGCGCGCTGGCTGGCCAGCGGCCGCTACTATCAGCTCAACCTGGTCGGCGGCGACCACCAGAACCCCGAAGCGCGCATGACCGAGGATTTGCGCATCGCCACCGAATCGCCCGTCGATTTCATCGCCGGCGTCCTCAACGCATTCCTGTCGGCCTCGACCTTCATCATCGTGCTGTGGACTATCGGCGGAGCGCTGACCCTGCCGATCGGCGGCGAGAGCGTCACCATTCCGGGCTTCCTGGTGATCACCGCGGTGATCTACGCCGCGATCACCTCGACCTCGATGGTGGTCATCGGCCGCAACTTCGTGCGCATTTCCGAGACGAAGAACCAGGCCGAGGCCGAGCTGCGCTACACGCTGACGCGCGTGCGCGAGAACGGCGAGAGCATCGCGCTGCTCGGCGGCGAGGACGAGGAGCGCAGCGGCATCGACAGGAATTTCGGCCATGTGCTGAGGCAATGGGCGCTGCTGACCGGCCAGCACATGCGCACAGCACTCGTTTCGCAAGGGTCGTTGCTGTTCGCGCCGGTGGTGCCGATCCTGCTCTGCGCGCCGAAATTCCTCGCCGGCGGCATGTCGCTTGGCGAGGTGATGCAGGCGGCCTCCGCCTTCGGCATCGTGCAGGGCGCGTTCGGCTGGCTGGTCGACAACTACCCGCGGCTTGCCGACTGGAACGCCTCGGCGCGGCGCATCGCCTCGCTGATGATGTCGCTCGACGGGCTGGAGCGCGCCGAGCAGAGCGACGCGCTCGGACGCATAAGCCGCGGCGAGACCGAGGACGGCGCCATGCTCAGCCTCGACAATCTCTCGGTGACGCTCGACGACGGCACCGCCGTGGTCAAGGAAACCGGAGTCGCGATCGAACCCGGCGAGCGTGTGCTGGTGGCCGGCGAATCCGGTTCGGGCAAGTCGACGCTGGTGCGCGCCGTCGCCGGCCTCTGGCCATGGGGCGGCGGCAGCGTCAATTTCCACCCCGGCAGGCGGCTGTTCATGCTGCCGCAGCGGCCCTACATCCCCACCGGCACGCTGCGCCGCGCCGTCGCCTATCCCGCCGCCGCCGACAACTGGACGGCCGAGGAGATCAACAACGCCCTCGACAAGGTCGGCCTCGCCTATCTCGCGGCCAGGCTCGAGGAAGAGGCGCCGTGGGACCAGACGCTGTCGGGCGGCGAAAAGCAGCGCCTCGCCTTCGCGCGCCTCCTGCTGCACAGCCCCGACATCATCGTGCTCGACGAGGCGACCTCGGCGCTCGACGAGAAGAGCCAGGAGAAGATGATGGAGACCATCGTCCACGAGCTGCCGAAGGTGACCATCATCAGCGTGGCGCATCGCGCCGAGCTCGAGGCCTTCCACAGCCGCAAGATCACGCTGGAGCGGCGCAAGGGCGGCGCCAAGCTGGTCAGCGACATCGAGCTCGTCCCGCGCAAGGGCAAGCGCAATGTGTTCCAGCGCGCCCTGTGGGGGAGCGGTACGAAGGGCGGAGCGCGGCGTGAGGTGGAGTGAGGCCCGCTGGTTCGATTCCTTGGCCGGCGCGGCCGGTTACCTTGCGTTTAGCTCCGCAATGTAAGGAATTGGCACTCCCGGAGGGCGCACGCGAATGCTGGACAACTACGAGCTGGACGGGTTCGGCGTGATCCACCAGATCGACTTCACCCCGATCGAGTACGACAAGCAATACATCTCCTATTACGAGGATTTGAGCGACCGGACCATCAAGCTCGGCTATCAGCGGCTTGGCTGGGTGCTGGGCGTCACCGGTGAGATTCCCCGGTCGGTGCTGGAGATCGGCTACGGCACCGGCACATTCGTCGAAGCCGCCAAAATCACCGGCGTCGCCGACTGCGCCGGCTGCGACATCGCCCAGTTTCCGCTGCCGCAGGGCGTTCGCTTCGTCGACTGGGATGAGGCGCTCGCCGGCTCGTGGGATCTCGTCGCCATGTTCGACGTGCTCGAGCATATCCCGGATCTCAGTTTCCTCGGCCGCCTGGAGGCCCGCCACCTGGCCATCGCCGTGCCCTATTGCCGCTGGCGCGAGCTCGGCGCCGGGGGCGATGCGTGGTTCCAGACCTGGCGCATGCGCCTGCCCGACGAGCACCTGCACCATTTCGACCGCGACTCGCTGGTGGCGCTGCTCGCGCACCACGGCTTCGAGTGCGTGACGCTGAACTCGTTCGAGGACGGGATCAGGCTGCGGCCCGGCGAAGCCGGTCCGAACATCCTGTCCGGCTTCTTCAGAAAGCTGTAGTTGCGGTCCTCGTGCCTGGTCGATCACAGATAGCGGCAGTCTTGAGCGCTTCGGCACGGGAAGCTTGCGGCAGATCGGCGATGCGTCGAACGGAAGCGTAGAACCTCGGATAGTCGCCGGCGCACAGGTCGAACAGGCGAAGAAAGGCCGGAACCTGTTCGCCGTAGACGGCGGTCGCGGCGAGCTTTGCGTTGTTGATCGGGGCCGAGAACCAGGCGTCGTAGCCCCGATATCCCGCCCAGCTTCTGTCGCGCAGCTGCCGATAGCGCATGCGCAGCCTGTCGATCGCGGCAGCCTTGGCGGCCGCCATCTGCTCCGGGCTGCGGGAGCTTTCATAGACCTGCCCCAGCTCGTCGCGGGTTTTCGCCAGCAGTGCGAGAAAATCGGCCCTGCGCCTGCGATCGGCTTCGTAGCGGCGCAATCCGGCGCGATCGCCAGCGGCGCGCAGCCATTTCCTGACGCCGCTGGTTTCGACGGCGACCGCGAAGGCCTCGTTGAAGGCTGAGTCGCCATCGACATAGAGGCGCTGGTGCGCCAGTTCATGAAAGATCAGGCTGGCGAGATAGGTGTCGTCCTGACCGAGCATGGTGCTGAGCAGCGGGTCGCTCGACCAGCCGAGCGTGGAATAGGCGGTGATGCCGGTGACGAAGACGTCCAGCCCCTGCCTGTGCAGTTCGAGCGCGCTTTCCGTCGCGGCTTTGCGGGCAAAGTAACCCCGGTACGGAACGCAGCCGAAAACCGGAAAGCACCATGTGCGCGGCGCAAGCGAGAATTGCGGCGCGGCGAAAACGGCCCAGGTCACGGCGTCGCGATGGATGTCGACATAGCTGCGGTAGCTGCTGTTGTCGGGCAGCGCCAGCTCATCCGTCGCAAACCGCCTGATGGCGCTCGCCGACGTCAGCCTGGCGCGCAAGGCCTCGGGCGTCGACGGGTCGCGGACGAGCGTTCCGACATCTTTCCGCGCCGCCATGATCTCGACATGACCCTGCAGCGACTGCGCGTAGTAGGAAATGCTGGTGCAGCCGGTCAGCCCGGACGCCATGACAACAGCGGCAAGCAAACGAAAAACGCGCTTCACAGCCAGCCCACCGCTTGCCCATCTCCCCCTGGAACCGATTGCACCATGTCTCATCAGGCGCACCGATTTTCGTCAAGATGTCGGCGGGCCGGACTTTCGACTTTGGCAGGATTGGCAAAGGCGGCCATCCGCCTGTGAATTGACTTAGGTCCGCCAAGCGCGCGAGGCTGCCTGGAGGGCCTGGGAGAGTCCTGCCGGGCGCGTCACCAATCGAAGCGGAGGATCGCGGTGAACGAGAAAACCAGTCCGAGGCAGCTTGCGGAGATCGCCAGCTATCACGCCCATATCTACTACGCCGGCCAGCCTGAGCGGCAGCATGCCGAATGGCTGCGCCTGCGCATCGCAGAACGCTTCCGCGTGCGCCTGGGCAACTGGCGCGACGAGCCGGTCGGCCCGCATCAGCAGGCCATGTACCAGGTCTCGTTCGCCAACGAGGTTTTCGCGACGCTGGTGCCGTGGCTGATGCTGAACCACGGCGGCCTGAGCATCCTCATCCACCCCAACACCACCAACCCCAAGCGCGACCATACGGTCGACCCGGTCTGGATCGGGAAGGCGCTGGGGGTACACGAAGAGGTGCTTGGCGAAGAGGACGAGGCGGAAGAGGCGCTGGAGGTGAATACGGAGCCGACGCTGGAGGCGTAGCGGCGGCGGTCTCGGCAGCAGGGCAGTCGCCCATGGCAGCGCCCTCTCCGACCGCTACGCGGCCACCTCCCCACCTTGTGGGGGACAGGCCGAGCAACACGCGCCGACCAGGAAGGCGCTCTCAGGGGGCTTGCGCCGTCATTTCCTTTGCCAGCTCGCCGATCAGCGAGCGCAACCACCTGTGGGCGGGGTCGTGGCGGTAGCGAACGTGCCAGGCCATCTCCACCGGAAAGGTGCCGAGGTCGACCGGCGTCGGCAGCACCTTCAGCCGCGGATCGCGCTCGAGACTGCGGCAGATAAGCTTCGGCAGCGTTGCGCAATAGTCGGTGACGGCAAGCATCTCCGGCACGGCAAGGAAATGCGTGACGGATACCGCAACCTCGCGCTTGAGGTTTTGCTGCCCCAATGCCTGGAAGACACCCGCGCGCAGCCGGCCCGGCGGCAGCACGTTCACATGCTTGAGCATTTCGTACTGTTCTCGGGAAATCCGGTCCCGGACGCCGGGATGGTCCTTGCGCACCACGCAGGCCAGCCCATCGTCCATGAGGTGCTGGACGACAAGGTTGTCCGGCGGATCGACGATCCGGCCGAGCACCATGGCCGTGGTGCCGGAAATGACGCCGGTCTCGGCCAGATCGTTGCCGAATGCCGTCATCCGCAGCTTGATCCCCGGCGCTCGTTCGCGCGCCCTCGCCACCAGCGCCGGCATCAGCACGATCTCCACGTAGCTGTTGGGGGCAAGGGTGAACAGCCGTTCGGTGTTTGCCGGCTGGAACTCCTGCTGGTTCAGGATGAGATCGTCCAGTTGCGCCAGCGCCGCCTCGATCGTCGGCGCGATCTCCTCGGCGAGCTGCGTCGGCTTTATGCCGTAGCGTTCCCGGATGAACAGCGGATCCCGCAAGGTGTCGCGCAGGCGGTTCAACGAATTGGACAGCGCCGGCTGCGTGATGCCCAGCCGCGCTGCCGCCCGTGTCACGCTGCGCTCCTCCATCAGGGCCAGGAAAACCGGGAGCAGGTTCAGGTCGTATCTCATCGAGATATAATCTCAGATAAATATCTGAAATCGAAGAAGTAAATTTCTGAAATATGTGGGCAAGTGCCACTATCGGCTCGTCGATAAGCCGATGCGGCTGATCGAGCTCCCCATCAACCGGCGGCGACGCCTCGCGGCGCGGCATCATCTGACGAAAGCATGCGACAATGAAAGTCATCATCGTACTCACCTCCCACGACGCTCTGGGCGACACCGGCAAGAAGACCGGCTTCTGGCTCGAAGAGCTGGCAGGGCCGTATTACGTCTTCAAGGACGCCGGCGCCGAGATCACGCTCGCCTCGCCGAAGGGCGGCCAGCCGCCTCTCGACCCGAAGAGCGACGAGCCGATGTTCCAGACCGACCTCACGCGGCGCTTCAGCGCCGACGAGCTTGCCAAGGCGCAGCTTGGGGAAACGGTGCGCCTGGACAGCATCGACCAGAAGGATTTCGACACGGTCTTCTACCCGGGCGGACACGGGCCGCTGTGGGATCTGGCCGAAGATCCGAATTCGATCAGGCTGATTGAATCCTTCGCTGCCGCCGGCAAGCCGGTCGGCCTCGTTTGCCATGCGCCGGGCGTCCTGCGTCACGTGACCAATCCCGACGGCACCCCGTTCGTTCAGGGCCGCTATGTCACCGGCTTCACCAATGCCGAGGAAGCGGCTGTGGGTCTCACCAACATCGTGCCTTTCCTCGTCGAGGACGAGCTCATCCAGCTCGGCGCGGTCTTCTCCAGGGTCAAGGATTGGGGCGTGCACACGGTGGTCGACGGCCGGCTCGTCACCGGTCAGAATCCGGGGTCGTCGGTCGAGGCGGCGGAGGCGCTCATGGCTGCCGTGAGCCTGGTGAAGACCAGGGCCGCCTGAGCGGGCATCGTGATCTGCCGCAGGCTCACGCCACGCTTCGTCATCCTCGGGCTTGACCCGAAGGGGTGCGCTGTCCGCCGGCGCTCTCAGCGCCTGGTGCTCCGGCTCCGCCACGCTTCGTCATCCTCGGGCTTGACCCGAGGATCCATGCTGTGCCGCCTGCCGAAGAATGCGCCCTGGCAGAATTCCGCGCCGTCGCGACGCTCGCAGGTCACGGCATGGATCCCAGGGTCTGCGCGCGTCGCTTCGCTCCTTGCTCCGCCCCAGGATGACGAAGGTGATAGGCACGGCGCTCCTTAACGCGCCCTCTGTCGCCATCGGCGACCGCTGCGCTGGCAGGAATTGCTTCGCCCGTCGCAACATACCGCTTTCGGCCTAGTCCATATTATTGGGTAAGTGACTCACGTGCGAGTGAGGCCAATACTTCCCGCTGGTAAATCATGCCGGGCGGGGGCTCGCAAACATGGATTCCGATATCGTCTCGGGCATTGCCGTTGCTTCGATCGTCGTCGGCCTCTCCGGCCAGGCCGTTCTGCTTTGGATCACCTGCCGCGGCCTTGGCTGGAGGCCGGCGATCGTCAGCAACCGCAGACGGCGCTTCGCCAGGCACCGCGATTAGAATTCGCCTGGCACGCCGCGCCGCTGAAGCGACGCTGCAGCTAGAAGCCCATGTCTTTCAGCCAATTCCAGCCCCGGCCCTTACGGGTTTCCAGATCGGCCTGGTAATAGACCACCGCCATCAAAGCTGGGAAACCGACGCCACCGACAATGACAATCGCGACAAGGCCGAGCCACCGGTAGGCGAGGATGCCGATCACACCGAGAATGATCGCCCCTACGACATGGGAAATTTGAACGGTCATGGCCGGTTTGTAGCTGAGCCTTGATTGGCGGTCATCCGGGTTTTTCAAATATAGGATCGCCACCCGCCGAACCGCTTCGGCCTTTGCAGAAGCCGCGCGGATGGTGCAAAACACCGCATCCGAAACGGGAAGCGCCGAGCGATACTGCCACTCGACGCGATCGTTGCCTTTGCCGCGGCCGCCACTCTGCTCGCCTGGGTGCCCGGTCCCGACGATCTGATCGCGCTGATCCAGTCGGCGCTTATGGCCGCATGGTGGGCGTGTTCGTCACGCTTGGCCTCTGCACCGGGCTGATCGTCCACACCGTCGCGGTCGCCATCGGCATGGCCGCCATCTTCCAGACCTCGCAAGGTGCCTTCAACGCGCTGAAAATCATCGGCGCGGCCTATCTGATCTATCTCGCCTACAAGGCGTTTCGCGCCAGGGGTAGGCGCGGTATTTAAGTCGACGGTCGGAGTCTACTCATCGATGGGAAAGGCGTGCGCCTCCACGCTGCAGATGCCTCGGCATGCACTCACTCACGCAGATCGTCCGCGTGCTCGCGAAACGGACTGCGGCCCTAGGTGGCCGATGCGGTACAAAGTCGAATGACTACAACGGGGCACAAGCTGCGATTCGACATACGTCGCGTCCTGTCCCCACTCACCCCCCCGCCAGCCGCGGCAGCAGAAAAATCTCCGCCCCCGGTGGCAGCTCCTTGCTCCACGTATCCCTATAGATCGTCCCGTCGATCGCCACAGCAATCCCGCGGTCGATCCAGGGCTCGATGCCGGGATACTGTTCCGCCAGCTTGCGGAACAGCTCCCTGATGTCCTTGGCCTCGACCTCGACCTTGCTCTTGCCCCCGGCGAGCTGGCCGAGCGCGCCCCAAAGGGTGACTTCGACCATTAGAGCAAGGTCCTCATCTCGGCTCTAGCCTTCCCGTTCCGCCTCGATCGCCGCCAGGATGCGCGGCGGCGACATCGGGATGTGGGTCATGCGCACGCCGGCGGCGTTCGACACCGCGTTGGCGATCGCCGCCAGCGGCGGCACGATCGAGGTCTCGCCGACGCCGCGCACGCCATAGGGGTGGTTGGGGTTGGGGATCTCGAGGATCTGCGTGTCGATCATCGGCAGGTCGGAGCAGACCGGGATGCGGTAGTCGAGGAAGCCGGCGTTCTGCAGCCGCCCGTCCTTGCCGTAGATATACTCCTCGTTGAGCGCCCAGCCGATGCCTTGCGCGGCACCCCCCTGGTACTGGCCCTCGACATAGGTCGGGTGCACCGCCTTGCCGGCATCCTGCACCACCGTGTAGCGGATGACTTTGGTGAAGCCGGTCTCGGGGTCGACCTCGATGTCGCAGATATGGGTGGCGAAGGAGACGCCGGCGCCGTCGGCGACGAGCTCGCTGTGGCCGGCGATCGGCCCGCCGGTCGTGCCCGACCTGGCCGCGATCTCCTTCAGCGACAGTTTTCCGAGATTGCCGTGCTTGTCGCCCTTGGCGACCGCATGGCCCTGTTCCCAGGCGACGTCGTCGACCGAGATGTCCCACATCTGCGCGGCGCGCTCGCGCAGGATTTTGATCGCATTGCGGGCGGCCGAGATGGTCGCCATCGACGACGAGAAAGTGCCGCGGCTGCCGTCGGTCATGTCGTTGTAACCGAGGCTGGAGGTGTCGGCGACGATCGCCTTGACCTGGCTATAGTCGATGCCGAGCTCCTCCGCCGCCACCAGCGACAGCGAGGCGCGGGAGCCGCCGACGTCGACCGTGCCGACGGCGAGCGAGACCGAGCCGTCCATGCCGATGTTGAGGTCGGTGCAGGTCTGGCCGCCGAAGTTGAACCAGAAGCCGCAGGCCATGCCCCTGCCCTGGTTTTCCTTGAGCGGCGCCTTCATGTGCGGATGGTTCTTCGCTGCCTCAAGGGTAGGCCCGATGCCGATCGGGCCGTAGACCGGGCCGTAGGACGAGCGCGTGCCTTCCTGGGCGGCGTTCCTGATGCGGAACTCGACCGGGTCGATGCCGACCTCCTTGGCGAGCTCGTCGACGGCGCTTTCCACCGCGAAGGCCGCCATCGGAGCGGAAGGCGCGCGATAGGCCGCTGTCTTCGGCCGGTTGACCAGCACCTCGTAGCCGACGGTCTTGACGTTCTCGAGCCTGTAGCAGGCGAAGGCGGTCATGGCGCCGATCTCGGCCCACGTGCCGGCATAGGGGCCGCTCGTGTAGCGCAGCGTCGCTTCGGCGGCGGTGATGGTGCCGTCCTTGCGGGCGCCGATCTTGACGTCGATCGAGGTGGCGCTGGTCGGGCCGGAGGCGCGGAACACCTCGTCGCGGGTCATCACCAGCTTCACCGGCCGTCCGGCCTTTCTGGACAAGGCAAGCGCCACCGGCTCGGCCCAGACATGGGTCTTGCCGCCGAAGCCGCCGCCGATCTCGGAGGAGGTGACGCGCAGCTTCGAGGCTTCCATGCCAAGCAGTTGCGCGCAGTGCTGGCGATAGACGAAATGGCCTTGCGTGCAGACCCAGAGGTCGGCGGTGCCGTCGGACGACACGCTCGCCACGCAGGCATGCGGCTCGATATAGCCCTGGTGCGTCTGCTCCGTCTTGAAGGAGCGCTCGACGATGAAGTCGGCCTGGCCAAAGCCCTGATGCACGTCGCCATGGCCAAACTGGCTGCGCTTGGTGACGTTGGACGGCTTGACCGGCTTTTCCTCGAGGCCCTCGGTGAAGGTCGTGTCGTTGATCAGCGGCGCGGTGTGCTTCATCGCCTCGTCGACATCGGTGACATGCGGCAGCACCTCGTAGTCGACCGCGATCAGCTTCAGCGCCTGCCTGGCGGTGCGGGCATCGACCGCGGCGACGGCGGCCACCGCATGGCCGTCATAGAGCGCCTTGGCGCGCGCCATGCAGTTGTCGAGGATGTCGTACATGCCGGCATCGCCGTCGGTGAGGTCGGGCAGGTCTTTCGCGGTGATCACCGCCTTGACGCCGGCGAGCTTCTCCGCCTTCGAGGTGTCGATCTTCCTAATGACCGCGTGGGCATGCGGGCTGCGCAGAACACGCCCGACGAGCTGGCCGGCCATGTTGAAGTCGGCGCCGTAGCGGGCGCGGCCGGTCACCTTGTCGACGCCGTCGGGGCGGATGGGGCGCGTGCCGACGGAGGAGAAATTGCGTCCGGAATAGCGCGGATCGAAATTCATCTCAGGCTCCCTTCATCACGTTTGCCGCGTCCTGGACGGCGCGCACGATCTTGTCATAGCCGGTGCAGCGGCAGAGGTTCCCCGCAAGGCCGAAGCGGATTTCCTCCTCGGTCGGGTCAGGATTCTTGGCCAACAGGTCTTTCGCCGCGATCAGGAAACCCGGCGTGCAGATGCCGCATTGCAGTGCGGCGTGCTCGAGGAATTTCTGCTGCAGCGGATGCAGTTTTTCGCCATGCGCCATGCCCTCGACGGTCTCGATGCGCCGGCCTTCGGCCTCGGCGCCAAGCACCAGGCAGGAGCAGACCAGCCGGTCGTCGAGGATGATCGAGCAGGCGCCGCAGTCACCGGTGCCGCAGCCTTCCTTGGCGCCGGTCAGCCCGAGCCGGTCGCGCAGCACGTCGAGCAGCGTCTCGTCCGGCTGGCAAAGATACTCGACGTGATCGCCGTTGATTGTCGTTGAAACCGCTACACCAGCCATCACTTGCCTCCCGCACGCGCATAGGCGGTCGTGGCGGCTCTCCTGGCCAGCACGCCCGCAACTTTCCGTCTGAACTCGATGGTGCCCCGCTTATCGTCGATCGGCCGGCAGGCGCCCGCGCAGACCTTGGCCAGCCGCTCGAGCGCCGCTTCGTCAAGCTTCCTGCCGATGAGCGCCTCGGCGGCCTCCTCGACCAAAAGCACCGTGGGTGCGGCGGCGCCCAGCGCGACGCGGGCCGATTTGACGACGCCCTGCTCGTCGAGCGTCAGGTTGACGCCGGCGCTGACCACGGCGATGTCCATCTCGGTGCGCGGAATGAAGCGCAGATAGGCATCGCCCGAGCGCGGCGCCCGCTTGTCGAGCAGGATCGCCTCGATGATCTCGCCCTTGGCGAGCGAGGTCCGACCCGGCCCGGTCGGCACCGCCTCGACGGCAATCGTGCGCTTGCCCGAAGGTCCGGCCACCAATGCCTTGGCGCCGGCAGCCACCAGCGCCGGTACGCTGTCGGCGGCCGGCGAGGCGTTGCAGAGGTTGCCGACGATGGTGCAGCGTCCCTGCACCTGCTTGGAGCCGATGAGGTTTGCCGCCTCGACGACGCCCGGCCATGCCTTCTTGAGCGAAGCGCTCTCGCCCAGCACGGCGCAGGGCACCGCGGCGCCGATGCTGAAGCCGTCGGCGGTTTCGCGGATCTCGCTCAGGCCCTCGATGGCCTTGATGTCGACGATCAGGTCGGGTTCGACGAAGCCGCCCTTCATCCTCACCAGCAGATCGCTGCCGCCGGCGAGGATGGCGGCGGTGCCGGCCGATCCGGCCAACTGGCCGACGGCATCTTCGATTGAAAGCGGACGTATGTAACGCATCGTCTCCCCTTGGATATGGCAAATCTCAGCGACCGTTATAAAGGGTCTCCTCATAATGGCCATCCTCTTCCGCATTGGCGGCGATTGGGCCAGGCGGCGCAAAATGCAGTCCCAAACAGGCTTAAGCCAGTCCGGACGGGCCGTCAGCGGCCCGGAAATTGCGCCAGACGACAAGATAGAGCGGCTCGGCGTCGCCGCGAAACGATGACCCGCTGCAGGGGCTTGACCCGACGATCGCCGGCGTGAAACCTCTCGGTCAAAGGGAGGAGTTTGCATGCGACATCTGTTGGCTGCCCTGCCCGCCTTGATCCTGGCGACAGCGGCGCAGGCGAGTACGATAGCCTACGGCGCCAGGGTGGGAATGGAACTCACCATCGTGAAAAAGACGGGCATCGGCTCCACGCATGCCAGCATCCTGGCCAAACACAACAGGCGGAAGGCGGGCGTCTTCTGCCGTGAATATGGCCACGATTTCTCCAAGGATTGCATCGACGCGGAAATGAAGTCGCCCCTGCACTTCGAGATCACCGCCAACTGCAAGACCGGCAAGTTCACCACCTTCTATGGCGCCAACATGCTGTTCCAGGGCCGCAACGAGGGCACCGATGTGACGACGGACTATCTGATCACATCGATTGATGACAATGTGGTGCTCGATGGCTCCGGCGCTTCCGGCTACGACTATACGCTGGAGCAGTTCAAGGCGCTGTGCCCCAACCGGGTGAAGTAAGGCCGGTGGCCAGGCCTGGCCCGCCCAAGCCCGGACCATGGCCGTGGCAGGCACGGCCATTTGTCGCTAGCAAGTCGTCATCGGAGGCCAAGAAGCATGACCCTGACCAATCGGGATATTGTCGAGCTGACCGCGTGGCGGCGCAAGCTGCACCGGCAGCCGGAGATTTCGAACGAGGAGGAGAAAACGGCAAAGGAAGTCGTTTCCTTCCTCGCCGATACGGGGCCGGACAAGGTGCTGACCGGACTGGGCGGGCACGGCGTCGCGGCGGTCTACGACAGCGGCCGGGCCGGCCCGACCGTGCTGTTCCGCTCCGAACTCGACGCGCTGCCGATCGAGGAACTCTCCGGCGTGCCGCATGCCTCGCAGGTGCCGGGCAAGTCGCATATGTGCGGCCATGACGGACACACCGCGATCCTGGCCGCGCTCGGCCGTCAGCTCGGGCGCGAGCGGCCGGCAAGCGGCCGTGTCGTGCTGATGTTCCAGCCGGCGGAAGAAACCGGCAATGGTGCTGCCGGCGTCGTCGCCGACCCGCGCTTCGGCGAGATCGCGCCGGACTTCGCCTTCTCGCTGCACAATCTGCCCGGCGTGCCGTTCGGCGAGGTGCGGCTCAAGTCCGGCGTGGTCAACTGCGCCTCGCGCGGCATGCGCATCGCGCTGGAGGGCAAGACCGCGCATTCCTCGATGCCGGAGACCGGCGTCTCGCCGATGCTGGCGATCAGCGAGCTGATGCCGGCGCTGCCGGCGCTCGGGCGCGGCAGCTTCGCCGACGACGATTTCTCCATGGTGACCGTCACCCATGCCGCGATGGGCGAAGCCGTGTTCGGCATCGCGCCCGCCCATGCGCAGGTCTGGGCGACGCTGCGCACCCGGCGCGACGAGCGCATGGCTGATCTCTGCGCCGCGGCGGAAGCGCTGGCCGCGGAAATCGCCGGCCGGCATGGCCTTGCCGTAAGCTCCGACTACCACGAGATTTTCGTCGCCAGCGTCAACGCACCGGACGCGGTGGAGCATCTGCGCCGCGCCCTCGACGAAGAGAGCGTCGTCCATGGCGAAGAAGCCCTGCCGATGCGCGCCTCGGAGGATTTCGGCCTGTTCGGCCACAGCGCCAAGTCGGCGATGTTTTTCCTCGGCGCCGGCGAGCGCTACCCGGCCCTGCACAATCCGGACTATGATTTTCCGGACGACCTGATCCCGATCGGATCGAAGATCTTCATGCGCACGGCGCGCAATTTGCTGGGGTGAAGAGGCTGGCGGCGTGGCCTTTGCGGGTCATAACGAACGACGGCCTTGGTCAAAATTGGACATTGTCGAACGACCGCTTCTGCGGGCGCGGTGTCACGCAATAGCGGCCCGGCGGCTCAGCTATCAGCCACGCCGCAATTCTTCAGCATGCGCCTTCACCAGATCGGCCATGCTGTCGAAGCGGAAATCCACCGTCGGTACGTCGCCCGGGTTCATCGTGGCACCGAAGCCCTGATCCGCATGCCGGCGATAGATCCAGCACGATGTCAGGCCGAAGCGGTTGGCGGGAGCGTGATCGTGGAACATGCTTTCCGCCGTGTGCAGGATCTGTCGCTTCTCAAGCCCGATTCTCCCGAGCTTTTCGAGCATATAGTCGAAGTTCCGGTCGGAAGGCTTGTAGGAGCCGATATCTTCCGCCGTATAGATCGCATCGAAATCCACGCCGAGCTTCTCGTTGCTAAACGAAAAGCTCTCGTTGTCGACGTTGGAGAGGATGACCAGCTTGTAGTGCTTCTTGAGATACCGCAGGGCTTCGGCGGAGTCGGCAAAAGCCGGCCAATCCTTCACGCTTTCGCCATACGCCACACATTCCTCGCGGGTGACGATGACACCCCATTCCTCCGCAAGTCGCTTGTAAACGATCGGCAGGAGGTCGCGGTAGCGTTTCCCCGGTGTCCATTTCTGCTGACTGGATTCGTGCCGGGCGTGCGCCTCCAGAATCTCGTTCCGGCTCAAGCCGCGGCCAGCCCGTTCGGTCAACGGCTTCAGGCCGTCGATCATGCCGGATTCCCAGTCTATAAGCGTGCCGTAGCAATCGAAGGTCAGGGCTTTGAAATCCGTGAGCTTCATAGGTTCACCTCCTTGATGTCCATGATTGGATCGACGCTGGCGTGATCGCACGAGCCGTCATCGACTGATCATCCGATATGCTGCTGACCGAGCTCCAGGTCCTTCCACGCTGCGCTGCGCGACGACGTGAACCAGACACCAAACAGTGTCACCGCAAGGCCAACGAACATCGCCGTCGAAAGCGGCTCGCCGAACATCGACCAGCCCCAGAGCATCGTCACCGGTGGGCTGAGATAGATCACACTGCTGACCTGCGAGGCCGTGTAGAGGCGCAGGCTCACATAATAGGTGCTGTAGCAAAAGAAGGTCGAAAACAGCACCAGCCAGGCGATGCCAAACCCGAATCGGGCATCGAGGGGCGGCATCAGCCCGCCATTCCATTCGGCGCAGGCGGCGAAAAGGATCGCCGCCGTCAGGCATTGAATGCACAGGCTCTGATGGATGGGCATATTGATCGTCCCCATCCGCTTCTGCACCACCGTTGCCAGCGCCAGAACCATCATGGAAGCGACTGTCAACACATAGGCCCAGGCCGGGGCCGTCCCGAGGCTCAGGCTGTCCAGCGAGACGACGAGCACGCCTGTCACTCCGAGAGCCGTTCCGATCCATTGTCGCCCGGTCAATCGCTGCCCCAGAACCGGCTGCGACAAGGCTGCGATGGCGAGAGGGACAAGATCGGAAATCAGCGCGACAAGGCCGGTCGGCACGCGCTGACCGATGGCAAGCGCGAATCCGCCCAGATAGAGGAACATCATCGCCACGCCGAAAACCATCTGCTCGACCAGGGCACGTGCGCCTATGCGCGGCCCGATCAGCAGAGCAAATGGCAAAAGAATCAATCCCGACATCAGGGTCCGCCAGAACAGGACCAGCATGACATCGGCATTCTCGCTGGCGTAGCGGATGCCGACGAAGCCAGAACTCCAGCTTACCACCAGGGCCGTCGCCATCATTGGCCACACGAGGCGATGGGCTTTGCTGTGCAGGAGCGTCATGGGATCTCTTTGGTCAGGCGCCCGTAGCTCCGACAAGCGGATCACGGCCAATTATGGCGCTGACTATTGGCGACAAGCACGCACGTTTGCACATGACAAATTTCGATACGATCATGAAATAGCCGCGAAATCCGCATACTGGCTTGCCTGAAAAGCGTCGGCGGATCAGAAATCGGCGTATCGCATTGGTTTCGATTGAGGATTGTCATGGCTGGAGTGATGAGCCGCCGCCTGGATGTCGACGCCTTGCGCGCACTGGTCGCGATCGAGAAGCACGGCGGCGTCACGCGCGCTGCCGAGATCCTCGGCTTGTCGCAGTCGGCGGTCAGCCACAAGATCAGGAGACTGGAAGCGAGCCTCGATTGCGAAATCCTCGCTCGGAAGGCAAACGCGCCGATGTTTACCACGGCCGGACTGGATTTGCTTGGTTATGCGCGGCGCATTCTGGGCATCCATGACGAGGCGGTCCTGAGCCTGTCGAAAAGCACGTTGCAGGGCAAGATTGCGCTGGGAATGACCGAGGATACGACCTGCACGGACCTTTCGCGCATTCTTGGCCGGTTTCGCCGGCTCTACCCGGAGGTGAGCGTCCGCACGCATGTGCGCATGAGCCTCGTCCTGCAGGAGCAGCTCAGCCAAGGAGCTCTTGATGCCGCCATCATCCAGGTGTTCCAGCACGAGGTCCGGCCCGCCGATATCCTCCTGTTTCGCGAGACGCTGCATTGGGTGAAATCGCGCGACCTGGTTCTGTCGAACGGGAAGCCGGTCCCATTCCTGTCCTTCGATGAAGCCTGCTTCTTCCGGCGCTGGGGCATGGACGTCGGGCAGGACGAGGGCACGGTGTTCGAGACCGTGTTCGAATGCTCCAGCGCAGCCGGGATCATTGCAGGCGTGACCGCGGGGCTCGGCG
The DNA here is from genome assembly GCF_049887195.1 of Mesorhizobium abyssinicae. Taxonomy (NCBI): domain Bacteria; kingdom Pseudomonadati; phylum Pseudomonadota; class Alphaproteobacteria; order Hyphomicrobiales; family Phyllobacteriaceae; genus Mesorhizobium; species Mesorhizobium abyssinicae. The sequence goes on from NZ_JARAKC010000002.1 coordinate 713,445, forward strand.
TCGCACTCTTGAGTCAGCGGCACCTGCAGCCCGATATGGAGATAGTCGACCACAAATTCCCCAAGCCTCCAGACCTGGCTTATATTGTCAGGCGCGCGCGCAGCCCCCGAAACCCCGCGCTGGAGACGCTGGTCAGGGAGATCGAGGCCGAAGTAAAGCGCTACGGGACGCTTCAAATCGCCGTCTGAGCGCATCGCGCTCCAACTGCCGCTATCTGACCTTGATGACGACCTTGCCCTTGGCGCGTCCCGTTTCGACGTAGGCCAGGGCCTCGTTGGTCGCTTCGAAGGGAAATACCCGATCGACAACCGGGCGGATCGCGCCGGATTCGATGAGGGCGGTGATCTTGCCCAACTGGTGGCCCTGCGCCCACATGAACAGGAACGAGAAGCTCACGCCACGGCGCCTGGCTTTGGACCGAATGGCGCGGCTTAGAAGGCGCAGGAGCGTCCTCAGCACCAGGTTCAACCCCTTTTCCCTGGCGAATTCGGGATCCGGCGGGCCGGAGATCGAGATGAGCTTGCCGCCGGGTTTGAGCACAGTGAGCGACTTTTCGAGCGTTTGGGCGTCCTGGCTGTTCACGACGATATCGTAGCCCGACAGGATTTTTTCGAATTCGTCTTTCCGGTAGTCGACGACGACATCGGCGCCGAGGCCCTTGACCAGGGCAGCGCTTGTTGCGCTCGCCGTCGTCGCAACGGTCGCGCCGAGATGCTTTGCCAGCTGGATCGCGAATATGCCGACGCCGCCGGAGCCGGCCTGGATGAAGACCTTCTGTCCTTTGCTCAGCTTTGCCCTTTCAACGAGCACCTGCCAGGCGGTCAGACCGACCAGGGGGATCGAGGCCGCCTCCTCCATGCTGAGATTGCTGGGCTTCAGGGCGACGTCGGCTTCATCGATGGCGATGAACTCGGCGAATGCCCCGATCCGCCCATCGCGCGGCCGCGCATAGACCTCGTCGCCGGGTTTGAACCTGCGAACTTTCGATCCCACGCGGATGACCTTGCCGGCCACGTCGTGGCCGAGGATGAAGGGCCGGCTATAGGGCAGGATGAGCTTGAACTCTCCGGTCCTGACCTTGGAATCGAGAAGGTTCACCGCCGCCGCATGGATCTCGACCAGGACATCGCTGTCCCCGAGCTTCGGCTCCGGCATCTCGGCCAGCCGCAGGATGCCCTTCTTGTTATATTTGTCGACAACGAATGCCTTCATGGCAGTAACTTCCTGAAAGTGGTTTTGGTGTGCCGCACGGTGAGCATCCCCCTGCCCTGCGCCTGTTCAGACCGGCAAGCGGAACTGCTTGCGCAAGCTCTTGTCGAACATCTCGGCGGGGACAAAGCGGCGCAGCATGCTGACCTGCCGCGCGGCCTTGCCGGCGGTGTAGCGCCGCCGCGGACGGGCATCGGTCGCGGCCTTGACGATCACATCCGCCACCACCTCCGGCCGGTCGGCCTTCGGCATCACATCGCGAAGCAGGGCGTCGACCCCGGCGCGCGCCCGATCATATTCCTGCAACGGGGAATCCGGCTCGATCCCGTTCTGGTCGAAGACGGTGCGCACGAATGCCGGCTCGATGACGGAGACGCGAATGTTGAAGGCACGAACCTCGTGATCGAGCGATTCCGAATAGCCCTCGATCGCGTGCTTGGCCGCCGAATAGTGGGCCGAATACGGCGCCGGCACGAGACCCAATATCGAGCCGATGTTGATGATGCGCCCTTCGCCATGCCGCCGCATCGACGGCAATACCGCGTTGGTCATACGCACGACGCCAAACAGATTGACGTCGAACAAGCTCTGTACCTGCGCGATCGAGAATTCCTCGGCGCCGCCAAGCATGCCGACGCCGGCATTGTTGACCAGCACGTCGATCCGGCCGGTGCGCGAGAGCACCGTCGATACGAGCGCCGCGACGGCATCGCCGTCGGTCACGTCGCAGGCCAGCATGGTCACCCCTTCCGGGCCGTTGCCGGCCGCGCGGCGGCTCGTCCCGAAAACGGTGAACCCCGCCTGGGCCAAGGCCTCGGCGCTGGCCCAGCCGATGCCCGACGAGGCTCCGGTCACGATAGCGGTCTTTCCGGAATTCGCGCTCATGTCATACTCCAAGATTACCAAGGCCGGCTCTTTCCAGCCCATTAAATTACGGGTATAATATCACATTATGATCATAATGCAATAGCCGAAAGGACGTGCAGCCATGCGCTATGAAAAGGGCCGGAAGGACGCCTCACGCGGCCGGATCATGGAAGTCGCCGCCGAACGCTTTCGAAGCGACGGCATCGCCGCGTCCGGACTGGCGACCATCATGAGCGACGCCGGACTGACGAACGGCGCCTTCTATCCGCACTTTCAGTCGAAGGCGGAACTTGTCCGCGAAAGCGTGGCGGCGGCCCTCGATACCCAGTCGCAGCAAATGCAGGAGTTGTTGGCTTCGGGCGGTCCCGAAATGGCCATAGGGGCATATCTGTCGGCCGCGCATCGGGACAATCCGGACAAGGGCTGCGCGTCCGCCGCGCTGCTGCCGGAGATCGCGCGCCAGCCGCCTGAAACCCGCCAGGTCTATACCGAGCGCTTCCTGTCACTGGTGAGCCAGGTGTCCGCCACCTTGCCGCCGGGCAAGGATCCGGAAGGCGTGGCGCTGGGCGTCTTTGCGACGCTCATCGGCGCGCTGCAACTGGCCCGCGCGGTCGAAGGCACGGAGTTGTCGGATCGCATCCTTTCGGCGGGAGCGGATGCGGCGCGGACACTGATCCAGCAGAGTTAGACCGCCGTCAGCCGAGCGCGATCCAGGCGGTCTTCAGGTCGGTGTATTTCTCGACGGCGTGCAGCGACTTGTCGCGGCCGAAGCCGGACTGCTTGACGCCGCCGAGCGGCACGGTGATGTCGGCGCCGCCATAGGTGTTGACATGGACGACGCCGGCATTGATGGCGCGCACCATGCGGTGCGCGGTCGACAGGTTCGATGTCCACACGGCGGAAGCCAGCCCGTAGACGGTGGAGTTGGCAAGGCTCACCGCCTCCTCCTCGGTGTCGAAGCGCATGACGCCGAGCACGGGCCCGAACACTTCCTCGCGGGCGATTTGCATGTCCCGCGTCACGTTCTCGAAGATGGTCGGCGCCATGTAGCTGCCGCCGGTCTCGGCCAGGATGCGCTCGCCGCCGGTGATGAGGCGGGCGCCCTCCTCCGCCGCCTTGGTGACGAAACCGAGGTTCTTGTCGAGTTGCTCGGCGCTCGACACCGCGCCGATGTCGCTGCCGAGATCGAGCGGATCGCCGACCTTCAGCCTGGCGGTTGCCTTGAGGAGCTCATCCATGAAGCGATCGTAGATCGACGCCTGGACGAGCAGGCGGGAACCGGCGACGCAGACCTGGCCGGAATTGCGGAAGATGCCGTTGGCCGACACGGTCGCTGCCTGCTTCAGGTCCGGCGCGTCGGCAAAGACGATGTTGGGCGACTTGCCGCCGAGCTCGAGGAAGACGCGCTTCAGGTTGGAGCGCGCCGAATAGTCGAGCAAGCGGCGGCCGACCGGACCGGAACCGGTGAAGGCGATGGCATCGACATCCATGTGCAGGCCGAGCGCCTCGCCGGCCACCGCGCCGCGGCCGGTGACGACATTGAAAACGCCTTCCGGCAACCCGGCCTCGGCAGCAAGCTCGGCCAGCCGCAGCAGCGTCAGCGAGGCGATTTCCGGCGGCTTGACGACGATCGAGTTGCCGGCGGCGAGCGCCGGCGCGATCTTCCAGGCGCCAATCATCAGCGGGAAATTCCACGGCACGATGACGCCGACGACGCCGAGCGGTTCCTTGTGGATCAGGCCCAGCACATTGTCGGCAGTCGGCGCGATCTCGCCATAGATCTTGTCGATCGCCTCGGCGTAGTAGCGGATGGTGCCGGCCGCCGACAGCGGCTCGGCCTTGTAGGCCATGCCGATCTCGGTGCCGTTGTCGCGCACGCCGAGCACGGCGAGTTCGTCGGCGTGCTTCTCGACCAGTTCGGCGAGCCTCGTCAGCACCTTCTTGCGAAAGGCGGGAGCCGCGCGCGACCAGGACCCCTTCTCGAAGGCCTTGCGGGCAGCGAGCACCGCGCGATCGACATCGGCGGCATTGCCGTCGGCGATGCTGGCGAAGGGACGTCCGTCGATCGGCGAGATCACCGGCAAGGTGGCGCCGGTCGCGGCTGCCGTCTGGACGCCATCGATGAACAGATTTCGCGCGCCGACCTCGGCCTTGCGCAGCGTGTCGATGGTGGTCTGGCTGATCATTGGGCAGCGGCTCCGAAGGCGACATTGAGGGTGGTAGGCGCGCGGAACTCCCAGCCGCGGAACACCGGTTCCTTCCCGGGCACCAGTTTCAGGTCCGGGAAGCGCTCGAGCAACAACCGTAGCGCCAGGCACATCTGCTCGCGCGCGAAAAAGCGGCCGGAACAGAAATGATGGCCGAAGCCGAAGGCGGCGTGGTTGCCTTCGTCGCGATGGATGTCGAAACGATCGGGGTCGGTGAAGCGGCTTTCGTCGCGGCTGGCCGAGGAGACCAGCGCCGCGACCGGCGCGCCGGCGGGGACCACGGCGCCGCCGATCTCCACCGCGCGTGTCGTCTGGCGCGTCTGGGTGCCGATCGGCGCCACCCAGCGCAGGCCCTCGTCGACCGCCTTCGGCACGAAGGTGTCGGGGTCGTCGAGCACTTGCCGCAGTTGTTCGGGATGGGCGAGCAGGCCGGCAAGGATCGAGCCGGCGCCATGGCCGGGCTCCTGCATGCCGCCGAGCAGGATGACCTTGATGCTCGGCATCAGGAAATCGATTGGACGGGTTTTCCCATCCGGCATGCCGTCATGCAGCATGTGCGAAAGCGCCGAGTCGTCGGGCTCGCGGGCGAGCCGCTCAAGCGTCGGCAGGATGGCGGCGCCGACCTCGGCGCTGATCGCATCGGCGACCTCCTGCCGCTTCGGGTCGTTCTCGAAATTGATGGCGCCCTGGGCGAGGCCATAGAACCAGCGCCGCAGGGTCGGCATATCGATGTCGTCGAGGCCGAGCGAACGCGCCAGGCTGAGCGTTGACACCGGCTCGAAATAGTCTGCCATCAGTTCCGCCGTGCCCTGTTCGGCGATCTGGTCGAGAAAGGGCCCGGCGATCGAGCGCACGAGGTCGCCGGCATAGGAGGCGACGGTGCGCGGCCGATATTTTGGATCGACGCCCTGGCGAAGGTCTTTGTGCGTCTCGCCGTCGGTGGTCAGGATGGTCGGCTTGCCGAAGGAGCGTTCGACCGGCGACGTGCCGACCACCGCCGAGAAGATGTCGGGCGACTTGGTGACTGTCTCGACATCCTTCCAGCGAGTGACGAACCAGAGGTTGACCGCCGGCACATAGGCGACCGGGGCGCTGCGCCTGAGCTCGGCGTAGATCGGGTAAGGATCGGCTTCCAGCGCCTCGACGGTGATCTCGTCGGCAAAGCTCAATGCCGTCACTCCCTTTGCGATGGAAAGGGCGGCGCCAGGCGCCGCCCCTTGACTTTCTCAATCCTTCAGCGGCACACCGAGATTGTCGAAGGCGACCGGATCGCGGCCCTTCAATGCGCTCGCCAGCAACAGGCCGACGACGGCGGCGATCAGCACCAGCAGCGGCAGGAACACGCCGAGGAAGCCGCCAGCGCCCGACAGGCTGCCGAAATTGATGACGATCAGGTAGATGATGACGACGAAGGCGATGAAGGTCAGCCCCGGCAGCACGGTGGTCTTCAGCGTGTTTTCCTGAGCGGACGGATTGGCGCGGAAGTACATCACCACGGCCAGCGAGGCCACCGCCATCATCACGATGACGCCGAGCGTCGCGACATTGGTCAGCCACGAAAACAGCGCCAGCACCGGGTCAAGGCCGAGCACCGCGAAGAGCCCGACGACAACAGCGGCAAGCACGGTCTGGATGACAGAGGCGACATGCGGGCTCTGGTGCGCCGAATGGGTCACTCCGATGGTCTGCGGCAGCAGCTTCTCACGGCCGGCGACATAGATGTAGCGGGCGACCGCGTTGTGGAACGCCAGCACCCCGGCGAACAGGCTCGACACGAACAGGATGCTCATGGCGTGGGTGAGCGCCGTCCCGGAATAGCGGTCGGAGAGGCCGAACAGGAAGGTGGTCGGATCCTGCAGGCCCTGCAAGTCCGGCAGCAGCTTGTCGACGCCGGCGCCGACCGCCATCAGCCAGGCGGTGACCATGTAGAAGAGGCCGATCAGGATGACGGAGAAATAGGTGGCACGCGGAATGGTGACCTTGGGGTCGCGCGCCTCCTCGGCGTAGATGGTGGTCGCCTCGAAGCCGATGAAGGCGGCAAAGCAGAACAGGATGGCGATCGCCGGCGCGCCGCTGGTGATCTGGCTCCAGCTGAACGGTGCGGCCGACAGGCCGCTGTCGCCGCCGGTCTTGAGGATCGTCAGGTCGAGGATCAGCACCACGACATATTCGGCAAGCACCAGCACGGTCAGGATCTTGGCCGACAGGTCGACCTGCCGGTAGCCGAGCACGGCGACGATGGCGATGGCGATGAAGCTCCACACCCACCAGGGCAGAGCGATGCCCCAGCCGGCGAACAGGCCGGCGGTCGCGGCACCGAGCAGGCCCATGACGCCGATCTGCATGGCGTTGTAGGAGAGGATGGCGATCAGCGCCGTCGCACCGCCTGCGAGGCCGCCGAGACCGCGCGCCGCATAGGCATAGAAGGCGCCCGCATTGCCGACATGGCGCGACATGGCGACGTAACCGACAGCGAACAGGAGCAGCAGGACGGTGACGATGAGATAGGTGCCGGCAAAGCCGGCGCCGTTGCCCATCAGCATGCCGAGCGGCGTTCCACCCGCCACAGCCGTGAGCGGCGCCGCGGCCGAGATCACCATGAAGGTGATGGCTCCTACGCCAAGGCTGTTCTTCCTTAGCCGGTTCGCTTCGCCGGCTTCAATTGTCGTCATCTTTCCCTCCAGATCCGCGCTCGCGGAAACCAAGTGTCCCTGAAATGCCGTGGCCTTCTGCCGGGCCTTGATCGTTTCACTATTTGCAACGACATTTCGAATATAGACTTGCAAAGGAATCGACTTGCTGTCAAGTTAATTCGCACGTTAAGTATCTGATGGAGGATCAGACCTGCATGGGCACGGTAGGCAAAGCCGTTTCGCTGCTGGAAAAGCTCGGTCGCGGCGCGCCCGAGGCGGCGCTTGCCGATCTCGCCAGGCGCGCCGGCTTCGACAAGGCTACGACGCGCCGGCTGCTGGTCTCGCTCATCGAGCACGGGCTGGTGGAGCAGGACGAGACCACGCGGCTCTATCGCCTGGGGGCCGGCATCGCGCGGCTGGCGCTGTTGCGCGAGGCGCAGTTTCCGTTCCTGCGCATGGCGATGCCGGTGGTCGAGCAGCTGGCGGCCGAGACCGGCGAGACCGTGCATCTGTCGGAATATTCGAAGCGCGGCTTGATCTCGGTCCATGTCATCGAATCGGCCAAGGCCAACCGCGTCAGCGTGCAGCTTGGCGAGGTGCTGCCTTTGCATGCGACGGCGTCGGGAATTGCCTTCCTGGCGTTCACCGAGGAGCAAGTCCGCGCCGGCGTCCTCGCGGGACCGCTGCCGGCCTTCACGCCCTACACGATCGGCGACGCCGAAACGCTCGCCGAACATATCGCCGCCGCACGCGCGCGCGGCCATTCGACCGGCTCGCAAGGCTATGAGGAAGGCGTGCTCAGCGTCGCGGCACCGATCCTCGGCGCCGACGGCCTGGCCATCGGCGCCATCGCTGTCGCGGCACCCCGGGTGCGGATCCAGAAAGGCGACATCGAGCGCCACGGCGCCAGCGTCGCCGCGGCGGCGCGCGGGATCAGCGAGCGGCTTTTCGGCAGGCTGCCGGGCCGCAAGCGGGCATGACAACAACGACATTGCAGGGAGAACCGACTGTGGACGAGACACGCCGTATCCTGGTTATCGGCACCGGCGACACCAAGGCCGACGAGCTTCTGTTCATGCGCGAGCGCATCGAGGCCGTCGGCGGTGTCGCGGTGATGATGGATGTCAGCGTGCTCGGCGACCCGCCCTACCGGCCGGCCTATGACAGGCAAGCGGTGGCCAGAGCCGCCGACACGACGATCGAGGCGATCATCGCCAGCGGCGACGAGAACTCGGCGATGACGCTGATGGCGCTCGGCGCCTCGCGGCTGGCGCGCGCGCTCCACGACAAAAGCGAGATCGACGGCGTCATCGCGCTCGGCGGCTCGATGGGCACCGACCTTGCGCTCGACGTGGCGCTGGCGCTGCCGCTCGGCGTGCCGAAATTCGTCGTCTCGACGATCGCCTATTCGCATCTCCTGCCGCCCGAGCGGATCGCCACAGACCTGATGATGATCCTTTGGGCCGGCGGGCTCTATGGCCTCAACAGCGCCTGCAAGGCGGTGCTGTCGCAGGCCTGCGGCGCGGTGGTGGGTGCCGCGCAGGCCGTCGTCAAGCCGGACGCGGCAAAGCCGCGGATCGGCATGAGTTCGCTCGGCAAAAGCTGCCTGCACTATATGGTGAGGCTGAAGCCGGAGCTGGAAAAGCGCGGCTACGAGGTGATCGTCTTCCACACCACCGGCATGGGCGGACGGGCGCTGGAGGCAATCGCGGCGCAAAAGGGTTTTGTCGCGGTGATGGATTTCAGCCTGCAGGAACTCGCCAACCAGCTCACCGGCTCGGTGGTGAATTCCGGCACCGACCGGCTGGAGAATGCGGGCCGGCAAGGTATCCCGCAGATCGTCGCGCCCGGCGCCATCGACATGGTGGATTTCCCGACCTGGCAAACGGTGCCGTCGCGTTTCATCGAGCGGCCCTACCATGCGCACAACCGGTTGCTCGCCTCGGTGACCTCGGACGCCTCGACCCGCAAGGAGATCGCGCGCGCCATCGGCGAGAAGCTCGCCGCGGCGACCGGCCCGACCGCCTTCATCCTGCCCGCCGGCGGCATCCAGCAATGGGACCAGGAAGGCGAGCCGCTGCATGAGCCAGAGGCGCTGTCGGCCTTTGTCGAGGAGATGCGTGCCAGCGTCCCTGCCAATGCCGAGCTGCACGAGATCGCCGAACACATCAATGACGCCGCGTTCTGCGCCAAGGCGCTGGAGATCTTCGACCGCTGGGTCGCCGAGGGCATCGTTCCGCCCGGCCGTGGGCACGCCGCATGAGCCGTCCTTCGCCAAAGGCGCTGGTGCTCGACTTCGGCGGCGTCGTCACCCGCACGCTGTTCGAGACGCATGCGCTGACTGAGCGCGCGCTGGGTCTGGCGGCGGGCACGCTTGCCTGGCGCGGCCCGTTCGACCCGGCCTCCGATCCTTTGTGGCGGGCCATGCAGGCGGACGAGATCAGCGAGCGCGACTACTGGAGGACGCGCACGCGCGAGGTCGGCCAGCTGGTCGGCGAGGACTGGCGCGACATGTCGACCTTCGTGCAGCGGGCGCGCGGCGCCGACCCGCAAGCGGTGGTGCGGCCGGAGGCCGAACAGGCGATCCGGACGGCGCATGCGGCCGGCGTCAGGCTGGCCATCCTCTCCAACGAGCTCGACCTGTTCTACGGCACGAGCTTCCGCCAGCGGCTGCCGCTGCTGTCGCTGTTCGAGACGATCGTCGACGCCACCTACACGCACGTCCTCAAGCCAGACCGCCGCGCCTATGCGATGGTCGGCGAGGCGCTGGAGCTGCCACTCGGCGCGTGCGTGTTCGTCGACGACCAGCAGCGCAACATCGACGGCGCCATCGCCGCCGGCATGCTGACCGTGCATTTCGACGTCGCCCGGCCGGCGCAGAGCTATGCCGAGGCGCTTGGCCATTTCGGCCTTGCCCTCCCCCAATCGGAAACCGGAGTTCCCACCGATGCGTGACATCAACTTCCTCACCGAGAACAACGCCAAGCCGATCTGGCATCCGATGGCGCATCCGGCCGAGATGCGGGCGACGCCGCCGAAGATCATCATGAAGGGGGACGGCGTCTCGGTGACCGATGCCGACGGCCGCACCGTGCTCGATGCGGTCGGTGGTCTGTGGAACGTCAACCTTGGCTACAGCTGCGACCCGATCAAGCAAGCGATGGCCGCACAGCTCGATGCGCTCCCCTACTATTCCGGCTTTCGCGGCACCTCGACCGGACCGTCGATCGAGCTCGCCTACGAGCTCACCGACTGGTTCGCGCCGGAGGGCATGGTGCGCGCCTTCTTCACCTCGGGCGGATCGGACTCGGTCGAGACGGCGCTGCGGCTCGCGCGCCAATACTGGAAGATAAGAGGCCAAGGCGACCGGACGAAATTCCTGGCGCTGAAGAAGGGCTATCACGGCACGCATTTCGGTGGCGCCTCGGTCAACGGCAACGCCAATTTCCGCCGCAACTACGAGCCGCTCTTGCCCGGCGTCTTCCACACGCCGGCGCCGTGGACCTACCGGAACCCGTTCGACGAGACCGACCCGGCGAAGCTGGCGAAGCTCTGCGCGCGGGCGATCGAGGACGAGATCGCCTTCCAGGGCGCCGACACCATCGCCGCCTTCATCATGGAGCCGGTGCTCGGCGCCGGCGGCGTCATCGTTCCGCATGAAAGCTTCATGCCGCTGGTGCGCGCGATCTGCGACCGCCACGACATCCTTCTGATCGCCGACGAGGTGGTGACCGGGTTGGGCCGCACCGGTGCGTGGTCCGGCTCGCGGCTCTCCGGCACGAAACCCGACTTCATGACCATCGCCAAGGCGATCACGTCCGGCTACTTCCCGCTCGGTGCTGCGCTGATCGGCGCCAAGGTCGCCGACGTGTTCGAGGCCGACAAGACGAGCTTCGGCGCCATTGGCCATGGCTACACCTATTCCGGCCACCCGGTTGGCTGCGCGGCCGGGCTGGCGGCGCTCGCCGAGACAAAACGGCTCGCCGTCAACGAGAACGCGGCGGTGCGCGGCGTCGAGCTCGGCAAGGTTCTGGAGGCGCTGAAGGCGAAGCATCAGCTGGTCGGCGACGTCCGCTACCAGGGCCTGATGGCGGCGCTGGAGCTGGTCTCGGACCGCGCCGCCAAGAAGCCGGCCGACAAGAAGACATTGGCCGTGGTGGCCGAAGCCGCCTACCAGGCCGGCGTCATGCTGCGCGTCTCCGGCAACACCATCATCCTGTCGCCGCCGCTGGTCATCTCGGCCGCCGATGTGGCGAAGATCGGCGAGGCGCTGGATGCGGCGCTGGCGGCCGCTGACGCGGCCTAGGGAACAGGCAGTAGGGATTAGGGATTAGGGAGCCCAACCCCTACTGCCTACTGCCTACTGCCTACTGCCTATTGCCTACTGCCTGCCCACCCTCTCCTTCCGCCACGCCGCCGGCGACAAGCCAACCGCCTGTCGAAAGAAGCGAGAAAAGTAGGCCGGATCATTGAAGCCGGTCTCATAGGCGATGTCCTCGACCGTGCGGATGGTGAAGAGCAGCAGGCGCTTGGCTTCGACGAGGCGCCGGTCGCCGATCGCCTGGCGCACGCCCGCGCCCAGCACCTGGCGCGCGGCCTTGTCGAGCAGGTGGCGGGTGGTGCCGAGTTCCTCGACATAGCGCTCCACCGGCCAGTCCTCGCGGAAGTGCCGGTCGATCAGCCGCCTGAGCCGCCCGCCGAGCGCCACCGCCGCCGGCACCGCGATGGCATGCGATTGCGCATCGAGGCGAGCGATGCCCGACAGCGCCACCGCGATCAGCGGCGGGAGGATTCTTTCCACGCCGGGCAGCCTGTCGGCATATTCCGCCTGGATCATCCTGACCGTATTACCCAACCTCTCCCACAGCGCGCCCTCGCCGCGCCCTGTGACGAAAACCGGCTGGTCGAGCGGCAGGGCGGACTGCTCGGCGAGCACCGCAAGTGCGGCATCGGCGACCGAGACGACGATGGCATCGGTGCCTGGTTCGATGTCGAAGCCATGCACCACGCCGCTCGGCATGAAGCTCACGGTGGGAGCGGAAAAACTCCAGGTCTTGTCCTCGATCCGATAGGTGCCGCTGCCACCCGTCCAGAAGGTGATCTGCGCCATTTGCGGATGTTTGTGCGCCAGAACCTGGCCGCGATGCACGGAAGCGCGCGCCTGCACCGTCTCGACATGCAGGAAACCGACGTCGAGCGCCCGCGCCGGCTCGCCGTAGACGAAGAATTCGGGAATGGCGGTCTGGCTCATGGCGGCCCGAAAAAGTCCAAGTGATTTATCGCTTTCGTCCATAAACCATCGCGCGGCTTGCGGCTACTCTCCACCAATCAAAGGGAGGATCATGATGCGATCGGAAGATTTCCGGGCCGACACGAAACGGCCGTTCACAGGCGCCGAATATCTCGCGAGCCTGCGCGACGGGCGCCAGGTGTATATCAATGGCGAGCGGGTCGCCGATGTCACCAGCCATCCGGCGATGCGCAATTCGGCGCGTTCGCTGGCCCGGCTTTACGACGCCTTGCACGACCCCAACCGGCAGGCGGCGCTGACCGCGCCGACCGATACCGGCTCGGGCGGCTATACGCACAAATATTTCCGCGTCGCCCACTCTGCCGCCGACCTTGCCCAGCAGCAGACCGCGATCGCCGACTGGTCACGCATGTCCTATGGCTGGATGGGGCGCACGCCCGATTACAAGGCGGCGCTGATGAACACGCTCGGCGCCAATGCCGAGTGGTACGGCCCATTCAAGGACAATGCGCTGGCCTGGCACAAACGCGCCCAGGAAGCGGTCCTGTTCATGAACCACGCCATCGTCAACCCGCCGATCGACCGCCACAAGCCGGCCGAGGCCGTGAAGGACGTGTTCGTGCACATCACCAAGGAGAACGATGCCGGCATCTGGGTGTCGGGCGCCAAGGTGGTGGCGACGTCGTCGGCGCTGACCCACTACAATTTCCTGGCGCAAAGCTCGGCGACGGTCACCGAGGACCCGTCGCTGTCGGTGATGTTCATCGTGCCGATGAACGCGCCGGGCATAAAGATGTTCTGCCGCGTCTCCTACGAGCAGACCGCCAATACGGTCGGCCAGCCCTTCGACTATCCCTTGTCGTCGCGCTTCGACGAGAACGACGCGATCCTGGTGCTGGACAACGTCTTCATCCCCTGGGAGGACGTGCTGGTGCTGCGCGACGCGCAGAAGATCCTATCCTTCCATCCGGCGTCTGGCTTCATGCACGGCTACTGCTTCCAGGGCTGCACGCGCTTCGCCGTCAAGCTCGACTTCCTCTGCGGCCTGCTCGCCAAGGCGCTGCGCGCTACAGGCGGCGATGCCTTCCGCGGCAACCAGGCAGCACTCGGCGAGGTGATCGCGCTGCGCCACATGTTCTGGAGTTTTTCCAACGCGATGGCGCACAACCCGATCCCCTGGGCCAGCGGCGCGGTGCTGCCCAATCTGGAGGCGGCGCTTTCCTACCGCACCTTCATGTCGGAGGCCTATCCTCGCGTCATCGACACGGTGCGCCGGGTGATCGCCTCGGGGCTGATCTACCTGCCGTCCTCGGCCAGGGATTTCGACAATCCGGAGATCGACCGCTACCTGGCGCAATATGTGCGCGGCTCCAACGACATGGGCCATGTCGAGCGCATCAAGATCATGAAGCTGTTGTGGGACGCGACCGGCACCGAATTCGGCGGCCGCCACGCGCTCTACGAGCTCAACTATGCCGGCGCGCCGGAAGAGGTGCGGCTGCAGGTGCTGAAGGGCGCCGAGCGCGGCGGCCGGCTGAAGCAGATGGAGGAACTGGTCGACCAATGCATGGCCGACTATGACGAAAAGGGCTGGACCGGCGATACCTGGCTGCCGCCGCTTTCGGCCGCGGTAAACTAGGGGACCGGCGATGGAGGCGCAGGTCTCGAGGCTGGAATTCCGTGACGCCATGGCGCGGGTCTGCGCGCCGGTCAACATCGTCACCACGGATGGCCCGGCGGGGCGCGGCGGATTCACCGCCACGGCCATGTGCAGCGTTTCGGACGATCCGCCAACGCTGCTGGTGTGCATGAACGAGCGCTCGGCGCAGACCGGCCTGTTCCTCGCCAACCAGCGCTTTTGCGTCAACGTTCTCACCCAGTCGCACATGCATCTGGCGGGAAAGTTCGCCGGCGCGATCCGCGGCATGGCCGAGCGCTATCAAGCCGCGCGCTGGCAGACCATGCCGTCCGGCATGCCGGCGCTGCTCGACGCCATCGTCAGCTTCGATTGCGAGATCGGCGCGGTGAACAAGGTCGGCACGCACAATGTGATGTTCGGCCGCGTCGTCGACATCCGCCACGGCAGCGACGAAGCGGCGCTGCTCTATGTCGGCCGCAACTACATGCAGCCGAGCGCTGTCGGCAGTTTCGGAGGGTGAGGAGCGGCGGTGCCTTCCCTTCTCCCCTTGTGGGAGAAGGTGGATCGGCGCGCAGCGCCGAGACGGATGAGGGATGCGCGACGGAATGAGGCGTGGCTATTTTGAACGTGTCGCCAAGCTGGAACACCCCTCATCCGTCCGAGCTTCGCTCGGCCACCTTCTCCCACAAGGGGAGAAGGGAAGTCCCGCGCGACCTTCACCCCTCCGTCGACTCCGACTGTATCAGGCCTTCGAGCATGTCGAGCAGGCGCTCGTGCTGCTCGGCGCCGTAGCGCTTCTCGATCGCGTCGTAGATGGCGATGCGCTCCGGCGCCAGGTCCTCGATCAGCGCAAGGCCGGCCGGGCTGATGGCGAGCAGAGCGCGGCGGCCGTCGTCCTTGACCTTGTTGCGGGTGATGAATTCGCGCTCTTCCATCGCCTTGATGATGCGGGTGAGGCTCGGCGGCAGAATCGAGGCGCGGTTGGCGAGTTCGGTCGCTTCCAGCGGACCGGTCTCGGCAAGCACCCGCAGCACGCGCCATTGCTGCTCGGTGATGTCGTGGCGGGCAAGCATCGGCCGGAAATGCGCCATGATCACCTCGCGAGCGCGAAGCAGAGCCATCGGCAGGGAGCGACGAGTGCTCGGTGGTAGCAAAATCAGGTCTCCGAAAAATCCAATCCAGTACGAGTCGCGGTAAATATTAGCACCCCGATCGCAGCTATATCCGCGATTTTGCCGGGAGCGGCAATCCCGCCGCCGGGACACAGAGAACGACGCTTGACATTCGATCGTCAAGATGTAATTCACATGTTAATTAAAAGGTGGAGGAACCTTTGCCCCATATGGCGATCGAATATTCCGCGAATCTGGACGCGAAGGTCGACATGGGCGCGCTCTGCGAGCTGGTCTCGCGGACCATCCTCGAAACCGGCCTGTTCGAACAAGGTGCAGTCCGGGTGCGCGCCTTCCGCGCCGAGGCCTATGCGATCGCCGACCGCCTGCCCGAGAACGGCTTCATCGACATGAATTTCCGTATCGGCAAGGGCCGCAGCGCGGCGGAAAAGAAGAGCGCAGGCGAAGCGATCTTCGCGGCGGTGTCCGAGCATCTTGCGACGCTGTTCGCGACGCCGCATTTCGCACTGTCGCTGGAAATCCGCGAGATCGACGCCGAACTCAGTTGGAAGAAGAACGCCATCCATCCGCGGCTTCGCGGCAAGTGACTGAGCGCTAGAGAACAGGAAAGACCCATGGCGGCACTGGACGACAATCTGCGCAAGGCCGAAGCCTATCTGGAGCGCTTCAGGAAGCACGGCGTGCTCAACCAGATCGGCGGCGAGGCGGTGCCCTCCGCCGACGGCTCGACCTATGAGACGATCTCGCCGATCGATCTGAAGCCGATCGCCACGGTGGCGCGCGGCAAGGCCGCCGACATCGACCGTGCCGCCAAGGCGGCGAAGGCCGCCTTCAAGGAGTGGGCGGCAATCTCCGGCGATGCCCGCAAGAAGCTGCTGCACAGGATCGCCGACGCCATCGTCGCGCGCGCCGAGGAGATCGCTTTCGTCGAATGCATGGACACCGGTCAGTCGCTGAAGTTCATGGCCAAGGCGGCGCTGCGTGGCGCGGAAAACTTCCGCTTCTATGGCGACCGTGCGCCGGAAGCCCGCGACGGCCAGACCATCCGCGCGCCGAACCAGGTCAACATGACGACGCGCGCGCCGATCGGTCCCGTCGGCGTGATCACGCCGTGGAACACGCCCTTCATGCTGTCGACCTGGAAGATCGCGCCGGCGCTGGCTGCCGGCTGCACCATCGTCCACAAGCCGGCGGAACTGTCGCCGCTGACCGCGCGCCTGCTGGTCGAGATCGCCGAGGAGGCCGGCCTGCCCAAGGGCGTGTGGAATCTCGTCAACGGTTTCGGCGAGGACGCTGGCCGCGCGCTGACCGAGCACCCCGACATCAAGGCGATCGGCTTCGTCGGCGAGAGCCGCACCGGCTCGATGATCATGCGCCAAGGCGCTGAAACGCTGAAGCGCGTGCATTTCGAGCTTGGCGGCAAGAACCCGGTGATCGTCTTCGCCGACGCCGATCTCGAACGCGCCGCCGACGCCGCCGTCTTCATGATCTATTCGCTCAACGGCGAGCGCTGCACCTCATCGTCGCGCCTGCTGGTCGAGGAAGGCATCTACGACAAGTTCACGGCGCTGGTGGCGGAGAAGGCCAAGCGCATCAGGGTCGGCCATCCGCTCGACCCCGAAACCGTGGTCGGTCCGCTGATCCATCCGGTGCATGAGGAAAAGGTCCTGTCCTATATCGAGATCGGCAAGTCGGAAGGCGCGGTCGTCGCCGCCGGCGGCGGCAAGTTCGACGGCCCGGGCGGCGGCTGCTATGTCAGCCCGACGCTGTTTGTCGGCGCCACCAACACAATGCGCATCGCCCAGGAGGAGATTTTTGGGCCGGTGCTGACCGCGATCTCGTTCAAGCACGAGGCGGAGGCTCTGGCGCTTGCCAACGACACGCAATACGGCCTGACCGGTTATCTCTGGACTTCCGACGTCACCCGCGCCTTCCGCTTCACCGACGCGCTCGAGGCCGGCATGATCTGGGTCAACTCCGAGAATGTGCGGCATTTGCCGACGCCGTTCGGCGGCGTCAAGAGCTCGGGCATCGGCCGCGACGGCGGCGACTGGTCGTTCGATTTCTACATGGAAACCAAGAACATCGCGTTCGCCACGGCGCCGCATTCCATCCAGAAGCTCGGCGGCTGACCGGAGACATCAACATGCCCCTGCCCCAACCCAACCTCTACCCGGCTTTCAACATCGTACGGCTCAGCCACGTCGAGCTCGCCGTCACGGATCTGGCGAAGTCCCGCGCGTTCTATGTCGACACGCTCGGCCTGCAGGTGACCGACGAGACCAAAGACGCGATCTACCTGCGCGCGCTGGAAGAGCGCGGCCATCACTGCATCGTGCTCAGGAAAGGCCCGGTCGCGGAAGCGCGCGACCTCGGCTTCAAGGTCTTTTCCGATGAGGACCTCGACAAGGCCGCGCATTTCTTCGACGGCAAGGGCCTGCCGGTGGAGTGGGTGGAGCGCCCTTACCAGTCGCGCACCTTCCGCACCCGCGATCCGCACGGCATCCCGCTCGAGTTCTATTCGAAGATGGAGCGGCTGCCGCCGATCCATCAGAAATACGCGCTCTACAAGGGCGTGAAGCCGCTGCGCATCGACCACTTCAACTGTTTCTCGCCGAATGTCGATCAATCGGTGGCCTTCTACAACGAGCTCGGCTTCCGCGTCACCGAATACACCGAGGATGAGGAAACCGGGAAACTGTGGGCCGCCTGGACGCACCGCAAGGGCGGCGTGCACGACATCGCCTTCACCAACGGCCTCGGCCCGCGCCTGCACCACGTCGCCTTCTGGGTGCCGACGCCGCTCAACATCATCGACCTGCTCGACCTGATGGCCACCACCGGCTGGCTGCCGAACATCGAGCGCGGCCCGGGCCGGCACGGCATTTCCAACGCGTTCTTTCTGTACATCCGCGATCCCGACAACCACCGCATCGAGATCTATTGCTCGGACTACCAGACTGTCGACCCCGATCTGGAGCCGATCAAATGGGACCTCAAGGATCCGCAGCGCCAGACGCTGTGGGGTGCGCCGGCGCCGAAGAGCTGGTTCGAGGAAGGCAGCGTCTTTGCCGGGGTGAAGCCGCGTCCGTCCGATCTGGCGGCGTCGCCGATCGTGGCGCCCTAACTGTGTGCGGAGTTTCAGCATGAGCGCGGCGCGCCTCGCCACCCTCACCGTCGGCGGCAGGACGCGCTATGGCGCGATCACCGACAAGGGCGTCGTCGACCTTTCGGCGCGCCACACCCAATGGCCGACGCTGCGCGAGGTGATCGAGGCCGGCGCGTTGCGCCGGCTGGCGGAGGGGGCGGATGCCTTCGCGCCCGACTTCAAGGTTGAGGACATCGCCTACGAGATCCCAATCCCCTCCCCGGAAAAAATCATCTGCGTCGGCGTCAATTTTCCAGACCGCAACGAGGAGTACAAGGACGGACAGGCGGCGCCCTCCAACCCGTCGCTGTTCATCCGCTTCCCGCGGTCCTTCGTCGGCCATGGCGCGCCGCTGGTGCGGCCGCCGGAATCGCCGCAGCTCGACTATGAGGGCGAGATCGTCATCGTCATCGGCAAAGGCGGCCGCCGCATCGCCGAGGCCGACGCGCTCGGCCACATCGCGGCGCTGTCGCTGTGCAACGAAGGCACGCTCCGCGACTGGGTGCGCCACGCCAAATTCAACGTCACGCAAGGCAAAAATTTCGACCGTTCCGGTTCGATCGGCCCGTGGCTGGTGCCGTTCACCGACGAGGCGCAGATCGCCGACATCTCGCTTGTCACGCGTGTCAATGGCGAGGTGCGGCAGCAGGACCGCACCGGCCGCATGATCTTCTCCTTCCGCAAGATCATCGCCTACATCTCGACCTTCACCACGCTGGTGCCCGGCGACATCATCGTCACCGGCACGCCGACCGGCGCCGGCGCCCGCTTCGAGCCGCCGATCTGGCTGAAGCCGGGCGACGTCATCGAAGTCGAGGCCGACGGCATCGGCCTGCTCCGCAACGGCGTCGTCGACGAGGGAGCTGGCCGATGATGACCGAAGCGCAGGTCGAGGATGCCGCGGCGAGGCTGTTCGAGGCCGAGCGCGAGCGCCGGCAGATCCGGCTGCTCAACCTCGATTTTCCGCAAGCGACCATGGACGACGCCTACCGGGTGCAGGCGGCGCTGGTGAAGCGCAAGGTGGCGTCGGGGCTGGCCATCAAGGGCTGGAAGATCGGCCTGACCTCGAAGGCGATGCAGTCGGCGCTCAGCATCGACATTCCAGACTCGGGCATTCTGTTCGACGACATGTTCTTCGAGGACGGCGCCACGGTTCCGGCCGGCCGCTTCATCCAGCCGCGGATCGAGGCCGAGATCGCCTTCGTCATGAAGGCGCCGCTCGCCGGCCCGGACGTGTCGATCGACGACGTCCTCGACGCCACCGACCATATCACGCCGGCGCTGGAGATCCTCGACACCCGCATCGAGCGGATGAACAAGGAGACCGGCAGGATCCGCACCTTCTTCGACACCATCTCCGACAATGCCGCCAATGCCGGCATCGTCGTCGGCGGCCGCTCGGCCGGGCCGCGCGAGGCGGACCTGCGCTGGATCGGCGCCATCGTGTCGCGCAATGGCGAGGTCGAGGAGACCGGGCTTGGCGCCGGCGTGCTCGACCATCCGGCGAGAGGTATCGCCTGGCTCGCCAACCGGCTGCATCAGTACGGCATGCGCATCTCCGCCGGAGAGGTGGTGCTGTCCGGCTCCTTCATCCGGCCGGTGGAATGCCGTCACGGCGACCAGATAGCCGCCGATTTCGGCCCGTACGGAACCATCCGCATCGCCTTTGCCTGACAGCACCCATCCCGAAAGAAAAAAGGCCGGGCGCGAATGCGGCCCGGCCAGAAATGAAGGTCAAACCTTCAGAGGGGAACACCGTTCGGCGCAATGGGAGGAGAACGCCGAACGATATATCCTATGTGGGCTTTGACCGGTGAGTTTGCGACGAACAGAATTCCAAATATCAGCCGAACCGCGAAATAATATCGCGCAAGCAGGACCGCGGCCTCAGCCAGCCGCTGCCGCCTCCAGCAGATCGGCATAGTGCCGGCGCGCCACATCCGGGTGGGAACGCAGGCGGCTCTTCAGCACATTGGTCCCGACGTCGCGAAACAGCGGATTGTCGGGGTCGCTTGCCGGACCGCGCGCCTCCGCCGCCAGGTCCTCGGGCAGGTCGAGCAGCGGGATCGTTGCATCGAGCCGGGCGCTGAAGAAGAACGGCACCGAAATGCGCTCGACACCGCGCGGCGGCGTCACCACGCGGTGGACGGTCGCCCGCAGATAGCCGTTCGAGGCCAGTTCGAGCAGCTCGCCGATGTTGACCACCAGCGTCTGCGGGATCGGGTCCACATTCACCCAATTGCCACTGTACTCGACCTGTAGCCCCTTGTTCTCGTCCTGCAGCAGCAGCGTCAGGAAGCCGCCGTCCTTGTGGGCGCCGACGCCCTGGTCGTCGCCGGTGGCGTCGCGGCCGGGGTAGCGCACGATCTTCATGCGATGGTTGGGTTCGTCGCGATAGATCGCATCGAAGGCGTCTTCCGGCTGGTCGAGCGAGAGCGCGAAGGCCTTGAGAAGGCGGATCGCCACCTCGGTCGCCTTGCTCTGCCAGGCAAGTAGCGCCGGTTTCAGCTCCGGCAGGGCGTGCGGCCACTGGTTCGGCCCCTGCAAGCGCGTCCAGGCTGGAACGCCCGGCCACTGCGCGATCGTCGGCCGCTCGACGCCGATGTCGAGCTGCTCGCGCCAGTCGGCCTTGCCCTTGGTCAGCTCGCCGCCGGCGCGCGTATAGCCCCTGAATTGCGAGGATTTGACCATTTCGATCGCCAGCTTGTCGGCCTCCGGCAAGGCGAAGAACCGCCGCGAGGCATCGAGCACGTCGGAGATTTCAGAAGCCGATATGCCGTGGCCGGAGAGATAGAAGAAGCCCACGTCGCGCGCGGCCGTGCGCAGGTCGAACAGAAAGGTCCGCCGTTCCGAGGCGCCCTGGTCGAGGCGGTCGAGATCGAGCACGGGGATAATTCTGGCCATGGTCAGGCTCCTTTCGCGGCACTATGCGACCCCGCCCCACGATGCCATGCGCGCGGCCCCGGCCCAAGCAACGCACGATCCAATCTCGGCGCGAATGACGCAAAGCCGGCGCTGCATTCCGCTGCCGGCGGGCAAAGAACTTCCGGCCCTCCCATCATCAGCGTCGATCCAGCCTGGCGACCAGCCGGTCGCCCGCCCACTGGATGCCGCAGACAAGGATGATCAGGACGATGACCACGGCGACCATGACGCTGGTCTCGAAGCGCTGGTAGCCGTAGCGGATGGCGAGATCGCCAAGCCCGCCGGCGCCGATGGCGCCGGCCATGGCCGAGGCGCCGACCAGCGTCACCAGGGTCACCGTGAAGCCGGCGACGATGCCCGGCAGCGCCTCCGGCACCAGCACCTCGCGGATGATCGTCCAGCGGTTGCCGCCCATGGCGCGCGCCGCCTCGATCAGTCCGTGGTCCACCTCGCGCAGCGACACTTCGGCGATGCGCGCGTAGTAGGGCGTGGCGGCGATCGCCAGCGGCACGATGGCCGCCCAAGTACCGATCGAGGTGCCGACGATCAGCCGCGTGACCGGGATCAAGGCGACGAGCAGGATGATGAAGGGGACGGAACGGAAGCCGTTGACGACGCCGCCGAGGATGCGGTTCACCCACAGGCTTTCGGCGATGCCGCCGCGATCGGTGGCGACCAGCGCCAGGCCGAGCGGCAGGCCGAAGACCAGCGAGATGAGGCCGGAGGCTCCGGTCATCAGCACCGTTTCCCAGATCGAACGGATGAGAAGCTCAAACAGAACCGGCGACATGGCCAAGCACCTCCACCCGCGCCTCGCGGGTCTTCAGGAACGCAATGACTTCCAACAGATGCTTTGCATCGTTGCCGGGCACCGCGAGGAACAGCGTGCCGACGGGCTGCTGCTGGACATGATCGATGCCGCCATGGACGAGGCGAAACGGTCCCGGCACCGCGGTGGCAAGGTCCGACAGCAGCGGGCCGCGCGCGGCCTCGCCGGCGACATCGATCCTCAGGATCGTCTCGCCGCCGCCTGCCGGAACGAGCCGGCTGGCGATCTCATCAGGCAGTTGCGGCCGGATGCCGCCGAGCAGGCTCCTGGTGATCTCTGACCTCGGATCGGCGAAGACCGACCAGACAGGGCCTTCCTCGACGATCCGCCCGGCATCGATCACCGCGACGCGGTCGGCGATCGAGCGGATCACCTCCATCTCGTGGGTGATGAGCAGGATGGTGAGGCCGAGCCGCCGGTTGATGTCCTTGAGCAGCGCGAGGATCGAGCGCGTCGTCTCCGGGTCGAGCGCCGAGGTCGCCTCGTCGGACAACAACAGCGCGGGACGCGCGGCGAGCGCCCTGGCAATGCCGACACGCTGCTTCTGGCCGCCCGACAGCGCGGCCGGATAGGCTTTTGCTTTCTCCGACAGGCCGACGAGTTCCAGGAGTTCAGTCGCACGCGCCAGACGCTCGGCCCTGGGCCGGCCCTCGATCTTGAGCGGCAGCGCCACATTGTCCTCGACGGTCTTGGCCGAGAGCAGATTAAAATGCTGGAAGATCATGCCGATGCGGCGGCGCAGCGGCTGCAGTTCGCGCTCGCCGAGCCCGCCGATCTCGCGGCCCTCGATGACGACCTCGCCGGAATCCGGCCGCTCCAGCCCGTTCAGGCAGCGGATCAGCGTTGACTTGCCGGCACCGCTGCGGCCGATAATGCCCAATATCTCGCCCTTGCGCACCGTCAGCGAGACGCCGTCGAGCGCCGGCGTCGCACCGAAGCGCCGCTTCAGATCGACGAGGCGGACGACATCTTCCCGATCTGCCGGAGGGCTGTGCGCCGGATCGGCCACTTCGGCCGTGACATGCTGGTTCATCTTTGTTTCCGTTTCAGCGATCCGCAAACGCGATGGCGGCCCGCCGAACAGCGGGCCGCCTGCTGCTGCAAGCCAGGCGCCGATCAATAGGCGCTGATGCCGGTGCCATTGTAGACCTTGTCGAATTCGGCCTTCACCGTTTCGTTCTGGTAGGACGCGACCAGCGTCTTCACCCAGGGTTCGTTCTCGCTGCCGACCTTGACGGCGATGAAGTTGCGGTAGGGATTGTCGGCCACCGGCTCCTGGGCAATGCGGTTGTCGGGACCGAGGCCGCTCTTCAACGCCCAGTCGGTGTTGACGACGGCGGCGTCGAGATCCTCGACCGAGCGGCCAACGATGCCGGCATCGAGTTCCTTGATGGCGACCTTCTTCGGGTTTTCCGAAATGTCGGCAGTGGTCGCCAGGATGCCGGTGCCGTCCTTCAGCTTGATCACGCCCTCGTTCTGCAGCACATGCAGGGCGCGGCCCTCGTTGGACGGATCGTTGGGCAGGCCGATGACGGCGCCTTCCGGCAGGTCGGCGACCTTGGTGTATTTCTTCGAATAGAGGCCGATCGGCCAGACGCCGGTATAGCCGACGGGGACGATGTGGTAGCCCTGTGTCTTGATCTGGTTGTCGAGATAGGGCTTGTGCTGGAAGGCGTTGGCATCGATCTCGCCGCGTTCCAGCGCCTCGTTGGGCTGGGTGTAGTCGTTGAAGACGACGGTCTCGATGGTGAGGCCTTTCTCGGCCGCCTGGGCGACGACGACGCGCCAGACATCCTCGTCCTCGCCGCTGATGATGCCGACCTTGATCGCCTTCTTGTCCTCGGCGAAGGAGGGCGTCGGCGTTGTGAGGCCGACAACGGCAAGCGCCGAGGCAAGAAGCGCCGCAAGTCCGGCGCGCCTGGTGATTGACGTAACGAGAGTTTTTGAAGCGTTGCCGTGTCCGGACATGGTTCTTTCCTTGCGATCCTGAAATCGTTTCGGCTTGGCGGAATGCGAAGCCTTGATGACAGCATCGGCAATGCTTGGCGTCCGATCAAAGAACTGCTTTTCTTCTCAGGAGCAGAGCAGGAAATATTCTCTCAAAGATTTCACGACAGCGAGCACGCCCGCCGGGGTGCGGGTGAGCGGCGGGAGGCGCCGCCTGGAATCGGCGGCGCGACCACGGTCGGGAAGTCAGAACGTCTCGACCCAGGGCCTGAGCTCCACCTCGAAGCTCCAGGCGCTGCGATGCTGGCGATGGACCGCGAGATAGGTCTCGGCGATCGCGTCCGGCGACAGGCGGCGATCCGGCCGGTCCGGCTCGGTCGCCTGTCCGGGCGGCTCGATCTGGCCGTCGATGATGAAATGCGCAACGTGGATGTTCTTTGGGCTGAGCTCGCGCGCCATCGACTGCGCCAGTCCGCGCAGGCCGAATTTCGGCATGGCGAAACCGGCCGATCCGGAAAAACCCTTGAGGCTGGCCGTGGCGCCGGTGAACAGGATCGAGCCGGAACCGCGCGCCAGCAGCCGCCGCGCCGCCTGCTGGCCGACGAGGAAGCCGCCGTAGGCGCCGATCAGCAGCGCCTGTTTCACCGCGTCCGGGTCGAGCTCGGCGATCGGTCCGCGCGTGCGTCCGCTGGCATTGAAGGCGGCAAGCGCAAGAGGGCCCGCCTTGTCGGCGGCCTCGAACAGCCTGGCCACCGACGCAGCATCGGCGACGTCGGTCTCGACGGCCAGCGCGCCGGTTTCTTCGACCAGCGAGGCGAGCTTGCCGGTGTTGCGCGCGGCCAGCACCACCCGAAATCCCTCCTTGGTCAGGAGACGCGCCAGGGAGGCGCTCAAGCCCTGCCCCGCGCCTGCGATCACCGCGATATCGGTTGCCATGTTGTCCTCCTTGCAAACGTCTTTCCGCCTGCAGCGTCGCGCCTTCGACGACAAGAGGCAAGAAAAGCCTGCTCCGGTGCCTGCGTCAGGAGGACGTGGATACCAAAGGCCTACCGTGCAAGAAGCTGGCATGCAAACCCGAACTGCCTGGCTCAACCCGGGTTGCGCGACTTACTAGGACCGTTCCGCCTTCAGCACCGAGACCGCCGCCTCGCTGTTGTGGATATGGTCGTTGGCGTCGGGCTGGCGCTGCACCAGCAGCAGGAACAGAAGGTCGGTCAGGGTCAGCTGCGCGTCGCGCGCGGTGATCGAGGAGGAACGGGCGCGCTCCTCGTCGGCGATGGTGTAGAGGCGGATGTTGGCGACGCGGCTCAGCGGATTGTCGTGCAGGCCGGTGACGGCGATCACGGTGGTGCCGCGCTTGCGGGCCAGCTCGGCGATGCGCAAGGTTTCGATGCTGGCGCCGGAATGGGAGAGCGCGAACAGCACGTCATCCGGCCCAAGCGTCGAGACATTGGCCATCTGGATGTGGCTGTCGCTGTCGTGCAGGACATTGCGGCCGAGCTTCATCAGCTTGTAGGAGAAATCGCGTGCCACCAGCGAGGAGGCGCCGACGCCGACCAGATGGATGCGGCGCGCGCGATCGAGCAGGTCCAGCGCCCGGGAAAGGATCCGCTCGCTGTTGGCGGCAACGGTCTGCTGCATCGACAGAAGCTTGCTGCCGATCAGCTTCTTGAGGATGACCTGATGGCTGTCGCCGACCTCGATCGAGCCGTGGATGACGCCGGCCGGCACCTGCCATTCCTGCGCCTTGGCCTCGCTGACGGCGAGCTTCAGCTCCTGATAGCTGGCATAGCCGAGCTTCTGGCTGAACTTGACGACGCTCGACTGGCTGCGGCCGATCTCGGCCGCGAGCGCAGCCGTCGACAGGCGCAGCATCTGATCGGGATTGTCGACGATGTAGCGGCCGATCTCGCGATCGCCCTGCGCCATCGTCTCGAGCTTGGCCTCGATCTTCTTCAGGACGGACATCGAGTTCCCTTGCGCTGGTCACCAGCCGCCCATCGCGGTTGGCAATGCCTTAGCATGGAATAAATTATTCCAATTTCAATTGACAGCCAAGAATGGTCGATCGAGTGTCAATGGAAGCGGATCGAACCGGGAGTCGGCATGGACAAATTGCGGATCATCGGCGGAAAGCGGCTCGAGGGCGCGGTGACGATCTCGGGCGCCAAGAACGCGGCGCTGCCGCAGATCGCTGCGGCACTGCTCAGCCCCTATCCGCTGCAGCTGACCAACCTGCCTTCCGTAACCGACGTCGAGAACATGCTGGGCGTCGTCGGCCTGCATGGCGCCGTGGTCACCAGGTCCGCGCACGCGGCGACGATAGACACCGGTGCCGCCGTTTCCGCGGAAACGTCCTATGACACGGTCAGAAAAATGCGCGCCACCGTGCTGGTGCTGGGGCCGCTGCTTGCCCGCTTCGGCCATGCCAGGGTGTCGCTGCCGGGCGGCTGCGCCATCGGTGCCCGGCCGGTCGACATGCATGTCGCGGCGCTCGCCGCGCTCGGCGCCGATATCGGAATCGAGGGCGGATCGATCGTCGCCTCGGCGCCGAACGGCCTCAAGGGCGCGCGCATCGTGCTCAGCTCGCCTTCGGTCGGCGCGACCGAAACGGCGATGATGGCGGCGACGACGGCCAAGGGCGAGACGGAGATCCTCAACGCGGCGCGCGAGCCGGAAGTGGCGGACCTTGCCGCCTGCCTCAACGCCATGGGCGCGCGCATCGAGGGCGCCGGCACGCACCGCATCCTGATCGAGGGCGGCACCAGCTGGCGCGCCGCCACGCATGACATCATCCCCGATCGCATCGAGGCTGGCACCTATGCGGTCGCGGCGGCCATCACCGGCGGCCAGCTTGAGCTCACCCATGCCAGGTTGGAGCACATGGCATCGGTGGTGCAATTGCTGGAGGCCGCCGGGGTGAAAATCTGGCCAGGCGATCGTGGGCTGATCGTGTCGCGCGACGGACCGCTCAAGGCGGTCGACGTCACCACCGAGCCCTATCCGGGATTTCCGACCGACCTGCAGGCGCAGTTCATGGCGCTGATGTGCTGTGCCGACGGCGCCTCGCTGTTGCGCGAGACGATCTTCGAGAACCGTTTCATGCACGTGCCGGAGCTGACGCGGCTCGGCGCCAACATCAAGCTGCAGGGCACGACGGCGCTGGTGCGCGGCGGCGAAAAGCTGCGAGGCGCCCAGGTGATGGCGACGGATCTGCGCGCCTCGGTCTCCCTGGTGCTGGCGGCGCTGGTGTCGGAAGGCGAGACGATCATCAACCGCGTCTACCATCTCGACCGCGGCTATGAGCAGCTCGACCGCAAGCTGCGTCTCTGCGGCGCCGAGATCGAGCGGATCGGGAGATGAGCGCCGATGCGGGCTCGCCGCATTTCTTCCTCGGCGTCGACGGCGGCGGCACCGGCTGCCGGGCCCGCATCGAGGACGAGGCGGGAACCGTTCTCGGGCAAGGCCTGTCCGGCCCGGCGACGACGCGGCTCGGCATCGAGCCAGCCTGGGCCTCCGTCTCGCGGGCCTTCGGCGCGGCGATCGACGAGGCCGGTTTCGGGCCGGCGGAGATCGCCCGGATCCGCGCCGGCATCGGCCTCGCCGGCATCGGCCGCAAGGGTGCGCTGGAGGCGCTCAAGGCGATCGCGCATCCTTTCGCCAGCATCGCTTTCGTCAGCGACGGGGTCGGGGCCTGCCTTGGCGCGCATTCGGGCCAGGACGGCGCCATCGTCATTGCCGGCACCGGCTCGATCGGGCTCGGCTTCGTCGACGGGCGCGACCTGCGCGTCGGCGGCTACGGTTTTCCGATCTCGGACGAAGGCAGCGGCGCTGACCTCGGCCTCAAGGCGGTGCGGCTTGCCCTGCGCGCCCATGACGGACGCCACGAGCGGACGGCGCTGCTCGCCGAAGTCATGCAGCGCTTCAAGGACGATCCGATGGAGGCCGTCGCCTGGATGGACCGCGCCAGCGCCACCGACTACGCGGCGCTGGCGCCGATGGTGATCCGCCATGCCGACCAGGGCGACGCGGCCGGGCGGCGGATCGTGCAGAGCGCGGCCGAGCAGGTCAACACTTTCGTGCGGGTGCTGTTCGACAAGGGCGCGCCGCGGGTGACGCTGCTCGGGGGCCTGTCCAGCCCGCTCGAGCCGTGGCTCGCGCCCGACGTGCGCCGGCGTCTGAAGCCCGCCGACGGCGATGCCGTTTCGGGAGCGATCATCCTGGCCAAAAGGTCCCTCGCCGGTCGCTGACGCGTCTCGTCGATAGGAATATTTTATTCCACTCTGTCGTTGACGCTGCGAATATTGAATTCTAAAAAGTTAACGAAGCAGAACCGGCCACAAATATGAGCGCCAATGCCGCGACTGCGGCACTGGTCGGCGTCCGGTGCTGCATCAGATTCCCTGCCGAAAGGCAGCGTTTGAAAGCAAGCGGATGAGCGAACACGGCTTGATGTCCGAGCTGGAGCGGTTGGTTTCCGAGGACCGGAACCCGCGCACGATGGACATCGACCTGTTGCCCACCGCCGACGTGTTGCGCCGGATCAATGACGAGGACAAGGGCGTCGCCGCCGCCGTCGAGAAGGTCATCCCGGAGATAGCGATGGCCGTCGACCGGATCGTGCAAGCCTTCCAGAAGGGCGCTCGGCTGATCTATATCGGCGCCGGCACCAGCGGCCGGCTGGGCGTCCTCGACGCCTCCGAATGCCCGCCGACCTTCGGCGTTCCCGAAGATATGGTGATCGGCCTCATCGCCGGCGGTGCCGAAGCGCTGGTGCGCGCCGCCGAAGGCGCCGAGGACGATCCGAAGCAGGGCGCGGAGGACCTGCGGGATATCGTCCTCACCGCCGACGACGTGGTGGTCGGCATCGCCGTCAGCGGCCGCACGCCCTACGTCATTGGCGGGCTCAACTACGCCAAGGACGTGGGCGCGACGACGGTGGCGCTGTCCTGCAATCCGCGCTCGACCATCGCCGGCATTGCCGACATCGCCATCTCGCCGGTCGTCGGTCCGGAGGTGCTTACCGGCTCGACCCGGCTGAAGTCGGGCACCGCGCAGAAGCTGGTCCTCAACATGCTGACCACCGCCAGCATGATCCGCATCGGCAAGAGCTACCAGAACCTGATGGTCGACCTCAATCCGTCCAACAAGAAGCTGGTGGCGCGGGCCGTCCGCATCATCATGCAGACGACCGGCTGCACGGCGCAGCAGGCACGGCAGGCGCTGGAGGCGACGGACAAGGACGTGAAGCTGGCAATCCTGATGGTGATTACCGGCATGGGCGTGGAAGATGCGCGTGAGGCGCTCGGCAAGGCGGGAGGGTTCCTGCGCAAGGTGATCAGCGAAAAGACGGCGTGAAGCCGCATGAGAAAACTGGGCCGACAGTCCGGGGCGCCTGCCCCTTTGAAGCGGTCCGCGGAATTGCAAAGCAAGGTCGAACGAAATGGGAGACGACAATGGTCAAGGATCTGACGAGGAAACTGATTTCGGGCATGGCGCTTGCGGCGCTGGTCGGCATCGCCGCCGCGCCGTTGGAGGCAAGCGCGGCAACGCTGCACATGGCCTGGGCGCAGGACGCCACCGGGCTCGATCCGCACAAGCAGACCGCCTTTTCGTCGCTGAGGCTCTTGGAGCTGGTCTATGAACCGCTGGTCAGGGTCGATGCCAGCCTGAAGATCGTGCCGGCGATCGCCGATAGCTGGCAGTTCTCGGCCGACGGCAAGGAACTGAGCTTCAAGCTCAACCCGAAGGCCAAGTTCCAGAACGGCGCCGCTGTCACCTCGGCCGACGTGAAGGCCTCGTTCGAGCGTATCCTCGACGAGAAGACGGGTGCTGCGGCCCGCGCCAATTTCCTGTCGATCGCCAGCATCGACACGCCCGATCCGGCGAGTGTCGTCTTCCATCTGTCGCAGCCGGACGTGCCGCTGCTGACGGCGATGAGCGACGTCAACGCGGCCATCGTTCCGGCAAGCGAGATCGCCGCCGGCTCGATCGGGACCAAGGCGATCGGCTCCGGCCCGTTCAAGCTCGACAAATGGGATCCGAATGCCAAGGAAGTGCTCAGCGCCAACAAGGACTGGGCCGGCGGCGCCACCGGCGTCGACGGCATCGAGATCAGCGTGCTGCCGGACGAGACGGCGATCCTGGCGGCGATGCGCACCAAGCAGATCGACTTCGCGCTGCTCAACGACCCGCTGGTCGCCACGCTGGTGCCGAAGGAAGCCAGCCTGCAGCTCAACCGCGTGCCGGTGCTTGCCTATCACGTGCTGCAGCTCAACCCGTCGCGCAAGCCGATGACCGAGCTGAAGGTGCGGCAGGCGATCTCCTGCGCCATCGACCGGCAGGAGGTGCTGGACACCGCCTCGCTCGGCGAGGGCAAGGTGACCGGGCCGCTGACCATTCCCTCGATGGCCACCGATCCCGGCCAGCTGTTCTGCTACAAGCGCGACGTCGAGAAGGCGAAGAAGCTGATGGCCGAAGCCGGCTTTGCCGACGGCTTTTCGGCGACCGTGATCGGCGCCACCGGCGAGCCGCCGACGGCGGCGGCGGAAGCCCAGGTCATCCAGTCGCAGCTCGCCGAGATCGGCGTCAAGCTCGACATCAAGATGATGGAGCTCAACGTTTACGTCGACGCCTGGCTGAAGGGCGATTTCGACATGGCGGTGGCGCTCAATGGCGGCAGGGCCGACCCCTACACAATGTACAACCGCTACTGGACCAAAGCCGGCAATCTGCAGAAGGTGGCCAACTACATCGACGACACGCTGGACAGCCAGATGCAGAAGGGCCGCGCCGAGACCGATCCGGAAAAGCGCAAGGCGATCTTCGCCGAGTTCGAAAAGCACATCGCCGACGTTTCGCCGTGGATCTGGCTCTACACCTCCTACAGCTACACGGCGCAGCAGAAGATGGGATGGTTGCCGCCCTCCCCAGACGGCATCGCAATGTGCCAAGGTCGTGGTGTTCAACGCCACGAAAAGGAGAGGACGGCAAATGGAAGATACAATGATCGGGGTGGACCTGGCAAAGAACGCTTTCCAGCTTCACGGCGCGACAATGACGGGGCATTTGAAATTCCGTAAGAAGCTGACGCGGTCACGGTTCCGGCAGTTCATGGCATGCCAGCCGTCTGCTGTGGTTGTGATGGAAGCATGCGGTAGCGCGAGCTACTGGGCGCGGGAAATGGTCAAGCTTGGCCATGAGGTGA
The DNA here is from genome assembly GCF_049887195.1 of Mesorhizobium abyssinicae. NCBI lineage: Bacteria > Pseudomonadati > Pseudomonadota > Alphaproteobacteria > Hyphomicrobiales > Phyllobacteriaceae > Mesorhizobium > Mesorhizobium abyssinicae. The sequence goes on from NZ_JARAKC010000002.1 coordinate 744,440, forward strand.
AACTGATCGCGCCGCAATATGTGCGGCCCTTTGTGAAAAGGCAGAAAAACGATGCTGCCGATGCTGAGGCAATCGTCGTTGCGGCACAGCG